>JBAVYH010000216.1:0-75094 GCA_049698695.1 Bryobacteraceae bacterium | reverse complement strand
TGCCGTTCACGGGCGCCGGAAGTTCAGTACCAACTAAGTGCAACGCTTCGTCGCCACGAAGTAAGGACTAGCAGCGGAGCCTGGCGCCACAGTCCCAATTACAGTATGCCGGGTGTGTCAAGGATTTGACGGGCGGGTGTGGGCTAAGTGATTGAGTTAGTAGGAGAGTGGAGTGGTGATTGGGGTTGTCACTGGCATGAGGGGAAGCGCGGGCAGGGCATGCCCGGCCCCTACAGAACAAGGCGGTGCGGGCTTCGCCGGGCTGGGGCAGGATGAATCCTGCCCCAGCACCAAAAGAACCGGCGGCAAAAGACCGCCGGCGCTACACTAAACATTTCATGAGGAACGTAGCTATTGTCGGTGCCGGGCTGATCGGCGCGTCGTTTGGCCTGGCCCTACGCAAGGCGGGGTTTGACGGCCCCATCGTGGGAGTGAGCTCGCCGCGCGCCATCGGCGACGCTGTCGCCGCCGGCGCCATCGACCGCGGAGCGCCGCTGGCCGAGGCCGTCGCAACCGCCGACCTGGTCTTCCTCTCGCAAGCCATCGGCCGCATCCTCGATACCATCCGCCATCTCGACCCGCTGCTGCAGCCGGGCGCGCTGGTGACCGATGCCGGCAGCACCAAGTGCGAGATCGTCGATCTGGCGCGGCAGACGATCACCCGAGGCCAGTTCCTCGGCGGCCACCCCATGGCCGGCAAGGAAACGCGCGGCGCCGCCGCGGCCGATGCCGACCTCTTCCGCGGCCGCACCTGGGTGCTGACGCCGGACGATCCGGCCGAGCTCGAAACCCCCGCCGCACGCGACTACACCGCCTGGCTGGGCCGCTTCGGCGCACGGCTGGTGACGCTCGATTGCGATCAGCATGACCGAGTGGTGGCACTCACCTCACACCTGCCGCAGCTTGCTTCCACCGCGCTCGCCGCCACGCTCGCCGATCGTCTTGCCGCCGGCGCGAAACTTGAAGTTGCCGGCCCCGGCCTGCTCGACATGACCCGCCTGGCGCTCAGTTCCTACGACCTGTGGCGCGACATCCTGGCGACGAACACGGAGCACATCGACCGCGCCCTCGGCTTCTACATCCAGAAGCTGGAACATCTGCGAGAGAACCTGCGCACGCGCCAGGTCCAAGAAGAGTTCGCCCGCGGCGCCGACATTGCGGCCAAGCTGCGCCGCGAATAGCGATCACCTTCCAACCTGCGGAATGATCCAGGGCAGAACGTAAGCTTCCAGAAAAACCACCACGCCAACCAGCGAGGCCAGAGCCAGGCTGTGCCAGAAGACGTATCGCAGAATCGTCCCTTCCCCGCCCTGCTGCCCTGTGGCCACGCCGGCGACCACGATGCTCTGCGCGTCGATCATTTTGCCCATCACGCCGCCGGCGCTGTTAGCGGCGGTGGCAAGGACGGGCGACAGCCCGAGCTGCCGCGCCGTGACCTGTTGCAGGCCGCCAAACAGCACGTTGGAGGAAGTGTCGCTTCCAGTCAGCGCAACCCCCAGCCAGCCCAGCATGGGAGAGAAGAACGGAAACAGCACGCCGGTGCTGGCGAATGCGAGGCCCATAGTGGCGTCCAAGCCGGCGAAGCGCGTGGTATAGCCCAATGCCAGCATGGCGGCGATGGTGAGGAGCGATAGCCGCACGCGCCGGAGCGTGCCGAGGAATATCTTCGCCAGAGCCAGCGGCGAGAATCCCAGTAACAGCCCGCTCAGCACGCCCGTAATCAGCAGGCTGGTGCCCGTGGCCGAGAGCCAGTTGAAGGCAAAAACCGCCGGCTCGGCGATGGGTTTGGGAACCGCAGGTGTGGCGCGGATCACCCCCTTATCGAGCACAGGAACGGTGTAGTTCGCCGCCGCGACGCCACTCAAGAAATTGGGATGGCCCTTGGCGCCGCCGCTGAGGAACTCTTTGACTGCGGGCGTGCCCCAAAGGAACACCAGCACCGACAAGAGAATCCACGGCATCCATGCCTTCAGCGTGCTCCAGCCGCCGTGAGCCGGCCGCGCCGCCGCTTCCGCCGCGCGTTCCACGGCGGTTTCGTGTTCAAACGACCAAATGCTTTTCGGCTGCCAAAGCTTCAGCAGCACCACCATGGCGAGCATGGAGATCAACGAACTGCCGATGCCCGCCAGCCACGGGCCGTGCAGGTTCGAGATCAAACCCTGGGCGATGCCGAACGAAGCGCCGGCAGTCAGGCAGGCGGGCCACACTTCGCGCATCGCCCGGAAGCCGCACATCACCCAGATCAGCCAGAAGGGCACCAGCAGGCTGAAGACCGGCAGGATGCGGCCCACCATGGCGCTGAGGGTTTCCAGCGGCAACCCGGTCACTCCCGCCAGCGCAATCAGCGGCGTTCCCAATGCGCCGTAGGCGACCGGAGCGGTGTTACCGATCAGCGCCAGGCCCGCAGCCTCCAGCGGGCGGAAGCCCAGTCCGATGAGCATTGCCGCCGAAATCGCCACCGGGGTGCCGAATCCGGCCGCGCCTTCCATGAAGGCGCCGAAGCAGAAAGCGATGAGCAGCGCCTGCACGCGCCGGTCGCTGGCGATCGACGCAATGCTGTGTTTGATCACTTCAAAATCGCCGGACTTCACCGTCACGTCGTAGACGAAGATCGCCGTCAGCACGATCCAGCCGATCGGAAACAAGCCGTACAACGCGCCGTCGAGCGCAGCCAGCGAAGCCAGCCGCCACGGCATGCCGAACACGAGAATCGCGACAGCCAGCGAGGCCGCCAGGCCGGCCAACGCCGCCCAGTGCGCCCGCGCACGGGTGAGGGCAAGCAATCCCAGCAGCACCACCACCGGCGAAGCCGCCGGCAGCGCCGACAGAACCAAACTGCCGGCAACCGGGGCATAGGTCTGTGTCCAAGTGACCATCTGAAGCCGCACGCCCGCTTGAGGACGTTCGACGATTCTAGCAACTAAACGCCCGTGTGAGAACAATTACCGGGGGGCGCTCGAAGCGTGGCTCAAAGCGAAGTCTCAAGTCGCGCGAGCGCGCTCGCGACCGAAAGGCGGCTGGCTGCCGCTATTGGAGCGTGAAGTTGACTTGGATCGTGGTCTTCACCTCCACCGGCTCACCGTTAAGCAAGGTAGGTTGGTAGACCCAGTTCTTGACGGCATCCAGCGCGGCCTGGGCCAGCAGTGGAGGGCCGCTCAACGCCTTGATGTCCTGCACCGTTCCATCTTTGCCAACGATGGCCTCCAGCACCACGGTCCCTTGAATGCCGGCTTGCTTCGCCGCGGCTGGATACTCTGGCGCGACCTGGGTAATCAGCTTGGCCGCTTGCGCATTGCCGCTCACTTCAAGCCGGTTCGCCGTTTCGATGTTTTCGGACGACGCCAGGGCGAAGTTGATTTGAATCGAGGTTTTCACCTCGACCGGCTCGCCGTTAACCAAGGTAGGTTGGTAGACCCAGTTCTTGACGGCGTCCAATGCGGCCTGAACCAGCAGTGGATGGCCGCGAATGACCCTCAGATCCTGCACTCTGCCATCCTTGCCAATAACGGCGGACAACTCGACGGTCCCCTGAATTTTCGCCTGTTTCGCCAGTGGCGGATAAACCGGATCGACCTTAGAGATCAACCGGAGGGCTTGCACATTGCTGCCCACATCGACCCGCTTCGGCGTTTCGCCGTTTCCGGACGATGTCGGCTCATCCGGCGAGATCCGCATCATGGCGATGCCGTTATGTATGTTGATTCCGACATGCAGATGCGGATCGAACTTGGCCACAGCTTCGCCGACTTGGTACATCACGTCGGAGATCTTCGCGAGCAGCGTGTCGCCTTCATGCACTGGCAAACGCGCCAACAGGTCGGCTTTCGCAGAGTCGGAGATCCCGCTCACAGCGATGCTCTTCAGCACGCTGGTCGACGACGTGTATAGATCGCTGTTGTCAACCGTAAACTGATCGGCCACTATGTTGCCGTATCGGCCGTAGGAGCTGGCGCCGCCGCCAACCGCGTCACCGGTTCCCGTTCCAACCCCGCCACTCACACCCGCCGCTACACCGCCGGTCACACCTGTCGATGGCATCGTGCCTTCCTTCGGCAGCTCGAAAGTGACGCTGACCTGGCGCATCGCGCCGTCCGCATCTTTGTAGAAGTGCCAGTTCAGCACCGATTGCAACACCGCTTTGCGCAGCTCATCCGGACCGCTGAGGATACTGGCGTCGGTCACCACGCCGTTCGCATCCAGCTTGACCTGGGCCACCACGGTGCCTTGCACGCCTTTGGCGATCGCCGCCACGGGATACTCCACTCCCGAGCGGTGGATGAGCCGCGCGCCGCCGAGATCCACCGTGACGCCTGGAGCGTCCGACACCAACTGCGGCGCGCCGGCGAGCGGAAATGCGCCCGTTACCAGCCAGGTCGCCGCGGCCAGGAACATCACACTTGCGGCCAGGGCGGAAATCCATCGCGTTCTCGACATAGTTGCCTCCCGAACGATTTCCATCACTCTTTGTTTCAAATGCCTCTTGCGCAGAAACAGCGGCGCCGGCGCCAGATCCAGTTCCGGCCGCGCACCGGCCATTTCGAGCAGCGCATCCACGTAGGGATCGCGCGACTGGGTGATTTTGACGACCTGGCAATCCACCGCTTGTTCGCGCGCCAGTTGAATTTCGCCCAGCAGCCACCAGATGGCCGGATGAAACCACAGTATGGCGCGCACCAGTTCCTCGGCGACGGTGAAAAGCCAGTCGTGCCGCTCCACGTGCAGGTTTTCGTGGCACAGGATGGCCTGCTGCATGGCGTCGCCCAGTTGCGGAAACCGTTCCGGCAGCAGGATCACCGGCCGGCGCCAGCCAAAAGTCACCGGGCTCGAAATCTCGGCTGAAAGCAGGACCTCGGCCCGCACGCCCTCGTTTTCGAGCGGCACAGCGCGGCGACGGTAACTCCGCAACTGCCAGAGTCCCACACTCAGCCACGCCAACCGCGCCACCACACCGGCGGCCAGCAGGTAGAGCAGCAGGTTGCCCGGCGAGACATGGAAGCGCGCCGGCGCCGGCGCTGCCGCCATGCTGGTCACAACCGTGGTCACCGATACGTTGGCTGCGATCACTTCCCGATGCCAGGGCCGCAGCCACGGCAACAGCAGGCATGCCGCCAGCAGCAACTGCCAATACAACAGCCGCGCGCCGGCCGCGCGCATGCGCATCAGCGCAGGCAGGAAAGCCGCCACGGCCACCAGCAGCCCGATTTGAAGGCTGTACGCCAGAATGTTGCTCCAGACCAGCGCGGTGTTCATGACTCCCTCCCCGGCTTGCGCAGCCGCGCGATTTCCTCGAGATCCTCACGCGACAGGTCGCCCTCTTCCACCAGGTGAACCAGCAGCGGCTCGGCCGACCCGTTGAAGACCCGGTTGACGAATTCCCGCACCATGGCGCCGATCACCTTGCGCTTGGGCTGCGCCGGCCGGTACACGTAAGCCCGCTCGGCCTGCGTCTTCTTCAGGTACTTCTTCTGCTCCAGGATCTTCATCATGGTCATCACCGTGGTGTAGGCCACCTTGCGGCGCTCCAGCAGCGCCTCGTAGACGTCGCGCACGGTCACGCTGCCGCGCTCCCAGACGATCTTCATGATTTCCAGTTCCTGGCCCGTCAGGATACTGCTTCGCGATCGCATACTAATTTATTAGTACTAAATGAGGAGCTTGTCAAGCGAAAAGTGGCGGTGCGGCTCGGGAGCCTGACGACGAAGCGCGCGCGCTTGCTTGGGCACGCGTTGAGGGTATACGATTGCGGTTCAACAAGGAGAAACAGCGATGGTGATGAAAAGCCCGATTCTGGTAAGCGTACTTTCCTGCCTGTTGGCCTCATGGGCGGCGGCCCAAGCCCCGCCGCCGGGCGAGACCATGACCACTCCGCCGGCGCAGCGCATTGGACGAGGCGGCATGCCGCCGGCCCAGCGTCCGGCGTCTGCGCGCGGGGGCGCCGAATCGGAGCCAGCAGCGAAGCACCAGCCGCCGCCCGAAGAGAAGGCCGTAGTCACCCACCATTCGGCGCGCATCGGCGGCGAAGAGATCCACTACACCGCGACCGCCGGCACTTACGTCATTAACGCCGATGATGGCACGCCCAAGGCCACATTCTTCTACGTGGCGTATACCAAGGACGGCGTCGCCGACATCAGCAAACGCCCGGTGGCGTTCGTCTACAACGGCGGACCCGGATCGGCTTCGCTGTTTACTCACATGGGCATGGGACCGAGGCGAGTGGTGCTCACGCCCGACGGTCACGGCATGCCGGCGCCCTACAGCATCGTCGACGACGAGGATTCCTTTCTGGATGCGACCGACCTGGTCTTCGTCGACGCCATCAGCACCGGCTACAGCCGGCCGGCGCCGGGCCAGACCGCGTCGCAGTTTTACGGCGTTATCGAAGACGCCAACTGGTTCGCCGATTTTATTTACCAGTACATCACCCGCAGTGAGCGCTGGGCATCGCCCAAATTCCTGATCGGCGAAAGCTATGGCACCACGCGCTCGGCGGAATTGGCCGGCGTTCTCGAGCATCGCCACGAGATTTACCTGAACGGTATTGTGCTGCTTTCTACGGTGGCGTTTGCCGACTGGGGCGGCGACGACCGCCATATCTTCTTCCTGCCCACTTACACCACCACCGCCTGGTATCACCACCTGCTGCCGCCCGATCTGCAAAAGGAAAGCATCGAAGCCGTGGCGCAGGCGGCGCGCCAGTTCGCCCACGGCGAGTACGCCCAGGCGCTCGAAAAAGGCGATCAGCTCACCCCGGCCGAGTATCAGAAGGTCGTCAGGGACATAGCCCGCTTCACCGGCCTTAAGCCGCAGTACATCGAGGAGGCCAACCTGCGCATCAGCCCGCAACGGTGGTTCAAAGAGCTGATGCGCGATCAGCGGCGCACCGTCGGCCGCCTGGATTCGCGGTTCCTCGGCACGGACGTGGATGCCGCAGGCGAGCGCAACGAATACGATCCGAGCGAAGCCTCTTATGTCGGCGCCTTCGTGGCCACTTTCCAGGACTACCTGCGCCGCGAACTCGGCTGGAAGAGCGAGATGACTTACGAAGTCAGCGCCAATGTGCGGCCCTGGAGCGACGCCGGCGAAACCCGGGTAGCCGAGGTTCTGCGCTCCGCCATGACCGAGGAGAGCTCTCTGAAGGTGCTGGTGCTGTGCGGTTATTATGACGTCGCCACGCCCTTCAACGGCATCGAGGAAACCGTCTCGCACATGAACCTGGAGCCGCCGGTGAGGAAGAATATTGCGTTCGCGTATTACGAATCCGGCCACATGGTCTATATCGACAGCAAGGCGCACGATAAAATGCATAGAGATGTCGACGAGTTCATCAACGCCAGTTACACGCACTGAGGTTCTGGTCCGGCGCTCGGGCCGGCGCCTGGCCGGAGCCGCCCGTTGAGCGCCGCCGAAAAGTTTGATCGTCTGCTTGCCCTGATGGCCCGCTTGCGCGCGCCGGGCGGCTGCCCGTGGGACCGCGAGCAAACCTTCGACAGCATCAAGCCCTACACACTGGAAGAGACCTACGAGGTGCTCGACGCCATCGACCGCCGCGACTGGCCCGACTTGGCCGAAGAACTGGGCGACTACATCCTGCAGGCCGTCTTCTACGCGCAGATGGCCTCTGAACAAGGCCTCTTCAGCATCGAAGACGCGCTGGAGGCGATCAATCGCAAGCTGCTGCGCCGCCATCCGCACATTTTCGGCGAGGAATCGGCCTCGACCGCCGGCGACGTGAAACGCATCTGGAGCGAGGTGAAGGCCGCCGAAAAGGCCGCGCAAGGCCGGCAGGAGGAAGGCCTGCTGGCCGGCGTGCCGCGCGCCCTTCCGGCGCTGGTGGAGGCGCAGCAGATCACTTCGCGCGCCGCCCAAGTGGGCTTCGATTGGGAGAACCCCGAGCAGGTGCTCGAGAAGCTGCAGGAAGAGGCGAGCGAATTTGCCGAGGCGCGCCGCGGCGGATCGCCTGCCGAACTGGAAAACGAGCTGGGCGACATGCTCTTCACGCTCGTCAACCTGGCGCGCTTCGTGAAGGTGGATCCCGAGCAGGCGCTGCGCGCCACCAATGCCAAATTCCGCCGGCGCTTCGGCTACATTGAGCGCAAGCTGGCCGAGCGCGGCAAGAAGCCGGCCGATGCGACCCTTGAGGAAATGGAGGCGCTGTGGCAGGAAGCCAAAGCGTGATCGACATTCGGCCGCTGCACGAACTCTCCCAGTACGCCTGCGTGGTCGAATTGCAGCAAGAGGTCTGGGGCTTCGATGCCATCGATCTGCTGCCCATGCGGTTCCTGGTAGTGCTAGACAAAGTGGGCGGGCACATTTTCGGCGCTTACGACGGCGATCGCCTAATAGCCTTCTGCTTCGCCATCCCCGGGGTCAAGCCCGGCCCCACGCCGTATCTGCACAGCCACATGCTGGGTGTGCTGCCGGAATATCGCGATTCCGGCATCGGCCGCCGCCTCAAGCTCCGCCAGCGCGAGGACGCGCTCGCCCGCGGCATCGGCCTGATCGAATGGACCTTCGATCCGCTCGAGCTGAAGAACGCGTACTTCAACCTGGAACGCCTCGGCGCCATCGTTCGGCGCTACACGGAGAATCAGTACGGCATCACCGCGAGCCCGCTGCACGGCGGCCTGCCCACCGATCGCTGCACCGCCGAATGGTGGCTGGATTCGCCGCGCGTGCGGCAGACGCTGGCAGGCGGGCGGCCGCCCGTCCACGCCGCCGAGCGCATCTCCTTTCCCGCCGATATCGCGCTGATTCGCAGCCAGGACTCCGCCCGCGCGCGCGAAATTCAGAAAGCCAACGCCGCGCTGTTTCAGGATGCTTTTGCGCGCGGCCTGGCTGTGACCGGGTTCGAACGCGGTCCCGCTATGGGAACCTATCTGCTGGAGCCATGGCTATGAAGATCGAGTGCGTCACCCTGCGGCAGATCCGCATGCCGCTGGTGCACTTCTTCGAAACCAGTTTTGGCCGCACTTACGAGCGCCACATCATCCTGGTGGAGGCACAAGCGGGCGGCATTTCCGGCTGGGGCGAAGTGACCGCCGGCGAGAACCCTTTCTACAACGAGGAATGGACCGAATCGGCGTGGCGGATTCTGCGCGATTACGCCGCCCCGCGCGTGATCAGCCGCGAGCTTGATGGCCCGGAGGCGGTCTATCCTCTCACCGCTCACATTCGCGGCCACAACATGGCCAAAGGCGGCCTGGAAACCGCCGTGTGGGACCTGGCCGCGCGCATCGAAGGCCTGCCGCTTTGGAAAAAGATCGGCGGCGGCGCGCGCCGCGAAATCCCTTGCGGCGTCTCCATCGGCATACAGGATTCGGTGGAGGAGCTGCTGGAAACCATCGAGCGCGAGCTGGCCGCCGGGTATCAGCGCATCAAGATGAAGATCAAGCCCGGCTGGGACGTCGACGTGGTGGCGCGTGTGCGGGAGCGCTTTCCCCGCATCAAGCTGATGGCCGACGCCAACTCCGCGTATACGCTGGCCGACGCCGACCACTTGCGCAAGCTGGACGATTTCTACCTGATGATGATTGAGCAACCGCTGGCGCACGACGACATCATCGACCACGCCGCATTGCAGGCGCGTTTGCAGACGCCCATCTGCCTGGATGAATCGATTCGCAGCGCGCACCACGCCGCCCAGGCGATCCGGCTGCGCGCCTGCGGCATCCTCAACATCAAGCTGGGCCGCGTTGGCGGGTTCGCCGAAGCGCGCCGTCTGCACGACGTGGCACAGGCGGCCGGCATTCCCGTCTGGTGCGGCGGCATGCTCGAAGCCGGCATCGGCCGCGCGCACAACGTGGCGCTGGCTACGCTGCCCAATTTCGTGCTACCGGGCGACGTTTCCGCCAGCCGCCGCTACTGGCAGCGCGACATCATTCAGCCGGCGGTGGAAACCACCCCGCGCGGCACCATCGAAATCCGCGACCAGCCCGGCTTCGGCTACGCGCTCGATCGCGAATTTATCGACGCCATCACGGTGCGCGAGGAGACCACCGGTTGAACGCCTTCCTCTCGCTCCTCGCCGGGAACCGCAACTACCGCTTCACCTGGGTGGGCCAGGTGGTCAGCGAGATCGGCGACCACTTCAACAACATCGCCGTTTTCAGCCTCGCCGTGGCTGCCACCCGCTCTGGCATGGTAGTCAGCGGCGTGATGCTTTCGCGCGCCATTCCCGCCATGCTCATCGGGCCCGCGGCCGGCGTGGCGCTCGACCGCCTGAACCGCAAACATGTGATGATCGCGAGCGACCTCATCCGCGCCGTGGTGGCGCTCGGCTTCATCCTCGCCATCGGCCGCGGCGACACTTGGCTGCTCTATTCGTTGAGCGCGCTGCTGATGGGGGCCTCGCCATTCTTTACCGCCGGCCGCGCCGCCATTCTTCCCGCCATCGCCACCCGCGAGGAGCTGCACACCGCCAATTCGCTCACCCAGACGACGGGTTGGACCACGCTCACCATCGGCACTTTCCTCGCCGGTGTCAGCGTGATGCAGTTCGGCTACCGCTGGGCCTTCGTGGGCAATGCGCTCTCGTTTCTGATTTCCGCGTGTTGCATTTCGCGTTTGCGCCTGCCCGGGCGCGGCTTCTATCCGCCGCGGCGCGCGCTCACCGAAGCCGAAGTGGTCCGGCCCTGGCACGAGTACAAGGAGGGCCTGCGCTACATGCGCGGCGTGCCGCTGGTGATGGGGCTGCTGCTCATCAACGTGGGCTGGGCCTCCGGCGGCGGCGCGGCGCAAATTCTGTTCACCATTTTCGGCGAGATCGTTTTTAATCGCGGCCCCGCCGGCCTGGGCATCGTCTGGAGCTTCGCCGGAATCGGCCTGCTGACGGGAGGCGCGCTCGGCTACAGCTTCGGCCGCCGCCTCAGCTTCACCAATTACAAGCGCGCCATCGTGCTCTGTTACATCGTCCACGGCGGCTCTTACGTTCTGTTCAGCCAGATGCGCCATTTCGGCTGGGCACTGTTCTTCATCGCCCTCTCGCGCGCCGGCGTGGCCATGAGCTCGGTGCTCAACATGTCGCAACTGCTGCGCATCGTCCCCGATGGGCTCCGCGGCCGCGTCTTCGCCACCATGGAATCGGCAACCTGGTCGGTGATGCTGATTTCGATGACGCTGGCCGGCATCGCCAGCGAATACTGGAACCCACGTACCATCGGCGCCATTGCCGGCGTGCTCAGCTCCTCGACCGCTCTGTTCTGGGGCTGGGCCCATTTCACGGGCCGTCTCCCGGAGCCCGAACGCCTCGGCGTGGAACCCGAGGAAATCGAGGTTCACCCAGAGCCGGCCGCGTGAGTGTCGTCCGCTTGCACTGGTGGGGCGGGCTTCAGCCTGCCAACGCCCGCTTGGGGGCGGGTTTCTCAGGCTGCCCGCTTTGGCATCACGTCCCTGTATGCGCCTGCACCACAATGGCCGATCCCTTCCACCGCGCCACATAGTAAAATCGTACGCAAGTCATTCGAATGTGCAGCCGGATCGGCCGGGTGGGAGCCGGGCCCGCGCGAATGGCTGTAGGCTCGCCACATCTCGCGTGCGCGGGCAGGGGGTCAAAAGCAATGCCGACGATCTTTCGGTTACTGGACAAGCGTATCTGGGGCGCTGCGCTCTTCTTGTTTGGATTGGCTTCGCTGGCGTGGGGCCAGGGAAGCGGGTTCGTGCAGGCAACACCTAACGGCACGCTGACGCTGGGCGGCTTGCCCTTCCGCTTCGGCGGCACCAATTCCTATCCCTTGATGTATTCCAACCAATCGACGGTGAAGCAGATTCTGCAAACCGCGGCCAACAAAAATTTGAAGGTCGTCCGCATGTGGGTCTTTTGCGACAGTACCTGTGGAAACGGTTTCTACTTTCAGTCCTTCAACCAAACCACCGGCGCGCCGGTGTACAACGACAACGCCTTTAATGGCTTGAGCAACGTGGACTTAGCGGTCAACGAAGCCAACGCGCTGCAGATCAAGCTCATCATGACCCTGACCAATAACTGGACGGATTTCGGCGGCATGGATACGTACGTCAAGTGGCGCGGCTTGCAGCCGGCATACCACGACCAGTTCTACACCGACTCCACGATCTTCCAATGGTACGAGAACTGGGTCAACCACGTGCTGACTCACAAGAATACGGTTCAGGGGCCATCCTACAACGTAGCTTACAAAGACGATCCGACCATCATGGCGTGGGAGCTGGCGAACGAGCCTGAATGCGGAGGCTCCGGACCACCCAATGGATACCCCACATCGGGGAATTGCAACACGCAAACGATCGTCACCTGGATCAGCAACGCGGCAGCGTACGTCAAGAGCATCGACTCGAATCACCTGGTGGCAGTGGGTGACGAAGGCTTCATCTGCGATCCTCTCTCCTGTTCCAACGCTAACGGCGTCGATAGCAAGAGCTTCTCTCAAGCTGAGAATGTCGATCTGGTGGGATTTCACCTCTACCCGGACACCTGGGGCTGGAGCATTCCAGAGTCGGATACCTTCATCGCCAACCAACAGTCGATAGCAACCAGCCTTGGCAAGCCTCTTTATATGGGTGAGTTCGGTTTGCTATCCGGCAACGCAAAGGAGTTTATTTACAACGATTGGACCAACCGGATATTTAGCGGGGTCGGCAGCGGCGCCATGTTCTGGGACGTCCTGCCCGGCACGCCTCTACCCGCCAATGCGGAAGCGGAGAGCACATTCGATGAAGAAGAGGGCAGCCCGGTGCTGTGGCTGATGGACGATTTCGCCCAATTGATGGCAGGCCCGACCCAACCGCTCCCGCCCGTCGCTGGCAACCAATGGGCCGCGACGCCCTTTGGGCAGCCCGTGACGGTTACCCTCGACGTATCGTCGAATGACGTCGCTTACGGGGGGGCAACAATCGACCCTGCCAGCATCAATCTCGGTCCCGACCCGCAGAACAGGCAGACATCCCTCGCCGTCACTGGCGGCGTGTTCAACGTCGTCGGGCAGACCATCCAGTTTACGCCCCAAGCCGGCTATGTCGGAATTCCCTTTGGTTCCTATACGGTTAAGGACACCAACCAACAGGTGTCCAATGTCGGCTACCTGTTTGTAACTGTGAATGGTCCCGAGACGTGTTGTGAGATACTCGAGTCGTTCGAACCAGGCGTTGACGGATGGGGACCGTTGTCGCCGGCTGCCGGTACGGTTGCCGTCAGCCCGACCTTTAACACCGAGGGGGAATACTCGCTGCAAGTAAATGTGACCAGGCCTGGCTGGTTCGGAGTCACTCTCCCTACACCGGTCGATCTCTCGTCATGGCCGTCCTTGGCGGTGGATGTCACACCGACCACAGTCGGAGGTTACTCGGCCGTTGCGTTCCAGTCAGGCTCCAATTGGCTTTGGTGCCAGAGCGAGAATTGGGAACCGCTTGAGTTGTTCGGCGCCACCACACTAACGCTGCCACTGCTGCCGTCACAGCAACTGTCCACGCCGCTCGATTGCGGCGGCGGTACGCCGGATTTGACCAATGTGCGCAGCTTGTTCGTAAGTCTTCCATCCGCCTCAACATATTACATTGATAACCTTCGCGCGGTGCCAGTGGCTGGGGTGTCCGCACCATTGCCGGAAATCGCTGGGATAGCGAACAGCGCAGGCGGGCAACTGGGTGTCGCGGCGGGGACCTATATCTCGATTTACGGATCGAACTTCGCGCCCGCCGGCTGGCCGGCTTCGAGTTGGTATGACTATATCGTCAACTTGCAATTACCTACCACGCTCGCGAGCGTGAGCGTCAGCGTGGGGGGAACACCTGCCTATGTATATTATGTTAGTCCCGGGCAGATCAATGTCCTGGCGCCAGGCCTCGGTACGGGTTCTACATCGGTTACCGTAACCACGCCAGCGGGAACCAGCGAGCCGTACAGTACCCAGTCGGCCGCTGTGCAGCCGGCGTTCTTCGAGTGGCCGGGCAACTATGCGGTCGCTACTGACGTTAACTATAACTGGCTGATAAAGAATGAGACGTTCAGCACGCCTACCACGCCTGCCCAGCCGGGCGAGAGCATCTATCTATGGGGCACTGGATTTGGCGCCACCACTCCACCCGCTCCGGCTGGCCAAATAATCCCGAGTTCGACGCAAACGTGCCTCGTCTCCGGAGTCACGGTAACGATCGGGGGGACCCCCGCGACGGTGCAGTGGACTGCGCTATCACCGGGATCCGCCGGACTGTACCAGCTCTACGTCACCGTGCCGAACTTGCCCAATGGCGATTACCCGATTGTCGCTACGGTCAATGGAGTGTCATCACCCCAGGGTGTGAACCTGACGGTCCAACAGTAGCGCACGGCCAGCGCGCCCCCGTGTGCTACAGCTTCGAATTCAGCCCAGGAAGCCAAGATCGGCCGTCGGGAAGTTGGCGAGGTTCGGAAACACGCCGGCCAGGCCGGAGCCGGGGATGCCGAACCAGGAGCAGAGCGTGGCGCCGTACTGATCGATCGCAGTGGTGGGTATCCATCGCCCCCGCACGTCGGTATCGTCCGGCCCGCCCAATTGCAACGACGGAAACTTGCCGAAGATCTTCCCTCCCTGGACCGCGCCCCCGAGCACGAAGTGATGGCCGCCCCAGGCATGGTCGCTGCCGTAACCGGAGGTGGGCTGCAGGGTACGATTGAAATCGGATTCGGTGAAGGTGGTGACGCTGTCCGCCACGCCCAGTTCCTCAGTGGCATCGTAGAATGCAGCCAGCGCCTGGCTTACCTGCGGGTAGAGCTGGTCGTGCGTCGACAGTTCGGCGGTGTGAGTGTCGAAGCCGCCAAGCGAGCAGAAAAAGATCTGCCGGCTCATTCCCAGATCGGCCTGCACCTGGATGATCTCGGCCACCTGCTGAAGCTGCGCCGCCAGCGTGGTCTTGGGAAACTGCGTCTTGAGCGGGGTGGACTTGCTCAGCGCGTCGGTCAGCGCCTTGGCATCGCTGATGCTGTTGGCCAGCGTGTTGTTGGCCGCTTGCACCAGCGCGACGCCGCTATCGGTCGAGATCAGGCTGTTGAGCGCGTTCCAGCGCGCTTGGGAAGCGGCGGAGCTGTTGAAGCCGGCAAGCTGCAAGGATTGGCCCGGCGCCACCGCCACCAGTTGCGTGTTCGCCCCCGCGCCCTGAAGCACGTTGCCCGCCATCGACATGAAGACCGGGAACGAAGAGGAATTGATCTTCTGCGCCGTGATGTAATCGGCGGCCCGGCCGCTCCAACCGGTTGGGCTGTTGCCCTGCGCGACAGACGTCTGCCATTCCAACTGTTGATCGGCGTGAGAGAAGAGGTTGGACGGAATCAAGCCCTGCTGCGCCTGGTACTGCGCGCGAGTCAGCGGCGCCACCAGCGGACCGACGTTGGCCACCACAGCCAGTTGCTTGCTGCTAAACAGCGACGCAAGCTCGGTGAGCAGCGAGTGGAAGCCGTAGGGCGCGCCGGTCGCATCGCTCACCTGAACCAGCGAGCTGGTGGCCAGGCCCAGGGCGCCGCGCGCCGACTGGTATGCCTGGTAGTCCGCGTCGTCGAGCGGAATCACGCTGTTGTTGGAATCGTTGCCGCCGAACAGGAACACGCAGACCAGGGCGCGGTAGTTGGAGCTGCTCGCTGCCATGGCCGGCAGCAGGCCGAACGGGCGGAGCGCCAGCGTGCCTACCGAGGCGGCTCCGATGCGAATGAATCCACGGCGCGAAAACATCTGCTTGGCTCCTTTACTGAATCACCTGGTAGTCGCTCGAGGTCAGCACCAGGTAAAGAACCGCCTGGGCTCTCGCCATAGGGGTGGCCGCCGCTTCGGCCGCGGCCGAGGCTTGCTCCAGCAGTCCCGGCGGCATGGTGTGGTGCAGGAAAACATAGCTGGCGTAATCGACCAGCCCGCTCACGTCATTGCCGTAACTGGCGAACGGCGTGAGATCGACGGTGGTGCTTTTGTCCAGGTGCCCGTAGAGCGCGGTGTTGACGATATCGGCCCGCTCCGCCGCGGATTGCGTCGAATAAAGCTGGAACTCGGGCGCGAGCTGCCCGCTCGAGATCCGGTAGAGCGGCGAAAAATAGCTGAACACACTGGGTGCGTAGAAGAGGTCCTGCCCCATCAGGTTGGCGTCGTTGTAGATCGTGCTGGCGGAGCCAAGCGTGGCATTCAGGCCGCGCAGCAGGTTGGCCATGAACAGCACCGGCTCGCGCAGGTGCCCGAAGCCAGGGTTGGGCGCGGCAGTGGAATCGTCGCCGGCGCGCGCTTCCGGGTCGGTGAGAATCGCCCTGATTACCGCCCGCATGTCGCCGCTGACTCCTTCGCCGTTGTCCTCGAACACGGTCGCCACGCTCTCGATGTAGGCCGGGCTTGGATTGCTGGTGACCAGGTGCTGGATCAGTTGCTGGCAGACGAACGGCGCCATGGTGGGTTGCGCCATCAAAGCGTCCAGCAGCGAATCCAGGTCCTGTTCTGCTGTCTGGCCGGCCGGAATCTGGATGCCGCCGAAAATGGTTTTGGCGCTGGTGTCGTGCTCGGCTTCCACCGCGATCATTTGGCCGTAGTAGTAAGCCGGGTTATTGTTCTTGGGGCTGGCGCCGGGCGCGGTGGCAAACGTCCAGCCGGTCAGCATCTTGGCCTGGCTGGTGACTTCCGCCTGGTCGTAAGTGGGAACCGGGTTGCCGCTGGCATCGAGCACCGGGCTGCCGTCGAGATGGAGCTGGGTCAGGCCCAGCGTGAATAACTGCATCAGCTCGCGAGCGTAGTTCTCATTGGCCGACGTACCCTTGGCGGGGTCTCCCTTATTGTTATTGGCCATATTGAGATAGGCCCCCATGGCCGGGCTTAGCGTGACCGCCTTGATGATGCTGCGGAAGTTGCCGAACGCGTTATCGCGAAAGATCCGCCAGTAAGGGGGCATCGCATAAGCGGGTTTCACCTGCACCGCCGAGACCACGAAGATCTCCGACAGGGCGAACGCCACGCGTTGCCGCAGTTGATCCTGCCCATTGACCGCGTTAGCAAAAAACGCCCGCTGCACCGGAGTCAGATCCCGGTTCGACTTTCCGGCCGAATTCAGGATAGGCTGATCCGGCAGGTCGGAGGTGTTCAACTTAAACTGCGCCGCCAGCCAGGCGTCGATGCCCATCTGTTGCAGTTGCGCGATGGAGGCCGGTGTAGGTCCCCAGGTGGCCTGGTCGAGGAAACGGCCGGCGGCCCCGTCGCTCATTGTCGGGGGCGTGGTCTGGCCGGCAGCGGGGTAGAGCGCCGCCAGAGCGGTGATTGCGGCGATTGAAAGAAGCTGCTTCATAAGCCCCTCGAGAAGTGCATGCTGATGATAACCCGGTGCCCTGGAGAAAGTAGCGCGTAATCCTGCGCCGCGCGCAGCGTTTACCCTGATGTGAAAACGCACCGCAGATAGAGCGGTCAGGACGGTGTGCGGGAACGATGGCAACCGGCGCCGGGGACTCGATTGTCGGGGACTATGCGACGCTGCTTCGGCGGATATCGTCGGGTCTGCTTCTCACGATCCTCACCTTGACCAAGGACGAACCCTCTCGCTCTACCGGGCCCTTCATCATGGCAAGCTCGCGGTAGACATTGACTGCCGCTTTGAGCTGCTTCACTTCTTCGCACAAAGCCGCATTGTCCCTGGCAAGTTGTCTGGCCGTCAGTAACATCAGGTCCTGCGAAATCCGAAGTCCCCGAGGGAAATAATGCGTCCGCATGGCGGTGTTTCTGTACGTAATGAGAGTACTGATTACATCGTAGCGTTAATCATGCATTCTCCTATAAATTTCTATAAACAATCATGCGGGGAGACTTACCGTTAAACATTACCCGCAAAGTCAGGTGAACGATAATACCCTCAAAGCGGTGAATCTGTAACATTGGCTGCTGGCTGGCGAAGACCAGAATCGATCGAACCTACAATCCCGGTCGATTGCCCGCGGCGCTATATGGTCACTGCGTTATCGAGCACGAAGGTAAGGCGTGTTTCCGCCGGGATCTTGACACGTGGGCCCTTGGTGGCAGCCTCGGCGCCGGCTCCCGCCGCGCCGCCCGCGCCCGCGCCGATGGCGGCGCCCTTTCCGCCGCCGGCAATGCCGCCAATCACCGCTCCCACAATCGCGCCTCCTGCGGCCATGGCGCCGGTCCTCTGGCCCCGCGAATCGCTTGTCCGCGTGACGGTTTGCGTATTCACGTCCACCACCTTGCCGTTTACCTGAACTGTCCAGAGCGCCAGGGTAAGTTCGGCGCGGCCGGTGAACTTGCCGGCGTCCTTGGCGTTCACCAGCTTGACCACCACGTCCGCGCCCCGCGGGATGACGGTCTGGCCGTCAATCGCCACGGGCTCATCCAGCGCTGCGTTGTAATTCTGGCCCACGGATACTTTGTCGGAATCCACGGCGTCGATCATCCGCACCACGAAGTTAGTGCCCTCCGGCAGGACAATCGGCGGCGGCGCGGGCGCGGGACGGGAAGAAACCGAGGGCTCCTCGCCCGGCTTCAGGATAGCGACGGCGGGCCCGGTATCGCTGCGGCGCGGCGCGGGCTGGCTCGATTCGGCATCGGCCGCGGCGTCCGGCGCGCGGTGCAGTGTCGGCGTGCCCGAATCCGCACCGGAGTCCGGCGCGCGGTGCAGCGTGGGTGCGCCCGAATCCGCACCGGAGTCTGGCGCGCGGCGCAGCGTGGGTGCGCCCGAATCCGCACCGGAGTCCGGCGCGCGGCGCAGCGTGGGATGGTCGGAATCCACTGCGGCGGGTGCCCCGCCGGAAAACTCGATGCGGTATATGTCCGCCACATCGAGAGTTTCGACCGCGCCGGCGACCTCGACCTTCACCTGGTGCGCCGTGCCGCCCAAATAGGTGCCGTTGATGACGCGGCCGCTCTTCAGTGTAATTACGTCCGCCGAAGCCGCGGTGGCCAGAGCGAGTGCCAATACAGTCGATAACCAACGCATAGCTATCCCTTGCAGTTCCTTCTCATTGTACGACGCTCGCCGCGGCCCTGGTGTTTACACCGATTTTTCGCTGGCAGGACGAGCCTTTAAGCTCGCCGGTCCCGCATCTCCGCTTTCCGCCCGCTGCTGCCCGCCGTAGCGCAAGGCCGAACTTGCTACGGCCCTGCCATGCTCGATGCCCTGCCGGTAGATTTCCTTCCGCTGCCGCCGTCCCAGCCGGCCTTGGCCTGCGTGCAGCCGCTCCAGCCCTTTGCCCACCAGGTACGTACCGGCGTAGGCAATGGCGCCTTTGGGAATCAACCCGCCGCCAAACGGAATCTTGCCCGCCAGTTCGCGCGCCAGGGCCCGCCAGCCAAACGCGCCGGCGCCAATCGAAAGAATCTCCAGCTTCTGCTCGCCGAAGCCCACCGGTTTGCCGCACGCGGCGGCGATCAGGAACGCCATGCGGAACTGGTTAGCGGTGAGGAAGGTGGTGTCGGAGGCCCATTCGCCCAACGCCCAGGGAATTTCGATCAGGTTGGGTACCACGTCCGGCAGCGCGGTGGCGACGGCGAAGAGGGCGTTTTCGCCTGCCACGGTCTGAATGGTGTGGTCCACTACCGCGCGGCGAAATACGGGATGGCGCCGTGCCAGCGCCAGTGCCACGTCTTGCCGTTGCCGGGCGATCTCGGCCAGGGTGTCGCCGGGCTTGGCTGGATCGAGGGCGTAAGCACCCGCCGGCGCGTCCACGCCGGCTTCGCAAATCACCAGATCGACGCGTTCCGGAGCGTTCGGGCGGCCGGCCCGGAAAACGAATTCGCGCAGCCCGCCGCCGCTGGCCAGAAGATCTTCGAGGCCTGCGTATGCGGGGTCGCTCGACGCCACCAGCCCGACCGTCACCGGCCGGCCGGCGCGCCTGCGGACTTCTTCCGGATTGAGCAGGGCCAGCGCGCTCCGCGCCTGTTTTAGTAAGGTCAACATAAGAATCAGCGGGGGCGTTCGGAGCCGGCGAGGCGGAACATCACCTGCAAGCCCTTCCGCCATTCTACTCCGATCCCGACTCGCTCCACATCGATTGCGGGCGAGAAGAATTCGAGGATGGTTTCGGTGGCGGGATGGAATTCGAGCGATGGCGCCACCAGCAGCAGCCGCGGCGGGCTGGGGTCCAGCTCGACGCCGGGAAAGTAACCGGCTGGCCCAAATTCCCGCCGGTCCAGGTGCCACTTCACCCGGATCCAGTAATCGAGCGCCTGCAGGGGCAGGTGCAGATCGGCCGACGCTTTCAGCTCCACCACCGCCAGCCGGCCGGCATGATTCACCGCCAGCAGGTCCAGGATGCCGCGCTCCCCGCCGGCGAACGCGGGCACCTGTCCATAGACCGGCTCGGGCCGCAGCGTGGCATCCAGGATCTGTATATGCGCGCGGGCTTGCGATTCCAGCCACGCTTCCGGGTACTGACGGTAGAGCGGGTGGTCGCGGTCCGCCGACTGGGGCGATCGCACGCGCTCCAGCTCCTCAGCCACGCGTTCGATGGCTGCGACGTCATGCTCGCCGGCCGGATGACGCTGGCCCAGCCCGAACGAGAGGTCCTCGCCGTCCAACTCGGCAAACTCCAGGCCGCGCACCCGGAGGCCGACGCGGCCTCCGCTCTTGACGACTTGCTCGACGCCGGGAAGCGCGGCGATTCCCTGCCAGCGGGCAGCCGCGCCGGGCGCCGGGCGGCGAAACGGTTCCAGGCGTGTATCCAGATTGCCGTGGTCGCGCGGGTCCACCGGCGCCACGAAATCCTCGCCCGAGTAACGAAACAGCTCGAACCGAGCAGCGGTGGGATCGAGGCAAAGCAGGCGCAGGGCGGCGGCGCCTTCGTGGCCCTGGGGCAGGTACAGCGCCAGGCCCTCCACCGTTACCCGGCGTTCGCGCCGCCGCAAATACGCAAGCCAGATCAAGCCGAACGACACCACGCCGGCCGCGTCGCCTTCCGGCGGGCAGGCGATGGCCGCCCAGGCGTGCTGCCCGTGGCGCAGAAACGCGCGCGGGAACGCCGGCGAGAGGCTGTGCTCCAGGTTCGGCTCGGTCGACAGCTCGGCCAGCGTCCACTCCGGAAACTGGCGCCGCAGAAACAGCCGGAAGCGTTCGCGAAAGACCAGCCGTCCGCTGCGCCGGCCCATCTCGGCGCCCGAGCGGCGCGCCAGATCGAGCAGGTACATGCGCCCTTCGCGCCGCGCGAATCGCTCCACCGCCATCTCCAGCCGCCCGGCCGAAGCCTCGCCGACGCCGGTGACCCGCCGCGTCAGGTTGCGCGTGCGGTCCCAGGCCTGCAATGTGAGACGAGCGCCACGCAGCTCGATGGCGAAGTTGCCGTCGCTGAGCGGCAGCAGTTCTTCGCCCGGCTCCAGCAGCGCCGGCTGCCGCGCGCCTTCGAGAAACGTTTCGATGGCGGCACGGGCTTCTTCCCCGCCCCGGCTCGCCGCCCGCCGTTCTGGTGGCATCGGAAACCGGATTATAACGCGCGGCCCGGCTGCAACCGCAGTGGCGCGGGCTCTCAAGCCCGATGAGCCGGGAGTCGGCTCGGCTTTTCTGGCCGCGAACGACCGGCCTGATCCTGGTCTTGCGACAAACGGAGAGTTGGTGCATCCTATCCCCATGTCTCAGCACACAGGACTTGGCAAGTACAACATCGTGGGCTTCGTCACCATCGTCGATGTCGCCCGCGCGAAGGAATTCTATCGGGACACGCTCGGCCTGCGGCTGCTCAGCGAAGAGCCGCCGTTCGCGCTGGTGTTCGACGCCAACGGCATCATGCTGCGGCTGGGCATGGGCAAGGAGCGCGCACCGGTCCAAGGCACGGTGTTGGGCTGGCAGGTCCCGGATATCGTTGCGGCGGTCACAGACCTGGCGCAAGCCGGAATCCGCTTCGAGCGCTACGATTTCATGAAACAGGACGAGCTGGGCATCTGGACCACACCCACCGGCGCCAAGGTGGCTTGGTTCAAGGACCCCGACGGCAACATATTGAGCGTCGCGGAGCATCCGGAGCTGAATCAGTGAGCCGCGCACGGACCGTTTCAGTCGCGGTAAGCGCGGTTAGTGGCACGCTGGGGTAATGGCTCTTAATAGGGTGATTATATACTTGACAAAACAGTCGAAGTGCCCTAGAATAAAAGCATGGAACAGGAACCCAGCACACTTCAGGAAGCGATCATATACTTTTCGAAGCCCGAGAATTGCCGGGCGTACCTCGTTGCTCGCCGTTGGTCGAAGGGCGTCACTTGTCCACGGTGCGGCTCCGCAAACGTGCTATTCCTGAAAAAGTACAACCGGTGGCATTGCCGGGAGAAGCACGATGCTCCCCAGTTCACGCTGAAGACGGGAACCGTGATGGAGGATTCCCCTATCGGTCTGGACAAATGGCTGATGGCTATGTGGCAGATTGTGAACTCCAAGAACGGGATTAGCAGTTGCGAAGTGGCGCGGGCTATTGGCGTGACCCAGAAAACCGCGTGGTTTCTGGACCATCGGATTCGGCTGATGCTCAACTCGGATTCTGCCGATAAGCTTCTAGGCCACGTGGAAGTGGACGAAACTTTTATCGGCGGCAAGGCGCGAAATATGCACACGGCGAAGCGTGCGCGTGTCATCACTGGCACTGGAGGGAAAGACAAGGCCGCCGTGATGGGTATCCTTGAACGGGGCGACGGCGAAAAATACAGTCGGGTCCGCACCTCGGTGGTTCCGAACCGCAAGAAGAATGCACTTCAGGCTGAGGTCCGGCGGCATGTCCAGGCGGGTGCCGCCCTTTACACCGATGCGCTGAAATCGTACGAGGGGCTTGACGAATTCCAGCATCAGGTGATTGACCACGCTGTAGCCTATGTCGATGGCAGGGTGCATACGAACGGAATCGAGAACTTCTGGAGTCTCTTGAAGCGCGGTCTCGGTGGAACCTACGTCAGCGTTGAGCCCTTCCATCTGTTCCGCTACCTCGATGAACAGGCGTTCCGTTTCAACAGTCGGGAATTGACGGACGCTGAACGCTTTTCCGTAGCCGTTTCTGGTATGGTAGGAAAGCGCGTCACGTTTGACGCGCTGACCGGGAAGGCCAGCCCTGAGCGGAGGTTGGATCAACCTCAGGCGTCAGAATCGAGGTAAGCGTAAATGAGCATAGCGATCTTGATCGCCGTTCACGATGGGCTGGTTATTGCCGCCGATAGTGCATCCACCCTGTCGGTGTCCGTGGTTCCAGGGACCGTGGCTGGAGTCGCGAAAGTATACGATAACGCCAACAAGATTTTTAATCTCTACAAGGGAAGACCGATTGGAATCGTAACGTTCGGATCGGGCAGCATTGGCAACGCCTCTATCGGTACGCTGATGAAAGATCTCCGGGCTGTATTAATGGATGGCGAAAAAGCAAAACAGTTCGATTTCGAATTTGACCCAGATAATTACACGATGCGGGGCGTGGCAGAGATAGTCGCTAAGTTTCTAGGTGCCGAATGTGAGAAACAGCCTGCCGCAACTCTCTTGGGCATGAATATAGGTTTCTTGCTTGGTGGCTACTCGACGACTGGAGGAATAACCGGGAGGTTTGGCGAATCATGGGGCATTGAGATCAAAGCTGGTAAGCCAACACCGCCGAGCGAACTACGTCCCTCAGATCAAGCTGGCATCAGTTGGGGTGGCGCACCGGAGGTAGTTCAGAGGATCGTGATCGGGTTCAGCCCTTTATTGTTTCAGATATTGGCTGAGGTCAGTGCCTCGCAGGGGCAACAGGAGCCAGTATCGCCCGAGCAATTGTTCAAGCAATTAAACCCCATCTTGGTTGCCAGATTGCAGGCTCCTATTGTATTTCCACCGATGCCGATTCAGGACGCGATAGACCTCGCCGAGTTTCTTGTTCACGCATCAATAATGTACAGTCGATTTCTTCCGGGTCCGCAGATCATTGGCGGCCCGATTGAAATTGCGGCCGTCACGAAACATGAAGGTTTCAAGTGGATTAGACGGAAACACTATTACGACCAAACCTTGAATAGGGAGCCACTCCATGTTATTGTTGATCGATCCGAAGAAGATTGAGGAAGCACTAAGAAACACACCGCCTTCGTACGTAATATCCCCATGCAATGTGGAGATTGCGGTGCCACGCTATGAGAATCCGGCTGTGTATGTTGGCAGTACGGTAACAACGATGTCGCCCGAGTTAGAGCGATCCAGGGAACGTGTGTTGTCTCTCCGCCAGCATCTCATTGACAGCGGCCGCCAGCCTTTGTCTCCAGACGCCCTGGAGCGGGAAATCAACGAAACGCGCGGATGGTTATAACTAAGGCCAGGCATAAGTGCCGACTCGGACATATATCGATGTTGGCGTTTTGATTGCTGCTGTCCGCGGCGACAAAGCGCTGGCGGACACAGCCCTTTCGTTCTTGTACGACCCATTGAGGGAATACGTCACAAGTGATTACGTGAAGGTTGAACTGCTGCCGAAATGCACCTTTCACAAAAACGAAGATGAGAGGCAGTTCTATGAAGAATTCTTCAAGAACAGCATGACACGTGTGCCAAGCAGCGACGAACTTATGACACTCGCTATCGATGAAGGCGGAAGAACCGGTATTTCCGGTATCGACGCAATTCATGTGGCATGCGCCCTTGTTGCCGAGGCAGAGGAACTTATAACGACGGAAAAATCCACGAAACCGATGCATCGAGCCAGTGGCGTTAAGGTGATTTCGATAAATCCATGAAACCACTACCAGCACCGCACGTATCCGGCAACACGGACGCTGAGAGGATGAACAATGCCGTCCATACGATGTTCACGGTCTCGAAGGAAGAGATCCTGAAACGAGAGGCGGCGTGGAAGCGGGCTCACAGAAAAAAGGCTCGGGCGAAGAAGACGGCCTGAATATTTCCATGTCTCACCACGGCACACCAAGAAACCGCGTCTGCTGACTTCTCACGCGCCTATTTTGTTAAGTATATAATCACCCTTAATAGGTCTGGCGGGGAAGCTAGCCATCGGTGAGAATGAAGGTGTGAAGGCAATAGCCGGCATCTTCCTTGCCACGCTGTTCGCTTCCGGGCAGCAGCCCGCGGCGCGGGCTCCGGACTCCCAGCAGCCAACTGCTGTTTTCAGCGTCACTTCGACCTTGGTGCAAGTGGACGCCGTGGTAACCGATTCCAAAGGGCGCCACATCACCGATCTCAAACCGGAAGACTTCCAGGTCTTTGAGGACGGCAAGCTGCAGAAGCTGACTCACTTTTCGTATGTCCAAGTGGCATCGGAACATAAGGCCGCACCGGAATTCAAGGCCGAGCGGCCGAAGCGTTCGCCCAACACCGTGTCGGCGTTACCACCTCCCGCGCTGGCGCAGCTTCGCCCCGAAGACGTGCGGCGCACCATCGTGCTGATGGTTGACGATCTCGGCCTTTCTTTCGAAAGCATGGCATTCGTGCGCGGTTCGCTGCGCAAGTTCGTCAACCAGCAGATGCAGCCGGGCGACCTGGTGGCGATTTGCCGTACCGGCGCCGGATCGGGCGCCTTGCAGCAATTCAGCGTCGATAAGCGAGTGCTGCTGTCGGTCATCGACGGCTTGCACTGGAATCCGAATGGACGCTTCGGCCTGAGCTACTTCGACCCATATGGCAAGTTCGGGCCGGCCGGCGCGTCCGGGTTTGTTCCCAGCGGCGATTCCCGGTCGCTCGATGTGCGGTATGACATCGAGAACACTGCCATCACTACGGTCGGCACGCTCGGGGCAGTCAACTATATCGTGGGTGCGCTTCGCGAGATGCCCGGGCGCAAATCCATCGTGCTCTTCTCCGATGGAATCCAACTGTTTGAAAGCCCTGGTACAGGCGAGTCGCTGGACAGTTACGCCGACGTCACTGCCGCGCTGCGCCGCTTGATTGACCGGGCGAACCGTTCGGGAACGGTGATCTACACGATCCAAGCCACCGGTCTCCAGACTTTGCAATTGGACGCGCAGGACAACCCGCAACTGGATCAAATGACGCGGGGGGAAGCGAACGGGGCGCTGAACGCCCTGACGCATATTGGCGGCGGCAGAGACGTTGTCAACAACGTCCTGCAACAGGATCTCGCATACCTCGCTGACAAAACCGGAGGCCTGGCTTACTACAACGGCAACGATCTGAATTCGGGCCTGCAGCGGGTGTTGGAGGACCAGGAGGGTTACTACCTGCTGGGGTTTCAAACGCCGGAAGGCACATTGCAGCGCAAGAACGGCAGAAGCGACTACCACCGCATCCAGGTGAAGGTGACGCGCGCGGGGTTGCACGTTCGCTCGCGGTCCGGGTTCTTCGGAGAGACCGACGACGAGACGCTGCCGAGCTACACCACGCCGGCGGAACAATTGCGCGCCACAATGTTGTCGCCGTTCCAGTCCTCCGGCGTGGGGGTGCGGCTGACTGCGCTGTACGCCGAAGCGCCGAAGCGAGGCCCGGTGGTCCGCAATCTTCTGCGCATCAATGCGGCCGACCTGACCTGGAAGCTCGACGACCACGGCAACGACTGGGCGCAGGTCATGCTGGTGGGCGTGGCCACCGGCGCCAGCGACCAGCCGCTGGCGGCCGTGGGCCGCGTTTTCGATCTGCGAGTGGCGCCGGGAAAGATGGCCGAGGCGCTGCGGGATGGCGCTTTGTACACTCTGGACGTGCCGGTGCCGAAGCGCGGGGCGTACCAGATTCGCGTTGCGGTGCGGGACCAGACGACGGGCAAGATCGGCTCGGCCACCCAGTTCCTCGAGATCCCGGAGCTAAAGAAGAAGGGATTCGCGCTGGCGAGTGTCATCCTGCAGGACGGCGACCGGTCGGCCAGGCCCGACATGCTGGACATCGTTCCGGCGCTGCGGCAGTTCAAGCGGGGGAGTTCGCTGGAATATTTTTGCGCGGTTGAGAAGGGCCGCAAGAAAGGACCGGATGTGGACATGGCCACGCGCGTGCGGGTTCTGCGCGATGGCAAGGAAGTCTACTCGACGCCGGCCCGGCTGATCGACATGCCGGTCGTCGGCCGGGTTGTATTCGGCGCGTTGAAACTGGGGGACAACATGACTCCCGGCGACTACTACCTGCAAGTGATCGTGGCCGAGCGAAACGCGGCCAAAGGCACCACAGGCGCGGCGGCCGGCCAGTGGACGGATTTCACGGTGGTTCCGTAACGCGAAGAGTCGCCATCAGTGAGAATGAAGCTATGAAGGCAGCGGCTGGCCTCTTCCTGGGTGCGTTGTTCGCTTCCGGGCAACAGCCCGCGGCGCCGGCGCCGGACTCCCAGCAGCCGGCCACGGTTTTCCGCGTCACCTCGACATTGGTGCAAGTGGACGCCGTCGTGACCGATTCCAAAGGACATCACATTACAGATCTCAAACCGGAAGAGTTCCAGGTCTTCGAAGATGGCAAGCTGCAGAAGTTGACGCACTTTTCGTATGTCCAGGTAACCCCGGAACTCGAGGCGGCCCGTGAAAAGCTTTCGCCTAAGCCCGTTGATGCCTTGCCGCCTCCACCCCTCGCGCAGCTTCGCCCGGAAGACGTGCGGCGCACCATCGTGCTGATGGTGGACGACCTCGGCCTCTCCTTCGAAAGCATGGCACTCGTGCGCAGGTCGCTGCGCAGGTTTGTCAACGAACAGATGCAGCCAGGCGACCTGGTGGCGATTTGCCGGACTGGCGCCGGATCGGGCGCCTTGCAGCAATTCAGCGCCGATAAACGGGTGCTGCTGTCGATCATCAACGGCTTGCGCTGGAACCCCAATGGACGCTTTGGCGCGACGTACTTCGATCCATACGGCAAGTACTCGTCCTGGGAGGACTTGATCGGCTCTGTCCCCAGCGGTGGCTCCGGGCCGGATGACGCCAGGAGCAGCGCGCTCGCCACCGTTGGCACTCTTGGGGCGGTCAACTATATCGTTGGTGCGCTCCGCGAGATGCCTGGGCGCAAATCAATCGTGCTGTTCTCGGACGGGCTTCAGATGTTTGAGGCTGGCGTTGGTCCACATGTCCATAGAGCAAACGCGCATCGGGCACACGACGCCCCGGAAAGTTACGCCGACGTTGTGCGCGTGCTCCGGCTCCTGATCGACCGGGCCAACCGGTCGGGCACCGTGATTTACACCATGCGCGCAACTGGAGCACAGACTTTGCAACCGGGCGCGGAGGACAACCCGGAGCTGACTGAGACGGCGGGGGTACCAGGGGACACCACCCTAAACAACCACACCCATGTTGGCGTCAATGACGAAAGGGACCTCAGCAACGAGGTCCAAGAGGAGAATCTCGCATACCTCGCGGGGCAGACGGGCGGGCTGGCCTACGACAACGGCAACGACATGAATTGGGGGCTCGCGCGGGTGCTGGAGGATCAGGCGGGTTACTACCTGCTGGGGTATCATCCGTTGGAAAGCACGTGGCAAGGCAAGAACGGCGGGCGCGGCTTTCACCGCATCCAGGTGAAAGTGACGCGCGCCGGGCTGCAGGTTCGCTCGCGGTCCGGGTTTTTCGGGGAAACCGACGACGAAACGGTTCCCAAGTTCAACACGCCGATCGAACAGTTGCGTGCCGCCATGTTGTCGCCGTTCAAGTCTTCCGGCGTGGGGTTGCGGCTGACGGCGCTGTACGCGGAGGTTCCGAAGCGAGGTCCCGTGGTTCGCAATCTGCTTCGGATCAACGCAGCCGACCTGAGTTGGGAGCACGACCTTGATGGCAGCGACAGGTCGCGGGTTATGCTGTTCGTGGTCGCCACCGGTGCTGGTGACCAGCCGCTGGCCGCGGTGGGCCGCATCTACAACGTGCAGGTGGCGGCGGGAAGGATGACCGACGCGCTGCGGGATGGCGCTTTGTACACGCTGGACGTGCCGGTGCCGAAGCGCGGTGCGTACCAGATTCGCGCGGCGGTGCGGGACGAAGCGACGGGCAAGATTGGCTCGGCCACGCAGTTCATCGAGATCCCGAATCTGAAAAAGGCAAGACTCGCCCTGGCCAGCGTGATACTACGGGATGGCGAACGGTCGCCCTGGGCGTCCGAGCTGCTTGACATCACGCCGGCGCTGCGGCAGTTCAAGCGCGGCGGCTTGGTGGAGTTTCTTTGCGCGATTGAGAACGGCGCCAAGAAAAGGTCAAAAGTGGACCTGGAGACGCGCGTGCGCGTTCTACGCGATGGCAAGGAGATATACTCGGCGCCGGCGAAGCTGGTGGAAATGAAAGACCGTGGTCCGGCCGCGTTCGGCGCGCTGAAACTGGCGGACAGACTGACTCCCGGCGACTACGATCTGCAAGTGATCGCGACCGAGCAGCAAGGCGGAAAAGCCATAGCGGCCAGCCAGTGGACGGATTTCACGGTGCTCCCGTAACGCGGCCAACGCCAGAGAAGGCCATCCGCCCTGGGTGTAACGCTTCGGAGCCGCGCGCGTCAACTAGCGGTGCTCGGGCGCTCTTAACCTGCTGGCGGCGCGCCGTGTCACCTCGCGGCGTGCATTGCATCTGGGACAATAGACGGAGGAGCTACCGTGCCCGACTGGTTGCAGATCGTCCTGTTGATGGCCGCGTATTTCGCGCTGATGAAATGGGTGCTGCCGCGCCTGGGCGTGGGCACTTGAATGGCGAACTCTTGCGACGCCGCGGCGCGGCGTGAGGCACGTCAAAAAGCGAAGCCGGGCGAGTAACGGCTTGCCGAGTTTGAAGCAGGCGGCGACTCGGCGTGGGGCAGGATGGCATCCTGCGCGGCGGTTGGCAACCGCCGCGCAATCGGACCGCAGCTTGGCAAGCTGCCCCACAAAGGAATGCCCTCACACAGTCGTGGCGCTAGCTTACCGTCGCGACGGCCTTGAACACCGTTTCGATGGCCGGCGGCTGGAGCAGCGTGTGGTGAATCAGGCAGGATTTCACAGCCCGCAGAATGCCGGCCTCGTGCGCGGCGTCCAGGCCGGGAACGGTCACCTCAATGCGGAACTGGGCCAGCCGGGCCGGTTGCAGGGCCTTGTCTGCGGTCACGCGGATTTCGAGTCCCTCCGCCGAAAGGGACCGCGCCTTCAAATACTGCGCGGCGTAATAACCGGCGCAGGTGCCCAGCGACGAAACCAGCAGCTCCGGCGGCGTCATGCCTCCGTCCTCGCCGCCGTTTGACACCGGTTGGTCCGAAATCACGCGATGCCCGCGCGCTTCGGCTTCGAATCTGACGTTACCCTGATACCGAATGCTGACTTCCATGTGGCCTCTGGTACTGGAGATGCGGTTCCCGGCAAAAAGTGACACCACATCCCGAGTGCAGCATGATTGTAGCGCCGGGCGCGGCCGCGCGGCGGCGCTTAGAACCCGACGAACACGTCCAGCCGCCGGACCGCTCCACTGCGCTCGAATATCGCCGCGCTGGTCCCGGCGTCGAGGTCGAGCCCTTCCACCACTTGCAGGCTGCCGCCGGCACGGGTGATCTCGATCCTGGGCGGGCCCGGCTGATGGGCCACCACCGGCGTCTGGCAGGTGGTGAATGCCATCGTGGCGGGCTCGAGATCGAGGCTGCGCTCCTCGCCGTCGACATCGTAGAAGTGGAACGTCCTCGCCACTCGCAGAAACTCGACGCGGCTGACCAGGTGACGGCGGAAGCACAGCCGTCCATCGGTGACGGCGGCGCCCATCTCGCCGAACCGGGAGATGAGATCCTCTTTCACCTGGCCGGTCATGCCGGGCTGCTGCACACCCGCGAAACCGGGCGTGTGGGAGTAAGGGTCGGTAGGGATGGCGCCGTACAGCTCCGGCGGCTTGTGGACGCCGATGCCCTCGCGGACCTGGTGGTAGTGGCTCCTGAGGCGTTCGACTACCGCGGCGTCATCGCCTGCGCAGCCGGCCCGATCGAGCACCTCCTGAACGGCCAGCAGGAGCTTCGAAACCATGTGCCAGTAAATGCAGCCGAGCCCTTCGTATTTGTAGAACGTGCCCGAGCGGCCGGTGAAGGACTGGTGATCGAACACGTTTTCGTACAGCGCGAGAATCTGCGCGCGCTCTTCATCCGTCAGGCCCAGGCCGGCGAGCGCGTCCTTTAACAGCGCGGCGTTACGGAAGGCCGCGTTGAAATGAGCCACGCCATTCACATCCTCGACCACAATGCGGCGGTCGCCGCGTTCAATCATCGCGGCCAGCGTCTTCGATTGCGCGATGGCCGAGGCCGGGATGTTGTTCTTTTCGAAAAAGCCCGGCAGCTTGCGGTCCGGATACAGAACATAGCTGTTCTGGTCGGCACGGTAAAGGCGGCTGTTGCGAAGCGCATCAAGCAGCGCCGCCGATTCCTGGGCGGAGAGCGCGCCCGAGCTCAGCACTGCCATCTGGCCCTCCAGCATCTCGTAGAGGCGGCGAATGACGATCGCATCGCCATCGACCTTCATGAGGTTGTAGGCGTGATAGAGGCCGTCCTCGCGCCGGTTGGCGCGAATCGAATGGTCGATGTGGCGCAGCGCCACCTCGCAGAAGGCGCCCAGCTCGGCGACACTGAGCGCTGCTTGCTGGCCTGAGAACCCGTGGGCATAAAGACCAGCCCGGTAGTCGCTCCCTACGATTCCCAAATCATCGAGGACCCGTTTGCGGTCGCGGTCCGAAATCGGTACGCCGAGCAGGCCCGCATGCCGTTCCAGCGCTTCGGAGACGCGCCGAAAGGCCTCTGCGACTTCCGCGGAAACCTCGACCGCCGGTGTGCCCGCAGCGCCGAAAATGCCCCGGCAGAACGACAGAAACCGCCGCAGGAAGTAGAGCGTCACCATCGAGACGCCGGAGCCGACCAGCGCATTGTTGGCGTCATTCCACTCCGGCCGCTGGGTGTTCATCCAGAGACCGGCTTCGGGGATGTAGTTGAAGAGGCGCGCCAGCACCAGGACCAGCAACTTTTCGGCCAGGTTCACGCGATACGGCGCGCCATCGGCACCCGGCAGAGATTTACCTTCCGCGCCCACGGCTTCGGCCCGCTGGCGAATCTCGCGATCGAGAGCGAAGTCGAAATCGATGGTGTTGCGCGGATCTTCGAGCAGAGAGCGATACGGCTTGATGCGGTAGGGAACGTTGGCATAAGTGAAGACGCGCCGCGTCAGCAGCCCCGCCAGGGCGCCGGGATGATAGCGCGCAGAAACTTCGAGCAGCTTCAAGAGGTAGACCACCTGGTGGTCGCCCCAGTAGCCGATGTAAGACCAGGCGTCGTGCGGATCGAGCACCTCCCAGTCGAAGCCGTCGCGCATGATGCGGTACGGATTGTAGCCATCGGCGGTGGAGGCGCCGGCGAACTTGAAGATCATGCTCTCCACGTAACCGGGAAAGGAGAGCGCCAGCGCTTCCCAGTTCTGGAAAATGTCGCGCCAGTTGCCCTGGTAGTTGAGGATTCGCTCGCCGTGCTCGGACTTCACCTCGATGGAGAAAATGTTCCATGGGCGGCTGGGATCGCCGTGACGGCGGCTGAAGGTCAGCGGCAGGTACTCGTGCGCCAGGCGCTCGAGATCCGGGTCGCCTTGCTCGCGCACCAGCGCCAGCAGGCGGCTGTGCGGCAGCGTCTCGTCGAGCGCGTTCACGAACGCGGCTTGCCGTTCGGCGACCGCGTGGTTGGCCTTACCAACGAACGCCTTGAAGTTAGAGCGGGATATGAGGTAGCCGGAGTCGGGGATTCCGCCGCGCATCACGTTAAACAGCGTGTTCGAGAAATGCCGGTCAGAGCTGAGGTCATCGCCGGTAAGCTGGAGGCCGTCGGCGGCGGCCACGATGCGAACCAGGTTGCGAGTGCCGCGCTCGACGTCCTCGTCCAGTTGCGCGCGCAGGTTAGGGCTCGAATCGACGGCTACCGTTCCCTCACGGTCGCGGCTCTGAGCGCGCATCGGAGCCGCGACCGTAGGGGGGCGGTTGGTGCAGTTGCCACGTAATGACGCCGCGCCGGCGGACTTGAGCAGGCCGACAATTGCCGCCACAGCCGCGGCGTCCTGATCCACTTCCGCCACCAGGCTCCAGTCTTTGCGTGCGGCGGCGGCGAGTGACAGCCGGGTGTTGACGAAATACGAGCCACGGCGGCCGCGGATCAGCGTTTCCTCTTCCACCGCCTCACCCCGGCGGAATCGACCCAGCTGCTCCGCGCACAGCAGGCGGCGCGCCGGTTCAATGCCTTCGGACCAGACCGTAGTCACGCGGAGCGCCTCGTTGGGCTCGGGGCGGTCGGCTGGAACCGAGCTGAGCTTGAAGAGGCCCAGGCCGGTTTCGGGTTCGAGCTCGTCCTCCTTGTAACCATCCGCCAGTGTGCTGTACTCCATCTGGAAGCGGCGCGTGAGGCCGTGCGGCAAGAGGTTCTGGATGCCATCGAGCAGATCGATTTCGACCGGCTCCGCGCCCAGGTTGGCCAGCGTCGCGCGCCGCACAAAGCCGAAACGATCGCTCGTCATCCAGGCGCAGGAAAACGACAGCGCGAGATCGTGGTTGACTTCCTCGAATACGATCTTGTTGCTATAGACGCTCTTCGCCAGGCTTCGCGTGATGCGGTACAGGCCCTCGTAACGCTGTGAGAAAGGCTCCCACAGCGCAGCGCGCCCTTTGCGTGTCGCGATCAGAATTGTTTTGCCGCCGGTCTGGTCCTGGCTGTCATGAATGCGGTCGTCGGTGTAATAGGGGAACAGGGCGTGGTCGGGATCCCTGCGGCCGGCGGTGAGCCCGCCGGTGCTCGAGACGAACATCCAATGGTCCGAGCCGCTGACCAGGCTCATCAGGAACGGCGCCATCGCGTCGTAATTGACGATGCGGTAGAAACGCTCGCCGCCGATGACGATGGATCCGCCCTCCACCTGTCGCGCGCCGCGCTGCAGCGGCGCTTCGCCGACGAAGGCCGTGCTCATTGGTTCGCCTTGACGGCGGGCGCGGCCGGCGAATCGTAACCGTGCGAGGTCGGCCCGGTGGGCATCAGGTCCGGATACAGCGCCTGCATGGCCAGCTTCGCCTTGCGGCCCTCGGAGAAGAGGCCCCAGTGGCCCTCGGTCCCGCTCCCCTTCCAGGGCTCGTCAAACGCCTCGAACCAGAATAGCGTTACGTTGTTAGCCTTCGCCCAGGCGGTCAGTTCCTCGTAATAACGCTTCTGCTTCTTCTCGTCGCCGGCCCGCGGAGCGTGCTGTTTGCCGACGGTGTAGGAAGCCCAGCCCGCCTCGCCGAGAACGATGGTTTTTCCCGGATGCGCCTTGCGCACGCTCTCATAGTTCCTGATGGTCGAAGGCATGGCAGTTTCAATGTCCTCGTGGCCCCACATCGGATACGTGTGCATGACGATGAAATCCACCGCGTCCGCCAGCTTCGCCTGCGGCTGTTGCCAGTAGAGATAGTCGTCGGCGACCGTCACCGGGCAGCTCACCGCCTTCTTGACCTGCGCGACGTACTCGAGCGCTTTCTCTTCGGTCAGCTTGTGGTCGGACCAGGTTACGAGGATCTCGTTGCCGACCGCGACCGCCAGCACGATGTCCTTATACTCATTGGCCAGGCGGATTCCAGTCGCGGTCTGCTGCGCGCTCTCAGCTTCGTGGCCGGGCCTGCCATCGAGCCATATACCGAGCAGCACCTTCAGGCCGATCTTCTCGCGCCGGATGACTTCGAGCACGTCCTGGGAGTGCTGATCCCCGCCGTAGAGACGGATCAGGGTCCAGTTCCTCTCCAGGATCTTGAGATCTTCGAGGATCTGCGCCTGCGTCGGGAAGCGGTTCAATTGCGGGTTCTGGCCCGCCCGGTAGCCGGAGTAGTCGATGCCGTTACCGTTCCATTGCTGCACGGTCAGATCTGCCGCCAGCGCGGAAGACGGCATGGCAAACAGGCACACGGCGAATGTGCAAAGAACAAACTGCCGCAGAGTGAAGAAACGTCGAGACGAATCTCGACGCTGCACGCAGGACTGCGTGCGCCACGGCTGCAATGCGGTCTTCATGCTTCGGCCTCTCCCCGCCGCGCTTTTAGATCTGCCTCAATCTTCACCATCAGGGGATCGTTCAACGGATAAAGCATCATGGTGGCGGCAGCCATTACCAGCAGCACGCATGGAATCCAGCTCATGGTGAGGATGATTCCGTGGAGTGAGCGGGCGGTTTGCTCCACGTTAGCCACGTAACCGAAGTAGGCGAGGATGAGGCCGAACATCCAGGAGCCGATTGCTGCGCCGATCTTGGTGCTGAAGATGGCCGAGGCGAAAACCAATCCTGTGGTGCGGCGGCCGGTGCGCCATTCGGCGTGGTCGGCGGTATCCGCGAACATGGCGAAGACCAGCGGCGAGTTGAACCCGATCACGAAGCTGGAGACGATTTGCAGCACGAAGATCAGCCAGAAGTCCGAAGGTCCCGCCAGCCAGAAACCTCCAATCACCAGCCCGCCGACGCCGATCGCGAACATGAACAGCGGTTTCTTGCCGAACCACTTCGCCATGCGCGAGGTGATTGAAACAGCCATCAGAAACGCCAGACCGTTCGAGACCAGGAACGCCCCCACCAGGTCCTCGCGCTTCAGGAAGTATTTGAAGTAGTAAGTCGAAGCTGAACCTTTGATGGCAAACGATGCCAGCACCATCAGCAGGACGCCGACCAACACCAGCCAGGGCCGGCTGCCGAACAAGTCATGGAGGTCGCGCTTGATATCGGAATCCTGCTGCGGCGGCGGGGCGACTCGCTCGCGGGTGCTGGCGAAGCAGAGCACCAACAGGGTCAGGGCGAGAACGCCGTACAGCACCATGGTGAGCTGCCAGCCGCGCGCGTCGTTGCCGTGGCCGAAGAACTTGACGAACCGGAGCGTGAAGTACTGCACGAACACCCCGGCGGTGAAGGCGCCGATGAAACGGATCGAGGAGATGGAGGTGCGCTCCTGCGAGTTTGGCGTCATCACGCCCATCAACGCGGTGTAAGGAATGTTTACGGCCGTGTAAAGGAACATCAGCAGACCGTAGGTGATGTAGGCGTAAACCAGCTTGGCGCCGCCGCCAAGATTGGGTGTGGTGAAGGTCAGCACACCCGCCACAACCAGCGGGAGAGCGAACCACAAGACATACGGCCGGAAATGGCCCCAGCGCGTCTTGGTCCGATCGGCGATAGCGCCCATCGTCGGGTCCGCCACGGCATCGGCGACGCGCGTGACCAGCAGCATAGTGCCGACGGCCGCGGCGGAGATGCCGAAGACGTCGGTGTAAAAGATCATCAGGAAGAACTCGAAGGTCTTCCAATAAAAATTCGAAGCCGCGTCTCCGAAGGAGTATGCGATTTTCTCCTTGAGAGAAATGCGGTCTGCCAACGGAACCGTCTGTGCCGATGCGCTCACACCAACCTCCCGGCCGCGCACGCCTAAACGTGCCCGGCGCCTTGAACCGCGCGCAAACAAGAGTCTAGCGCGATTAAAGGATGTGAAGTACCGGTTCGGCTGCCGGCTGACACAAGCCCGGCCGGGATGGACGAGACGGCGTTCCGGGCCGCGCCGGGCTACTGCTCGGCAGCGCCGGACGGGGAGCGGAAACGCGCCGCGGGGCGTTCGATAACCTTGTAGTCGGGCGGCACCTGGAACAGGGCGGGCGACGGCTCGGAGCGATTCACGCTGGTCAGCCGGGTGACGGTTTCGCCGCTACGCGGATCGCTGCGTTTGATCAGGACCGCCATCTGCAGATCGGCCGAATACCACCGTTCGGTCACCACCTGAATGGGCGCTTCATTGCCGATGGCGCCGGCCGGTATGGTGATGGTGGTGCGGGTACCCTGCGCGGGGAGGCCCTCGATGGTCATGGTGCCGAGCGCTTCGGTCTTGACGGACTGGTTGAGACCCGCGCGCATTTCACGCTGCGCTTCAATGGCGGCGCCAAAGGGACTCGCGGCGGCGCGTCGCCCCGCCCATGCCGACTTATTGGCGGTCTTGCGCACCGGGTCGAGGGCGTAGCTTGCCCCGGCCACCGGGTCATGGATGAAGATCACCTGCTGCGCGCCTCCGCCTGTGGCCAGCGCACCCAAGCCTGCCAGCGATTCCTCGCGGCGTGTGCGGCCTTCGCTATCGCGAACCAGGTGCGCGGTGCTGGTTTGATGGATGCGATTGCCGTCGGCCAAAGTCTGGGTGCTTTCGGTGACCAAATCTCCCGAGAAGGGAGCGCCCGTGACCACGCGGCGCGGCACCCCGGCCTCAGCGCCGAGGAAGCGCGGGCCGGGACCGAAGCGGCCGTGCCCAACGGGCGGACTTTGCGCCCAAGCGAGAGCGGCGGCCGCCATCAGAAAGGAGAAACTGCTGCGCATCTTCATCGTCTGCTCCCGCGACAGGGTCGGGTCAATTTAGGAACCGGACGGCGCGCGCCATGCCATCCGGGCCCACCAGAACCTCGGCTTCCACACTATCCGCGCCGCCGTCATCGCTCGCCGGAATGCCTAGGGCGGTGATCGCGGAGCGCGGCAATTCCACCCGTACCAGGTCGACATCCTCATCTTGCGGCAAGGGCGCGGCATTGGGCAGCGGAATAAACGCAGCATCCTCTTCATCGATGCCGGCGGCGGGCGCAACTCCGGCATTGGCGGCAACCAGGGGCGGCGGCGGCCGCACGCCCGTCCAAAGCACGGTAGCGATCAGCAATACCGCCGCCGCGGCGGCCCACCACCGAAGCGTGCCCCCCGCAGGCGAGACACGCTGCCGGTACCGTTCCCGGTAGGCATGCACCAGGCGCGCTTCCACCCGCGGCGGCGCCGACACATCCTGCATATCCGCGGCCAGCAGGCGGAGGCCGGCCGCCAGCGGACGCTCCACCGCCCAACGGGCCGCACAAGAGGGGCACGCGGCCCGGTGGGCGTCGAAACCTTCCGCCGGCTCGGCTCCGGCCATATCATTCCAATACTCTTCGCAGTTCATATCGCACACCTCGCGGTCTTCCACGCCGGAACCGAAGCGCTCCCATGGCGTTCGTCACGCAATTTCCCCGCCAGCAGCAGCCGCGCGCGATGCAGGCGTGAGCGGACCGTGCCGATCGGGCAGCCCAACGCCGCCGCGGCCTCGGCATAGTCCATTTCCTCCAAGTCGCACAGCACCACGACCTCGCGATAGCGGCGCGGCAAACTGCTCACCGCCCGGCGCAGCGCTTCGATGCGCTCCCGGGCCGTCAGGTCCGCCAGCGGGTCGGAAACATCGGCCAGTTCCGCAGCCCCCGCCTCTTCGGCGCCCGTGTCCAAGCCGACATCGGAGCGCCGCCGCTCGAACTGCCGCAGCAACAGCTTGCGCGCGATCCCGAACAGGTAGGCAGCGAGGCTCCCGCGTTCCGGGTCGTAGCCGCACTCCTCCCGCAACAGTGCCAGGAACACTTCCTGCGTGACGTCTTCGGCAACAGGCGGCGAGCCGCTCATTTGGAGGGCGAACCGGTAGAGGGACGGCTGCCGCCGATGGTACAGAGCCACGAATGCCTGCTCTTGGCCAGCGCGGAGTCGCTCAAATAGCTGGTGATCCGATTCCGGCGGCTTCATCGGCCCTCACTTAATCCTTTCATACTAAGGCACTAAAGTTCCAAAACTGCCGGGCGTCGACAAACCCCACACAGCGGCGGCTGAGGGCATCCCGGTGTGCCATTTTCATCATTTTAGTGCTTTACCGCTCGTTTCAGGGGATCTATCATCAACTAGACCATGGAACCGCACACACCCGCCGCAATGGCATGTGAAGAATGCGCCGTCTGGCGCAAGCGGGTTGCCGAGTTGGAAGCGGAACTCGAGCAGACGAAAACGCGGGAAGAAAGCGGGGAGGAAAGTCTCCGCCAGGCTGCGGATTCCTCTCCATTGATGATCTGGATGTCCGGGCCCGATGCGTTGCGGACTTACTGCAACCGCGCGTGGCTGGATTTCCGCGGCCGGTCGATGGCGGAGGAATTGGGAAACGGCTGGACCGAAGGGCTTCAGCCCGACGATCGCGACATTTGTGTCGAAACCTATCTCAAGTCATTCGGCGCGCGGCAGCCCTACCGCATCCAATACCGCCTGCAGCGCGCGGACGGCGAGTATTGCTGGGTGGAAGACCGCGGCCTCCCGCGCCTGAACGGAGCGGGCGAGTTGGCTGGGTTCATTGGCATGGCGGCGGAAATGGGCGACCGCCGGCGCACGTACTTCACGCCGGATGAGGAAGCGCTGCGCATCGTGTTTACGCTGACAGAGCGCGAACGCCAAGTGTTGGTGCTGGTCGCGGAGGGAAAGTCCACCAGGCAGGCGGCGCAGCAACTCGGGATCAGTTACAAAACGGTGGAGTCTCACCGGAGCCGCATCCTGGAGAAGCTGGGCGTGCATGAAACCGCCAGCATGGTGCGGTATGCGATTCGGGCAGGGTTGATCGCGCCATAGGCGAAGCGCGCCGGAAAACCGCGGCCGGAGGCAGGCCGATCCAGCGCGGATAGCAACGCCGGTCAGAGCGGCCAAATACGGGGGCCGTGAGCGGGGATGCGCGCCTCCGGCGATTCAGCGGGGCGGGTCCTCCACCATCCGCAGGCGAAAGTCCCTCAGATTGCGCAGCAGGTAATCCGGCTTGAGCGCCTGAAGATCCTCCACGGGAGTAATGCCGGTCTGGACGGCGATGACACGGACGCGGTTTTCGCGCGCGGCGATCACATCGGAAGTGGCGTCGCCCACCAGCGTGACAGGCGCGCGCGCAGGGAGCGAGTGGCGCAACCGCGCCTCCCGGATAGCCCATTTCACCAGGCAGCTTCGGGTGGCGGCCATGTCGCCGAAAGCGCCGTAGCGGAAATAGTGGGCAAAGCCGGCGCGCTCCAGCTTGCGCCAGCCGATGCGGGTGAGGTTGCCGGTGACCAGCGCCAGCAGAAAGCCGCGGCGGACCAGGCGCTCGAGCAGCGCGGGCACACCGGGGCAGTACGAGCCTTCGAGCGGCGGGCACACGCGCAGGTAGTAGCGCTCCGCGGCGCGCTGAATTTCGGGCATGGCCTGGCGGATGAGCGCGCGTTTGGCGCCGGCGCGGCGCATCATTTCCATTACGATGGCCGGGTCCAGCATGCCCTGCACGGGAATGCCGATGGTACTGGTATCGAGGCCGGTGACCTTGCGGATGCCGTGGACCAGCGCCTGCCGATGGTGCGGCCCGGCGCGCCGCATCAGGGTGCCGTCGATATCGAACAAGACCAGCGCGCGATAGCTCACAAAATGATGCTAGCGCGAGTGGGCGCGCATTCGCGGAGCACCGGATTGCCGAATTCAACTTTGGGCGCGGCGCGCATTCGGCCTGATGCTACCACGCGACACACTTCGGACCATGCTTCGTTGGCAATTGCTTTGTTCTCTACGCCGCCGAACCGGCTCTCTTGCCGATTTCTTTCCCAAGGAAATTCACCAGTTCGCGGTTCACTTCCTCTGTGTGGGTCCAGGTGATGCAGTGCGGCCCCTCCTTGATCACCACCAAGCGGGCACCCTTGATTAGTTTGGCGGTGCGGAGACCGGCGGCGCCGATCGGCACAATTCGGTCCGCATCGCCGTGAATGACCAGGGTGGGCACGTCGACGCGGGTCAGATCCCTGCGGAAGTCCTCGTGCCATGTCGGCACGCACGCGAGGCTGGCCGTGGCGGAGGCGCTGGCTGCGACGTTCCAGCTCGCCTGGACAGCCTGTTCGCTGACACGCTTCCCCAGCAGGAGATCCGTGTTGTAGAAATTCTTGAAGAACTCGGTGAAGAACGCGTAGCGGTCCGCGGCGACAGCCTTCTCGATCCCCTCGAAAACAGCGCCGTCCACGCCCTCCGGGTTGTCCGGCGTTTTCAGCAGAAAGGGCGGCACCGATGAGATGAATATGGCCTTGCTCACGCCGTTCGATCCGTATTTGCCTACGTAACGCGCCACTTCGCCGCCTCCCATGGAGAAACCGACCAGCGCGAAATCGCGTAGCTCGAGCCGCGTCAAGAGCTGGCGCAGGTCTTCGGCGAAGGTGTCATAGTTGTAGCCGCTGGTTGGCTGGCTGGACTTGCCGAATCCTCTGCGGTCATAGGTGATCACGCGGTGACCCGCTGCCAAAAGCGCTGCGGTCTGCTTTTCCCAGGAAGCGCCGCTCAGCGGATATCCATGGATCAGGACAACCGGCGCACCGGAGCCGTGGTCCTCATAGTAGAGGTCAATGTTGCCGGAGTTTTCCTTCCCTACAGTAACGTGTGGCATGAGGTTCTCCTTTGCGCGTTTGCGCGCGCGTTGATGTTGACGGTGCTTGGATGCTCGCAGGTTCCCTGGGGACTCAATGGCCGGGTACGATTTCGGACGGCAACCGGTCTTGGCGACACCAGGCCAATGGAGCAAGTCTGCCCGGCCAAGCCCCGCTACAATGGTGAGGTGCAGCACTCCAAGTTCCGGATCGGGCTCATCCAGATGGCGTGCTCGGTGGATCCGAACGAGAATCTGGCCAAGGCGGAATGGCGCATCCGCGAGGCGGCCGGCCGCGGGGCGCAGATCATCTGCCTGCCCGAGTTGTTCCGCTCGCAATACTTCTGCCGCGAGGAAGACAGCCGCTTCTTCGACTTGGCGGAACCGGTGCCCGGGCCGACGGTGGAAAGCCTTTCGCGGCTGGCGCGCGAGCTGGCGGTGGTAATCATCGGCTCCATCTTCGAGCGCCGCGCGGCGGGCCTGTATCACAACACGGCGCTGGTGTTCGATGCGGATGGATTGCTGCTCGGGATGTACCGCAAGATGCACATCCCGGACGATCCGTTGTATTTCGAGAAGTATTACTTCGCGCCCGGCGATCTGGGTTTCCGTTGTTTCGAGACGCGCTACGCGCGGATTGCGCCGCTGGTGTGCTGGGACCAGTGGTATCCGGAGGCGGCGCGGCTGGCTGCGTTGGGCGGCGCGCAGGTGCTGTTTTATCCCACGGCGATTGGCTGGCATCCGGCGGAGAAGCGGGAATTCGGCGCCGCGCAACACGACGCATGGCGCACCATCCAGCGCGGGCACGCCATCGCCAACGGGCTATACGTGGCCGCGGTGAACCGCGTGGGATATGAAGGACCGCCGGAGCGGGGCCTGGAATTCTGGGGCGCCTCATTCGTGGCCGATCCGTTTGGCCAGATGCTGGCCGAGGCCGGCCACGAAAAAGAGGAGACGACGATCGTAGAATGCGATCCAAGGCGCATCGAGGAAGTAAGGCGCAACTGGCCGTTCCTGCGCGACCGTCGCATCGACGCCTACCAGCCCATCCTCAACCGGGTGATCGATTGAGCCGGAGAGAGCGCGCCTTTCGCATGCCGGCGGAATGGGAGCCGCACAAAGCCACCTGGGTCGCGTGGCCGCACAACCGCTCAGACTGGCCCGGCCGTTTCGCGCCGATTCCGTGGGTGTACGGCGAGATCGTGCGCAAGCTGAGCCAGGTGGAGCGGGTTCGCATTCTGGTGCGCGACCGCGCGCTGGAACGGCAGGCGCGTCGCGTGCTGGCGAAAGTTGGAGCGAATGCGGGGGCGGTGGAGTTTTTCGTCTGCCCGACCAACCGCTCGTGGACGCGCGATTACGGCCCGCTGTTCGTTAAGGACCGGCGAGGCGCCCTGGCGCTCACGACGTGGCGATTCAACGCCTGGGCCAAATACGACGATTGGAAGCTGGATGCGGCTGTGCCAGCCTGGATGGCGCGGCGCCTCAAGCTGCCGGTATTCACGCCGGACATGGTGCTGGAAGGCGGCAGCATCGACGTCAACGGCGCCGGTTTGCTGCTGACCACCGAGGAATGCCTGTTGAGCCCGATGCAGGCGCGAAACCCGGGCATGAGCCGCGCGCAGGTAGAACAGATGCTGCGCGCGCACCTGGGCGTAACACGTGTGATCTGGCTGCACAACGGCATCGCCGGAGACGATACCCACGGCCATGTTGACGACATCGCGCGTTTCGTGGCGCGCGACACGGTGGCGGCGGCGAGCGAAGCCGATCGCTCCGACGCGAACTACTTGCCGCTGCGCGAAAATTTACGCATTCTGCGCGCTGCCGGCTTGCGCGTGGTGAAACTGCCCATGCCGCGGCCGCTGATGTTTGCCGGACGGCGGCTTCCCGCCAGCTACGCCAATTTCTATATTGCCAACCGCCTGGTGCTGGCGCCGACCTTCAACGATCCCGCCGACCGGGTGGCGCTGGCAGCGCTGGCGCGCGCATTCCCGGACCGCGAGGTGGCCGGCATCAACTCGACCGACCTGATCTGGGGCCTGGGCACGCTGCACTGCCTGACGCAGCAGGAGCCCACGGGCACTGAGGCCGGCGGTTCCTAAACACTGCCTCGCATCTGCTGGCGGCGGCCGGGTACTTCAAAGGAAGCCGCGAAGGGAAGGCACGTACCGCACCGCGCCGGCCGCGCTCCGGCCAGTTACAATTCGGACGTAGGATTCCGCACTGATGGAGGCGCATGTCTCGTTCCCTCTTTTCAGCCCTGGCCGCGGCGGTGACCGTGGGCGGCCTGGCTGCGGTGGTGTGCGCTTCGCGCCTCGCCGGCGCGGTCTCCGTTTCGCGGAGAAGGCTTCTGGCGGGCGCCCTCCTTCTCGCTTATGGCGCTGCGCTCGCTCTCCGTCCATCGCCGTGGCCGGTGATTGACCTAGCGGTTCTGGCGGGAGCCACCGGCGGCGTGCTCCTGATCGAAAGCGGACTCCAGGCGCCGCCGGCGGTGGCCGTGTTTCTCGCCGTGGCGGCGGTTGTCGACCTTCTATCGTTCTCCGGCGGCTTCACTCACATACTTGTCGAGCGATACCGTGCCGGTTCGGGTAGCTTGCTGCTGTACCTCAGCCTGGACGTGCCGGTTCGCGGCCACACCATTCCGATTGTGGGAATTGGCGACCTGCTCGTCGGCGGCGTTGCCGCCGCGGCGCTGCTCCGGCTCGGGCTGCGGCCGGCCGCGGTGATGGGGACGATCGTCTTCGGCCTCTTGAGCGCTCTTGCCTACGGGCTTTGGCGCGGCGGAGCGCCGGCGCTGCCGTTTATCGCCGTCGCCGTCTTCTTTCTGGTATGGCGGCAGCGGTCCGCGACCGGCGTAACGGACGCAAAGTGAGTCCTGCCCGAACAGGATTGGAACGCCCGCGCGAAAGTGATATTTTTGATGAAGTCTGAGAAGAGTGATCCGGATTCTGATGGCGGCGTTGCTGGCTGTCGCGCCGGCAGCAGCGAGGCCAAGGGACGCAAGACGGCCGTCGCGTATTGAACCGCCGCCGGCCCGCGGCTTGGTGCCGCACGCTTACTCGGGCGGGGAAACCCTTACCCGAGCGGCAGTGTTGAGCAACGTTTCCCAATTGCCGGCGGAGATGGGAATTCCGTTGCGGAGGCGTTCGGCCTCGGTGCGCCATTCCGGGTCGCCTGCCACCAGCACTTCCTCGTAGCCGGGAGCGGGCGGGGCGCTCTTCACCAGCGCAACCAGGCGCTCCATGCGCGCGGTGAATTCTTCGAGCGGCATGAAACGGGCGACGTCGATGGCCAGGAACATCTGGCTGGTGCGCACCAGTTTCCCGCGGAAGCGGATGCCGCCCACCTCGTTGGACATGGCGCCGCCCGAAAGCACGGCGCAGAGAATCTCCACCAGGAACCCCAGCCCGCTGCCCTTGTAACCGCCGAGCGGCATCAGCATGCCGTGATAGGCTTCCTCGGTTCTGGTGGTGGGCACGCCTTCGGAATCGAACGCCCAGCCGGCCGGAATCTGCGGTTGATGGTTGATGAAGGCCTTGAAGATCTTGCCTGCCGCCACCGTGGTAGTGGCCATATCCAGCAGCCATGGCCCGGGCACGGCCATGCAAATGGGGTTGGTGCCGAAGCGGCCTTCCTTGGCTTGCCAGGGCGGCACAATGGGCGAGGCGTTGCACATCACGATGCCGATTTGTCCGGCCTCGCGCATCTTCTGCGCCCACCAGGCGCAAGCTCCGAAATGATTGGATTCGCGCGCGGTCACCAGCGCCACGCCGTTCTGGCGGGCGATGCGGACGGCGTGCCCGCAGCAGGTTTCCGCGATCCATTGCCCGATGCCGTTCTGCCCGTCGAACAACAAGCAGGAACCGCTTTCGGAGACCACGCGACCGTCGGCGTGAGGGTCCATTTCGCCGGCCAGCAGTTGATCGACGTAGAACGTCAACAACTGGATACCGTGCGAATCGACCCCGCGCAGGTTGGAGGCAACTAACGAAGCGGCGACGATGGCGGACTTATGCGGCGGCACGCCGGCGGTCACCAGGATAGACTCAGTGAAATTCCTGAGCACGGGAGCGGCAACGGTTGGCATGAGACTCCCATGCTAGCGCAGGTGCCGGTAGCGATTTGTCCCGGGGGCGGTCTTGCCGCTGGTGCGGGTGAAGTCAAAGGAACCGGCGGCAAAAAACCGGCGGTGCGGCGGCTACGGCGGCGCGTTCTTCGGTAGCGCCGGCGGTCTTTTGCCGCCGGTTCTTTGCGAGCCAGGCCGGCAGATTGCCGACGCTGGCCGAGGCATGCCTCGCCCCTACAACGGTCGTGGTTCCGATGCGCTTACTTTACAGGCGTGCTGGGCGCGCCCTTCGGCGGAAAGGCGGGGTTGGGAAAATCCACCTTAATTTCGGCGTTGGTGCGCTCAATCCAATCCTTGGCGTGCTGCTGTTTGAGCTCGTTGAAAATCTGGTCGCGCACCTGGGAGAGCGGGCGAATGGTGACGATCTCCGCCTTGAAAATGTAGAAGCCATGAGGCTGCCGCACCGGCTCGGTGATCTCACCCATCCGGAGCGGGAACACCGCTTGCCGGATGGCATCCGGCACGGAATCGGTGGCGCCGAAGGTTCCGAAGTCCCCGTCTTTGGCCTTGGAGTCGGGGTCCTGGGAGTTTTCCCTGACCAGCTTCACGAAATCGGCGCCGCCTTTAATGTCGGCGACCAACTTGTCGGCTTTGGCCTTGGCCTGTTCCTCGGTCAACGTTTTGTCTTCCGCGGAAGACGCGTCGGCGAAGGGGATATAGATGGCCTTGACCTTGATCTCCTTGAAGTCGTCTTTGTGCTGGCCGTAATAGTTGACGATCTCGTTCGGCTCCACGGTGGCGGTCGTGAACACGTCCTGCAACTGCGCCTGGTACATGTAGATCAACCGCGAAAAATAGAGGGCCTCTTTGAACGGGCTCTGCTCGTCGAGTTTCTTTTCGCGGGCGATTTGATCGTACTTCAGCATGGTGGCGTACTCGTGGAAAAACTCGACCGGATCTTGCTTCACGGCATTTTGGAGAGGAACCGGCAGCACCGGATAGAGCTTCTTTAAGTCACCCATGGTGAATTTGGTGCCGTCCTGAAACTCGGCGATGACCGTCGGGTCAGGCAGATCGGGGAGAGTGGGAGCGGCCTTGGGATGCGCGGCGGCGGGAGAATGCGGACTCGCTAACGGCGGCGCCGGAGTCTGGGCGCTGGCCGCGCCGAGGCAGACCAATAGAAGAAAACAGGGGCTTTTCATAATAGATTGTGTGTGTGTTTTCAGTATATCATTCGGCACACGGACGACCTTGGTGAGCGGTGCCACTCTTTGGAGACGCGGTGGGACGCGAAAAGGTTTGGAAGCGGCGCTACCCTGCCAGGCCCGGCAGCCCGCCCATGCTGCGGGCGGATTGGACGGCGCGGAGAATGGCCTGCGCCACCGCTTCGGCCGCCGCCACGCCAAGCGAGTCGATGCCGGCGGCGAGCGAGCCCAGCGACAGCGCGAAGACAATGTCGCCATCCACCATTGTGTTCACTGGACAAATGGCGCGTGCCATGCCGAGGCCGCCTAATTCGGCCAGTTTCCGAGCCTGTAGCTTGGTCAGACGGGCATTGGTGGCGACCACCGCAAGGGTGGTATTCTTAGGCGCCGCGGGCGCACCCGGCAGCGCGCTGTGGCGTTTCATGTACGCGGCGGTATCGAGGAACTCTCGGGCTTCCGGCGCCCGGCGCGCACCGGCGATGATTCTGCCGCTGGCGGGGTCGCGCACGTCGCCCATCGCGTTCACGGCCACCAGGCTGCTCACCAGCACACCGCCATCAAGCGCCACCGTAGCCGAGCCGATTCCCGATTTCATGGCATGCTTCATGCCCAGGATCTTGCCCACGGTGGCGCCCGTGCCGGCGCCCACCGCGCCCTCGGCCACTGGGCTATCGGTTGCAGCCGCAGCGGCAGCTTCGCCCATTGCCAGATCGGGGTGAACGTTCGACTTGCCGATGCCCAGATCGAAAAGGATGGCCCCCGCCACGATGGGAATGTGTTGGCCGCCGAAGAAGACCCCGATGCCGCGCCGCGCCAGGTAGCGCCGCACGCCGGACGCCGCCTCCAATCCGAAGGCGCTGCCGCCGGCGAGCATGATGGCGTGGACCGAGTCGTCCAGATGGCCCGGATCGAGCGCGGGGGTCTCCTCGGTTCCGCTGGCCGATCCGCGAATATCTACCCCGCCCACGGCGCCCCGCTCGCAGAGAATCGCCGTGCAGCCGGTGAGCGCCTCGTAATCGGAGACGTGGCCGACGCGGATGCCGGGGATATCGGTGAGACCTTTCACGGTTACAGGCCGCGGGACGGGCGCCCGCCGCTACGAATGCGGTGGCGCCACGCTTGTATGGTAGCATCGGAGTTCGGAGAACGACCTGCTTGCTGGATCTGCTGAAGGAGCCTGTTCTCGCGGTTCAGGAATTCGTCGTGCTCGCCGGCAAGGCCTTCCGGAACATCTTCCGCAAACCGCATTACGCCGACGACGTCATCCTGCAGATGGACACTATCGGTGTGGGCAGCCTGGTGGTGGTGGCGCTGGTGGGTCTGTTTTCCGGCATCGTGATGGCGCTGCAGATGTCGCGCGCACTGGCGCAATACGGGGAAGTCGAAAAAACCGGCACCCTGGTGGCGATTACGCTGGCGCGCGAGCTGGGCCCGGTGCTGACGGCCATCATGATGGCGGGACGCAACTCCTCCGGCATCGCCAGCGAGCTGGGGTCGATGAAGGTGACCGAGCAAATCGACGCCATGCGCGCGCTGGGAACCGACCCGATACAGAAGCTGGTGACGCCGCGACTGGAGGCGACCTGCTTCATGCTGCCGCTGCTCACCGTGATTGCGGATTTCGTGGGTCTGTTCGGCGGCTGGGTGATCTCGGTGGTGAAATTGAACATCTCCTCCCGTCTGTATTGGAATTCCGCCTGGCAGGCGCTGGAATGGAACGACGTGGCGCAGGGGCTGATCAAGCCGCTGGTCTTCGCGGTGGTGGTTTCGCTGATCGGCTGCTTCTACGGTTTGCGCACCACCGGCGGTACGCAGGGCGTGGGGCGCTCCACCACGCAGGCGATGGTGGCGGCCACCATCATGATTTTCATCACCGACGTGATGATCACGGAATTCTTCGTCAGCCAGGGGGTAAGCTGATGCCGGAAACCGCCGCCCCCAGCGTCCTGCGGTTTGAAAACGTCACCGTTTCGTATGACGGCGAAGCGGTGCTGAGCGATGTTTCCTTCGAGGCCTTCGAGGGTGAATCCCGGGTGATCCTGGGTGCGGCCGGCAGCGGCAAGACCGTGCTCTTGAAGACCGCGCTCGGCCTGATACGGCCCGATTCCGGCCGCGTGCTGGTCTTCGAACAGGATCTGAGCAGGATGCGGGAGACGCAACTCTTCGATATCCGCAGCCGGATCGGCATGCTGTTCCAGGAAAGCGCCTTGTTCGATTCGCTCAACATCGAGGAGAACGTCGCCTACCCGCTGCTCAATCAGAAATCGATTCGCTGTCCGAAGAGCGAGGTGCACGAGCGGGTGGAGCGGGCGCTGGACTTCGTCGAGCTGGGCGGTACGCTGGATAAGTTTCCCAGCGAGCTTTCGGGCGGCATGCGGCGCCGCGCCGCCATCGCCCGCGCGGTGGTGACCGCGCCGCCGCTGGTGCTCTACGATTCGCCGAGCGCCGGCCTGGACCCGATCACGGCGCACACCATCATGGCCCTGCTCATTAAGGAGCGCGACATGGCACAAACGACCACGATGCTGGTGACCTATCGCTACCAGGACGGAAATCTGATGGCCAACTTCCGCTACAATTCGAAACAAGGGCGTCTGGAGCCGGCCCGGCACTGGGATGGCCCACTCCCGCGCACCACGTTCATGGTGCTGCGCGAGGGCCGTTTGATCTTCGAAGGCGACCAGGACCGGCTGGAGTCCACGACCGACGATTACATTTCGAAGTTCTGCAAGCAGCGGGAATAACCGATGGCGGATCGCAGGAAAGTTCGTTGGTCGCAGCTCAAGATCGGCATCATTGCCAGCACTGCCTTCATCATTCTCTTTATCCTGGTGTTCTTGCTGACGCAGAGCAAGAGCCCGTTTACCCATTACGCGCTGCTGCGCACTTACATGGACAACGCGGCGGGGCTTCCCGACGGCACCGAAGTCCGGCTGAACGGCATTCAGATCGGTTTTCTCGAGACGCCCAGGTTGACCGAGTCGCACGATCCCAGGCGCGCGGTGGAGTTCGACATGATGGTGAAGCCGCAGTATCTGGCGGCGATTCCGGAGGATTCGACGGTTGCCATCGCCGCCTCCACATTGCTGGGCGGCAAGATCATCGACATCACCAAGGGCGTGTCGAAAGTCCCGGTGAAACCGGGCGCCGAGCTGCGCTCGGCCCAGTTGGAGGACATCCCCCAACTGATGGGTGAAATGAAAGTGGTACTCGACTCCTTTCAGACCATCGTCACGCGGGTGGACAATCTACTGGCCGGGATCGAGCAAGGCAAGGGCAACATCGGAAAGCTGTTGAAGGACGAGGAACTCTACGACCGCTTGAACGGCATAGCGGCCGAGGGCCAGAAGCTGTTGAGCGACGTGCGCACCGCCAACGGAACGCTGGGCAAGCTGATCTATGACGACACACTCTACAAGGACCTGGACGCGCCTCTGAAGCGCGTCGACTCGATGATGGCCGGCTTGCAGGGCGGGCAGGGCACGGCGGGCAAACTGCTCAAGGACCCGGCGCTCTATGACGAAGCCCGCCAGTCGCTCAGCGAGATTCATGAGCTGCTCAACGAGCTGAACGCGGGAAAAGGCACCGCCGGCAAGCTCATGAAGGACGGCGAGCTCTACAAACGCATCGACGAGCTGGTGGCCAAGTTCAACGTCACCGTGGACAAGATCAACTCGGGCCAGGGCACACTGGGTCAGTTAGTAGTGAACCCTCAGCTCTACGACGCGCTCAACGGCGCCACACGCGACTTCCAGACGCTGGCCAAGGACATACGCGCCAACCCGAAGAAGTTTCTGACCCTCCGGCTGGCCCTGTTTTGAGCGCGCGCCGGCAACTGGTGGTGAACGCGGACGACTTCGGATTCACGCCGGACGTCAACCGGGGCATTGTGGAGGCGCACCGCCGGGGCATCCTGACGGCGGCCACATTGATGGCCAATGGCGACGCGTTTGACGATGCCGTGCGGCTGGCGCGCGACACGCCGGCGCTCGATGTGGGCTGCCACCTGGTGCTGATCGGCGGCCGCTCACTGGTGACGGGGAGGCCGTTTCCGTCCACGGTGGTGCGACTCTTGCGAGCGCTGGCGCGCCGCGAGATCCGGCTCTATGACGAACTGGCGGCGCAGACGCGGCGCACGGTTGCGGCCGGCATCCGGCCCACGCACCTCGACACTCACAAGCACACGCATCTGGCGCCGCCGGTGCTGGAGGCGGTGGCACGCGTGGCGCGAGATTTCGGCATCCAATGGGTGCGCCGGCCGTTCGATTTTCCGATGCACGGGCTGGGCGGCGTGCCGCGCCTGACGCGCCTGGCGAGCGGCGCGCTGGGTTTGTTGCGAGGCCGTTTTGAGCGCGTGCTGGCGGCGTACGACTGCCGCACCGTCGATCATTTCGCCGGCTTCCGGATGACGGGCCGCCTGGATTCGGGCGAACTGGCGGCGCTGGCTGCCGCGCTGCCCGAAGGATCCACCGAGTTGATGTGCCATCCGGGATATTGCGGCGATGCGCTGCGCAACGCGCCCACCCGCCTCAAGGAGAGCCGCGAGCGGGAGCTTCGAGCGCTGATCGCCCCTGAGGCACGGCAGGCCCTTGAGCGGCATTCCATCGAGCTGGTGAATTTCTCGCTCCTGGGTTGATGGGCCGGCGCCGGCCCGGACCTGCGCCGTCGTCGGTGGGGGCTATAATCAGAGCTTTATGCCACCTGGCCAAGCTCGCCCCTCGGCGTCGCATTATCGCTGGTACATCTGTGCGCTGCTTTTCTTCTCGACGGTGATCGCGTACATCGACCGCGGCGAGCTCGGTTATCTGAAGGACACGCTGCAGCACGTCATTGGCTGGAACGCCATCCAGTATTCGAACGTGCTGGTCGCGTTCCAAATTGCCTATGCGATTGCATTCGTGGGCGCGGGCTGGTTTACGGACTGGGTGGGCACCCGCAAAGGGCTTGCTATCGCTATCGTGCTGTGGAGCGTCGCTGCCATGTCTCCCGGCGCCGCCAGTTCGGTGCTGACATTCGGCATCGCCATGTTCTTTCTTGGGTTGGGAGAAGCGGCCAACTTTCCCGCCTGCATCAAGACCGTGGCGGAATGGTTTCCCAGGGGCGAGCGGGCGCTGGCGACCGGTATTTTTAATTCCGGCGCCAACATCGGCACCATGGCGGTCCCGCTGCTGGTGCCGCTGCTGGTAGGTGTCTTCACCGCGCCGCTTGGCCGGGACCAGGCTTGGCGCGGCGCCTTCGTCGCTGCCGGAGCCACCGGCTTCATCTGGCTGGCGTTCTGGCTTCTGATGTACGCCAAGCCGGAGAAGCATCGCTCGGTTTCCGCTGCCGAGCTGGCGCACATCGAGAGCGATCCTGGCGACAGCCTCGACCAAGTCCCCTATGTCCGCCTGCTGCCGTGCAAGGAAACCTGGGTATTCGCCGTCGCCAAGTTCCTCAGCGATCCCATCTGGTGGTTCTACATTTTCTGGCTGCCCGGCTATTTGCAGGAGACGTTCCACCTGGATATTGAATCCAACCGGTGGCCGGTGGCGGTGGCCTTCGGCATGGCCTCCATCGGCAGCGTGGGCGGCGGCTGGCTTTCCGGAGCCATGCTCAAGGGCGGCAGGAGCCTCAACGTGGCGCGCAAGAGCGCCCTGCTGGTATGCGCGGTGGCCGTCCTGCCGGTGCTCTACGCTCCTTTTGCCAAGAACGTGTGGCTGGTGGTGGGGTTGACGGGGCTGGCCATGGCGGCCCACCAGGGGTGGTCTGCCAACCTGTTCACGGTGGTGTCGGACCTGTTCCCGAAGGCGGCGGTGGCGAGCGTGGTGGGGATTGGCGGAATGATGGGCGCGCTCGGCGGCGCCCTGTTCCAAAAATTCACCGGCTACGTGGTGGAGTGGACCCACAGCTACATACCGGTGTTCGCGGTCTGCGGCTCGTCCTACTTCCTGGCGCTCATCGTCGTCCACCTGATGACGCCCCGGTACACGCCGGCCAAGCTGGATTGAACCAGGCCGGCGGGTCGATACGCCGTTCGCCGGCCTTGACTGCGGAGCCCTATTTTTCCCCTTGCAGTTCCGCGCGAGGATGCGCCATATTGGGAGTGGCGTCAGAGCCAAAGCCGTGTAGAGCGCATCGCAACGAGCGTCATCGAAGCTGGTAAGCCGCGCTCGGGCTGCAGACGGCGCCCGGGTGATTTCGATGGCGAATCATTTGCTATTCTTTACCGAGCTGATGGGCATGCCGGTGCTCGACCTGAAGGGCAGCCGCATTGGCCGCGTCAAGGACGCTGCGCTGGTTCCGCGCGATCACGCTTCCCGGATTGACCGTTACCTGGTGGGCGGCGGCGACGCGTGGCTGACCGTGCGCTATGACCAGGTGGCCGGAATCAGCCGCGAGACGGGAATCCTCCTCAGCGACGAACAGCTCGTTCCCTATCACGAGGATGATTGCATCCTGCGCATTGCCCGCGACCTGCTGGACCAGCAGATCATCGACGTGACCGGCCGCAAGGTGGTGCGGGTGAACGACCTCACCATGGAGATCCGCCAGGAGAACGGGCGGACCACCGTGCACGTGGTTGAAGTGGACGTGGGGCTGCGCAGCGTGGTGCGCCGCCTGCTGCAAGGCGGGATGCCGGCGAGCTGGATCCGGCGGCTGCAAGGACCTATCCAGCCGAACTCCATCCGGTGGGATCTCTGCAACGTGGTGGAATCCGATCCGCTACGGCGGCTGCGGCTCGCCATCGGTTATCAAAGGCTGGAAGGGCTGCACCCGGCGGACCTGGCCGACATCGTCGAGGAACTGGGCCCGGCCGACCGCGGGGCGATTCTCGAAAACATCGACAGCGAGGTGGCCGCCGACACGCTGACGGAAATCGATCCCAAGATGCAGGCGGCGATTCTGGAATCGCTGGAACCGGAGAAGGCGGCAGACATCGTCGAAGAAATGGCGCCCGACGAGGCGGCCGACGCTCTTTCCGAGCTGGAAGACGAGACCAGCGAAGAGATCCTGGGTGAGATGGAGGCGGAGCCCAAGACGGAGGTCGAGGAGCTTTTGGAGTTCGAGGAAGACACCGCCGGCGGCATGATGAACACCGAGTACGTGGCGCTTTCCGAAGGGGCTGCCGTAGACGACGCGCTGGTGGCGCTGCGCGCCAACGAAGACCTGCTGGAGCAGCTCAACACGATTTTCCTGGTGGATGCGCAGGAACGGCTGGTGGCCGCCATCCCGCTGGCGCGGCTGTTCGTGGCGCCCGCCGGCGCGCGGCTGAAAGAGCTGGCGAGCGACCCGCTGATTCAAGCGCACGTGGGGGAATCGCAGGACCGCGTCACCGAGCAGTTCGACAAGTACAACATTCTGACGTTGCCCGTGGTGGACGACGAAGGCAAGCTGGCCGGCGTCATCACCGCCGACGACATCATTTCCGTGCTGAGGCAGAAATAGGGATGCGGCGACTGCTCGGCCGGTTCCGCTACCACATTCTGGTGTTCTTCGCGGTCATCGGGCCGGGGTTCATCACGGCGATGGTGGACAACGATTCCGGCGGCATTTTCACCTATTCCGCTGCCGGCGCCCGTTGGGGTTACCTGCCCCTTTGGACGCTGCTGCCCATCACGCTGGTCCTGATCATCACCCAGGAAATGTGTTCGCGCATGGGCGCGGTGACGGGCAAGGGACTGTCGGACCTGATCCGCGAAGAATTCGGCCTGCGGATCACGTTCATCATGATGACGTTGCTGGTGGTGACGAACTTCAGCAACGTGGTGGCGGAATTCGCCGGCGTCGCCAGCTCGCTCGAGCTATTTCACGTCAGCCGCTATATTTCCGTGCCGCTTTCCGCAGTCGCGGTGTGGTTTCTGGTGGTCAAGGGCAATTACCGCAGCGTGGAGAAAATATTTCTGTTCGCCAGCGTTCTGTACGTGTCCTACATCATCTCCGGATTTCTGGTGAGGCCGGACTGGAAAGAAGCGGCGATATACAGCGTGAAGCCTGTGCTGCTGCTGGAGCCCGGTTACATCTACATGCTGATCGGCATGGTGGGCACCACTATCGCCCCCTGGATGCAGTTCTATCTGCAATCGGCGGTGGTGGAAAAAGGCGTCACCGCCAAGGAGTACGCGGCGTCACGGGTGGAAGTGGTGGTGGGTTGCATCATGACCGACGTGATTGCGTTCTTCATCATCGTGGCCTGCGCGGGAGCCATCTACAGCGTCGCCCCGAAAGACATTCAGGACGCCAAGGAGGCGGCGCTGGGCCTGAAGCCGTTCGGCCAGTACGCTTTCCTGTTGTTCAGCGCCGGCCTGTTCAATGCCTCGATTTTCGCTGCTTCCATCCTGCCGCTGTCGACCGCCTATTCGGTCTGCGAAGGGCTGGGCTTCGAAAGCGGCGTCGATAAGAGGCTGCGCGAGGCGCCGATCTTCTACTTCCTTTACACGCTATTGATCGTCGCCGGCGCCGGCGCGGTTCTGCTGCCGAACTTCCCGCTGGTGAAAATGATCCTGCTCTCGCAGGTGCTGAACGGCGCGCTGCTGCCATTCGTGCTCATCCCGATGATCCTACTGATCAACCGCAAGGACCTGATGCACGAATGGGTGAACCCGCGCTGGTTCAACCTGGTTTCGTGGCTTACCGTGGCCTTCATGATCGGCATCACGCTGGCGCTGGTGGGCGTGACGATCAAGGGGATGTAAAGCGCCCTACTTTGGGTACACGCGGAAATCGTCGAAGTAGGTGACGGAATCGCCGACCGTCCACAGGCCGACGCGGCCGGGGCCGCTGAAGGTCTTGTCTTCGGCCTGCAGGATGCGGCGATGGTTGATGTAGACCTGGAAGCGGGAGCCGCGTACCGAGACTTTGAGAATGCTCCAGGTATTGGGTTCGATGTCGTGGGGCACGGCGGTGGCGATCTGCAGCCGCTCGCCGTCCCGCACTTTGTAAATGGCCACGTTCTTGGTGATGGCGTTGGCACGCGCCAGGTAGTAGTTGTTGGGATCGCGATAGCGCCAGACCACGCCGCCCGCCTGGTCCTGCAGCCCTGAGACCGGTTTGATGCGCACGCTCACGTCGCAGTCGCGCAGGTTCACGCCATCGAAAATGGCCAGCGGGCAGCGGTCGACGTGATGGTCGGCGGAAACCTGGGCCAGCACATAGGGAGGGTTGGGTGCGGAATTATCCTTGCGGACCTCCCAGCGCGGTTCGGCACCGTTGTGCGTCATGGCCACGGTCCAGCCTGCGGGGACATGCCCCACTGCCGCCTGATCGAATGTGATCACTCTGCCCGAAGACGCGAGCAGACCGAAGGAAATCCAGAAGCCCAGAAACTTGATCATCCAGCCTCACTCATTGCGAGTCGGCACGGCTGCTATCACCCAAGTCACTCTAATTCCATTATCCAACAGTTGAGGGCGGGAGCGCGGGATGGCGCACCTAGTCATCCGCGTGACGGAGACATGACTCACCCGGCTTGCTTCCTGCGCCAATGCCAGTACTCCGATTTAAGGCGGCTTTCCTCAGGAACGTTGTACAGGATCTCGCAATCGCAGGAGCCGGATGTTTCCTCTGGCATGTGCGGGGAGTCGAAGCCTGCTCTTCAAACTCAAGAGCCTGTCATCCGGTCATAATCTGAGTGGGTGCCGATCCAGACCCAGGTCATTTTCTCGCCGGTTAGCTTGCCCAAGGCTCGGTAGTGATCTCCGACGCGGATGCTAAACCGGTCTTCGCTTCCCTGCAAGCGCCGGAAACGGAGCGGGGATGGTGCGGGTCTCGTCGCCACAGATGATAGTTCTTAGTGGCAAGACGTTGAATCTCAAGTGGCCGTGCCTGGAATAGCCTCCAGAACCGTCGAGTAGCGACGGATCTCACTTTGGCGGCGGCCACTCGCGAAGAAGGCCCTTCGCGGACTCGCTTTCCGCTTCATCAAAGAGGAAATCGAGCTTGCCGGCCGAGGAGTCGGCATCCAACTGGTGATCCCAACGCTCCTGCTCCCGGACGCGAAACCACTCGGCGACGCGCCGATATTCTTCCGGGGACAGACCGTCGATGGCGGCCTCGATCTCCTCAGCTCGGCCCATGCTTGGAGTCTAACACTTCGCGGCTCGATCTCGCGAGGGCGCCCGGCTCTCCTCTTAAATCGGGAGCGGCGCAAGCGCCTCCTGTTCCGGGCAAGCTAAAGCATGCCCCACCTACGGCTTGACAGCCGCCGTCCCGCCGCGTACCGTATCCGAGTATGCGATCGAAACTGGCTGTTCTTGTTCTTGGTGCGGTGGCGCCATTTGCGGCGCTGGCGGCGGATATCTCAGCGGCTCACAGCGAAGTGATCCGTCTGGTGGAAACTAACGCACCGACCTACCGGGATGTCTCGCGGAAAGTGTGGGAATTCGCGGAGATGGGATATCAGGAAAAGAAGAGCTCAGCGTTGCTTCAGGAGACGCTGGCCGCGGCGGGCTTCGACGTGAAGGCAGGGGTGGCGGAGATCCCCACGGCATTCGTTGCCAGTTGGGGACAGGGCAAGCCGGTAATCGGAATTCTGGGCGAATTCGATGCGCTGCCTGGGCTCTCGCAGGACGCCGCGCCGGAGCGCAAGCCGCTCACTGCCGGCGCGCCGGGCCACGGCTGCGGGCATAACCTGCTCGGCGCCGGCGGTGCGCTGGCTGCCGTCTCGATCAAGGATTATCTCGCCGCGCATCACCTGCCCGGCACGGTGCGGTATTACGGCACTCCGGCGGAGGAGGGCGGTTCGGGCAAAGTGTACATGGTCCGCGCCGGGCTGTTCCGCGACGTGGATGCGGTTTTGCACTGGCATCCGGGCGATTCCAACACGGTGACTACCGGCGACGGCATGCTAGCCGTGATCACGGCGAAATTCGAATTTCACGGTCTGGCATCGCACGCGGCGGCGGCGCCCGAGAAGGGCCGCTCGGCGCTGGACGGCGTGATGATTATGGCCACCGCGGTGGAGTTTCTGCGCGAGCACGTGCCCAGCGCGACGCGCATCCATTACATCGTGACCAAGGGAGGCGCCGCGCCCAACATCGTTCCCGATGACGCCGAATTGTTTCTGTACGCGCGCCATCCCTCGATGACGGTGCTGAGCGGCATCTGGGAGCGCATTCTGAAATGCGCCCACGGCGCGGCGATGGCCACGGAGACGACGGTGGATGTTCGGATTGTCAGCAGCGATTCGAACATCGTCAACAACGCGCCGCTCAGTGAACGCATGTACCGCAACTTCACCGAAATCGGCGGACTGACGTACACGCCGGCCGAGCAGGCCTTTGCCCAGAAGCTGTTTCCGCTGTTGCCCGCGGGAACGACGGCCAAACTGGGCAGCGAGCGCCTAGTGCAGCCGCTCGATCGCCAACTTGGGGAAGGCGGCGGTGCATCGACGGACGTGGGCGACGTGAGCTGGAACGTGCCGACCATCGGCATCACCGCCGCCACCTGGGTGCCGGGAACGCCGGCGCACAGTTGGTACGCCACCGCAGCCAGCGGGATGGCGATTGGACAGGACGGAATGGTACTGGCTGCCAACGTGCTGTCGGTTACGGCGGACGACTTGTTCACGGAGCCGGCACTGCTGGCCGCCGCCAAGGCAGACTTCGCCAAGCGGATGGCGGGCGTGAAGTACGAATCGAAGATCCCGCTGGATCAGAAGCCGCCGCTGGATTATCGGAATACGAGCCGGTAGTTGCGGGTTCGCAGGCCAGGGGCCGACCCCGACGCATGATTGATTGTTCGCAAAGAACCGGCGGCAAAGACTGCCGCCACTGCGACTACGGGACGCGTTTCTTGGTAGCGCCGGCGGTCTCTGTCTCGATGTTTTTTTCGCTCGAAGGCTGGTGGTCTGCGCCATCAGGCTCCGACGAAACCGCGGGCGATTCGTTTTGCGGCACCGCGCGCAGTTGCGCGTCCTCCAGGCGCGTGGCCTCCTGCCAGGTGTAGATCATGCGGTGCACCACGGTGAGATTGGAAAGCACGGCGATCACCCACAGCACGGCGGCCATGCGATTGAACAGGGCGCCGATGATGATCAACACCACGCGCTCGGGCCGCTCCAGAAAGCCGACTTTGCACTTGGGAATGGCGTTTTCGGCGCGGGCCCGCGTGTAACTCACCATCACCGAGCCGGTCATCACCACGGCGGTCAGCACGATGTAGAAAAAGCGGTTGATGGAAGCGTAATAAACCAGCAGGCCCATGTACAGCGCGAGATCGGAGTAGCGGTCGATCACCGAATCGAAGAACCCGCCGAAGCGCGTGACCTGGCTGGTGGCGCGGGCGACGCGGCCATCCACCATGTCGAACAAGCCAGCGCCGATTACCACCAGGCCGGCCCAGCGGAAGCTGCCCCGAGCCAGCAGCCACGCCGCCCAGATGTTGATTACCAGCCCGATGAACGTGAGCACGTTGGGGTGAATACGCGAAAGCGCCAGCCAGCGCACAATACGGTCGATGATGGCGCCGCAGAACCTTCCGATTCCGCCGGTGAAGGTCATATCATTCCACTACGTCGTGAATGGTGGTCAGCTTCAGGATCTCCAGATCCTTGGTGCCGTTGGGACTCTGCACGCGGGCCACGTCACCCACTTCCTTGCCGAGCAATGCGCGGCCGATCGGCGAAGTGGTCGAAATCTTGCCGTTGGCCGCATCGGCCTCCTCAACGGTCACCAAACTATACGTTACCTCTTCGTCGCGCTTGCTATCGAGCACCACCACGGTAGAGCCTAGGCCGACGCGGTCGTGCGGAATCTTCGAGAAGTCGATCATCGACATCTCGGCCAGCCGCTTCTTGAGCTGATTGAGGCGCGCGTTGACCATCCCCTGGCGCTCCTTGGCGGCATGGTACTCGGCGTTCTCGCTCAGATCGCCGTGGGCGCGCGCGGTGAGGATCTCCTTCGGCAGCTCGACGTGCAGCTCGCGTTCGAGCGTGGCGATTTCCTCCTGCAGCTTCTTCTTGATGTCCGGCATCCGAAATGGGCTGGCGCCCAACGCGACTATTATACAGGAGACGCACGGCTCAGGGCCGCCAAGAGGAAGAGCCAGGAGCGAGGTTGCAGCGGGCGGTCATTCCGCCTGCGCGCGAAGAATATCGTCGGCCAGGTCGGTTACGGCGCGCATCTCGCGCACATCGTGCACGCGCACCATGTGGACGCCACCGAGCACACAGGCAGCCACCGCGGCGGCAGTGGCGAACTTAGTCTGCTCCGCATCCTGGTGAGCGAGGAAGCTCTTGCGCGAAGGACCGGCCATGAGGGGCAGATCGATCGCCGCCAGCGCGGAGAGGTGGCCCAAAATGAGCGTGTTCTGTTCCTTGCGCTTGCCGAATCCGAGGCCGGGATCGATGGCCAGCTTGGAAGCGGCGATGCCAACGCGGCGGGCGCGGCTGACGGCGGCGCCGAGGTCGCGCGCGATGCCCGCTACCGGATCGGGCATCGGCCCCAGCTTGGCCCAGTTCTCCGGCCGCCCGCGCATGTGGTTCAGCACCAGGCCGGCATCGTGATTGGAGACCACCCGCGCCAGTTGCGGTTCGATGGTGAGGCCGGAAGGATCGTTGATGACGTCGACCCCCAATTCGAGCGCGCGCTCGGCGATCTCGGCCTTGTACGTATCCACCGAAATGGGAATGGTGAGCCGGTCCTTCAGCCGCTTCAGAACCGGAATCAGGCGCCGCATCTCTTCGGCAGCGGAGACGCGCGCCGATCCAGGCCGCGTGGATTCCGCCCCAATGTCCAGCATGTCCGCGCCTTGTTCCTCGAGCTCCAGAGCACGGGCGAACGCTCGGTCCGGATCGGCGTACTTGCCGCCGTCGGAAAACGAATCCGGCGTGACGTTGAGCACTGCCATCAGCAGCGTGCGGTCTCCGAGCTGGATTTCGCGCCGCTTGAGTTTCCAATAATAGAGCTTGCGCACGGCGGCTTACCGGATGGCCTTTCGCCAGTTCTTGCCCACTTGAATGAGCAACTCCGGCGAGTTGTCCGTCCAAGAAAGCGCCGTCCATTTCGCGCCATTAATCTCCACCGCGCCGGCTTTGATCTTGCGCACGGCGTCGCTAACCGATTCGGCCAGGCCGATGCGCGCCAGCAGTTTGTCGACGCGAATGGCGCCGTCCTTCACCACTTCCTGCGGAAGCGCGACGGTCTCGATTTTGTCCGGCACCTGCTTGTGGCGCACCACGCTGTCGAAGACCCCGGCCGCCCGTTCCGCCTCCGCGGCCGGGTGATAATCGCCGACGATCATTTTGCCCAGCGCGATCTTGACCTCCATCGGGTGCAGCGAGCCATCCGCCACACGCGCGCGCAAGGCGGCGATTTCGCTTTCGCTCTTGTCGGTGAGCAGCAGGTAATAGCGCCACATCAGCTCATCAGAGATCTGCATCACCTTGCGGAACATCACGTCGGGCGGCTCGGCGATGCCGATGTAATTGCCGAGCGATTTCGACATTTTGTTGATGCCGTCGGTGCCTTCGAGCAGCGGCGTGGTGCAGACGATCTGCGGTGGCTGTCCGAAATCGCTTTGCAGTTCACGCCCCACCAGCAGGTTGAATCTCTGGTCCGTGCCGCCCATTTCCACGTCGCACTGGAGGGCCACCGAATCGTAGCCCTGCGCCAGCGGGTAGAGCATCTCGTGCATCGAAATCGGGATGCCGTCGCGCAGGCGCTTGGAGAAATAGTCGCGCTCCAGCATGCGCGCCACCGTGTAGTGCGACGCCAGGCGCACGATGTCGACGTACTTCATCGGCTCCAGCCACTCGCTGTTGAAGCGGACCTCGGTCTTTTCGGGGTCGAGAATCTTGAACACCTGCGTCTTGTAAGTTTCGGCGTTTTCTTGAATCGCCTCGCGCGTCATCGGCGGGCGCGTTGCATTGCGCCCGGTGGGATCGCCGATCAGGCCGGTCATATCGCCGATCAGAAAAATCACCGTGTGGCCGAGGTCTTGAAAGTGTTTCATCTTGCGCAGCAGCACGGTGTGGCCCAGGTGCAGGTCTGGCGCGGTCGGATCGAAGCCGGCCTTGATGCGCAGTTTGCGGCCGGAGGCGGCGGCTGCGACCAGCCGCTCGCGGAGATCTTCTTCGCGAATGATCTCCGCCATGCCTTTCCGCAGGTAAGAAAGTTGTTCGTCGAGCGTCATGCGTTCTTGTGAGGCAGCCAGTTTCGCGCAGAGGGACGCGTGGCGCGGCGTGCTACGCCTCGCCCGAATCCACGCCCAGCGCGCGTTTCAAATCCAAAGAAAACTTCCGTATCTCGTCCACCTGCGCTGAGCTGGCGGGCGTTTCGCGGCCCTTGGCGGCGAGATACGGCAGGCCTTCGCGCCACACCAGGAACGCCAGGCCGCGTTCCGTCATCATACCTGTGCTGCCGATTCCCACCGCCGCGCCCGGATTCGCTAGCGCCACGCAGGAATCGCGGGTGAACATGCTGTACTCCGGAGATTCGGCGGCCAACTGGATTCCGCAGCCGGCCAGGCGCGCGGCGGTTTCGGGCGTCACATCTTATAGCGGCCGAGGTCCTCATCATTGAGGCCTTCGAGCCACCGCCGCAACTCTTCGTTGTTGACTTTGTCGGCGGCGTTGGTGGCCTTGCTGGAGGACTTGAGCACGGTCTCTTCCACGTAAATCGGGCAATCGAGGCGCAGCGCCAGGGCCAGGGCATCGCTCGGCCGCGAATCCACGCTGATGGTTTCCCCGTCGCGATCCAGCCAAATGACGGCGTAGAACGTGTCGTCTTTCAGTTCGCTCACCACCACCTTGCGCAGCGCGGTGTTGAGGCCGAGCAGCAGGCTCTTGATGAGATCGTGGGTCATGGGCCGCGGAGTGGAGACCTTCTCGATTTCGAGCGCGATGGCGTTCGCTTCGTAAACACCCACCCAGATCGGGAGCACAGAATTGCCGCTCACGTCCCTGAGGATGACGATGGGCATATTGGTGACCGGGTCCATCATCAGGCCGCGAATTTTCATTTCCACTTCCATGCCGCCCTCCTCCCAACTCAATTACACCACAGTTGCGCTCTCGCCCACCAAGGAGTTGGGGCCGGCGCGCGTGACGCGCACAGGCAGATACTGGCCGACCAGGGAAGCGGCGCCGTTTTCGGGATGGGTGAAGTTCAGCGTGCGGTTGTCCGAAGTGCGCCCGATCCACTGCGCCAGGGCCTGGTTGCGGCCCTCCACCAGCACCTCCTTCAGGCTGCCGATGAGCCCCGCGTTGCGGCGGATCTGGATGGCGCGCTGCTTCTCCTGCACGATCTCGAGGCGCCGCTGCTTCTCTTCCTCAGGGATGTGGTCCTCGAAGCGGAGGGCGGCCGTGTTCGGGCGCGGCGAATACTTGAAGCTGAACAGCGAATCGTATTCGACTTCGTCGAGCAGGGTCAACGTGGCCTCGAAGTCCTTCTCCGTCTCGCCGGGAAAGCCAACGATGATGTCGGTGGTGATGGAATAAGGACGCTGCGCGGTCTTCAGCCAGCCGATACGCTGCATGTATTCGTCGCGTGTGTACAGCCGGTCCATTTTGGCGAGCACGTTCGACGAACCAGACTGCACCGGCAGGTGGACGTGGTCGCAAAGCACGGGATTCGCGTCCATAGCGTCCACGATGTCTTTGCCAAAATCGCGCGGATGGGATGTGGTGTAACGCACGCGCCGGATTCCCGGAATCTCCGCGACACGCGCGAGCAGCGCCGCGAAATTCCAGCCGGCCGGCGTTGGGTCGCGATAGCTGTTGACGTTTTGCCCCAGGAGCTGGATCTCGCTGTATCCTTCCGCAGCCAGGCGGCGCGCTTCGGCCATCACGCTATCGCTGGTGCGGCTGCGCTCCGGCCCGCGCGTGAACGGCACCACGCAATAAGCACAGCTCTTGTCGCAGCCTTCGATGATGGCGATGTAAGCGCGGTGCGGGTTGTCGCGCCGGGTGAAAGGCGTGTCGAAGGCCTCATCGGTATCGAGACTCAATCCGGTGACCCGCCTGTCGCCGGCTTCAATCTGCACCAGCAGCTCGCCGAGCTTGTTGTAGCTGGCCGAGCCGCACACCAGACCGACGTGCGGGGCGCGTTCGAAAATCCGCTCGCCCTCCTGCTGCGCCACGCAGCCGAGCAGTCCAATCACCTTGTCCTTCCCGTTGCGCTTGAACTGTTGCAAGCGGTGGTACACTTTTTGCTCGGCTTTATCGCGGATGCTGCAGGTGTTGTAGAGGACCAGCCCGGCTTCTTCCGGTGTGGCCACTTGCGCGTAGCCCTTCGCCATCAGCGTGCCGACTACCTTTTCGGAGTCGTGCGCGTTCATCTGGCAGCCGAAGGTTTCCAGGTAGAAGGTCTTGGCGGGCACTCTTCTACTATTCTAAACGAGCCGGCGGCGGGGACGGCGGAAGGCGCTCGGGCTCGGGCTCCGCTTCTTCGAGGCTCCGCACCCGCTTTTCCACTGGTTGCAGCTCGGCGATTTCCACTCCCAGCGGCGCGGTCTTCAACTCGGCAAATTTGCGCGCGCTCACCATCACCCGGCTTTCGAGCGAGCCGACGGCCTTGTTGTACTCCTCGACCGCGCGTTCCAGACCCTTGCCCATGCTCCCCAGGTGCGCGCCCATGTCGGAAAGCCGCTTGTACAGTTCCTTGCCCAGCGCGCTGATTTCGGCGGCGTTTTCCGCCAGCTTCTCCTGCCGCCAGCCGTAGGCGACGGCGCGCAGGAGCGCGATCAGCGTGGTGGGCGTGGCCAGGATGATGTTCTGGCCGACGCCGAATTCGATCAGCGAGGGGTCGGCTTCCAGCGCCGCGCTGAAGAAGCACTCGCCGGGCAGGAACAGCACGGCGAATTCCGGCGCCTGGTCGAACTGCTCCCAATAGGACTTGCGGCCGAGCGCGGTGAGATGCGCGCGCACCTGCCGGGCATGATCCGCCAGGCTCGCTTTTCGTGTGGCTTCGTCCGCCGCTTCGATGGCGCGGAGATAGCCATCGAGCGGAGTCTTGGCATCCACCACCACGGTTTTTCCGGCCGGCAAATGAATCAGCAGGTCGGGCCGCAGCCGGCCCTCTTCGCCCATCACGGTGGCCTGCGTCTCGAAATCGCAATGATCCAGCATGCCCGCCATCTCGACCACGCGGCGCAACTGGATCTCGCCCCAATTGCCGCGGGCAGCGGGCGAACGCAGCGCCGTCACCAGCTTGCCGGTTTCGGCGCGAAGCTGCTGCTCGGTTTCGGCCAGGCCGCGCACCTGCTCCTGCAATCCGGCGTAGGCGGCCGCGCGCGCCGTTTCCAGTTCCTGAATGCGCGAATCCACCTTGTCGAGCGACGCGCGCACCGGCGACACCAGCTCCGCGAACGCCTGCTGGCGCTTTTCCAGATCGCCGCGCGCCGCGGTCTGCGCCTCCGCCAGATTGGCGCGGGCCAGTTCGAGGAACGCCTGATTGTTCCGCGCCAGCGCCTCGGCGGAAAGCGCCTGGAAAACGGTTGCAGTATCCTGGCGGCGTGCCCGCAGCACCAGCCACGCCAGCAGAAACCCGGCAATAAAACATGCTACCGGGAGAATGTTTTGCATGACTCATTATCGCGCCATGGCGCTCGGTAGGATAGACGATCGGTTTTTGTCGTCTGTCGTCGTGCGCTTGCCGAACCTGACAGACCACGAAAGGCGATGGTCTGTCCCACTTGCGCGGCGGCTGGCAGGAGCAGCCGCCTTGGGTCGCCCCTATTCAATCGCGCGCCTCATAAGCGGGGTCTCCGCCTGCGTTATGATCGAACGCATGGTGCAGATGGACGTGAAGCGCGCTCTTGCAATGGCGGCTTTTTGGTTGCTGGCGGGCACAGCCGCGGCGCAGCCGCTCGGCGACCAGTTGCGCAAACGCATCGCCCAGTTTCCGGGCGAGGTCAGCCTTTACGCCAAAAACCTGGATAACGGGGAGGCAATCGGCATCCGCGAAACCGAACCGGTACGCACAGCCAGCACCATCAAAGTGGCCATCATGGCGGCGCTGTTCGACGCCGTGGCGCGCGGCGAACTCGACTGGAACGAGCGGCTCACCGTCACCGAGGCCGAAAAAGTGGCCGGTTCGGGCGTGATCGATAGCGAGCTTTCCGACGCCGTTCAACTGCCGCTTCGCGACGTGATGCACTTGATGATGGTGCTGAGCGATAACACGGCCACCAACATGATCCTCGAGCGCTTTCCCGCCGACCGCGTCAACGCCTATCTGGACCGCATCGGCCTAAGCTCCACGCGCTCATTGCGCAAGATTCTGGGCAACAACGGGCCGCAGGGCATTTCGGCGGCCGGCAAGCTGGAAAGGAATCAGAAGTACGGACTGGGCGTTTCCACGCCGCGCGACATGGCTACGCTGGTGGAGCGCATGGAGCGCGGCGAGTTGGTGAGCCCGGCGGCATCGTACGAAATGATTGCGGTGATGAAGCGCTGCCAGGACACAACCGGCATCCGTCGCCCGTTCGGCGAGTTGCCGCTGGCCAACAAGACCGGTGCGCTCGATGCCCTGCGGTCCGATGTCGGCATCGTTTACTCGAAGACCGGGCGTATCGCCATGGCGATCACGGTGGATGGCATCGCCCAGCCCGATTGGGGGCCGGACAACCCCGGCTCGCTGCTGATCGCGGATCTGGCCAAAATGCTGGTGCGGGGCCTGGCGACAAGCCAGCCTGTAAAATAAGCGCTGGGTGAGATGCAGATTTATCTGTTACGTCACGGCATCGCCGAAGACGCCGGTCCGGGGCAACCGGACGCCGGGCGCGCGCTGACGGCGGAAGGCAAGGAAAAGCTGCGCCGCGTGCTGCGGCGGGCCGCCGCGGCGGGAGTGCGGCCGGCGTCGATTGTCTCCAGCCCGTTGCGGCGCGCGCTCGAGACTGCGGCAGTCGCGGCGGAAGTGCTCGAGTACAAAGGCAAGGTAGTGGAGTGGCGCGCGCTGCTGCCGGAGGCCTCGCCTTACGATCTATGGGAAGAGATCCGGCGCCGCGGCGAGGAACCGGCGATTCTGCTGGCCGGCCACGAGCCGCTGATGAGCACCATGGTGGCGCTTCTGCTGACCAGCCCGTCGCTCCAGGTGGATATGAAAAAAGCCGCCATGGTGCGCATCGATTGTGACCGCCTGGCGCGCGAACCCAAAGGCGTGTTGAAGTGGCTGCTCACGCCGGCGGTGTGCGAGTAAGTCGACGGCAGTAGCCCCGGCAGCCTTTGACGCCGGCCCTTTGCAGGCCAGGTCGGCGAGATTGCCAAGGCATGCCGGGCATGCCCTGCCCCTACGAGACAAACGCCGCTTAGCCCTAGTTGCCGATAGCGGTGTAAAGCGTTTGCGTGCCGGCCACGCCTCCCAGGGTGAAGGTAATTGGGGTGAGATCATTGGCAGCAACGTTGGGCACCACCACATTGAACTGGTAGAGGCCAACGTAGCCGGGCGCCAAACCCGCATAGCTCACCGTTGCCGCCGTGCCGCCAAAAGAAATCTGGAAGGAGCCGACCGGCAAGGTATTGTTGGTGCCCTGGGCGATCTGCCCGGCGGGCAGGTTCGTCATTACCGGGCCAAAGCCAATGCCGTACAGAGTAATATAGTCTCCCGGCTTGGCGCGCTGGCTGGTGAAGCCGGCAACCGCGCCCGGCGGCAGAACCCAGGTGTTGGAGTTCGAAAACAACGCACCCACATATTGGTTTCCGCCGATCAGAAGCTGCGACGGGGCGTAAAAGCCGGGCGCCGTGGCGCTAATGGTGATCGTCCGCGGCGGGTTGGGGCTGACATTCGTTCCCGAGGTGACCACAATTGGCTGCGTGCCCGTTGGTGTTGTCGAAGGCACCTGCACGTTGACCTGGCCGGAGCTGATGTAATCGACGTAGGCAGGCTGGCCGCCGATGGTTACTGCCGTGCCAGGCGTGCCATCCGTGCCGCCGAGCGATGTAGGCGCGCTGTTGCCATTGAAATCGCCGGTGGTCCAGCCTTGCGTGCCGGTAGCCAGGTTGGAGCCGTAGATCTCGATCCACGAACCCGGCGCGGGCGAGGCCAGGGCACCAAACTCATAGGCGCTCGCCACGCCACCGGTGTTGACGGACGGCAGGCTGGAAGCATTCGAGACCGTCAGCTCCCGCACCACGTCGTTCTGCGTGTCGGCGATGTAAACAGCGGAGGAAGCGGGGTCCAGCCCAAGGCCCTGCGGGAAATCCAGCCAGGCGTTGGTGGCCGCCACGCCATTGCCGGAATAGCCAAAACTTCCGTTGCCGGCGACGGTAACCACGGTACCGCTGGGCAGTATCTTGCGAATGCGGGAGTTCGTCTTATCGGCGATATAAATGCTTCCGGAGGCATCGAGAGCCATACCCGAGGGGCTGTAGAATTCGGCCTGGAGCGCAGGGCCATCTTTAAATCCCGGCGTGCCGTTGCCGGCAATGGTGTTGATGATGCCATCGGGCGTCACCTCGCGCACGCGCTCGTTTTCAGTGTCGCTGATGAAGACGTCGCCGTAAGCATCCACCGCCACTGAGTAGGGCTTGTTCAACTTGGCCTTCGTGGCCGGCCCGCCATCGCCCTCGAAAAGCGCGTAGCTGCATTGCCCGGCAAAGGTGTTGATGTTCTTGTCCGAGGTCACGATGCGGATGCAATTGTTGTTGGTGTCGGCGATATACAGATTGCCGGCGGCATCGAAGGCCAGGCTGGTGGGCTCGGACAAGCTGGCGGCGATGGCGGGTCCGCCGTCCCCACTGAAGGCAGAGGCATTATTCCCGGCAACCGTCGAAATGATGCCGCTGGTGTTCACCTCGCGGACCACGTTGTTTCCGGTATCCGCGATATACATGTTGCCCGCACTGTCGAAGGCGATTCCATTGGGCAGGTTGAGGGAAGCCTGGGTAGCCTTGCCGCCGTCGCCGGCATAGACTTCGGCCGTGCTGGAGCCGACCACGGTGCTGATAATGCCGCTCGTGGAAATCATGCGGATCCGGTCGTTATCCTTGTCGACGATGTAAATGTTATGCTTCGAATCCACCCAGATGCCCGTCGGGGAGTCGAGTTCGGCGTTGAGGGCTTGACCGCTGTCCCCGGTGAACCCAGGCACGGGTGTCGTGCTGGGTGGGGTAGGCAGTGTGCCGGCGATGAGGGAAATGTTGTACGTCTGGGCACAGGCAAGAGCGGGCAGCAGGATGGCCCAACCTGCGACACAAAGGCCGGCTGTGCGTTTCCGGCGTCCGATTCGACCTTCCGGCCAGCTATGATTGCGAGACACGATTGTTTTGGTTTCCTTTCGTTCCCCGATCCCCTGTAAGCAAAACACCCTTAGCCTCTTATAACACTAAGAAGCGCTCGCAAAGCGGACCGGTGGCGTGGGGCAGGGTATGTTTTCGACGCACCGGGTAGCATTTGGGTTGCGCGCCATCAGCCGATACCCAGCTCGTCGATGCGCTCCACGGGCTTGCCGCAGGTCCGGCAAAGGAGCGCGCCGCAGTCGCCGCACACCAGCGGCTCGGGCACCGGCTGGGCGCAATTCGGGCAGTAGAACTCGGCGGCGGCAGGCTGGGGATCGGACATGTTGCCATTATCACGCCGGGGGAAGCGCGCGGGCGCAGGCGGGGCGGCGACCCGTTGCGGCTACGATCCTCCGCCGCCGATGTGGCGCACCACGGCTTCGGTAAACTCGGCGGTTCCGGCGTGGCCGCCAACGTCGCCGGTGAGATGCTTACCCTCCGCGTAAACTTTGGCGATGGCGTTTTTGAGGCGCTTGGCAGCATCGCGCTCGCCGACGTGGGCCAGCATCAGCTCGGCGGATTGCATCAGGGCCGTAGGATTGGCCAGGCCTTTGCCAGCAATATCGGGGGCGGTGCCGTGGACGGCCTCGAAGATGGCGTGGTGGTCGCCGATGTTGGCGCCGGGGACGATACCGAGGCCGCCAACCAGGCCGGCTGCGAGATCGGAGACAATGTCGCCATAAAGATTCGGCAGCACCAGCACGTCGAAAGTCTCCGGCCGCATCACGAGCTGCATGCAGGCGTTATCGACAATCAGCTCGTTGTAGGCGATTTCGGGGAACTGCGCGGCCGTCTGGCGGCAACATTTCAGGAACAGGCCGTCGCTCAGCTTCATGATGTTGGCCTTGTGGATGGCGGTGACCTTTTTGCGGCCTTCGCGGCGGGCGAATTGGAAGGCGGCGCGCGCAATCCGTAGCGAGGCGTTTTCGGTGATGATCTTGAGGCTCTCGACCACCCCCGGAATCACTTCGTGCTCCAGGCCGGCGTAAAGGTCCTCCGTGTTCTCGCGGAAAATGGCCATGTCGAGCGCGAGATCGTCGAAGCGGGTCTTGAGGCCGGGCAGGATGACCACCGGACGGAAGTTCACGTAAAGCCCCAGCTTCTTGCGCAGGGTGACGTTGATGCTTTGGTGGCCGCCGCCGATGGGGGTGGTGATGGGGCCCTTGAGCCCGACATGCGTCATTTCGAGCGAAGCGAAAACGTCGTCCGGCAGCAACTGGCCTTGCTCGGCCAGGGCCCGCGCCCCGGCATCGACGCGCTCCCATTCGATATCGGCGCCGGTCGCCTCTACCGCCCGCGCGGTGGCATCCGCAACTTCCGGCCCAATGCCGTCGCCGGGGATCAGCGTGATCTGATGACGCATCATCGCTATTATAAGGTTGAGGCGGAAGCGTGATCCCAAATTGGGCCGGCGAGCGGCAGCGGATGGTGGAGACACAACTGCGGCGCCGCGGCCTCCACGACGCGCGTGTCCTCGAGGCGATGGCAGCGATTCCCCGCGAGGAATTCGTGCCGCTCGAATGGCGGGTAGCGGCGTATGGCGATTCGCCGGTAACCATCGGGTATGGACAGACGATTTCGCAGCCTTACATGACAGCGCTGATGGCGGAAGCGCTGGAGCTGGATAGCACCCAGACAGTGCTCGAAGTGGGCGCCGGCTGCGGCTACGCGGCGGCCGTTTTGGGAGCGATTGCGAAACGCGTGGTTTCGCTGGAGATTATTCCGGAGCTGGCCGAAATGGCGCGCCGCAACCTGCGCCGCACCGGCCGCGACGGCAACATCGAAGTAATTACCGCGGATGGGTCGACGGGATATTTGCCGCTGGCCCCGTACGACGCCATTTCCGTGCCGGCCGGCGCGCCGGACGTGCCGGCGGCGTTGCTCGATCAACTGCGGGACCCGGGGCGGCTGGTGATTCCAATCGGGGAGATGGAGGACCAGGAGTTGCGCGTGGTGTGCCGGCAGGGAGGCCGCATCGATTACCACGTGGCGACACTGTGCCGCTTCGTGCCGCTGCGCGGCGGCGAGGGATGGGCATGAATGCGGCGGCTTCTGTGGGGCAGGATGGAATCCTGCGCGGCGATTGTCAATCGCCGCGCGTGCCGATTGTCGATCGGCACGCAGCTTAGCAAGCTGCCCCACAAGACACCGCTGACGAGTCCTAAATGCGCTTGAGAACGGCTCACGATCGCCTCAAGGTCGAGCACAGCATCATCGATGGTGTGCGCCCAGTGCTCGAAGAACTGCTGCGGGCAAACCCGGAAATCCGCTCGGTGATTCCGGGCGTGATCCGGCCGGTGCGCGATGCCAGGGGCAAGGTGCGTGTCCGCGTGACCGTGCCGACCCAAAACGGATGGAAGGCGATTGCGCTGAGCGCCGGCGCCCGGCAGGAACTGTTCGTGAGCTGCGGCTGGGAAAAAGCTGCGGTGGAAGAAGCGTTCCGCAAAGCGGGGGCGGTCGTGGAGTAGACATGGCCGAGCGGCGGCTCATCCTGGCTGCCTGCCCGAAAAAGCGCCCGCGGGTAAGCCCCTTTTCTCTTATCCGAGATGGACTAAACTGTGGGAGGGTGAAAGTAGCCTGCGTCTTCGCGATCGGAGCCTTGTGGATTCCGCCGGCGTACGCGCAGCAAAGCAGGATAGTGCAGGTCGACGACAGTTTCAATGGGCGTCAAATACAGCTTCACGTCGGTGAGACGTTGGCAATTACCCTGTCTGAAAATGCGTCCACCGGCTTCCAGTGGATCCCTGCGCCTGAATCGGCTCGAAAGTCCGAGAAGGTCCTCCACGAAAAACAAACGTCCGCCGAAGGGGCCGGGGGCATCCCTGGCAAGCCGGGCGCCCGGCACTTTTACTTCGAGGCGATCGAGCCAGGGACGGTCGAAATGGAATTGCATTATCGCCGCCCCTGGGAAACCGGCAAGCCGCCCGCGCGGAAGTTTAAGCTTCGCATCCACGTGCGGCCCGCCTTGGAACGTTAGGCGGTGGTCTGAATGGTCCAGAAGTCGTCGGCGAGATTCGTGCTCGTAAGGTAGCCATAGGGCATCATAAAGTAGCCTTTCAGCCCCCAGTCCACGCCCCACGAATTCCGGACGATGAACTGCTGTGTGGCGTCGTCGTAACCGACTGCCATCACGGCGTGGCCGCCGACCGTCTTTTCCTGGGGCCCCGGCATGGGTACGATTCCCGTATCTGCTACCTGCTGGCTTTCGAAGCTCTGGTAGACCGTGAATCCGAAGACAAACGGACTTCCCGCTGCGAGGCAGCCCTTGAGGGTGTTGATGACCGCGGAATTCAGCCTCTGATAGACCTTGATCTTGTGCTGCTTCGCCTCGGTATAACAGCCTGCCGACGGCTTCTTGGCGAATTCGCAGTTCGGGCACGGAGTGGGGTCTGTGTTGTGGTCATCATAGGGCCACGATGTTTCCTTGCAAGCGCCCTGTGCTGCCACGGCTTTAATGCCATCGCGAATCTGGGCGCCGCTATCTACTGAGGGCGACGTGCCCTCGAGGACTCTCTCGATGTAGTAAACGAAGAGTCGTGAAGGAGTGAACTCCGGAAGTTTTTGCTTTTTCTGATCGAACTCGATGGCGCCCGCGATGGCATTGGCGGTGCAACTGCCAAGCTGTCCCTGATCGTACACCGGAGGACATTGAGGTCGAAGGTCCACTTGGGTTGGCAGCGCTGCCGCTGTAGCGGGCGGCGTTGCATACAGAAAGTCACGATGATCGGGCAAATCCGGCTTCCAGCCGTATCTGCCAATCCTCCTGTGACCCGGTTCCAGCGCAGTAAACTTGATGGGCATGCGTTAGTGACCCCCCTTTTCAGCCGGGTTTGCCCCTGGCTTTTGTTCACGAGCTTGCGCTCTCAAGATCCTAGTGACATTTCGTCGACAATCGTATCAAGGTAGCAGAGCGATTCGCCGGGACTTGTGAGGGCTTGAGGCCGGAAGGGGCGCGGATCGCGATCCAGGTCTTGGACTACGAAGACGCTACCGCCCCTCCGCCAGCTCGTGCAGCGGTTGGGGGAAGGAAGCCGTTGAGGAAGCCTTCCGCAAAGCGGGCGCTGTGGTGGAGTAGACCTATCTCCGCATGCCGGCGGCTGCCGGGCGGCGCGGGCGCTGTTTAGCCGAAATCGACTTGATGACGATCTTGCCGCGCCCGGAGCAGTTGGATAGCCCGAGGCGAGCGGTTTCGGCGTCCATCAGCGAAAGGACCTGCGGATCCTCCAGCAGTTCGAGCGGCTTGAGTTTGATATGGCGAGCCTGCTTGCCGCCGCCCGTCAGCCGACGGTGCGGATCGGGAAGAGCGGCGCCCTGCAGGAAGAACAAGCTCACCCACTGCGGGAACACAGCGAGAGAAAACACAGCGTCTGAGGTTTTTTCGCTGGGGCCGAAACCGATGGCGAGGGCGTTGTAGTTGTCGTAAACCAGCACCGTTGCGGCGGGGAATCTGCGGCGCATCCAGGCGAACGCCCAGCGCGTTTGGGCCGCCATTTCAGGCGTGAATTTGTCGATGAATGAATCAAGCTGCTGTTTGGATGTCATGCCGGTCGCCGCGGGAAACAGTGTATCGCAAAAGGGACTGGGACTGGCGCCTGAGCGCACGGGCAAGCTGAGCCACCCCAAACGGTGCCATACATACCGTTGGTGAGGCACGCTTTTAGCTGACCGATACACTACCTAGGCCTCACTAAATCGCGCAACAGCGCGCGCTGCTTCTCGCCGATGGCCTGCCAGTCGAAGTTACGCTTGGCGTGCCAGAAAGCGGCATCGGCGATTTGCGCGCGGCGGTCGGGGTCGGCGATGAGCGTAGCGACGGCCGCGGCAAAGGGCTCCGCCTTATCGGCAATCCAAACGCTGTGGCGATCGAGCAAGCCCAGGCCGGCGCATCCGGAGGTGGTGGAGACAACGGCGCGCCGCATGGCCATGGCTTCAAGAACCTTCACGTTGGTGCCGGCCGAGACGGTGGTGGGCACAATGACGAGGTTGGTTTCGCGATAGAGCGGGCGGACGTCGGCGACGAATGCCAGCAGGCGGATGCGCGGGTCGGCGGCGGGCTCGGGTGAATCCGCGAAGGCGCGCCAGTAGGTGAGGTAATCGGGGCCGCAGACCACGGTCAGCTCCATCTGCGGAAACTTGTCGCGCAGCAGCGGCCAGACGCGCTCGGTGAAGAAGCGGTAGGCGACGACGTTGGGAAAGTGGCGAAAGGAGCCGATGAACAGCAGGCGTTGACCCGGCGTTTCCGGCGCCGGCTGAAAGCGCTCCAAATCCACTCCGTTTTCGATCACTAGGGCCCGCGCTTTGGGCCCGAGCATCTCGGCATCCTCGGGTGACATCACCACCACGCGGCGCGCGGCGCGGACGGCGCGGGTTTCGAAGCGGCGCCAGCGAAACCAGTCCCACCAGGCGGCGAGCGAACGCTCGCGGCGCGCAATCTGCGCAAACAGGTCGAAGGTGACGTCGTGTTCCACCAGCACGTCGCCGCGGTAGGGGGCAAGCTGCGTGTATTCGACCTCGAGCGCCTCGAAACCGAAAGCGGCGCGCTCGCGCGCAATGGCGCCTCGCATAGCGGGCGAGCGGAACTCGTGGACCTCTGGCGGAAGCAGCGTGCACCAGCGCGGCTCGCGGTAGCGCGGCTTGGCGACCAGCACCACGCGCCCGCAGAATTCGAGCACCGGTGCGGCCGGTGGCTCGGCATCGTCATCGGTGAAGGCGAACAGCTCGACATCGAATTCGCGCGCGGCCTCGCGCAGCAGGTTGAAGATGCGCACCGCGCCGCCATGAGCCAGCGGGTACGGGAAATATGGCGAGAGCACGGCGACGCGGCGGCGCTCCGGCGAACACGGCCGGCCCTCCAGCACGCGGTCGCCGGCGGGCGTCACCGTGCGTTCGCGCTTCGGCCAGGGCCACCACCAGGGACGCAGGTAGATGCGGTCGAGCGGCACGCCGCGCCAGAACAAGAAGGAAGTCAGCGTGGGCCGCAGGTGGTGGCGCTCCAGCCGTGAGTTGTAAGCCAGAATCTTGCGCGGGGCCAGCCGGTACGCCGCGCGGCGCAGGGCGCTGGGCTGGCGCGTGAGCATCACCGGCGCAAGTCCGATACGGTAGCGCCGCAGCTTTCGCCGCAGCTCGGGCCAATTGGCTTCGGTCGCCACAAAGTGGCGGCGGCCGGGCACCAGCGCGCGCACTTCTTCCGCCATGCGGCGGCACAATTCGGTATCGCCGGTCGCGAACGTCACCACCACGGCTTCGGGATCTTTGCCGAGCAGGCCGAAAATCCAGCTCTTGAGCCGCTGCTTCACTCGACCGACCCCGTGCTCCAGAGAACTGCTGAGGCAGCCAGGGGCATAACTGCCGCAATGGTCGTGACTGGCGCGTAGCCGTACAGATCGATGAGACGGCCAAATGCCGGCGAGACGACGGCCTGCACGGCGCCATAGGAAGCTACCAGGCAGGAGATCGCAAAAGCCGCGTGGGCGCCGGAGAAAACATCGAGCGGCAGCGTGTACATGTTCACACTGAACGCGGCCACGGCGAAGATGCTGAGCGAGATTGCGGCGGCGGCCCAGCCGGCGGTGGGCGCGGCCGGCACCGCCGCGGTGATCAGCGCGAGTACACTGGCCAGCAG
>JBAVYH010000215.1:0-20840 GCA_049698695.1 Bryobacteraceae bacterium | reverse complement strand
CTGATGATCAACCCCCAGCATGCGCACACCCTCCTCCAGGCTCATCCTGTGTTAGAAACAGGCTCACCTTCAGGCTCATCCTGCATTAGACAAGACTCCGCCTTGCGCTGGTCCCCAAGTGGGCGTAAGCTGCGAAGTAGAGGAATACTCGTATGAGGGCCCTACTCAGAATCACCCTTTCCTTTACCGTGCTTGCCTGGTGTGCCATGGCGCAGCGTGGTGGCGGGCACGGCGGTGGCGGTGGCGGCGGATTTCACGGCGGCGGTGGCGGCTTTAGCCATGGCAGCATTGGCGGCGGATTCCGCGGCGGCGGATCCATTGGCTCCGGATATCGGGGCGGTTACGGTGGGTCCATTGGCTCCGGATATCGCGGCGGTTACGGCGGCGCCAGAGGCTATAGTTATGGCGGCTATGGTTACGGCCGTGGTTATGGTTACGGCCGAGGCTACGGTTATGGCCGTGGCTTCGGTTACGGCGGCTACGGATACGGAGGCTATTGGCCGTATTACGGCTGGGGCTGGGGTTATCCCGGGTACGGCTTCGGTTTCGGCTATTGGCCCGATTATTATGATTACGGGTATTATAACGATTACCCGTATTATCCCGACACTTACACAGATCCAGGTTATGCGTATGCACCAGGCCCGGCGGTAACATATGCACCCGCGGATCCCCCGGCGCAAACAGCCGCACCGAACACCTACACGGGTGCAGCCCATCCAGTTACTCGCTCCTATGACGAGTATGGGCAGGAGGTGCCGGCAGCTACCGGAAGCGCCACGAAAGAATCTTCGCCCATTTACTTGTTTGCATTGAAGGGTGGCGGAATTCAGGCGGCGGGTTCCTATTGGATCGCCGGTCTGACGCTGCACTACGTCACGCTGGATCGCCAGGAGAAAGAGGTGCCGCTCAGCTCGATCGACCGCACTCTCACCCTCCAGTTGAACCGCGAGAGGCGCGTTCCCATCACCCTGCCGCCGCAGTAACCGGCCGCGCCGGCCTGGCACAGTCGCAGGATGTTCTGGACAAACCAGACTGCGGTATTCCCTGCCCGCTGCCCGAAGTTGCGGCCTTGTCAATTTGAATTGACGCTCTACCCAAGTTCGGTTATACTCGCCAAAAGCTGGGAGGCAGCGCTTTCAGCCTCTTGAGCGCTCAGGATCGATTGAATGACCGCGAAGCCAGTGACCATACGCCTGCCAATTGCCAGACTCGGTTTCTATATCGTCTCTATCCTGCTGATAGTAGCAATGTGGAAGGTCACGACCTACGTCAATACCAGGCCCTACCCTGTCGCGCCCGACAGTGAGCCGGAGTTGGACAAGGCCGTGGACGCCTATGAGGGCATCAACAATCTGCTCATCACCCTGGGCACTGGTCTCCTCGGTGCGATGGGGTTCCTGTTGACCACTAAGCCCAGACAGCACTATCGGCTGCGGGAAATGTGGCCCGCCGTCCTAAGTGCAGTTTGTGTAGGCCTCTCCCTCTACTTCGGATATGTCTCCTACCAGAACGTCGAATTTGTGCTCCTGAACTCCGTCGGGACCCTCGACATCGATCTGGTTCAATGGCCCAAGGCGGCGCATTTTTATACGCTGCTGGCTGGTGTTTTCTTTTTCGCCGACTTTGTGATGCAAGACTTAGGCAAGGGGGACTAACATGAAAACGCAACGACTGTTTCCAGTGCTGTGGTTGGCCCTGTGCTGCCTCTTCCTGTCTCCGGGGCTTCTGCGGTCGCAAATGCCGCAGCGGCCCGGCAAGCTATACGTCACATCAACGCCGCCCGGCGGCACTGTAACCATTGACAATCAGCAAATGCGCCGGACCACGCCCTTCACATTCGTGGTCGCTCCCGGGTATCACAAAGTGAAAGTCACCGGCCCGGCGGGCAGACCCATGAAATGCAGCCCCGAGTCGCCGAACGTTCGTTCCGGTTTCACCGTGACCGTGAATTGCACCGCGGAAAAGTAAGGTGGCGCCGGGGACGCATTGAGAGCCTCCACCGTAAGTACTTACTAAGTACGACTTCCCCACCGCCTCACTTATTCGATGTCTGCCATATGGCGGCTAGCGTTCCCTCACGGAGTGCCCTTAGAGCCCGGCCGCCGGCAGTCGCGCTACGCCGCCGCTTCGGCCGCCGGGCCGAACCGCACGGCCACCAGGCGCGAGACACCCGGTTCCTGCATGGTCACGCCGTACAGCGCCTCCGCGGCTTCCATGGTGCGCTTGGAGTGGGTGATCACCACGAACTGCGTTTCGAGCGACATCTCTTTCAGCAGCGTCGTCAGCCTGCCGATGTTGGCCTCGTCGAGCGGCGCATCCACTTCGTCGAGCACGCAGAACGGGCTCGGCTGGTAGCGGAAAATGGCCATCAACAGCGCCACCGCGGCCAGCGCCTTTTCGCCGCCCGATAGCAGCAGCACGTTCTGCAGACGCTTGCCGGGCGGCGAACAGACGATATCGATGCCCGATTCGGCCAGGTTCTCCTGGTCGGTAAGCCGCATTTCGCCGGTGCCGCCGCCGAACAGCGTCTGGAACATGCCGCGGAAGTTGGCGTTGATCGCCTCGAACGCCTCGGCGAATTTCTGCCGCGACACCTGGTCGATCTCCTGGATCGCCTTTTCCGTATCGCGGATGGAATCGATCAGGTCCTGGCGCTGCACGCTGAGGAATTCCTGCCGCTGCTGCGCCTCCTGGAACTCTTCCATGGCGGCCGGGTTCACCGCCCCCAGCCCCTCGATGCGCTCGCGGATTTCGTTGGCGCCCTGCTCGGCGGCGGCAATCGCGTCCTCGTCCGGCACCGGGTCGCCTGCCGGCGCCAGTTCCTCCACCGGGCAGTTCAGCTCCTTGCGGCTGGTCTCGTCCAGGTACTTAAGCTCCGCCTGTTTGCGCACCAGCTCGACTTCGACCTGCGCCCGCCGCTCCTGGCATTCCTGTGCCGCCAGGCGCAGCGTCTTCAGCTCGTCTTCTCCCGCGCGCAGCGCCTCCCGCATAGAGGCATCCTCCACCGCCATCTCGTTGACCGCGGCCTCCGTGCGTGAGATTCCGGCCGCCAACTCGCCGCCGCGGCGGTCGAGCTCGATGTTGTCCGCCAGCAGCCGCGCGCGTTGCTCGCCCAGCCGCTCGATTTCCGCCGCCGTCGCGTTGCGCCGGCTGCTCGTCTCCTGGAACTGCTGCTCCAGCTTCGCCATCGCGCTGCGCTCGCCCCGGTGGCGTTCTTCCAGGCCTGCCAGCGCCTCGCGCGTGGTGGCGTGCTCTTCGCCAATCGCCACCGTCTGCTCTTCGAGCTTCTCCGCTTCCTGCCGCTCCGCCTCCAGCGCCTCTTCGCGAGCCGCGCGCTGCCGTTCCTTCTCTTCCACCGCGGCGCGGTTGCGTTCGCGCTCGCCGGCGCATTTCTCGGCATCGCGGCGCAGCCGCTCCAGTTCCAACCGCGCCACCGAAACCTTCGAATTGGCGCGCGCCAGATCCTCGGCCAGTTTGCGAACGTCGTGATCGAGCGCCACGCGATCCTTCTCGCGCGCCTGTTGCAGACCGCGCAGCCGTTCCAGCTCGGTCTCTAGGCCGGCGATCTCCACGCCGATCTCGTCCAGCCGCGCCACCTGCCCGTCGAGCGCCGCCTGCCGCTCCGCCAGCACGCTGGTCAACTCGCGCGCTTCGCGCTTCATCGCCAGCGGGCCGGCGCCGGTTTTCTTGCCGCCGGTCACCGTGTGGCCGTGGTAACAAACGCCATCGGGCAGCAGAAAATAAAGGTGCGGGTAGGCCGTCGAGAGCCGCTGCGCCGCGCCGCGGTCCTCGGCTACGAAGCACAGCGAAACCCGCGGCAGCAGGTCCGTGGCGCGATCGCGGAATCCGTTGGTGAGCCGCAGCGAATCGCTCAGGCGCGACGCGATCCCGGTCTCCGGGCCGATCGCCGGCTCCGGCAGGCGCGCCTTGCCGTTGCCGTTCGGCTCCGGGTGCACCAGGAACGTGGCGCGGCCGTCCAGTTCGGCGCGGATGAAATCGAGGCCCCGCTCCGCCTGCTGCCAGCTTTCCACCACCACGTATTCCAGCTCGTCGTGGAGAAACTCTTCCGCCGGCTTTTCATACTGCGGGTCCACTTCCACGTAGTCCGCCAGCACGCCCGCCGGCTTCAGGTCGCCGGCCTTGCCGGTTTCGAGCGACGCGAACAGCCGCTTCACCGATTCGGTGGTGTAGCTGCGGTGCGCCAGCACCTGCTCCAGCGATTCCTTGCGCGCGCGAATCCGCGATACCTCCGTCTTCTCCTCGTCGATGGTCTGCCGCAGCTCGGCCGCCGCCTGCCGCCGTGCGGCCAGATCCTCTTCGGTGCGCCGCCGCTCGCCCATCACCGCTTCCAATTCGAGCTGTCGCGCCGCCACGGTTTCAGCAAGAGACCGCCGCGCCGCTTCCAGCCGCTCGATTTCGGCCGCCGCCGCCTGCTCTTCTCTCGTCGAGCGCGCCGTCTCCCGCCCGATGCTGGCCAGGTACTCCTCCATCTGCGCCAGTTGGTTCTTCAGTTGCGACGCCTCGCTCAGCAGCCGCAGAATCGCTTGCCGGCCGGTTTCGATGGCGCCTTCGCGCTCCCGCAGCCTGGTCTGCAAAGCCTCCCGCTGCTGGTTGATGCCGAGCAGCCGCGCACGCGCCTCCGCGATCTGCTCCTCCAGCGCCGTCACGCTCCGCTGGTGCACCGCGATCTCGCCATCCAGTTGCTCCAGCCGGGCCCCCAATTGCTCGGATTCTTTTTCCGCCTGCGCGATGCGTTCCTCGGTGGCGCCGATCTCTTTCACCTGGGCGGCCAGCCGGCCGCGCGTCCGCTCGGCTTCCATGTTGGCTTCGGAAAGTTCCAGGCGCGCCTCAGTCAGCCGCTCTTCGAGCGCATAACATCCGGCCTGCGCCCGCTCGTGCGCCTGTTCCCGCTCCTCCACCTTCCCGCCCAGGCCCTTGAATTCCGCCGCCGCCAGGTTCAAATCGATGGCGGTCTTGGCCGCATCGCGCTCCAGCAGCCGGTACTTTCCGGAAAGCGCCACTTTCAGCCGGCTCTCCATCTCTGCCTTCAGCTCGCCATAGCGGCGCGCCTTCTGCGCCTGCCGCTTGAGCGAATTCGCCTGCCGCGTCACTTCTTCCAGAATGTCGTACACGCGCGCCAGGTTCTGCTTGGCACCTTCCAGCTTCGCCTCCGCCAGCCGCTTGCGCGTCTTGAACCGGGTAATGCCGGCAGCTTCTTCGATCACCGACCGCCGGTCCTGCGGTTTCGAGCTGAGGATCTGCCCGATGCGTCCCTGCTCGATAATCGCGTAGCTTTCCGGGCCCAGCCCGGTGCCCATAAAAAGGTCCTGGATGTCGCGCAGCCGCGCCAGCCTCCCGTCGATCAGGTATTCGCTTTCCCCGCTCCTGTACAGCCGCCGCGTGATGGTGATCTCGCCGCGCTTCTTCTCCCCGCCTTCTTCCACCGCCTGAATCTTGTGCGCGTCGTGGCCGTGATAATGCTCCGGGTCGACCATGGTCATAGTCACGTAGGCCATCCCTACCGGTTTGCGCTCGCGCGTGCCGGCGAAAATCACGTCTTCCATCCGCGTGCCGCGGAGGGTCTTGGCCGACTGCTCGCCCAGCACCCAACTGATGGCGTCGGAGATATTCGATTTCCCGCACCCGTTAGGACCGACCACGCCGGCGATTCCCGAGCCGTTGAAGCGGAGCTCGGTGCGCTCGCAAAAGGACTTGAAACCCTGTAGTTCAACGCGTTTTAGTTTCAGCAAAGCTTTAACCTCGCTTGCCATCGGGCGATTGTAACCATACTAAACCCGTGTGCCCGTCAAAGTAAAGCACTCTTACCCCTTTATATTGTGGTTCGATGGATGGCAACCCCATCCCCAGGGTAGCGCATCCGATGTTACCCCTGCTTCGGCGGAACTTGGTGGGGCATGCTTTAGCTTGCCTATACCCGCCTGCAGCTGCGTTCTTTTACGACTCTTCGGCAGACGGTTCTCGGGCATTTTCAATATCCTGCTGACGGCAGAGTGGCGCTCGACTTCTATCATGCCGGGCACGCGAGCGGCTTTCAGGAAGGTAGCGTCGGCACGCGGAGCACGCGCCAACTGCCCCGATTATACGCTCCCCAGCAGGTCAATTTCCAGGGGCTCTAAAACGGGAATGCGCATGCAGCGCAAGGATGTGATCGACCTCGTGGAGAAATGGCGCCCGGGAATGAAGGTGGTCCGTGTGGAATATCGCGCGCAAAAGGCAGACTACGGCCAGCCGGGTTTCGGCCGGATGCTGTTGCGCAAGAGCCGCGCATGACCTAGGTAAGAGCCACGTAACCGGTTGTCATCCGGCGTTGGCATTCTCCTTGACACCCTCCCCGCACCCGGCATACGCTCAGAATCTCACCTCGGCACGCGCCTTCAGCGAGGTCATGAGGCTGACGACGCAGTGGCGTCCAGCATCGAAAGGCGAAGGCTAAGGTACAACGAAATGACTTTTCGATCGTCTGCAACGAAGCGGCTGGCCCAAATCTGTTGCTCGTTGTTTGCTGCTGGGCCGCTGACGGCTTTACCCGCGCAGACGATCCCCGCTGACTCGATCGCACACTTGAGATTGCCCGCGCTGTCGCCCGCGGACAAATTCATGCAGAATTTACTTGACTGAGGGCGAATAAAAAGCGAATATAGCCCAGAGGAGCTCACCCGCTATGTTGATTCGTGACGCGCTACTACCGGAATTCGATCAGGAAATGGCCACCACTCGCCGCCTCCTGGAGCGGATTCCAGACGACAAGTTCAGCTTCAAGCCCCACCCGAAATCCATGGACATGGCCTCGCTCGCCACTCATCTAACCGAACTGGTGAACTGGGTGCCGGACACCATCGGCAAAGATTCTATCGACCTGGCCGCCTTTGACCCATCCGCGCGCAAGATCGCCGCTTCGCGCGCCGAACTGTTGACGATGTTCGATAAGTCGGTCGCCACCGCCCGCGCCGCTCTCGCCAAAGCAGAGAACGATCAGCTCATGCAGCCCTGGTCGCTCAAGTCCGGCGAGAAGGTGTTCTTTACCATGCCGAAAGTGGTCGTGCTGCGCAGTTTCGTGTTCAACCACGGCGTCCACCACCGCGGCCAGCTATCGGTTTACCTGCGCCTCAACGACATCCCCGTGCCGGCCATGTACGGCCCCTCCGCCGACGAGCCGAACTTCTAACCGCGTTTCGCCCGTGGCGCACGCAATGTTGCGTGCAGCGCCGGCATTCGTGCCGACTTTTCTTCGCTTGCGACGACCGGGGCCGGCATGCCCGGCCCTCGGCAGGTCGTGGACTCACCCCACTCAATGCCGGAAGTGCCGCACGCCGGTGAACACCATCGCCACACCCAGCCGGTCCGCCGCGTCGATCACTTCCTGGTCGCGCATCGATCCACCAGGCTGAATGAACGCTGTCGCGCCGTTCTTCACTGCCTCTTCCACGCCATCGGCAAATGGAAAGAAGGCATCGGACGCCACCACTGTCCCGGCCAGCGGCAGCATGGCTTTCATGGCGCCGAGCTTCACCGAATCGACGCGGCTCATCTGCCCCGCGCCTACTGCCACCGTCTGTCCCGCGCGCGCGTAGACAATCGCGTTCGATTTGACGTGCTTGGCCACCGTCCAGCCAAACTCCATGGCGCGCCATTCTTCTTCCGTCGGCGCGCGCTTGCTCTTCACCACGGACGCCGCCCGGTCCATCGTGACGCGGTCCGCTCTCTGCACCAGAAAGCCGCCGGTAATCGATTTCACCACGAAACGGTCCAGCCCCGGCGCCACTTTCATCAGCCGCAGGTTCTTCTTCGCCGCCAGCACTGCCAGCGCTTCCGGCGCATAGTCCGGTGCCGCCACCGCTTCCACAAACAGCTTCGCCATCTCGCGCGCGGTCTCCACGTCCACCGTGCGGTTGATGCCGATCACGCTGCCGAACGCCGATACCGGGTCGCATTCCAGCGCCTTGCGCCACGCCTCCGCCAGCGTCGCCTGCTCGGCGCAACCGCACGGATTGGTGTGTTTCATAATGGCGATGGCGGGCTCCGTGAATTCGAGCGCCAACTGCCACGCCGCGTCCAGATCCACCAGGTTGTTGTACGAAAGCTCCTTGCCCTGCAACTGCACCGCCCCGGCAATTCCCTGCCCCGCTCGCCCGTACAGCGCCGCCGCCTGGTGCGGGTTCTCGCCATAGCGCAGGTCCATCACTTTGGGCGCGCGCATCGCCAGCTCTTCTGGCAGCTCGCCGGCGGCGTCTTCCTGTTCCAGGCGCGCGCTGATCGCGGCGTCGTAATCCGCCGTGGTGCGAAACGCTTTCTTCGCCAGCCGCCAGTGAGTGGCCGGCGCCAGCTCGCCGCCGCTCGCCCGCAACTCTGCCGCAATCGCCTGGTAATCGGCCGGTGAAACCACCACCGCGACATCCTGGTAATTCTTCGCTGCCGCGCGGATCATGGTCGGCCCGCCGATATCGATGTTCTCGATCAGCTCGGCGCGCTCCACTCCGGCCTTCCGCGCCGCATCCTCGAACCGGTACAGATTCACCACCACCATATCGATCGGCAGAATCTGGTGCTCCGCGATCGCGCGCATGTGCGCCGCGTTGCCGCGCATGGCCAGGATGCCGCCCGCCACGTGCGGGTCCAGAGTCTTGACGCGGCCGTCCAGCATCTCGGGAAACCCGGTCACTTCCGCCACGTCCTTCACCGGTACGCCGCCGTCGCGAATCAGCCGGGCCGTTCCCCCGGTGGAGATGATCTCCGCTCCAACGGCATGGAGCGCCGCGGCGAATTCCTGAACGCCGGTTTTATCGGTCACGCTGATCAGCGCGCGCTGAATTCTAGCCATCCCTGCACGATAACAGAATTACGTGCGGGGCCTCCGGGCCCATCATCGCCACCGGCGTATGGCCCCTTATAGCTAGCAACTTCCGGACCGCCTGGCATGTCAAGACAGTTATAATTCGAGCCAGTGGGCCAGCCGCCGCGCAGCTCACTGTCAAAAACCCGCGGCGCCGGGTTTCTCGCGGAAGGAGAGTAACATGCGCTCTTGGTTCCTCTTAATGCTCGTCGCCGGGTTGGCCGCGCAAACCCAGACGGGCGAAGTTACCACCCGCGAAGAAACGCCCACCTTTCAATCGAGTGTGAACCTGGTGCGTGTGCCCGTGGTGGTCCGCGACAAGCAGGGACACACCCTCGGCAACTTCCATAAAGGAGACTTTCAGCTTACCGACCGCGGCAAAACGCAGTACATTTCACAGTTTGCCGTAGAGGGCAGCGCCGTGGTAGCGGCCGCGCATGCCCGCCCTGCTGCACCTCAAGAGGAGGTCCCCGGCGAACCGGCTGCCGCGGCTTCCAAGCTGGTGGTGCCCACTCGCTTCACCGCCTATGTCTTTGACGATGTCCATCTCAAGATCGGGGACTTGATGAACGCCCGCATCGCGGCCTTAAAGCACATCGAACAGGGAATACGCCCGCAGGACCGCGTCGCGTTGCTTACGCTCTCCGGCAAAGTGTCGCTCGAATTCACCAATGACCCAGCTAAATTCCGCGAGGCGCTGATGAAGATCATGCCCGTGCTGCCGGCCCACAAAACCTTCCCTCCGGCCACTTTCTATGTGGCCGATCAATGGATGAACCGCGACAACCAGGAAGCGCTGGCGTTGGAGGCCGGCATCGTCGCCACCTGCCTGCCAGGCGCCCAGATCGATCCCCGGGACATTCTCCGCGAAGTCGCCAGCGCGGGTCTGGGTGAAGCCATCGCCACCTTCCGCACCCTCGACAACATCCTGCGGCTGCTCGCCGCCATGCCGGGTGATCGGATTATGATCCTGGTTTCGCCGGGCATGTATCTCTCCGACGACTTGCAGCGGGACCTCAGCGAATCCATCGACCGCGCGACCCGCGCCGGTGTCGTCATCAACACGCTCGACGCGCGCGGCGTTTACACCATCGACCCGGTCGGCGATATTCCGGGCTGCAATTCGCCCAACCCTCAGACCGGCTTGCTGATCTCCAAGTACGACGGCTTCGAGAATCTTGCCCAGGGGATGTTGCTGGACGATCTGGCCCATTCGACCGGCGGCAGCACCTCCAGCGACAACGATCTGCTGGGCGGATTCAATCGCCTGGCCACGCCGCCCGAATACGTTTATTACTTGGGCTTCTATCCGAAGGACCTCAAACCGGACGGCAAGTATCACGAGCTCAAGGTCAAGCTGACGGACAGCAAGGGATTGTCCTTGCAGGCGCGCAAGGGCTACTGGGCGCCCTCTCATGAAGAAGACGCTGCCGCCACGGCTACGCGGGAAATTGGCGAGGCCGTCTTCTCCCGCGATGAGCTGCACGACCTGCCCATCGAGATACACAGCGAGTTTTTCAAGACCACGGACGAAGCCGCCAGGCTGAAGGTCGCCACTCATTTGGATATCCGGCAGCTTCCGCTGCGCAAGGAGGACGACCGGAACCGCGACGATGTGACCCTGGTATGTGCCCTCTTCGATGGCAATGGCAACTACCTCGAAGGAACCCAGAAGGTGGTGGAGCTTCGGCTGAAGGACGCGACTCTGGAGCAGCGGCGCACAGCCGGCGTCACCGTGAACAGCAACTTCGATGTCAAGGTGGGCCCTTACATGATTCGCGTCGTGGTGCGCGATGCCGAAGGCCGCCAGATGGCCGCCGCCAACGGGGTGGTGGAGATCCCATGAAAACCTCAGCGGCTAAGTTGTGGGGCAGGTTGATAACCTGCGGGCCGGATGGCAACCGGCCCACCCGGGCGCCAGCCCGGCCGTCGCGATTCGCGCAGCGCCCCAGGCATCCGCAGTGTGCCTGCCGTCCGCAATGCGCGGCTCTACTTCTGTTCCTCTGTTACCCGCTGTTGGCGCAAACCGGCGGATCGGCCGCTCAGGACACAGCCAGCCTGAAGCTCAAGGCCGAAGCGCGCCTGGTGCTGGTGGATGCGGTCGTGACCGGTAAGAAGGACGAGCCGATCCACGGCCTGGAGGCGAAGGATTTCCACATCTTCGAGGATGGCAAGGAACAGACCATCAGCGCGTTCCAGACTCGCACCGGACCCGCAACTTCGGGAATCAGCCGTCAACAGCGCTTTGTCCTGTTAATCGATGCACAGAGCGACCAGGGGCTGCCACCCGACGATCTGAAATGGATTCAGCAGAGCGCCACAAAGTTCGTCGCTGATAATGCCGGACCCAACCGGCTGATGTCCGTCGTATATTACGCGTGGGGATGCCTGAATTTCGCCACGCAATTCACCGCCGACGTCGGCCAGCTTCGGCAAGCACTGGAGGCATGGCCCGGCTTGTCTTCTTCCCCCGCCGACCAGATTTCGTCTGCACCAGCCGCCTGGATTGGCTCGTCATCCTGCCCCGGCATTCCCGATCCCGATGGCTATGTGCGCATACGCTTCTACGCGCAACTGGCGAAGGATCTGGCGCATGTGCCCGGCCACAAGGTGGTGGCTCTCTTCGCCGCCGGCGTTCCGTCGCCGATAGGCGGCGCCGACCTCGCGGGTCCGCCGCGCGCCCCTTCCATCCGCCAGCTACGCTCTCAACTGGAGCGGAGTACGGATGCGCGGCGGGATCCTTTTGGGATGGCGCTCGAGTTCCGCAAGGCGAATGTCTCGGTTTATCCGGTCGGAGGGTCGGCCAACGCCCAGAATCCGGGCTGGGCGCTCCACCTGGCCGACGTCACCGGCGGCCACGAGCTCTTCCGCGGTAACGACGTAGTGGCTGTTTTCGACGCGATCGCCCGCGAGCAGGATGAATCCTACACGCTCGGCTACGTGCCGCAAGAGTCGCCGGAAGGGAGTTGCCACGAGCTCAAAGTCACTGTCGACCGGCCCGACGTGAAGGTGCGCGGTCGCAACCTGTATTGCAACGTCCGCGAGATCACCTTGGCGTCGACCAACCCTCTGGAAGCGGAGCTGGAAAACCTGGCGGCGTCGCCGCACGCCGGCAACACCGCCGCTTCGGCGTCCGTGCCGTTCTTCTATGAGGCCGGCGGCGTGGCGCGAGTCGATCTGGCGCTCGAGATTCCTGCGCCGGTTCTCGATCCTACCGAGGTGAACGGCAAGCTGCAGGCCTCGATGGACGTGCTCGGCCTGGCGTATAACCTGGGGGGCAATGTGGCCGCGCGATTCGGCGATACGGTGCGATTCGCTTTCGACAGCCGCCGGCAGTTCGACGACTTTGTTCAGCGCCCGCTCCACTACGAACACCAGTTTGAAATCGCTCCGGGCAATTACCGGTTCAAGCTGATCTTCCGCACCGCCAAGGATCGCGCCGGTGTCGTCGAAACGCCGCTGGCCGTCGATCCGGTTGACGCCGCGCAGCTCGGCCTGAGCGCCATCGCCCTTAGCCGAGACGTGCAGCCGATCTCCCAAGACGCCTTGCAGGAGGAGCTCGACGAAGGGAAAAACCCGCTGATCTTTCGCGGCAACCAAATCACCGTCTCCGGCTCCGATGTTTTGCCGAAGAGCGGAACTGCCGAGGCCTACTTCGAAATCTATGAACCGCCCGCTACTGGCGCCGAGCCGGTCCGGTTGACCATGCATCTGCGCCTGCTCGATGCGCAGAGCAAGCAGCCGAAGTGGGATTCGGGCGATGTCGACTTGAGCGCCCTGGCCAAGTCCGCGAACCGCGTGATTCCGGTCGCTCTCAAACTGCCGGTCGTGACCCTCCCGCCCGGAACGTATCACGCCGTGCTTACAGTGAAAGATTCCGCCGGCGGCGAAGCCTCCCGCACCGTTCAACTCCGGACGGAGTGAAGCGTCCCGGTGGCGCAGGTCCCCGACCGGCCAGCCGCCGGTAGCTAGCAACTTCCAGGGCTGGCAGGTGGAGACAGTTATAATGCGAACCAGTGGGCCGCCGCCCGCTCTGCAAAACCCGCGCCGCCGGGTTTCCGGTGGAAGGAGAGTATCGTGCGCTCTTGGTCTTTTTTTCTGCTCAGCGCCGCGCTGGCCGCGCAGACCCAGACCGGCGAGGTAACCACTCGCGAAGAGACGCCCACCTTTCAATCCAGCGTGAACCTGGTGCGCGTTCCCGTGGTGGTTCGCGACAAGCAGGGACACGCTGTCGGCAGCCTCCGTAAGGAAGACTTTCAGCTCACCGACCGCGGCAAGCCGCAGTCCATTGCGCAGTTTGCCCTTGAGGGCAGCGCCGCGCAGCCAATCCCCGTGGGGGCCGGGAATGCCCAGCCCGCTGCGCCGCAATCCGAGATCCCGGCCCAGCCCGCCGCAGAAGGCTCCAGGCTGGTGGTACCCACCCGCTTCGTCGCCTTTGTCTTCGACGACGTCCATCTCAAGCTCGAAGACCTCATGAATGCTCGTGCAGCCGCTCTGAAATACATCGAACAGGGAATACCTTCGCAGGAACGCGTGGCCTTGCTCACACTCTCCGGCACCGTATCGCTCGAGCTCACAGACGACCTGGCGAAATTCCGCGAGACGCTGATGAAAGTCATGCCCGTCCCGCCTCGCGCGCACTTCCCTCCCGCCAGCTTCTACGTCGCGGACCAATGGGCGAGAACGGAAGACCTGTCCTCCCCGCTGCTGGCGATGCAGACCGCCATTACCGTCGATTGCCTCCAACTGCAAGCCGGCGGCGGCGCTCCAACCCAGGCGGGGGGAGCGTTAACCACGCAAGCGCAACAAATAGCCCAGGACACTCTCCGCCAGGTCGCCAATGAGGGCCGAAGCGATGCCATCAACTCCTTCCGCATCCTCAACAACGTGGTGCGGCTGCTCGGCTCCATGCCGGGTGATCGGATCATGATTTTCGTATCGCCCGGCATGTACCTCCCCGACGAGTTGCAGCGGGAGCTCAGCGAGTCCATCGACCGCGCCACCCGCTCGGGCGTCATCATCAACACCCTCGACGCCCGCGGAGTTTATACCATCAACCCGACCGGCGATGTTCCCAACTGCCGTCTGACGAGCCCCCAGACCCAGGAGCAGGTCGCCAAGTACGACCATGACGCCATAACCTCCCAGGGGCTGATCCTAGGCGACCTCGCCTATTCGACCGGCGGCGCCGCCCTCGCCCAGAACGATTTCCTCGGCGAATTCAAGCGCCTGGCCACGCCGCCCGAATACGTCTATTACTTGGGCTTCTATCCAAAGGACCTCAAAACGGACGGAAAGTATCATGAGATCAAGGTGAAGCTGACGGAAGGCAAGGGGCTGTCCGTGCAGGCGCGCAAGGGTTACTGGGCGCCATCCCATGTGGAGGACGCCGCCGCCGCCGCTTCGCGTCAAATCGGCGAGGCCGTGTTCTCCCACGATGAGCTGCGCGACCTGCCCATCGACATTCACACCCAGTTCTACAAGACCACCGCCGACGTTGCCAAGGTAAAAGTCACCACCCATCTCGATATCCAGCGGCTCCCTTTGCGCAAGCAGGATGACCGGAACCGCGACGACGTCACCCTGGTCTGTGTCCTCTTCGATCGCAACGGCAACTATGTCGAAGGGACCCAGAAGGTGGTGGAGCTTCGATTGAAGGACGAAAACCTCGAGCGCCGGCGCGCCCTCGGCGTCACTGTGAACACCGATTTTGACGTCAAGAGCGGCGCCTATCTGATTCGCGTCGTCGCGCGCGATGCCGAAGGGCAACAAATGGCCGCCGCCAACGGAGTAGTCGAGATCCCATGAAAACCGCAGAAAACAAGCTTTCCCAATATGGCTGCCGCGCGATGTACGCGGCCGGGCTGTCGTTCCTGTTTCTTCCGCTGCTGGCGCAAACCGGTGGATCCGGCGCGCCGGGTGCGGCCAACCTGCAACTCAAGGCCGAAGCGCGCCTCGTGCTGGTGGATGCCGTGGTAACCGGCAAGAAAGACGAACCCATCCACGGCCTGACGGCGAAGGATTTCCACGTCTTCGAGGATGGCAAGGAACAGACCATCACCGGATTCCAGACTCAAACCGGGCCGGCAACGCCGGGAATCAGCCAGCAACAGCACTTCCTCCTGTTATTCGATGGAAGGCCCAACCGCTGGGAGTCCGCCGATGAACAGAAATGGATCCAGCAGGCCGCCGCCCGGTTCGTCGCGGACAATGCCGGACCCACCCGGCTGATGTCGGTCGCGTATTACACGCCAGGATGCATGACCATCGCCGCGCAATTCACCGCCGACGTCGGCCAGCTTCAGCAGTCGCTAGGCGTTTGGCCCAACGTCACTCGCTGCGGCCATGTCCCCGATCCATACGGCGATGTGAGGGCGCGCAGCTACTCCCAACTGGCGAAAGACCTGGCCCAGGTGCCCGGCCACAAAGTTGTGGCCCTGTTCGCCGCTCATGTCCCGCGGCCGGTGAACGCCGCCAATCGAAGGCCGCAGGCGCCTCCCCGGATCACGTCGCAGAGGAACCAGCGCCCCAGCCAGCGGTCATCGGCGGCGCTCGAGAGGAACGCAACGCTCAGCGATCCGAAAGGGATGCAACTGGAGTTTCGCAAGGCGGATGTTTCGGTCTATCCGGTGGAAGGCGAGGTCGGAGCCAGAACCCCGAATTGGGCGCTCAGCCTGGCCGATGCAACCGGCGGCCACGAACTCAACCGGGGGAATGACGTGGTCGCCGTTTTCGACGTCCTGGCACGCGAGCAGGACGAGTCCTACACGCTTGCCTACGTGCCGAAGGATTCGCCGGAAGGAAGCTGCCACCCGCTGAAGATCAGCGTCGATCGGCCCGGGGTGAAGGTGCGGGGACGCAATCTATACTGCAACGTCCGCCAGGCGACCCTGGCTTCGGCCAGCCCGCTGGAGATCGAACTGGCGAATCTGGCAGCTTCGCCGAACGGCGGCAACACTGTGGCGTCGGCATCCGCGCCCTTTTTTTACGAGGCCGGCGGAGTCGTGCGCGTCGACCTGGCGGTCGAGATTCCGTCTCCCGTCCTCGACCCCACCGAGGCGAACGGCAGACTGCACGCCTCGATGGACGTGCTCGGTCTTGCGTACAACCTGGCGGGCGCGGTGGCAGCGCGGTTCAGCGAAACACTGAGATTCGATTTTGACAACCGCCAGCAGTTCGACGATTTTCTGCGGCACGCGCTCCACTACGAGCACCAAATGAGGATCGCACCGGGCAATTACACGTTCAAGCTGATCTTCCGCACCGCCAAGAGCCGCTTCGGCGTACTCGAAACGCCGCTCGCCGTCGAGCCGTTCGACGCCGAACAGCTCAGCTTGAGCGCCATCGCCCTCAGCCGCGACGTGCAACCGATCTCGCAAGACGCCTTGCAGGAGCAGATCGACCAAGGGAAACATCCACTAATCTTTCGCGGCAACCGGATCACCGTCTCCGACTCCGATGTTCTGCCGAAGACCGGCACTGCCGAAGCTTACTTCGAAATCTATGAGCCGCCCGCCTCGGGCGCCGAGCCGGCCGAGTTGACCATGCATCTGCGCCTGCTCGACGCGCAGAGCGACCAGCAAAAGTGGGATTCGGGCGACGTCGACCTCAGCGCCCTGGTCAAGTCCGGCGAGGCGGTGATTCCGGTCGCTCTGAAATTACCGGTCGCAACGCTGGCGCCCGGCACCTATCACGCCGAGCTCACAGTGAAAGATTCCGCCGGCGGCGAAGCCTCTCGCATGGTGCAATTCCGGACGGAGTGAGTTCTCCCAGTGAGGCAGGTCCCAGACCTGAATCTACACTCTCCGACCTGCCAACCGTCCGCCCGGCACCGCGAGCGCTATAATTCGAACCAGCGGGCCGGCCACTACGCGCCCACCTCAGGAATCCGCGACGCCGGGATTCTCGCGCAAGGAGAGTATCGTGCGCTCTTGGTCCTTTTTTCTGCTCATCGCCGCGCTGGCTGCGCAAACCCGCACCGGCGAAGTTACCACCCGCGAAGAGACGCCCACCTTTCAATCGAGCGTTAACCTGGTGCGCGTTCCCGTGGTGATCCGCGACAAGCAGGGACACGCGCTCGGCAGCTTCCATAAGGAAGATTTTCAGCTCACCGATCGCGGCAAGCCGCAGGAGATCGCGCAATTCGCCATCGAGGCCAGCGCCCCCGTTGAGGCCGGGCATGCACGGCCCGCGGCTCCGCAATCCGAGGTCCCGGCCCAGCCCGCCGCAGAAGCCTCCAAGCCGGCAGTCCCCACCCGCTTCGTCGCCTTTGTCTTCGACGACGTCCATCTCCAGATGGAAGACCTGGTGAACGCTCGCAAGGCCGCGCTCCAGCACCTCGAACACGGAATACCCCCGCAGGAACGCGTAGCCTTGCTCACTCTCTCCGGCAGCGTGTCGCTCGAATTCACCAATGACGTGGCGAAATTCCGCGAGATGCTGATGAAGGTCATGCCCGTACCGCGGCGCGTGTATTTTCCTCCCGCCAGCTTCTACCTGGCCGATCAGTTTATGAAAAGTCCCGGCGACGAGCAGGCGAACTGCAATTTGACGCCACCCTGCTCGGTGGATTGCAGCCAACTGATGCCGCCGGTGCTCCGGATGCAGACTGAGGTGACCATCGAATGCCTCCAACTGACGTGTCAGCGGGTGCTCGAGGCTCCCGGCATCGCCAGGGACACGTTTCGCTCCGTCTACAATGATGGCGCGAGCGAAGCCAGCAACGCCTTCCGCATCCTCAACAACGTGGTGCGGCTGCTCGGTTCCATGCCTGGCGATCGGGTCATGATTCTCGTTTCGCCCGGCATCTACCTCCCTGACGAGTTGCAGCGGAGCCTCGCCGAATCCATCGACCGCGCCACCCGCTCCGGCGTCATCATCAATACCCTCGACGCGCGCGGCGTTTACACGGTCGACACTGGAGCCGGCGAAGCTTCCCAATGCGGTCTATCGCTTCCACAAACCCAAGTGGAGGTCGCCAAGTACAACCATTTCGCCATCACCGCCCAGGGGCTGATTCTCGACGACCTCGCCCATTCGACCGGTGGCACCGCTGTCCGCGACAACGACCTGCTGGGCGGGTTCAACCGCTTGGCCAACCCGCCCGAGTACGTCTACTACCTGAGCTTCTATCCGGGGGATCTCAAGCCGGATGGCAAGTTCCACGAGATCAAGGTGACGCTGGCCAACAGCCAGGGCCTGTCGGTGCAGGCGCGAAGGGGCTACTGGGCGCCTTCCCATCTGGAAGACGCCGCCACCGCCGCCACGCGGGAGATTAGCGAGGCTGTGTTCTCGCATGACGAGCTGCGCGACCTGCCCCTGGACATTGACACCCAGTTTTACAAGACCACCGCCGCGGACGCTAGGCTGAAAGTCATCGCCCACCTGGATATTCAGCAACTTCACTTGCGCAAGCAGGACGATCGAAACCGCGATGACGTGACCGTGGTGTGCGCCCTGTTCGATAGCAACGGCAACTACCTCAAAGGAACCCAAAAGGTGGTCGAGCTTCGGGTGAAGGACGAGAATATAGAGCGCCGCCGCGACCTCGGCGTCACCACCAACAGTGACTTCGACGTCAAAAGCGGCGCCTACATGGTTCGCGTCGTCGCCCGTGACGCCGAAGGCCAGCAAATGGCCTCCGCCAACGACACGGTGGAAATCCCGTGAAGCCCTCGCCGGCTGGTTTGTGGGGCAGGTTGGTAACCTGCGGGCCGATTGCCGATCGGCCCAGCCGGGCGTCCGCCCGGCCGTCGCGATGCGCCCAGCACCCCATGCTGCCGCGATGTGCCGTCCTGCTCCTCTCTCTCTGCGCCCCTCTGCTGGCTCAACCCGGTGCGTCCGGCGCCCCGGATTCAGCCGGCCTGAATCTCAAATCCGACGCACGTCCGGTGCTGGTGGATACCGTTGTGACCGGCAACCGGAACGAACCCATTCACGGCCTGGCAGCGACCGATTTCCACCTCTTCGAAGATGGCAAGGAACAGACCGTCACCGCGTTCCAGACGCACACCGGACCTGCCGTGCAGGGAATGTCGCAGCAACAGCGCTTCGTCCTGTTGTTCGGCGCGCAGGCCGCCGACGCTCAGAAATGGCTCCAGCAGGCCGCCGCCAGCTTCATCGCGGATAATGCCGGGCCCAGCCGGCTGATGTCCATCGTTTACACCGACGCATGCTACGGCACCACCTCCACGCCATTCACCGCCGACGCCGGCCGGCTTCAGCAAGCACTGAGTAACTGGCCGGACCTCCTTCACTGCGACCACGTTGCGGCACCCGATACCAACCTGCGCGCGCTCTACTACGCCGAATTGGCGAAAGACCTGGCGCATGTGCCCGGCCACAAAGTGGTGGCCTTGTTCGTGGCTACTGCCGGCCCTTCCGCCAGCGCTGCCGCCAACGAGTTGACGGAAGCCGTTGCCCCGTCGCGCCGCGGGCGCGCGCGAAGCCAACCGAATGCGGAAGCGCACCAGGATCCGTTCGACATGGAACTCGAGTTTCGCAAGGCGGACGCCTCCGTCTATCCGGTCGAAGCGCAGCCCGGTGTCGCGACTCCTGGCTGGGCGCTTGATCTCGCCGGCGCCACCGGGGGCCACGAGTTCTCCCGCGGCGCCGGGCCGACCATTTTCGAGCAGCTCGCCCGCGAGCAGAACGAATCCTACGCTCTTGCCTACCTGCCGAAAGCGTCCGCGGAGGGAAGCTGCCATGCGATCAAGGTCACCATAGACCGGCCGGGCGTAACGGTGCGCGGGCGAAACCTGTACTGCAACGTCCGCCAGGTGAGCGTAGCCGCCGCCAAGCCGAAAGAAAACGATCTGGAGAGTCTGGCGGAGTCGGCTGACGCCGGCAACACCGCGGCGTCGGCTTCGGTCCCGTTTTTCTATGAGGCCAACGGCGTCGCGCGTGTCAACCTGGCGCTTGATATTCCCTCCCCCGTTCTCGTTGCCACCGAAATCGACAGCAAACTGCATGCCGAAATGGACATACTCGGCCTGGTGTACCACCCTGGCGGCGACGTGACTGCGCGGTTCACTCATAAGCTGAGATTCGACTTCGACAACCGCCGGCAATTCGACGATTTTCTGCGGCGTCCGCTCCACTACGAACAGCAGTTTGAAGTCGAGCCGGGAAATTACCGGTTCAAGGTCGTCTTCCGCTCCGCCAAGGATCGCCTCGGCGCTGTCGAAACGGCGCTGGATGTCGATCCGTTCAACGCCGGACAGCTCAACGTGAGCTCGATCGCCCTCAGCCGCGACGTGCAACCAATATCGCCGGAGGCCGCACAGGAGGAGCTCGAAGATAGGGTAAAGCCGTTGATCTTCCGCGGCAACCGGATCGTAGTCTCCGGCTCCGATGTCTTATCGAAGACCGGCACCGCCGAAGCCTATTTCGAAATCTACGAGCCGTTCGCCAGCGGTGCCGGCGCGATCCGATTGACCATGCGCCTGCGCGTGCTCGATGCGCAGAGCAACCAGCTAGCGTGGAATTCCGGCGATGTCGACTTGAGCACCCTGGCTGAGTCCGGCAACAAAGTGATTCCAGTCGCGCTCAAATTGCCGGTCGCAACGCTGCCGCCCGGCACTTATCACGCCGAGCTCACGGTGAAAGACTCCGCCGGCGCCCAAGTCACTCGCAGCATCCAATTTCACATCGAATAAAGTGAGGCCGGGCATGCCCGGCCCGCGCCTCCCCCCGTGCCGGTGACAACCCCAATCACCACTCCACGCTCCCACTAACTCAATCACTTAGCCCAAAATCGCCGCTCAAATCCTTGACATACCCCGTATCCTTAAATTGGGACTGTGGCGCCAGGCACCGCTGCTAGTCCTTACTTCGTGGCCACGAAGCGTTGCACTTAGTTGGTACTGAACTTCCGGCGCCCCTTAAAGGCATGCGGGGTCCCCTACGGGTAGGACTCCCGACGGAAGACTTTGGATTCTGGAATCCATCACCGCCGGCGGTAAACGGATAGCGATTATTGCCGCCC
>JBAVYH010000214.1:0-10863 GCA_049698695.1 Bryobacteraceae bacterium | reverse complement strand
AGGCTCAATTCCTCTGCATCCTGCATGCTGATGATCAACCCCCAGCATGCGCACACCCTCCTCCAGGCTCATCCTGTGTTAGAAACAGGCTCACCTTCAGGCTCATCCTGCATTAGACAAGACTCTGCGTCCAACCTACGACGCACAATGGCTACTATGGTTTCATGCTGAAGCTTTACTTGAAACCCACTTGAACCTCCTGCCGTAAAGCGAAGAGTTTGCTTCGCGAAAGAAAAGCCGCGTTCGAGGAGATCGATCTCAGCCGCGGCCTCACCGCCGCCGAGTTGGACCGGCTCATCGGCAAGCGCGATTACCGGCTCTTCCTCAATTCCCGGAATGAGCTCTACCGCGAGCGCGGCATGAAGGAGAATCCGCCGCCGCGCGCCGAAGCCCTGCGCCTCATGGCCGAGCACCCGAACCTGATCAAGCGGCCCGTTCTGGTGAAGGGCGGGGAAATCGCGCTCGGTTTTGACGAGCCGGCCATTGCCGCGCTTCTTTGAGCGGCTCGTGCGGGCAGGTTGGCAACCTGCCCCTGGAGTTTCTACATTCTTGCGAAAGGGCTGTAGCGTCGGCGGCCCATGCCCTGATGCAACGCGCCTTATCCCGGCGGCCTGCCCCGTCAAAATGCAACCTCTTCGAAGCAGGCGTCGGAATCCGGGCTTATACTGTGTGAGCGTGAGAATTTCTCTTTGCGTCCTTCTCCTGACGGGCTTTCCGTTAATCGCCGCCGCCATTCACCCGCATCAACTGCGCCTGGAATATCGCGACAATCCTCTGGGCATAGATGTCACGGCGCCGCGGTTCAGTTGGCTGGTCACGCCCTCCCATCCAAAGGCTCGTGGCCTGCGCCAGACCGCCTACCGCATCCTGGTGGCAACCAGCGCGCGCGGGCTTCGCGCCGGCACCGGCGACCTGTGGGATAGCGGCAAGGTGGCGTCGGCCGGCTCGGTGCAGATCGTCTATGCCGGCAAGCCGCTCACTTCTCGCGCCGCGGCCTTCTGGAAGGTGAAGGTGTGGGACCAGGGCGGCAAGGCCAGCGAATGGAGCGCGCCCGCGGAGTGGAGCATGGGGTTGTTGCGGCCGGGGGATTGGCAGGCAGCATGGATCGGCGGCGATGAGCCGGAGGGTTCGCAGCCTCCCGATCGCCGCCTGCTGGCGCGGTATCTGCGCACCGAGTTCACGGCCGACAAACCGGTCCGCCGCGCCATGGTCTACTACTCTGGCTTGGGCATTTCCGAGCTCTACCTGAACGGCGCCAAAGTTGGCGACCATGTGCTTTCGCCGGGTCTCACCGATTACGATAAGCGCGCGCTCTACGTCACCTTCGACGTTACCCGCCAACTGGTCCGCGGGAAAAACGCCATCGGCTTGATCCTCGGCAACGGCCGCTTCTACGCGCCGCGCGCCAACGCCCGCAATTTCGGTTATCCCAAGGCGATTCTGCGGCTCGAGATCGTTTACCAGGATGGCTCCAGCGCCGCGGTCGTCTCCGGCCCGGAATGGAAGCTATCCATCGAAGGCCCGATTCGCGCCAACAACGAATACGATGGCGAGGAGTACGATGCCCGCCGCGAATTCGCGGGTTGGGACCGCGCCGGCTTCGACGATTCCGCTTGGACTGCCGCGCAGGTCGTTGCCCCGCCCGCCGGTGTGCTGGCCGCAGAGATGGCCAATCCGCTACGCGTAGTGGAAACGCTCCATCCGGTGAGCGTCAAGCTGCTGAGGCCGGGAGTGTGGATTTTCGATATGGGCCAGAACATGGTCGGCTGGTGCCGGCTGCACGTCGTTGGCCCGGCGGGCGCCCAGGTCACCCTGCGTCATGCCGAGACGCTGGCGCCCGATGGCTCGCTCTACGTCGCCAACTTGCGCACCGCACGCGCCACCGATGTCTACACGCTCAAGGGCGCAGGCGCCGAAGTCTACGAGCCGCGCTTCACTTATCACGGCTTCCGCTACGTGGAGCTGACCGGCTGGCCGGGGGACGCCGCGCCCACCACCGCCGCGCTCGAAGGCCGCGTCGTCCAGGATGACATGCAACCGGTCGCCGATTTCATCAGCTCCAGCGCCATGCTGAACCAGATTCACCACAACGTGTTTTGGGGCATCCGCGGCAACTACCGCAGCATTCCCACCGATTGCCCGCAGCGCGACGAGCGCCAGGGATGGCTGGGCGACCGTTCGCAGGTCAGCCGCAGCGAATCTTACATGTTCGACGTGGCCGCGTTCTATACCAAGTGGGAGCAGGACATCGCCGACGCCCAGCGAGCCGATGGCAGCATCCCCGACGTGGCTCCCAACTACTGGCCTCTCTACCACGACGACATTACCTGGCCCAGCACCTTCCTCTTCGTGCCCGGCATGCTGTACGACCAATATGGCGACCGGCGCCTGCTCGAACGCTTCTATCCGGCCATGAAGAAATGGATCGAGCACGAGCGCGGCTACTTGCAGGACGGCCTCATGCCTAAGGACATCTACGCCGATTGGTGCGTGCCGCCGGAGGATCCCAAGCTGATCCATTCCAAGGATCCGGCCCGTGTCACCAACCATACGCTGATCGCGACGGCGTATTACTACCACCTGCTGCGGCTGATGGCTGGCTATGCTCGCATGCTCGATCAACCCGCCGACGCCACCGGCTATGAAGGGCTCGCCGAACAGGTGGACGCAGCGTTCCAGAAGCGGTTTTTCAAGCCCGCCACCGGCGTCTATGACAACGCCACACAGACCTCGAGCGTCCTGCCGTTGTTTTTCCATCTGGCGCCGGCGGAAGATCGCGCCGCGCTGCTGGCCAGCCTGGCCAACAATATCGAGCATGTGACCGATGGCCACGTCGGCACAGGCCTGGTAGGCGCGCAGTTCCTGATGCGCACGCTCACCGATAACGGCCGCGCCGATCTGGCCTACGAAATCGCCACTCAGCCTACTTATCCCGGCTGGGGATACATGGTTTCGAAAGGCGCCACCACCGTCTGGGAGCTGTGGAACGGCGACACCGCCGACCCGGCCATGAACTCCGGCAATCACGTGATGCAGATCGGCGACCTGGGCGTATGGATGTACGAGTACCTGGCCGGCATCCGTCCCGATCCGGCCAACCCCGGCTTCCGCCACATCCTCATCCATCCCTATCCCGCCGGCGATTTGACGTTCGTCAAAGCATCCCACGAGTCGCTCTACGGCAAAATCGCAACCTCGTGGAAACGCGATGGCGGCGCTTTCACGCTCGAGGTTTCGATTCCGCCCAATACCAGCGCTACCGTGTGGCTGCCGGCCAAAGATGCCGCCTCCGTCACCGAATCCGGCCATCCAGTAGCGCGCGCCCGCAGCGTGAAGTTTCTGCGCACCGAGGGCGATGCGGCGTTGTTCGAAATCGAATCCGGCGATTACGTGTTCCGCACCAGGTAGCGCGCCACGGCGGCAAGCCGGCTCGGCGATACGATCCGGAGAGGCGCTTTCTATGTGGGGCAGGATGGCATCCTGCGCGGCGATAGATCATCGCCGCGCGTGCCGATTGCCAATCGGCACGCAGCTTGGCAAGCTGCCCCACAAGAGGAACCGTCCTGCCAGGTTGCCATTTCTAATCGAACACCACCGTCTTGTTGCCGTAGCACAGCACGCGGTGCTCCAGGTGCCAGCGCACGGCGCGCGACAGTACCATCTTCTCCAGGTCGCGGCCTTTCTCGACCAGGTCCGCCACCTGGTCGCGATGCGAAATCCGCACCGTGTCCTGCTCGATGATGGGGCCATCGTCGAGCACTTCGGTGACGTAATGGCTGGTGGCGCCGATCAGTTTCACGCCCCGCTCAAACGCCGCGTGATACGGTTTGGCGCCCATGAAGGCCGGCAGGAACGAATGGTGCACGTTGATGATGCGCTCCGGGTATTGCGCCACGAACTCCGCCGGCAGGATCTGCATGTAGCGCGCCAGCACCACCAGGTCGATGTCCGCATCGCGCAGCAGGCGCAGGTGCTCGGCCTGCGCCGCATCCTTCTCAGCGGCGTTGACCGGAACGTGACGGAACTGGGCGCCATAAAACTGGGCCAGCGGCGCTGCCGCGGAATGGTTGCTGACAATCAGCGGAATTACGCAGTTCAGCTCTCCCGTCTGCTGGCGGTGCAGCAGGTCCACCAGGCAATGCAGGTACTGGGAAACGAAAATCGCCACCCGCGGCCGCTCCGCCATCAACGCCAGCCGCCAGCGCATGTTCAGCTCGCCGGCGATCCCGTTGAATTCTTCGCGAAACGGATCGAGCGCGAACCCCTCCAGCGCCCATTCCACGCGCATGAAGAACAGGCCCGCTTCGTGGTCCTGGTGCTGGTCTGCGTGGGTGATATTCGCGCCGTGCCGGTAAAGCGCGCCGGCCACCGCCGCCACCAGCCCCTTGCGGTCGGGACAATCGATCAGCAAAACCGCCGTATCTCGCATGTTTCAGACCAGCTTAGCGTGAATACGCGCGGTGGGTCAGGCGCTGCCGCCTGCCAACAATTCGCCGAACGTCGCCTTGCAGACAGAAGAATCCGTTCGGCGACATCGAGTTCGTGGAAAAGAACCGGCGGCAAAGACCGCCAGTGCTACAACTGCGGCGCTAGAGCAACGGCAGAATTTCTTGCGCTGGCCGCGGCGCCACGGCTTCAAGCTGCACATAGAGGGCGATCACCGGATCGTCTTCGCGGCGCAGCTCCTCGGCCAGCTTGGTATTGCCTGGGTCCAAGGCCACGCGCCCTACCAGGGTGCTCACGGGAAGGAGCCACTGCGCGCGGTCGCTCACCGTCGAGCGGCTCTGCTTCAAGTAGTTGAGCCAGGAGCGCACGACAATTTCGCGGCTGGGGCCGGGACTCATCGAAAACAGATTGTTATATACCCAGGTCTTCTCGCGAAACACTTCGTCAGCCTGCTCCTTGCCGGGTTGCCAGGCTTCCATGGTCTCCAGCAGGCTCTGCAGCCGGGCGCGCCAGGCGTCGGTATCGTGCTCCGCTTCGGGCAGGGGATTCCCTTCGGGGGCAAAAGCCAGTTCCCGCACTTGCCGGTTCACCCGCTGGCATTCAGCATCCTGGCAAGAGCGAAGGCCAGCGGCGAAACCCTCGAGGGTGTGCGGAGTAGTTTCCTGCTCCGAGAGTGGCTGTAACGGCGGCATCAGAATCTTCTCGGCGAAGAAAGCGGCGGCGGACCCGCCGAGGGCATCGGCTGGCTGGCCCGTCATCAAGTTGAAGGACTGGCCGCCGTTGTTCAGCAAATCGTCGTCCGCGCAGCGATCGCCTGACAGATGGTGGACCAGGTAGAGGCGGTAAGCCTCCGCCAGGGGAAGGGGCGAAAGGTGGCGGCCTTTCAGCTCTTCGACCAGATCCAGAATCGCCGGCCCGGTTACGGTGGCGTAGTAGGTGAACGAGCGGTCGTCGCCGGAGATCTCGCGCAGACTGGCCGCCAGCGAAAGCGTGAAGGCACGCAGGTCGGAATTCTTCAACTCGGCTTGCCGGAGCAGGCGCGCTACGGGCGCAATCTGCGCCGGAGAGGTGAGGCTGCCCACGCGGTTCTTTAGCAGCTTCGCCGCGCCACCACGCTTGAGCTTGGCAACGGCGCCGAGCACCTCATAGTAGCGGCTGACATCGTAGACCACGATCTCTTCGCAGCGGACGCTTGGAACTTCGGGACGGGCGATGGTGAGAAACAGCTTGGTGGCCTTGGCGCTATCGAGCGGCAGCATTTCCTCGACGGCGCGCAACCGCAAAGAGAGCGCGTCGAGATCCTGCCGGTAGGCGCGCTCCAAAAATCCTCCCGTGCCACCGCCGCGGGTGATGGAGGCGCGAAGCTTGAGGGGGCGCTGGGCTTCGGCGGCCCGGCTGAAGGCCTCGGTCAACAACTCCACGCTCGCGTGCGGATCCATTTTTTCGCTCGACGCCAGGCGGATCATGGCGTCCGCGGCGAACTCCGCGGGGGCTTGGCGCGCCAAGCTGGAAACTGTGTTGGGATCGAAATTGCCGGGGGCCCCGAGCAAAACCAGGGGAAGCAGGAACAATGCAGGAGTCTTCATGGATTCGGTCGCGAACTACTATTCTAGACGCAACCGGACCATTGAAAGACGGGGCCGACCGTGGACGGCAACTCAGCTCGAGAAGGTATTGGCGGACGTCAGTTCTGAGCCGCTCTGCGACCAGATGCCTTTTACGGACGGCATGAATATACCAATGATACTGAAGCAGCCGAGCACAAAGACGGCTACTATCATGGTGTATTCAACCAGATCCTGAGCCTCATCGGTGCGCCAGAACTCCTCCAGATATTGCCGAATCTGCACCATGACCTCCAACCCAATTACAACGCAGACTGGCACTGCTTGCAAGCGAATAGTACTGACGATAGTACCCAACAGCAGACGGATAACGTTGATTTTGTTCGAGAGTCACTAGGAGTTGGCAACGACTACTATCCAAAGATAGTATTGCGTCGCGTGAGTCTTGTTTCCTCGAATTCACCGACACGAGGCGAACGCAGTGGCCGGCTGCGGCGAGGATTTTCACGTGGAACGGCTCTCTGCGCCGCCGGTGCGGGACAAGAAAAAAAAGCCGGGCGCTCTGGGGAAGAACGCCCGGTGAGGAGTCTCCCTTAGTCTGCTCGGAGGTTCAGACTAAGGGGGTGGAGGGAACCCTTTATGCCAACAAACCGCCGTGGCCCAGGCAGGCAATTTCCCAGCCCGTGATGTGATAACGAGCCAACAGCGGCGGCAAAACCAGGTCGACCACATTCGGTTTGGCGGAGCGGAAGCAGCCTGGCGCGGAAACCACCGGCACCTCATCCTTGTACGCCAACAAAAGCAGGTTCCCAGGCTCGACCGGGGCCAGGAACCGTTCCACTTGCGAACCGACCCGTATCATTGCCTGGCCAATCACATCCTCCGGCCCAGCCGGAGCCGTAGTGGATGCCACCAGGATGACGCTCGGTTTGGATCTCATTAAATGTTGTAGGCTGCGAGCGACCGAATTCTCATCTTCCGTGCAGGAGAGCACGAAATTGGCGTTGACGCCGAACCGCTCCAGGCGCTGCCGCATAATGTTCTCGAACAATTGGCGCGCGCGCTCGCCGCTGATGGGATCGGTGTAGAGAACTCCTACGGCTGGAGAGCGCACGGGCCGGGCCTGCAGAATCGGGCCGCGCTCCTTAAGGATGTTGATGAGGGCTTCGAGTTGCTCCTTGGCAACGGCGAACGGAGCGCTCTTCACGGTCGCCACACGCTGGCCCGCCAATGCGTGACTGAAGTTCAGGGCGGTAGCGATCACCACGCTGGCGGCGCAATTGATCTGCTTGAGCAACTCATCGTCCACCAGCACACAGCAGTTTTCGGTCGCCACCAGATTGGCGCGGCCTCCGGCGGCCACGCGGATTTCGAAGCTGCCACATCCCATTTCGCTGGCAACGGCCGCGACGGCATCATCTTCGCTCACCTCCCCATCCTCAAGCTGGGTAACCCAGATGGTTTCCATGCCTTCGGATTCCAGGACCCGGATGTCCTCATCGCTGATTACATGGCCTTTGGCCAACAGCTTCTTGCCACCCGGGCGGAAAACGGTGCAGCAAAGGATCCGTCCCGTTGAGGATTTCACGTCAACAGTTTGCGCTCTCATGCCAGCCTCACAAGAAGTTAGGATCGACGATCAGTTTCAGATCTGTAGCTCTTGAAACCTGATTGTATAACGAGTTATGTTCGGTCCGTGGATTATTTCCGCGGTTTTTTGAGGGGTGACGGAAAACCCGACTTTGCGGGTATTTCCCTTACAGAACTTATGGGACCCGAGGAGTTGGTACCGGGATCAGTTGATCGTCCGGCGTGGGTGCCCAAATCTCGGGCAGCGCTTCCGCCCAGTGGTCTGGACGCAGAACACGCAGGACGGCGACTTCGTCACAGGCCTGGAACTTGGGGCAGCGGAGGCAGTCTTTCCATGCCTTGAGCGGCAAAGCGCCGCGCTCCACCGCCTGAAAACCCACTTTATGGAAGAACTCCACCACGTAGGTGAATGCGAAAACGGCGTCCAACTCGTACAGCTCGGCTTCGGCCAGCAGCGCCTCCACCAGTTTTCGTCCCACTCCGTGGGTTTTGGCGTGTTCGCGCACCGCCAGCGAGCGGATTTCGGCCAGCGTGGGGCTATAGAAATGGAGCGCGCCGCAACCCAACAGCTCACTGCCGGCGGTGACCACGGTGAAGTCGCGAATGGCTTCCGACATTTCGAACTCAGTGCGCGGCAACATCACGCCCAGGGCGGCATAATCGTTGATGAGACGGAGAATCGGACGTATGTCGCGCATCGCCGCCTTGCGCACGGTGAGCGGCGGTACGCCCCGGGCTTCCACAAACGCGTCTTCGCGAACTCCGCTGATCATGCCGTTGGTACCTCGCTTGGCGCCAACCGCGTGCCGAGCGCCTCTCCTTCCAGGATACGCATTAGAACCCTGTCCGCTGCGCCGGGGGCGATGCGCACTTCTTCAACGCCGGCCTCGAGAGCCTCCAGCGCCGCATCCAGCTTGGCCTGCATGCCGCCGGTGGCGACGCCGGAAGCGATCAAGGCGCGGCTCTCAGCGGCAGTGATCACCGCCCGCACTTGTTGCGCGCCATCCAGCACGCCGGCTACGTCGGTGAGGAAAATCAACCGGCGGGCGCGGAAAGCCGCTGCGCAGGCCACCGCCATCCGGTCCGCGTTCACGTTGTAGATGTTGCCGGCGCGGTCTCCAGCGACACAAGCCACCACCGGAAGGTAGCCGTTGCCGGCCAACAATTCCAGCAAACCGGCATTCGACCGCGTCACCCGTCCCACCGCGCCGAGCGCCCGGTCGAGTTGCTCCGCTTCGGCCAGCAGGGCATCGATGCCACTCAGCCCCACTGCCAGCGCGCCAGCCCGGTTCAGGCTCGCCACCAATTCGTGATTCACGCTGCCCGCCAAAACCTTCAACACCGCATCCAGCGTTTCCGGCGTTGTCACCCGCAAGCCGTTGACGAAACGGCTCTCGATACCGCGCTCGGCCAGATAGCGGGTCATCTGCTTGCCGCCGCCATGCACGACGACGACCTGGACGCCAGGCGAGGCAACGGCCGCGATTTCGCCAGCCAGCCGTTGGCGCGATGCGGGATCATCGAGCAGCGTGCCGCCCAGTTTGATCAGGATGCGGTTCACTGCAGGCCCTCGGTTTCCGCGTAGCCCAGCATCAGGTTCATGTTCTGCACCGCCTGGCCGGCGGCGCCCTTTACCAGGTTATCGATGGCGCTGACCACTACGGCGCGGCCGGTTTTTGCGTCCAGGGTGACGCCGATATCGCAGAAATTAGTGTGGGCCACGGCGCGGAGCTCGGGCGCGTGGCCGGGCTGATACAGGCGGATAAACGGCTCGCCGGCGTAGCGCTTCTGGTAGATGTCGAGCAGCTCGTCGGCGGAGTGGGTGTTCGAAGCGCGAAAGTAAATGGTCTCCAAGATGCCGCGATGGAGCGGCAGCAGGTGCGCAGTGAAGCTGAACTCGCCTTCCTCCAGACCGCTGACCAGCAGCACCTCTGGAACGTGCCGGTGACGCAGGATGGAGTACGCCGAGAAGTTCTCGGTGACCTCACAAAAGCTGGTTTTGAGCGTAGGCTTGCGGCCGGCGCCGCTGACGCCGCTCTTGGCGTCGCAAACGATGCCGGCGGCGCGGTCCACCACGCCGGCTTCCACCAACGGGCGAATCGCGAGGTTGGCTGCCGTCGGGTAGCAGCCAGGATTAGCGACCAGCCGGGCGCGCGGGATGCGGTCGCGGCAGAATTCCGGCAGGCCGTAAGCGGCTTCGGCCAGCAGGTCGGGTTGGGTATGAGACTCCTTGTACCAGGCCAGATAGTTGGCGGGCGTGCGCAGCCGGAAGGCGCCGCTCAAGTCAATGACGCGCGCGCCGGCGTCCAGCATGGCCGGCGCCAGGTCAATCGAAACCTCCGGCGGCGTAGCCAGGAACACGAGCGCAATTCCTTCGGCGTGAATCACTTGCGGATCACAGGGAAGGTGCTCCGGCGGCTCCGCTCCTCGGATCGCCGGTCCCGGACCGGATTCGTGCCGGTGCTCCAACAGATATGTCTCGACGCCGGGATGGCGGCCGAGAATGTGGACCAACTCCGCGCCGCTATACCCGCGGAATCCGACAATGCCGACTTTAGACTTCATGTGACTGTTTATTCTTTATGATGAATAATTATAACATAGCGCACATAGGATTTCACACGAAACTCGGCCCCCACAGGGCCTAGCTTTCGGCGACTGAGCGCTCAGCCAATTCACCGAACAGGGGCAGGGAATAGGCTTCGTCGTGGGATGCCTTGATCATCATGAAGACGGACATGATGAGCAGCACCACATCGATCAACTTGTCGATTTGCAGATGGCCGGAAAGGTAGGAGAGGGGGTGGATCACCCAGGCATTCATCAGCCACGCGACGAACAAGTACAGGCCCTGGAACGAGTGGAAGCGCACGGCGCGATTCTGGCGGAACCGGTCCGAGGCCAGCCAGATAATGCACGCGATCCAGCCGACGCCGGGTACGTAGCTCAGCACCGACGCTGTCCGCGGCGAGACGCCGGCCAGCGGGTCCGGGCCGAGGGGCAGCGCTGTGGCGGGCTGGCGCGCGCCACATCGCCAGCAGAACTGGTCGCGGCCCGCCACCGCATTTCCACACTGTGTGCAAAACGGCATGCTACTTCTCAATACGTTACGCAACCGCGGCTTGTTCCGCAACCTGGAGTCTTGTCTAATGCAGGATGAGCCTGAAGGTGAGCCTGTTTCTAACACAGGATGAGCCTGGAGGAGGGTGTGCGCATGCTGGGGGTTGATCATCAGCATGCAGGATGCAGAGGAATTGAGCCT
>JBAVYH010000213.1:0-27765 GCA_049698695.1 Bryobacteraceae bacterium | reverse complement strand
CTGCTCTCGTCGAGCTCGCTCATCGGATAGGAAACGTGATGCTGCAAGCTCGGAATATCGGTGAACCGCAGATCCAGTTGCTTGGCATCGTTCTTCTTGGCAAATTCCAATACTTCTTTCGGAGTCATTCATCCTCCCGGGATAAAGTTGTGTGGGAATTGTGACGTTCGCAGATGCCGCTCAGGATAACTGATCGGGGGCGGTCCGGTCAAGTTTGGGTGACAGCTTGGGCTGCGCCTGCAGAATAGCGCTATAGTGCTGGTGAGATTGGACTTAGCGGCAAATTGGCCGGCTTCTGGCGCGGCCCCGCGCCACGTTCACAGGTTAGTCCAGCGTCTTATGGAAGCGGACCGCGCTTAATGTCAGGACGATGACGCCGTAAGCGGTCAGCACCAGCATTTGCGGCCAGAGCACGGTCACACCGACGCCCTTGATGAACACGCCTCGCACGATTGTCATGAAATAGCGCAGCGGGTTAAGGAACGTCAGGTATTGCACGGACAGCGGCATGTTGCGGATGGGGAAAACGAAACCGCTCAACATAAATGCCGGCGTGGTGAGGAAGAACGAGCCCATATTGGCCTGCTGCTGCGTGCGCGAGATGGTGGAAAGAAACAGGCCCGCGCCCAGCGCCGTCATCAGGAACAGCGTGGCGCAGAACATCAGCAGAAGGAAATTGCCACGAAAAGGAATGCGGAAAATCACCAGCGCCGCCACCGTCACGATGATCATGTTCACCATGCCCACCAGGGCGAAGGGAATGGTCTTGCCGAGCATCAGCTCGATGGGCCGTAGCGGGGTCACCATCAACTGCTCCATGGTGCCGATTTCCTTTTCGCGGATGATGGCCTGCGCAGTCAGCATGAGTGTGACCATGAGCAAGATGTTGGCCGCCACGCCGGGGACGAAATAGTTGCGGCTGCGCAGGTCCGGATTGAACCAGACGCGCGTGCCGGACGCCACCTGCCCGAGCGCCCGGTGTGGCGGCATGCCCGGACCACGAATCATCAGGTTGATGGTCTGGTCGTTTTTGGGCTGCGCCGGAGAGACGTCTCGAGCGTAATCGTCGATCACCTGGGCGGCATAGGCGGAGACCAGGGAGGCAGTGTTGGAATTGGTGCCATCGAGCAGCACCTGCACCTGGGCGGTGTGCCGCTGGGCCAGGTCGCGCGCGAAATGCGGCAGGACCCCCACCACGGCGTGCACTTCGCTGCGGTCGAGCAGGCGCTGCACATCCGCCTCGTTTTGCGCGATGGCGGTCACCTTGAAACGGCCGGACCCTTCGAACCGCGCCCGCAACGCGCGGCTTTCCGGCGTGTGATCCATGTCCATCCAGCCGATGCGTGCCATGTCTACGTCCAGCGTCACCGCGTAGCCGAACACCACCAACTGGATCAGCGGCGGCAGGAACAGCAACAGGCGCATGCGCGGCTCTCGCCACACCTGGTAGAACTCCTTGTGCAGCATCACTCCGATTCGTTCCCACATGCTTATGCCACTTTCTGCCGTTTCAATCTTTGCGATGCCCGCCAGAACACGAACCCGCCGAAGATAGCCAGGAACAGCATTTGGTCCCAGATGGCGCCCACGCCGACGCCTTTCAGGAACAGCGCCTTGAGAACCGCGACGAAATAGCGCGCCGGCACGATCACGCTGATCACCTGGATCGCTTTCGGCATGGTGTCGATGGCGAACACAAAACCCGACATCAGGAAGCCGGGCAGAAATGTGCTCAGGATGCCCATCTGATAGGCTTCCACCTGGGTCCGGCACCCCGCCGAAATGAAAATGCCCCAGCACAACACGTCGAAGAGGAACAAGCAGGTGGAAATCGTCAGGAGCAATATGCTGCCGCGGAACGGCACGGAGAACACCGTCACTCCCACGATCAATGCGATGGCCGAATCCACCAGGCCGACCACAAAGTAGGCGGCCATCTTGCCGAGCAGCATCTCCACCGGACGCAGCGGGGTGGAAAGAAGCTGCTCCATGGTCCCCATTTCCCACTCGCGGGCAATAGTCAGCGAAGTCAACTGCCCGGCGAGGATCATCAGGATCACCGCGATCAGCCCCGGTACTACGTAGTTCTTGGATTCAAGCGAGCTGTTGTACCAGACCCGCATCCGTGCGTCCACCACTGGCGGCGGAGCCGGCGCCACGTTACGCACACGGACGCGCGCCGAGTATATCTGCACAATGCTCTCGGCATAACCGATGGCGATGGCGGAAGTGTTCGAATCGCTGCCATCCACCAGCAGTTGCACCTCGGCGCCGCCACGCCCCGATTCCAGGTCGCGCCCGAAATCGCGCGGGATCACGATGCCGATCAGGACCCTGCTGAAATCGATCTCGCGCTCGATTTGCGGATAACCGTTAGCGAATCCGCGGATGTCAAAATAGCGCGAGCCTTTGAACTGCCTTACGAGGTCGCGGCTGGCGGACGTGCCATCCTGGTCGTACACCAGGGCGGGAATGTGGTCCACGTCGAGACTGAGCGCGTAGCCGTACAGCAGCAGCATCATCACCGGCATAGCCAGCGCCAGCAGCAGGCTCCGGCTGTCGCGGGTGATGTGGTGCAGCTCTTTGACGAACATCGCCCTGGTGCGGCGGAAGCTCATGCGGCCCTCCGCTCTTCGCCTTCGATCATGGAGACGAACACGTCTTCGAGCGAAGGCAGAATCTTCTCCAGGCGGCGGATGGCGATGCCGGCTGCCGCGAGTTTCTCGCGAATTCGCTCCATCACGGCTGCGCCGTCATCCACCGTGACGTGCAGGCCTCCTCCGAAGACGGCCACATCCACCACGCCCGGCAGGTCCTCAAGGGCGCGCATGGTCTCGAGCGGCTGGGAGCTATCCAGGCGCAGCAGGCTGTGCGCGCTCGCCTGGTGCCGCAGCTCGGCCGGCGCGCCCAGTGCGATCACCCTGCCGCGATGCATCAGCGCCAGCCGGTGGCAGTTCTCGGCCTCGTCCATGTAATGGGTGCTGACGAAGATGGTGTGGCCGGTGCCAGACAGGCCGCGAATCAGGTCCCAGAACACGCCGCGCACGATCGGGTCCACGCCCGAGGTCGGCTCATCCAAAAACAGGATGGGCGGATCGTGGAGGATGGCGCAGCCCAGCGCCAGCCGCTGCTTCCAGCCGCCGGAAAGTGACCCGGTGAGCGTAGAACGCTGCTCGGCGAGCCGCGCCATTTCGAGCACGTAATCCTTGCGCGCGCTGCGCCGCTCCCGCGGCACGCCGTAGAGGCCGGCGAAGAAGTCGATGTTCTGCTCCACGGTCAGATCGTCGTAAAGCGAAAACCGCTGCGACATGTACCCCAGGTTGCGCCGCACCTGTTCGGGATCCACGGCGACGTCGATGCCGTTGACCAGCGCCAGGCCGGAGGTCGGCGTCAGCAGCCCGCAAAGCATTCTGATGGTGGTGGATTTGCCGGCTCCGTTCGGGCCCAGGAAGCCGAAGATCTCGCCCCGCGAAACTTCCAGCGTCACGCGGTCCACGGCCACGAAATCGCCGAAGGTCTTCACCAGGTCGCGCGTCTCGACCGCCCAGCCGTTCATTGGGCCTCCAGCGCCTCGGCGGCGTGGACGCCATCCACGAAGACGGCCTCCAGGGTTTCCTTGCCGGCCTGGTGCTTCAGCCCTTCCGGCGTGTCGCAGCGGATCAGCCGGCCTTTGTACATCAGGCCGACCCGGTTGCATCGCTCGGCTTCATCCAGATACGCGGTGGTCATCAGGATGGTGATGCCGTCTTTCAGCAATTGGTAAAGGATGGCCCAGAAATCCCGCCGCGAAAGCGGGTCCACGCCGTTGGTGGGCTCGTCGAGAAACAGGATTTGCGGGCGGTGCAGCAGGGTACACATCAGCGCCAGCTTCTGTTTCATTCCGCCTGATAATTTGCCCGCCTGCCGTTCGCGGAACGGCTCCATACGGGTCATGCGCAACAGGCTCGCGCTCAGCGCCGCCCGCTCCTCGCCCAGGATACCGAACAGGTCGGCATAGAAATTCATATTCTCCGCGACGCTCAGGTCGTGGTACAGACCGAAGCGCTGCGCCATGTAACCGATGCGGTCCTTCACCGCCTGCGACTGGCGGGCCACGTCAAAGCCAGCCACTCGGGCTTGGCCCTCGGTGGGATCGAGCAGCCCGCAGAGCAGGCGCAGGGTGGTGGTTTTGCCCGCGCCATCCGGTCCCACCAAGCCAAAGATCTCGCCCTGGGCGACAGCGAGGTCCAGACGGTCCACCGCGGTCAGCTCGCCGAAGCGGCGCGTGAGGCCGGTGGTTTCGATGATGGGCGGCATGGCTGTCTCGAAGTTCGCGCCTAGTCCAGCACAATCTCGGCATCGGCCGGCATATTCGATTTCAGCTCTTGCCGGGGATTGTCGACATCGATTTTGATGCGGTACACCAACTTCACGCGCTCTTCCTCGGTCTGAATCTGCTTGGGCGTGAACTCGGCCTCCGAGGAGATGAAGCTCACCCTCCCGTCGTAAACTTTGCCCGGGTAGGAATCGGTGGTGATGCGGACCTTCGAGCCCAGCTTCACTTTGCCCAGATCGGTTTCGTTGATATAAGCCCGTAGCCATGGGTGCTCGATGTCTCCCACCGTGACCACGGTTGCTCCGGCGGCCAGCACTTCGCCCACATCGGCGGCTTTCACCAGCACCACGCCATCCACCGGCGATACCGCCAGCGTGTCGGCAAGCTGGGCGTTCACCTGCGCCAGGTTCGCGGTGGAGCGTTCGATTTCCGCATGCCGCGTGGCCAGCTCCTGCTCCCGCCGTTTCAGCTCGAGCGAGTTAGCCTCGGCCATTTTGAGCGCGCCGCGCGAGCGTTCTACCTGGGCGGCGGCGCCGTCCACCTGCTCCACCCTCGGTCCGGCGAACACCAGCGCGGCGCGTTCCTTGGCCTGCTTCAAGGCCGCGTCGGCGCTTTGCCAGTGGTTGCGGAATTCGTCATATTGCGAAGCGGAGATGTCATCGTCCTTGAACAGCGTCTGCGCGCGGTCCCAGTCTTTCTGTGCGCGGTCAAACTCCGATTGCGCCGCATCCACCGCGGCCTTGGCCTCCTGGATCTCCTGCGGCCGCGAACCGTTCTTCAGCTCCGCCAGGCGTGCTTCGGCGGCGGCCAGGTCACCGCGCCGCTGCTCCAGGTCGGCCGCCAGTGTCGCTCGCTCCCAGGCAGCCGAGGTTTCGGCTTGCGCCAATTGGCTCCGTGCGGAGGCGAGGCCGGCGATCAGGCTGTCGCGCTGCGCCGTGAGTTCGGCGCTGTCCAGGCGCGCGATCAATTGCCCCTTCTTCACCAGGTCGCCCTCATCCACGGTGCGCTCGATGAGCCGCCCGGCCGTCTTGAAGCCGATGTTGACTTCGGTGAGCTCGATGTTGCCGGAGACCAGGATGCGGCCGCTGGTATCGCGGCTCGATCGGTGAAAGACATACACCGCCAGTCCCGCCGCAACCAGCAACACCGCGGCCGGTATGAGTATCTTTTTCATGGAATGCTTCTCCGCATATTGCCCATGGCCTGCGCCAGGTCGATGCGCGCCACGTTGTAGTTGTACAGCGCCTGGGTCTGGTTATCGCGCGCGCGCTCGAGGCGGGTTTGCGCGTCGGTCACCTCGAGGCTGTCGGCCACGCCCGCGCCATAGCGGCGCCGCGCTTGCGTGAGTTCGTTGTCCGCCAGTTCCAGCCCATCTTTGGCAACCTTGACCTGGTCTTCGGCGGAGCGCAATCCGTCGAGCGCCAGCCGCACATCCAGGTCGATCTGCTGCTTCAGGTCGTCGGTGCGGATCTTTTCAGAACGGTAACGGCTGGCCGCTTCGGTGCGCCGGGCGTCGCGGCGTCCGCCATCGAACAGCGGAACTTTCACCGAGATGCCGTAGGTGCGCGTCGGCAAGCTGGTGTCCAGATAGGTGCCGCTGGAGCCGTAGTCGCCGAACGCGGCCAGCGATGGCAGCCGCTCCATTTTCACTGCGCTCGCCGAGAGGCGCGCGTTTTCCTCCCGCTGTCGCTGGGCTTTCAAGTCGGGCCGCGACTGGAGCGCCTGGGCCTTGGCCTCTTCGAGCGTCACCGCATCCACCGGCACGTATCCCAGCTTGTCGGTGAGGAGCACTTCGGTTTCGAGCGGCACGCCCATGACGCGCAGCAATTCGAGGTGCGCGCTGCGCCGCGCGTTTTCGGCCACCAGCAGGTGCTGCCGGTCGTTCGCAAGCTGCACCTTGGCGCGCGTGACTTCGATCCCGGTTCCCGTGCCGGCCTTTTTCTGATTTTCAGCCTGGGTCAGCACGGCATCGGAAAGCGTAATGTTGGCGTTCGCCGTATCCACATCGGCATCGGCGCGCACCGCCGCCAGGTATGCGCGTGCCACCTGAGCGGCCACGTTTTCCGCCGTGCTGTCCAGTTCCTGAGTGGCGGCAGATACGCCGACCTTGGAGGCCTGAAACCGCCGGATGGAGGCGAAATCAAACACGTTCTGCTGGACCGAAAGGCGCGCATCGGTGGTAGTGAACGGGCCGACGAAGCGGGGGAAGGAAAAGCCAGGGACCGGCAGGGCGATGCTGGTCAATCCTTCCGCCGCCAGGTTCACCGTCTGGCTTCGCTCGCTGAAGGCGCCCTCGAGATCGGGCAGTAGCGCCGCCCGCGCCTGCACCGCCTGCGACTGCGCCTGTTTCAGCGCTTCGCCGGAAAGCCGGATGTTGGTATTGCCGTGGGCGGAAATCGCCACATCGACCGCGCGCTTCAGGCTCAGCTCGATCGGCCCGCCGGCGGCGGTTGGATCCTCCGCCTGGGCCGGCGGGGGTATCGTTATCAAGATTATTGCTGTCGACAGTATCCACGCCACCTTCATTTACTTCACCTCGACCTTTTCGCGGGCCGTCACCGGCGCCCGAAAACCACCGCTCAAGAAAGCCACCACGCGCCGGGCTACATGGCTCGGCGGCTCAGGTCCCGAGCGACCCAGAAGCTCGAGCGGCGGCGCGGTTAACGCATGCGCCATGGCCCCGATGGCAAAATGGGCCCGCCACACCAACTCGTCATCCGGCATGTCGGGCAGAGCCCGCCGCAGCTCGGCCATGAAGTAGCCCCCAACCGGGCCAAAATGCTTACGCGCGACTGCCGGCATGATGCCCTCGGCGTGGAGCCGGCCCATCAGCTTGGCGAACTCGGGGCTGCTGTCCGCGGCATGGAAAGCCGGGACGAGGAAGGCTTCCAGCAAATCCTCGAGGGTAATGGAGTTCGGCGCAGCCGCTTCTTTAAGGCGCCGGAGGCTTTCCAGCCGCTCTTCGTTCACGGGTTCGGCTTTACGCATAACCAGCTCATCCAAAAGCTCTTCCTTGGAACCGAAGTAGTAATGGATAGCCGCCAGATTGACTCCGGCAGCAGCCGTAATGCGACGTAAGGAAACGGCTTTGTAGCCCTCCTCGCCGAACAACTGCTCTGCAGTGTCCAGAATCTTGAGCCGCGTTTCACTCATTCGAATGATTCAATTATTCGTCTGAGTTAGATAGATTGTCAAGGGAAAAGAGTCTCAGCATTGGCAACCAACGTAGATTCAACATGATATGGATGGATGAGCGCTTTGGGGCTAGCTGGCCCGGTGGGTGCTTTCAAGAGGACGGTTACGCATTTCGGAGCCAGGCTCTGGGGTGGATGCCAAGCCGGGCCGGGCACTGCCCGGCCCCACAAGTCGCAGTTGGGCCGAACCAAACGCGCTTAGGCGAGGCGACAGAGCGTTGCTCTTAGCGGCTTTGGGGGGAGTTTTGGTCAGGCACCAGGGTTGGCGCCGGTTTGGCTTCGGCGGCATCGTGTTTGGGACCGAGGCCTAATGCAATCAGCGAAAGCGAATCGATCTTGCCGGTACCTTGCAGTTTCTGATCGGTCTGAAAGCGTTTGAGGGCGTCGCTACTATTCTGATCCCACACCCCGCTTGCCTCTTCGGGCTTCAGATAGCCCTTGGACACCAGGGCCTGCTGAATCTCCTTGTATCTTTCCGGGGCTGGAACCATTTGCCGCGGCCGGCGGGGCGCTACCCGGGCCCTCCTGCCGCGCCTCGCGGAGCCGTATCCATGAGCCCCCGCCTTGGCATGACCGCGGCTTGCCACGCCGGCTTTCGGTTGGGCGCCCGTCGCCTTATGGGCCACGCTGCCCGCAGCGTGCTGATGCGCCGCATTGGCGGTGGCCGGGCGCTTGGAAGCGGATTTGCCCGCGACCTTCCCGGCCGGCTTCGCGGTCGATTTCACCGCAGGTTTGCCTGCGACCGCCGCCGGCTTTTTAGATGGCTGTTGCACCGGCGCCGCGGCGGCACAGGCTATAACCGCCACGACGGCACACAAAATCCTGCCCATAGCTGATTCTTCAATTCTAACAGCGAACCGCGGTCCGGAGGGCTGCACTTCGGCGGGTGGGCGGGAATGTTCGGTGGGGGGTAGCAAACGCTCCCTCAGGGTCGCGGCTCGGATTCGCAATCAGAGCCGCGACTGCATAGGGAGCGTGTGCTGGCTGCCCTACTTGGCCGGGAGGAATCCGGCAAGGAAACCGGAGGTCCATTCGGTCGAGTTTGGACCACCGGCGCGGTGCAGGATGCGGAATTGGACAGCGTCGCCCGGTTTCAGCATGGATTGCACCTTCTTGACGTCCTCGGTGCTGGCGATGGGGTGCGAGCCGATGGCGATGATCACGTCGCCGCGCTGCAGCCCGATGTCCTCGGCAAACGAATTGGGTTCGACCTCGACCACTTGCACGCCACCCTTTTCCTTGATGCCGAGGTTCTCAATCTGCTTATCGGTCAGCGTCTTGATCGACATGCCGAAGCTCACCGAAGTGGCTTCCGGCTGTGCCGGCGCGGTCTCGGCGCCATTACCGAACCGCTCGGGGAAGAGGCGCGCCAGGTCGGCCACCTCGACTTTGTAGTCCTGCCGTTTGCCTTCGCGCACGATGGTCACGTCGATGGAACTGCCGATAGGCGTGGCGGTCACGATGTTCACCAGTTGATTGCCGTCGCGAATCGGCTTGCCGTTGAGGGCGACCACGACGTCGCCACCCTTGATGCCCGCCTTATCCGACGGCCCGCCCGGGGCCACCGACTGCACAAACACTCCCTCGCTGACGCCGCTGGCTTTGAGGTGCGCCGGCGTTTGCGGATCGTCCGACGGGCTGAAGGAGATGCCGATGCCGCCGCGGGTCACTTTGCCGTACTTGATGATGGCGTTATACACCATCACCGCGGTGTTGATGGGCAACGCGAAGCCGATGCCTTCATACGCGCCAGAGCGCGAAGCGATGGCGGTGTTGATGCCGATCACCTCGCCGCGCATGTTCAACAGCGGACCGCCGCTGTTGCCCGGGTTGATGGCGGCGTCGGTCTGCAGGAAATGCTGGAACTGCATGCTGGTATCCACGTCGCGGTCCTTGGCGCTGATGATGCCGGCGGTCACCGTCTCCTGGTAATTGAAGGGGGAGCCGATGGCCATCGCCCAATCGCCTACCTGCACGCCATCGGAGTTGCCGATCCGCGCCGGTTCGAGGCCGCTCTTGCCGGTCACCTTGATCACCGCCAGGTCGGTTTGCGGGTCCACGCCGATCAGCTTGGCCTCATATTCGGTCAGGTCGCCGTGAAACTTCACCTGGATGCGGTCGGCCTTGTCGACCACGTGGTTGTTGGTCAGGATGTAGCCGGCCCGGTCCACCACCACGCCGGAGCCCAACGCCTCGCTGCGGCGGGCTCCCATGTTCGGGCCACCTTCACCGAACGGATTGCCGAAGAAGCGGTAGAGAAAGTCATTCATGCCGCCATCGCCCTCACCCTGGTCGCCTTCGTCCGGCTGCGCTTGGCGGCGCCGGTTGGGGGTCTGGGTGATTTTCGGCAGGTAAGTGGTCGAGATGTTCACTACCGAAGGCTCGACCTGCTTGGCGATCGAGGTGAACTGGGAGGGCAACTCAACCTGATTCGGGATGGTCAGCGGCGTCGCATCCGGCGCAAAATTGCCCTCATTGGGGCGAGCGGCATTCACTCCGGTGCTGATGAGCGTACCGATGACGACGCCGATTGCCAGCGTGAACACAATCAGAGTGAACGAAAGCAGCTTCTCGGTTCGTAACCTGTCGATGAATTTCATGGGATGTCCTACTCCTGCACTTCATGCCAGCCGGGCCCAAAATGGGCCGGTTGGCCGATTGATTCAACTACGATGGATGTGGCCCCGGGGCCCATGGTTTCACCTCCACCAGCACCACTCCTCCCAGGATCAAGCACGCGCCCGCGGCGGCTCGCCCGGAGAGGCCCTCCCCCGTCAGGAAATACGAGGTCGTCCAGGCCACCACCGGCTCCAGCATGTAAATCAGTGCCGTACGGGTAGAAGTAGTATACCGCTGAGCCCACGCCTGGATGGTAAACGCCAGCGCCGTGGCCAACAATCCTGTCACTAGTATCGCGCAGACCACCGGCGCGCGCCACTCCACGTGCGGCTTCTCCATCAGCCACAACAGCGACCAGGACCAGACGGCGGAGGTCGCGACCTGGGTCACCGAGAGCGACTCAAAGCTGACCCGGTCTGCGTAGTGACCCTGGGTGACGATGTGCGCGGCGAAGCCGAAAGCGCACAAGAGCGTCAGCAGGTCGCCGCGGCTGATGGTGCCGATGCTGCCATGAAGGGTCATCAGCCCCATCCCCGCGGTGGCGACCAGCAAGCCGGCGACCTCAGAAGCCTGGGGCCTGGACTTATAGACCACCGCGGCCAGTACCGGCACCAGGACCGAGGCCAGCCCGGTGATGAACGCCGATTTGGGTGCGCTGGTGAGCCGCAGACCGAGCGTCTGCGTGAGGTAGCCGGCAAACAGGAAACTGCCGATCAGCACGCCCGCGCCGACCGATTTCCAGCCGCGCGGGCCTTTGCCGGTTCCGCGGAAGAGCAGCAGCAGGGCGACTGTCGCCAAGGAGAAGCGCAGGGCGAGGAAATAGAGCGGAGAGATGCCGGCCAGCGCCGATTTGACGAGGACGAAAGTGGCGCCCCAAACCAGCGTGTTCCAGAACAGCATGGCCTCAGCGGCACGCTCCCGGCTCACCGGCCATTGCTCCCCAGGTCGGGCAGTTGGGGCCCAAGCAACAGCAGCATCAGCAAGAAGATGCGCTTCAAGCCGAGATCCCGCCCCTCGGGCCGGAACCATTCTTGCGAGGTGTGGGCTCCGCCGCCGGCGCCGCCGGCGCCGATGGCGATGGCCGGCGTGCCGAGCGACAGGGGAATATTGGCGTCGGTGGAAGCGCAATCGAGACGGGACCGAATGCCGAGGTGCGCGTCCACGGCCCGAATGTATTTGAGGATAGGAGCATCGTCGGCCAGCGCCGCAGCCGGGCGCGAGCCGATCTCCTTGAGGCGCGAGGTAACCTGGCCGCCGGTGGCGCGCTGATTCTCGGTTTCCCGGGCGCGTTCGACCGCCTGCTCCAGCGCCGTCACCAACTCGTCCATCTTTTGGTTGCTTTCCGAGCGAATGTCGATTTTGGCGCGCGCCGTCTGCGCGATCGCATTCACGCCCGCGCCGCCTTCGATCATGCCCACATTGATGGCCGATTTGGGAGAGCCTTCGAGCTCGGTATCGGCGAACAAGGTTACGGCGCGGCACAGCGCATGCAGCGGATTGCCGACGCCGAAATCGCTCCAGCTATGGCCGCCCGGGCCGTTGAACACGGCCTCGAAGCGCCGGCTGCCCAGCGCGCGGCTGGTGATGTGATCGGTGTTGGCACCGTCGGCCACGATGAATGCCGCGATGCGCCCGGCCAGGCCCGATTGCTTGCACAGATAGCGCATGCCGAGCAGATTGCCTTCGCCTTCCTCGCCAACGTTGGCCACCACCAGCGGGCTGAGGGCGAATTCGGGCAGGCGCGAGCCCGCCTTCCAGGCGCGGGCGAAGCCGAGCAGCGAGGCCAGTCCGGCGCCGTTGTCGCAGACGCCGGGGCCCCGGAAGCGGCCGTCGGCATCCACCTCGATTTCGTCCTTCGAGCGAGGCGGGATCACCGTGTCCAGGTGCGCGGTGAGCGCCACGTAGGGCCCATCGCCGGCGGCAGCGATGACGTTGCCTGCGCGGTCGATGGAGGCCTCCCAACCGAGCGCGCGGAATTGATCGAGAAACCAGGCCGCCCGCTCAGCCTCCTGAAAGGTAGGCGCCGGCACGCGGCACAGCTCGAGGTGCTTTTCATTGATCCACTGCTTCTCGCGCGTGAACCACTGCAGGCACTCCTTCACCCCGCGATGATCGGTCAACCGATTGAGGTTCACCCCGTCCGCCGCGCCGACAGCCATCTGTTCGAGTGTAGCAGCCAGGGAGCGGGGACCGGCCGCGCTTTCCGCCGCGTTACCATGAATCGAAGGTTGTCACAGCATGACTCGGATCAAGGCCAGCCGCGAGGAACACAAGCGCTCTTCGGCGAAGACGAAAACCGGATCCTAGGCGGACTGCCGCAAGGCGGGGACTGCCCGGCTTGTCCCGCCAGGCGAAGGCCGCTGGATGCGATTTGACGGGTTTGTGGAAACTGGCGACCGTCGTTCTTGGCGGTCCATTGATCAAATCGTATACGGGCAAGAGGGCTGAACTCGGGGAGGTTGCGATGAGAAATATGGGAATCTCGCGAGGCGTTTCGCTGCTCTTATTGGGGGTGGCACTGGCATCCGCTCAAACGCAGCAGCCGGTGCCGCGAGCAGACGCCAATTCTCCGGGCGATTCGCTGCGGGAGCAGGTGGTCGCTCAGGAACGGGGGGGCCTCGATGCGCTGAAGACCGGCGACCTGGCGGCGTTCGCCGCTTCCACCGCGGATGACGCCATCTTCGTGGATTCCCACGGCCCCGCCAGCAAAGCGGAAGTGATCGAGCATACGGCCGAATTCCGGCTGCATGAATACACCATGGCTGACGTAAGGTTTGTGCCGCTTTCGGCGGACTCCGGCCTTATCGTTTACACGGCGACCGAAAGCGGAACCAGCCACGGCAAGGAATTCGCGGCCCGAGTCCACGTCTCCGCTCTGTGGCTCAAGCGCAGCGGCAAATAGCAGTGCGTGTTCAGCCAGGAAACTGCGGCGAGGTAGCGGTGATCACAAAGCCGACGGCGAGGCCGTCCCACTGATCGTGGCCGGACCGGTCCCTGCGGTCGTCACGGAGCGGCTCGTAAGCGACTATCCGCCGCTAAACCGCTCGTTTCTACTTCTTCGGCGGCGGCGGGCGGCGGTAGATCGTTTCAAAGTCCGGTTTGGAACCGAACACGTAGCTGGTGGTGGTGCTGGTGGACTGGCCCGGCACGTTATTGGGGGATTCGGCGGCGGTATTGGCATCCGGGCCCTCGACCTTGTCGTGTGTCTCCTTGGTGACCCGGCCGTCGGTCTTCACGGGGCGGTAATCGATGCGGTCGATCTGATCCCTGGGGATCGCCAATTCCTCGTTCTTCACCACGATGATCAGCGAATCCGGGTTGGCCTCCTCCATTTTGGCCAGGATCGGATGCATGCCGCCTTTCTTGAAGATGCGCAGTTCGGTTCCGCTTTTCAGGTTCTGGACCTTCGTCCATGGGTCGTCAGCCGCGAAAGCTGTCACGGCGGCGAGAAGCACGATCGCAAGCCATCGCATGGTTCGACTACTTCTCTGATTCGGAGTCTAACAAGAATCGTTGACGAGTATCGCCGCTGAAAATAGTTGATTCACCAATGGCAACAGAGGCGCACTTTTCGGATAGCCGGCGGTTCTTTATTCAAACGGCTGGCCGAACCTGAGCCGGTTTCGAGCGAGGTCCAGCACCTCGAAGTCGCGCAGGCCCCAGGGGTAGCTTACCGGCTCGCCCTGAAGGTTGGCGCCCTTGGCCCGCAACTCCGCGTAGAGTGCGTCCGCATTTTCGACATAGACATAGGCGGAGCCGATGCCCGTGTGGCGCTCGGTGCGAGCGATTAGCAGCACGGTGATCTCGTCGCGGTCCATGACGCCGAGGTCGTGCTGCTGGTAGTTGATGCGGAAACCGAGCACATCACGGTAATAGGCGACGGCCACGGCCACGTCGTCGACCGGCAGTTCCGGCAAAGCCTTCTGCATCATGGGCTGCGGCTCGTGCCTGTCCGGCTTGTCATAGGATTGGCCGAACCAAAGCACGTTCCCGTCCGGGTCGCGGATCTCGAACATACGCATCTTGATCCAGTTGACCTTCTCCGGCGACGACGGCGTGCCACCGCGGGCGAGGATGGCAGCGTGCATCGCTTCAACGTCGCCGGTCTCGAAGAAGAGGATGGCGGATCTCGGCGGCTGGTCTGGCCTGGCGAACTGGATGCGAGCCGGACCCTGCACCGCTTCGATCAGCCCCGCCTGGTCGCGAATCTCGAAGCCGAGAATGTCGCGGTAGAAAACGGTGCTCCGGGCCGTGTCCGCGACGTCGATGAATCGCATTACCGGAGCAACGGCGGTCGGCGCAGGGTCCATGGGAAGCTCCCTTTCTGAGTGCGGCGTCGTGCCGTTTAGCAAATCATACATCATGGCGGAGTAGCACCAGGGCAAGCTAAAGCATGCCTGCCAAACCCCTATTCCGGCAGCGGCTGCCCCTTCGTCTCCGGCGCGAACGGCAGCGCGAACAGGCCGACCAGGAAGACTGAGCACATCGTCATGCCGGCGTAGCGCATGGCGTCCGGGCCATGAAACACGCTGCTGGTGAGCAGGCCCAGGGTCAGCGGTCCTGCGGCAGCCACGATGCGGCCGACGTTATAGCAGAAGCTGGTGCCGGTGCTGCGCAAGCGCGTGGGGAACAGTTCCGGCAGATAAATCGCATAGCCGCCGAACAGCGCGAGCTGGGTGAAGCCCATCGCCGGCACCATCCAGAGCATCTGGCCGATGGTATTCAGTTTCCAAAAGGTGAAGGCCGTCATGCCGAGGGCGGCCAGGAAGCTGATGGCGAACGCGGTCCGGCGGTTGGTGCGCTGCGTCAGCCAGGTGAAAGCGTGGACGCCGAAAAAAGAGCCGGCGTTCTGCAGCAGCGAGGTCACGCCGAGCCACATGGTGGTTTTGCCGGCCAGCGCCGCGCCGGCGAGTCCCTGCGCGCGGAAGCTTCGTTCGAGAACCGGGCGGAACAGGTCATAGCTGAAGAAGCCGATGCCCCACAGGCCAACCACACCCGAAAACGCCAGCAGCAAACCGACGATCGAATTGCGCCGCCAGCGTGGGTTGCCGAGCAGTTCTGCGAACGAACCCATGCGCTTTTTTTCGGCTTTCGCTTTCAGCCACTGGTCCGGCTCGCGCAGCTTCTTGAACACCACCAGCGCCAGAGGCGCCGGGGCGGCGCCAGCCAGAAATTCCCATCGCCAGGCGTGCGCGACGATCCCGGCCTGCTGCGCTTGCCCCAAAACGATCACCGTGGTTGCGGCCACCATGTTGCCTATCGCCGAAAACGCCTGCACCATGCCGAGCGCGTACGGCCGGGCGCGCTCCGGGACCACCTCCGCCACCAAGGCCACGCCCACCGCGAACTGCCCGCCAACACCCAGCCCGCAAAGGAAGCGATAGACATTGAAATCCCAGACGCTGGTGGAAAGCAGGCTCATGCCGGTGAATATGGTGTAGGCGAGGATGGTCAGCATCATGGTTTTGGCCCGGCCCAGCCGGTCGCCCAGGATGCCGAACAGCACGCCGCCAAGGCCCCAGCCGATCATGAAGACCATGGTCGATATGCCCGCCTGCTGCGCCACCGCTCCCGGCGCCGCCGACGCGCCCATCAGGTCGCGCAGCGCCGGCACACGCGCCAGGTTGAAGAGCTGCTGCGCCATGGTGTCGAACATCCAGCCGACCGCGGCCACCGCGACCACGAACCACTGGTAGCCACTCAGGTCGCGATACCAGACATAGCCCCGCGCGACAGCTCTGGATGAACCGGGAACGGACATGAACAAGCTATTGTAGTGCGTAATGCGGGAGCGGAATGTCGTGCTGCATGGAAAGCCGGGCGTGCCCAGGCATGCCCGGCTCCTACGGCGTGCGCACGAGCGGCGCTGTAAGAAAATGCGCCCGCAAGTGGGCGTTGGTAGGCCGGGGGCCTGCCTCACCTGACTAATTGATCGAGGTGTTGCCCTTGCTCAGAGCGTCGATCATGGCTTCGAGGCTCTTGCGGTTCAGGTCGTCCGGGGCTTGCGGCAATGCCTTCCTGGCTTGTTCCAGCGCCTGCTTGGCGTCGCCCATCGCAGCGTAGCCGCGAGCCAGGCCGACGTGCACCGGCCAGGCGTCGCCATTGCGCTCGGCGTTGTATTGGAATACTTGCATGGCCTCGTCGACTTTCTTTTCGCTCAAGAGTTGGCGGCCGTACTGGTGGATATCGAACGGCGTGGCCGTGGGGGAGTGCATGGCAGCCTGCATGATGGGCTTCGCCTCCGCCTCGCGGCCCAGCTTGGTCAGGATCTGGGCTTTCGCGCTGAGGGTATTGAAATTCTCCTGGCCAATGAAGGGCATGCTGATAGCCGCATCGGCCCACTGCAGCGCCTGATCGAGGTCCTTGCCCGCTTGCACACAGTAGTCGGCGGCGGCCAGGTAGCCCTGGTAGCCGAATCCCGGTACGCTTGTCAGTTCCTCGCGCAGGCGGGAGATGTAGATGTCGGATATGTTCGGCACCTTGATGGTCCACGGCACGGCGAGGTCTTCCCACTGCAACTCGACGGTAGCCTCCTCGGGACGGCGAACGGTGAAGTCATAAGTCAACCACTCGCGGTAGTCGTTCTTATGGGGCTTTACCGTGACCCGAAGTGCGTCGTGGGAGGGATCATAAAAGAAACTGCCCCAGGCTCCTGAATCCTTGGAGAAGATCAGGGTCCAGGTATCTTCGCCGGGGATCATGTGCAATCCATAGCGGCCCGCCGGCAAGGGCTGGCCCTCAATGGTCACGTCGTCGGAGACCGCAAAGACGGTATTTTCGTTGGCGCCGGCTCGCCAGGGATCGGGCTTGCCGTTGCCGAAAGTGGAGGTCGAGAGGCCATAGGGCACCAATTTGCCCCAGATCTGGCCGCGGCGGTCCTGCTTGCCACTGGGCCCATGGACGGCGGGGCTCGAGTAATCGATCATGACTCGAACCGGGCCGATATACTGGGTCACCGAAGCTTTCTGGTTGTTTCCACTGGGCGGGAGCGTCAATCCCGGATATTGGGCGAACAGAGCTCCAGCCAGAACGAAGGGTAGCAATGTGCGAGACAGTAGCGACATGGTCTTGATTGGACGCAGGAGGAGACGAAAAGGTAACGGCAGATTCTCCGGCTAACCCACCCGTTAACAATTCTGACGACCTGGCCCGCGTTACCCAAGGAGGTCAGGCGCTCCCAGTGAAGGTTCGGCAAGTCTGGTCCGAAGCCGGCTTTGGCGCCGGCATCAATTCCCCAGCGGCCCTTTGCAGACGCCGCTCACAGGTCTCCCACTCGCCCTCGTAACATTGCGATTTCCGGCAGTCGAACTCACAAATAGCATCCTCCGCCGGAACATCCTTCACAACTTGCCGCCGCAGCCATCCCCATGCGGTGCGAAACAGGTTCATATCCCCCCCAGACGTGCTTCCCCACCGTTGCATTCTAGCACCGGCGCGCGCGAGGAGAGGTAGGGATCGAAAGCCACCATGGCCAAGCGCGCCGCGTGAAAGAAGACAATCGCAGATAGGCGAGCGAAGAAAGGGTGAGGTCCTCCATGTGGCCGAGGGACAATTTGTAGGCGCCGGGATGCCACGCTGCGCCAGATGCCCGAGTTCCAGCAACTTGTGGCTGTGGCGCCGCAGGTCCTATGAACGGATGCCGGAAGGCTCCCTACGGTTCCAACACGCCGGCGGTCATCAGCAACTTATCCTTGTCCCGCTGGCGGCGGTTGACCGGCTCGCGCCAGTTGACTCGCGGCAGGAAAACCGATTCGTCAATGCTGTCACGGTAGCGGATGGCGATGTTCATCAGCGAATCGAGCAACGATTCGGAAAGCAGGTGCGGCTGGAGGCCGAGATCGGCCAATTTGGAGTGCCGGGCATTGTAATAATGCTGTTCGGCCTCGACGCGCGGGTCCGGCAGGTGCTGGATATCGACCATGAGCGACAGCTTCCGCCCGGCCGCCTGCACCATGCGGGCCAAATCCAGCACGGTGAACTGCTCGGTGAATTGATTAAACACGCGGCATTCGCCCTTGGCCGCGGGGTTGAGGCACGCCAGCTCGACGCAGCGGACGGTATCGCGGATGTCCAGGTAGCCGCGGGTTTGCCCGCCCTTGCCGTAGACCGTCAGCGGGTAACCGGCGGCCGCCTGCACGCAGAAACGGTTCAGCACAGTGCCGAATACTTCGTCGTAATCGAAGCGGTTGATGAGCGCTTCGTCCAGCGCCGTCTCGTCGGTCACGGTTCCGTAAACCACGCCCTGGTTGAGGTCGGTGGCTCGCAGCCCCCAGATGCGGCAGGTGAACAGCATATTGTGGCTGTCGTGCACCTTCGACAGATGATAGAAGGAGCCTGCCTGTTTGGGAAACGGCAGAACATCTTTGCGGCCGTTGTGCTCAATGGCGATGTAGCCCTCTTCGATATCGATATTGGGCGTGCCGTACTCCCCCATGGTGCCCAGTTTCACCAGGTGGCATTCAGGCTGGAACTCCTTAATCGCGAACAGCACATTGAGCGTGCCCAGCACGTTGTTCGACTGGGTGAAGACGGCATGCTCGCGGTCAATCATCGAATACGGCGCGGAACGCTGTTCGGCAAAGTGCACCATCGCTTCCGGCTGGAACCTGCGTACGGCGGCGGAAAGAAACTCGTAATCGGTGACATCGCCCTCGAGGACTTCGATACGATTGCCGGTGAGCCGCTGCCACGCTTCGACGCGCTCGGCCAGGGTACGGATGGGAGTGAGCGTTTCGACTTCCAGGTCCCGGTCCCACTGCCGGCGAAGGAAGTTATCGACAATTGCCACTGAATGGCCCTGCCGGGACAGATAAAGAGCTGTTGCCCAACCACAGTAGCCGTCACCACCTAGAACCGCGATGTTCATTCTCTATCTCAATCCTTCCATTCTACGCACAATCTTTACAATGAGATGCCTGCGAGTGAAAAGAGGTTGCTCCGGATGTGTCGCAAACTTGATTTACCGAGGCAGCCAGGATGGCGCAAGCCCTGGCCGGCAAAAGCTCAAAGCGAATTCGCAAACATCATGTTACCAGTTGAAACAACCCCGGAGACTAGCCCTTATGAGCTACCGCGAATCACCCCCTATGGCGGGCCTGGCTCCCCCTGGAACTTACGCCGCGCGCGCCCTGAGCAGTCGATTTCACCGGGCTCCTCGGCCTACCGCGGCCTCGCACATGGCCAGGCTGCGGTCCAATAATTGCAGGAACTGATCCACGTCCGCGCGGCCCACGTTCATGGGCGGCGAAATGCGGAGCACATTGCCATACATGCCGCCCTTGCCGATGATGAGGCGGTTTTCCCGCGCAGCCTCCAGGACCTGAGCGGTTTCGGCGGCCGCAGGCGTCTTCGCCTGCCGGTCGGTCACCAGCTCGAGGGCCTGCAGCAGGCCCATGCCGCGAACATCGCCGATCAGCTCGTGCTTGGCCTTCAAGTCCTCCAGGCCGGCGCGCAGGTAGGCGCCGGTGGAGGCGCAATTGGCGAGCAGGTTATGCTCTTCGATGTAATCGAGCACCGCGTTGGCTGCGGTGGTGGTGACCGGGTTGCCGCCAAAAGTGGAAATGGTGAGGCCTTTGAACGCATCGGCCACCTCGGGTTTGGCAACGGTGACGCCGATGGGGCTGCCGTTGGCCAAGCCCTTGGCGCTAGTGATGATGTCCGGCGTGACGCCGTATTGTTCAATGCCGAACCACTTGCCGCCGGTGCGTCCCCATGCGGTCTGCACTTCGTCGCTGATGAAAATGCCGCCGTGATTGCGGATGATGCGCTCGACGATCTGGAAGTACTCCTTCGGCGGCGTGATGAATCCACCGACGCCTTGTATGGGCTCGGCGATGAAGCCGGCGACGCGCCCGCCGGTGGAACTGCGAATCAGCTCCTCCATATCCGAGGCGCAACGCACCTCGCAGTTGGGATAGGTGAGGCCGAACGGGCAGCGGTAACAATAAGCGTTGTGCGCGTGCACGACGCCGGCCGAAGCAGGGCCGAGCCGCCAGGAACCGACGCCGGTGAGCGACATGGTCATGGCGGAGCGACCGTGATACGAGTGGCGCAAGGCCACGATTTCGGTGCTGCTGGTGTAACAGCGCGCGGCCAGGATAGCGGTCTCGTTGGCCTCCGTTCCGCTGTTAGTGAAGAACGATTTAGTGAGCCGGCGGCCGGGCGTAATCGAGGCGATCTTCTTGGCCAGCGTGGCCTGCGGCTCATTGGCGAACGCCGCGGAGACGTGTTGCAGAGTGTCGAGCTGGCGATGCACCCGGGCGTTCACCTGGGCGTTGCAGTGACCGACGCTCACGGTGACGATGCCGCCGAAAAAATCCAGGTACTGGTTGCCATCGGCGTCCCACAGATACTGGTCTTTGGCCCGCGCCACAACCAGCGGCTCTTTGAAGTAATGAAAAACCGCGGGGAACAGAAATTCCTTGTTAGCGAGAATGATCTCGTCTTTGGTCATCGATCTTGAAGCCCCCTCCATCCAAGATACAACCGCGCACTGCGCCACGCGCGCCAGTGGGAATTTCTTCGAGCGGCACGTGGAGCAGGTTGATAACCTGCGTGCCGATTGGCAATCGGCGCAGCCAGGCAATGCCCGGCCCTGGAGTTTCCATATTTCCGAGCGCGCGGGGAGCCGTGCCGCAGAGTCACAGTGGGGAGTCGGGCTTCAGCCCCTGGCCGAAACTCAGCGGCCCAGTTGTTTGAGAACCGCGCGGGCGGCTTCGCCCGTGGCGACATCGGTGGCGGCGCGGGTTTTGCGCTCCACCAATTCCACCCGCCCTTGCGCGAGCTTTTTGCCCACCACCACGCGGAAGGGCACACCGATCAGATCCGCATCCTTGAATTTCACGCCGGGCCGCTCGTCTCGATCGTCGAGCAAGGTGTCGATGCCCAGCTCCAGGCATTCCTGGTAAATCGCGCGCGCGGTCTCCATCTGCACCGGATCGGCGTTGTTGGCCGGAGTGACGATCAGCTCGAACGGCGCAATCGAAGGGGGCAGCACCATGCCGTCCTTGTCGTGATGGAGCTCGATGACGCCGCTGAGGATGCGCCCGATGCCGATGCCGTAGGAACCCATGATGGGGGTGACTTCCTTGCCGTCGGCGTTGAGGACGCGCAGTCCCATGGGCTCGGAGTACTTGTAGCCGAGTTTGAAAATGTGCCCGATCTCGACGCACTTCACCACCGTGAGCGCGCTGCCGCAGCGCTCGCAGGCGTCACCCGCCACCACCTGCCGCAAATCGTAGAGCTCGGCCTGGAAGTCTTCGCCCAGCGTCACGTGGCGCAGATGGTAATCGTTCTTGTTGGCGCCGGCGATCATATTGCGGCGCCCGGCGAGTGCCCGGTCGGCGAAAATAGGCATGTTGCGCACGCCCACAGGGCCGAGCGATCCGGCATCGGCGCCGAACCACTGGCGGATTTCCTCGGGATGCGCGGGGCGGAACTCGGGATCGTTGAGGATGGCGCCCGCCTTGGTTTCGCTCAACTGGTGGTCGCCGCGCAAGAGGATCAGCGCCGGCTTGCCGTCGGCCATCACCACCAGGCTCTTCATTTGCGAGGTCTCGGGCAGGCCGGTGAAGTCGGCAACTTCGGCAATGGTCTTGCGGCCGGGGGTGTGGAACTCTTCCGGGCTCAGGTCGCCGGCGGGGTCAGGCGCGGCCGGCGGGGCGGGAACGGAAACCGCCTTTTCCAGGTTGGCGGAATAGCCGCACTTCGGGCAGCGGGCGACGAAGTCCTCACCGGCATCCGACGCCACCATGAATTCGTGCGACTGGCTGCCGCCCATCGCGCCCGAGTGCGCGTCGACGGCCATATACTCCAGCCCGCAGCGGTCGAAGATGCGGCAGTAGGTCTTGTAGTGCTTGTCGTAAGCCGCGTCGAGCCCGGCCTGGTCCATGTCGAAGGTGTAGGAATCCTTCATCATGAACTCGCGAACGCGCAGCAGGCCCGACTTGGGGCGCGGCTCATCGCGAAACTTGGTCTGGATCTGATACCAGATCTGGGGAAGCTGTTTGTAGCTGCGGAGCTCGCCGCGGGCGATGGTGGTCATCACTTCCTCGTGCGTCATGGCCAGGCACATGTCGCGCCCGAAACGGTCCTTGAAGCGGAACAGGTTGTCACCCATCACGTCCCAGCGGCCGGATTCCTGCCACACTTCGGCCGGATTCAGGGCCGGGCAGGAAAACTCCTGCGCCCCCATCGCGTCCATTTCCTGGCGCACGATGTTCTGAATTTTCAGCAGCGACCGCTGTGCCAGAAAGAGGAAGCTGTAAATGCCGGCGGAGAGCTGGCGGATGTATCCGGCGCGTAACAGCAACTGGTGGCTGGCAACTTCGGCCTCGGCGGGAAGCTCGCGCAGCGTAGGGATAAAGAGCTTGCTCCAGAGCATAGTTTCAGAGGGGTAAACCCTGATCTTAGCATGGTAGAATTGAAGTCTTTCCCGATGAAAATCGCCATTGCCGCGGATCACGCCGGATTTGTCTTGAAAGAAAAACTGCGGCAGAGGCTGGCCGAGGACGGCCACGAAGTAACGGACTTTGGACCCGCCAACGCGGAATCGTGCGATTACCCGGATTACGCGCAGCCGGTGGCGCACGAGGTTGCTGCGGGGCGCGCCGACCGCGGCGTGCTGGTCTGCTCCACCGGCATCGGCATGGCCATGGCGGCGAACAAGATCGCGGGCGTGCGCGCTGCGCCGGCCGTCTCCGAGGACGAAGTGCGGCTGACGCGCGAACACAACGATGCCAATGTCTTGACCCTGGGTGCCCGATATGTGGACGAGGATCAGGCGTGGAAAATGACGCGCATATTCTTGCACACCGATTTTGCCGGCGGCCGCCACGCGCGCCGCGTGGCCAAGATAGCGCAGATGGAACAGTCGCCCGGCAGCGGCCGGCCGTAAGGAAGACGGTCCGCAACAAAGGATTTCGATTCTCATGACGCCAACACAACGAATGAAGCGGCCCCTGGCCGAGGTAGACCCGGACGTAGATCGAGCGATCCAACAGGAGGTGGAGCGGCAGGACGCGCAAATCGAACTGATCGCGAGCGAGAACTTCACATCCGAGGCGGTGCTCGAGGCCACGGCCAGCGTGTTTACCAACAAGTACGCCGAAGGCTATCCCGGCAAGCGCTACTACGGCGGGTGCGAGTACGCCGATATTGTCGAAAACCTGGCCCGCGACCGCGCCAAGGAATTGTTCGGCGCCGAGCACGCCAACGTGCAGCCGCACTCCGGCTCGCAGGCCAACCAGGCGGCGTATGCGGCGGTGCTGACGCCCGGCGACACGATCATGGGTCTCAACCTGGCGCACGGCGGCCACCTGACACACGGCCACCCGCTCAATTTTTCCGGCAAGACGTACCACGTGGTGCCCTACAGCGTGCGCAAGGAAGACGAGTGCATCGACTACGACGAGGTGGAGCGGTTGGCGCGCGAGCACAAGCCGAAGATGATCATCGCGGGGGCGAGCGCATACCCGCGGACGCTCGATTTCCCCAGGTTCCGCCAGATCGCCGACGCCGTGGAAGCGGTACTGCTGGTGGATATGGCGCACATCGCGGGCCTGGTGGCGGCGGGCCTGCATCCCAACCCGTGCCAATGGGCCGACATTGTGACCTCGACCACGCACAAGACCCTGCGCGGACCGCGCGCCGGAATGATCCTGTGCAAACAGAAGTTCGCCGCCGCCATCGACAAGCTGGTTTTCCCCGGCGTGCAAGGCGGCCCGCTGGTGCATGTCATAGCCGCCAAGGCGGTCTGCCTGCGCGAGGCCATGCAGCCCGAATTTGTGGAGTACCAGAAGCGGGTGCTGGCCAACGCGCGGGCGCTGGCCGCAAGCATTCAGGAGGCAGGTTTCCGCCTGGTCTCCGGGGGCACGGACACGCACGTTATGCTGGTAGATGTTTTCTCCAAGGGCGTGCGCGGCAAAGAGGCGGAAAAGACGCTGGACCGCGCGCGCATCACGGTGAACAAGAACGCGATTCCGTTCGACACCAACCCGCCCATGAACCCCAGCGGCATCCGGCTGGGCTCGCCGGCGGCGACCACGCGCGGCTTCGGCGAGGCCGAGATGCGCGAGGTTGGCGGGCTTATCGCGGAAGTGCTGGGGCAGATCGACAACGAAGAGACCATCGCGCGCGTGCGGCAAAAAGTCGAGGCACTGACGGCACGCTTCCCGCTGTACCAGTGGAAGAAGCGGAAACTGGCGGAGAACTCCGCCGTGCTGCCGGAAAGCGCAGTGCGAGTGGGATAGGCCCTTGGGCCTGGCAAGTTTCCAAACATGGCGCTGGACATCGTCATCGATGGGCGGCGGATGCGGGACTTTGGCATCGGCACTTACATCCGAAGCCTCGTACACGCCCTCAGCCGGATCGACACGGCGAACCACTACACGGTGGTCACGGGTCCGGGCGAGGTGCGGGTATGGGGTGCGCTGCCGGATAACTTCCGCATTGCCGTCTACACGGGGGACGATCACGCTTACTCGGATCACTTACTGTTTCCCCTGTATCTGCGGCGGCTGAAGCCGGACCTGGTTCACATTCCGCTGAATCGGGTGCCGCTACTGATGATCCGGCCGTACGTGGTGACGATTCACGACATGGTGAACCTGTTTTACGACGAGCAAAGGCCCGCCGCCGCGCGCATGTACCTGCGGCGCTTCCGTTTCCGCCGCGGCCTGACGCGCGCCAGCCGGGTGATCGCGGTCTCTGAGGCCACCAAGCGCGATGTCGAAAATCTCTTGGGCGTCCCCCCGGGCCGCATCACGCGGGTGTACAACGCGCCGGATCCCGGTTTTCTGGGGCGAGATCCGGCGGCGGGCGAAGAAGAGCGCCACCGCATCATGGAGCGTTACCAGATCGACCGCCCGTTTCTGCTGTATGCCGGCGCCATCCGGCATCACAAGAACATCCCGCGCCTGGTGGAGGCCTTCGCGGTACTGCGCGAGCAATTGGCGGCCCACCCCGTTTATGGCGACCTGCGCCTGGTCATCATCGGCGACACCATCTCTCAATACCCTGCCGTGCGGCAGGCCGTGCTCAAAAGCAAGATGGAGCACGCCGTGCGCTTCCTGGGTTTCGTACCGTTCGAGACGTTGCGCTGTTTCTACGAGGCGGCGGCGGCGTTCGTCTTCCCGTCGCGCCATGAAGGTTTCGGACTGCCTCCGCTGGAGGCCATGGCCTGCGGCACCCCGGTAGTCACCTCCAACGTCAGCTCGCTGCCGGAAGTGGCGGGTGACGCAGCGATGCTCGTAAATCCGGGAAACGTGTTCGACATCGCGCGCGGCATTCGCGAGGTGCTCACCGATGAGCCGTTGCGCGCCGAACTGATCCGCCGCGGCCGTGTCCAGGCCGCCCGCTTCAGTTGGGAGCGCTCAGCCCGCCAGGTGCTAGAGATCTATCGGGATGTAGCGCGTGAAAGTTAATACTTAGTCCTCAGCGCCCGAACTTGACGGGGACGGAGAGATCGAAACCGGCGTGCGCTAACTGTCCGGCAGCGATACGTTACGGACTACATCCCTGAGAGGATGGTACTATGGCAGCTAGGACGCACTATCCATTTATCCAGCCTAAGTTGGACGTATCAACTATTTACACCTAATTTATTTACACCTCTTCTGCATTTGTTTACACCTCTTCTGCAGTGTGAACTCCAGCACATAGTGCACCTCTTATTGGGGAACCGCGATACGGCGCTCAGCGTCTTAATTTTCATGAGGGGACACTCAAGAGGGACGCACGGCGCAACAAGATCTGAAGCGGATTCGTCCCTGATGGACAGTGGTTTGGTACAGGGCAGTTAAGACGCCCTGTTGGTGAGTGGCTGGGTACTGTTGTCGCTTCCAGCCAGAAGTCGAGGAAGTTTCAGGAAAGGATCCAGGATTATCATGAGAGTAACATCACTAACAAACAAGCGGCTTGTAGTTACCGCGATCTGCGGAGCCGCGGTTGCCCTCGTCCTGGGCGCGTCCCGCGCCCGAGCGGACGAAACCGACAAGCGAACCGTCATCACCGTGAATCAGCCCATGCAGGTCACGGACCAGCTTCTCCAACCCGGCAAGTATGTGTTCCTGCTTGTGGGCGGGAATTCCGACCGGTACACGGACCGCGATACGGTGGAGATTTTCAATGCCAACCAGACACGTGTTATCGACACCGTCGTAGCGGTTCCAACCTATCGAGTGGAGCCGACCGGCAAGGCAGCATTTACTTTTTGGGAGACGCCGCCCGGAACGGCCAGGGCGCTACGCGATTGGTATTATGCTGGCGATAACTACGGACGGGAGTTTGCTTATCCGAAGCATCCGACGATGCTGGCTGAGGTGCACACGTGGACTCCGACGCTTACGCCCGCGTCAGTGGCGGCAACTCTGACTCCAACGCCGGCCCCGGTTCCGCAGGCCAACGCCGAGCCAGCGCCGCAGCCGCCGGCACAGGTCGCGGAAGCCGCTCCAGCGCCAGCGCCTGAGCCAGCACCAGCGCAAGCGCCTGAGCCGGCACCGGCGCCGGCGGCACTGCCCAAAACGGCTAGCCTGTATCCAACGATCGGATTGGTTGGCTTGCTGCTGGTCGGCTTTTACGGCCTGCTGCGCATAAGGCGCGCGATATAGGGCCAGTGAGAGACGGCGGCAAGGCTCAAGGAAACGGCGTCCGGCAGCGCGACAGTTCATACTGGCCGGCGCCGTTTCATTTTGCGCGTGTCATTCGCGCGCACTGGATGGGCCCGGGTTCATAACCGGCTTCAACCCCGGACCGATCAACGTTCAGTCAGGAAGGGAGCTTAACAACAGGAAGGAGCCAGTGAGAGTTATGGTGTGGCAAGCAAGCACGAATATATGGAAGGGAAAATCGCTGACATATTCTCGGGTATTAGTCAGCATGATCTGTGGCGCTGCGGTTGCCCTCGTGTTGGGGACGCCCAGTGCTCGCGCGGACGAATGGAATAAGCGAACGGTCCTCACCGTGAATCAGCCCTTGCAGGTCACGGACCGGGTCCTCGAGCCGGGCAAGTATGTGTTCGAGCTTCTCAATTCGCAGTCGAACCGGTTTACAGTGCAAATCTTCAACGGCGACCAGACTCATATCATCGCTACTGTCTTCGCAATTCCCAGCTACCGCCTGGAGCCGGCGCCGAAGTCAACATTCACTTTCTGGGAGACGCCGCCGGGAACTGCCAGGGCGCTACGCGATTGGTACTATCCTGGCGACACCATTGGCCGCGAGTTTCCATATCCGCAGCATCTGAAAGTGTTAACCGCTTCGCTGAACGCACCGGCTCCGTCTCCGATGAAGCCGCCGGAAGCGGCCGCAGCGCCTGCGCCGCCGACGCCGCACGAAGCCCCGGCAACGCAAAATCAACCCACCGAGGTGGCCGAAACCGCCGCGCCCGCAGTTCCCGAGCCCGCGCCGCAGCCCGCCGCCCAGGAGCCTGCGCCTGCGCCGGCGCCGTTGCCCAAGACGGCGAGTCCGTATCCCGCGATAGGGCTGGCCGGCGTGCTGCTTGCAGGTCTGTCTGGCAGCATTTTCTAATCCAAGAATGAGCCTGAAGGGCTGAAATCTGGTTGGCGCAGTGCCGGGCTCCTTTCGCTGGGTTTTCTTGTTCGTTTTCGGGGGAATAGACCGTCGTTGCCGGCGCGGTGG
>JBAVYH010000212.1:0-19305 GCA_049698695.1 Bryobacteraceae bacterium | reverse complement strand
AGGCTCAATTCCTCTGCATCCTGCATGCTGATGATCAACCCCCAGCATGCGCACACCCTCCTCCAGGCTCATCCTGTGTTAGAAACAGGCTCACCTTCAGGCTCATCCTGCATTAGACAAGACTCCAACTTTACTTTCATGGCTCTGGGATGCTAGCCTAAGTGTCTCATAATGCGTACAGTTGACTTGATCCAGCGCAAGCGCGACGGCGAAGAGCTCGCTCCTGAGGAAATTGAATTTCTGGTGGATGGCTACACGACCGGCGCAATACCGGACTACCAGATGTCCGCGTTTCTCATGGCCGTGTTCTATTCGGGCATGACCGACCGCGAAGTCAGCCGCCTGACCGAATGCATGTTACGATCCGGCGAAACGGCGGACCTTTCCGCTATCCCCGGCGTCAAAGTGGACAAGCACTCCACCGGCGGAGTGGGTGACAAGACCAGCCTGATTGTGGCGCCCTTGGCTGCCGCCGCAGGCGTGGTGGTGCCCATGATTTCCGGCCGCGCGCTGGGCCACACCGGCGGCACGCTCGACAAGCTGGAATCGATTCCCGGCTTCCGCACCAACCTTTCGAGCGATGAGTTTCAACAGCAGCTTTCCGAGCTCGGCCTGTGTTTCATCGGGCAGACCGACCAGTTCGCGCCCGCCGACCGCAAGCTGTACGCGCTGCGCGACGTCACCGGCACAGTGGAATCCGTTCCGCTGATTGCCTCTTCGATCATGTCGAAGAAACTCGCCGAGGGCGTGGACGCCCTCGTGCTGGATGTCAAGGTGGGCAGCGGCGCGTTCATGAAGAAGCAGGTGGATGCGCGCCGCCTGGCGCAAGCCATGGTGGGCATCGGCCGCCGCATGGACAAGAAGGTCCAGGCACTGATTACCGACATGAACCAGCCGCTTGGTTACGCCGTAGGCAACGCCCTGGAAGTAATGGAAGCGTCGCAGACGCTGCAGAACGCCGGCCCGGCCGACCTGACCAAGCTGTGCCTCGAGCTCGCCTCGCGCATGATCTTCCTCGGCAAGAAAGCGGCCACGCTGGAAGAGGCGCGCTTGGCCGCCGAAAGCCACCTGGTGGATGGCTCGGCTTACAAGAAGTTCAAGGAAGTGGTGGCCGCGCAGGGCGGCAACCCGCAGGCGTTGGACAACTTTGTGCTGCTACCCAACGCCACCGGCGCACGCGAAATAGCTTCGCCCCGCGCTGGCTATGTCAGCGCCATCAACGCCGAGGATATCGGCATCGCTTCCAACATGATTGGCGCCGGCCGCGATAAGAAGGAGGATTCTATTGACCCCGCCGTCGGGATCATCCTGGAAGTCAAGGCTGGCGAAAAGGTGGATGCGGGCAGCATCCTCTGCCGGCTCTATTACACAAGGGAAGATCGAGTCGAGGAAGCCGCCGAAAAAGTGGAGGATGCTTTCCACATCTCCGCCCAACGGCCCGACGAGCGCGAATTGATTCTCGAGGTGGTCGGATAGAAATGGGCCGTTTCACCGGTCTGCTCGGGCTGGTGGCCATTCTCGGTGTGGCGTGGCTGTTCTCCCAGCACAGGCGCGCCATCAAACCGCGAATCTTGATCTGGGGGCTGTGCCTGCAGATTCTCTTCGCGCTGCTGGTGCTCAAGACCGATCTCGGCAAGGTGTTCCAGGCGATCGGCGCCGGCGTCAACGCCATGCTGGGCTATACCGAGGCCGGCAGTGAGTTCGTCTTCGGCCCGATGGGCAAAAGCACCGGCGGGTTCGGCGTGGTGTTTGCGTTTCAGGTTCTGCCGATCATTATTTTCATCGCCTCGTTCTTCGCCATCCTGTATTACCTCGGCATCATGCAATGGGTGGTGCGCGGCATGGCCATCGGCATGCAAAAGGTGATGGGTGTCAGCGGCGCCGAATCGCTCAACGTGGCGGCCAGCATTTTCATGGGGCAAACCGAAGCGCCCCTCACCATCCGCCCGTTTCTCGCCGGACTCACCGAATCCGAGCTGTTCACCGTCATGACCTGCGGCATGGCGCACGTCTCCGGTTCGGTCATGGCGGCGTATGTGAAGATCGCCGGTGTCTCCATCACCCATCTGCTCACCGCCGTCATCATGACCGCGCCCGCCACCATCCTGTTGTCCAAGATGCTGGTGCCGGAAACCGGCTTCCCGGCCACCGCGGGCAAGGTGGAACTGAAGGTGGAAAAGACCGCCGTCAACGTGATCGATGCGGCGGCGCAGGGCGCCGGCGACGGCCTTCACCTGGCGCTGAATGTGGCCGGCATGCTGATCGCCTTTCTGGCGCTGATCGCCATGGTGAACGGCGTGCTCGGCGGCATACACGGCCTGCGCGGCATGGGATGGCTGCCGGCTTCGCTGGAACAGATTTTCGGCGTGGTATTCGCGCCGGTAGCGTTCCTGCTGGGCGTACCCTGGAAAGATGCGTCCGCCATCGGCAACCTGCTGGGCACGCGCCTGGTGCTCAATGAGTTTGTCGCCTTTCTCAAACTGGGCCCGATGAAGGCGAGTCTGGACCCGCGCTCCTTCGTCATCGCCACTTACGCCCTCTGCGGTTTCGCCAATTTCAGCTCCATCGCCATCCAGATCGGCGGCATTGGCGCGCTGGCGCCGAACCGGAAGTCCGACTTGGCGCGCCTTGGCCTGCGCGCCGTGGCGGCCGGAACCATGGCCAACTTCATGTCAGCCTGTATCGCGGGAATTATTTTATGATTGCGGAAACCAAATCTTTACTGGAACGCCGCACCGCCCTGCGCCCGGCCATCGGCGTCGTGCTGGGCAGCGGCCTGGGAGCGTTCGCCGACGAGTTGAGCGACCGCGCCGTTATCCCGTACGCCGATATTCCCGGCTGGCCTGTCTCCACCGCCGCCGGCCATGCGGGCAGACTGGTGATCGGCAAATTGGACGGCCTGCCTGTCGCCGTCATGGCTGGGCGCGCCCATTTATACGAAGGATACTCGCCCGCGCAAGTGGTCTTCCCGGTCCGCGTGCTGCACGCATTCGGCGTGCGATCGCTGGTTTTCACCAACGCCGCCGGCGGCATCAACGGCTCGCTCGAACAGGGCTGCCTGGTGCTGATCTCGGACCACATCAACCTGCAGGGATCGAACCCGCTGGCCGGCCCCAACGACGATTCGCTCGGCCCCCGCTTTCCCGACATGTCGGAAGCGTACTCGCGCCGGTATCGCGAGATCGCCAAGGGCGTGGCCCTCGAGCAGTGCATCTTCATGCCCGAAGGCGTCTACGCCGGCATGCTAGGGCCCAGCTACGAAACCCCCGCCGAGATTCGCTTCCTGCGCGCCATCGGCGCCGACGTGGTGGGCATGTCCACCGTGGCCGAAGTCATCGCCGCCAACCACCTGGGAATGAAAGTGCTGGCCGTTTCCTGCGTCACCAACATGGCGGCCGATATCGGCAAACGCAAGATCGACCACGAAGAAGTGCTCGAAACCGGCGCTTCGGTTCGCGATACCCTGGTGAAGTTCTTGCGAGCCGTGCTCCCCCGTTTGGACCAGAATGAAGTGTAGCGCCGGGGCGGGCCGCGACGCCCGCACAACCGGCCCGTTAATCCGATGACCGATCCACTCCTCGCCGCCGCCCTTGCCGCCCGCCGGCACGCCTTCGCGCCATACTCGAAATTCCAGGTCGGCGCCGCCATTGAAGACTCGGCCGGCCGCATCCACACCGGCTGCAACGTCGAGAACGCCACCTACGGGCTCACCGTATGTGCCGAGCGCGTGGCCGTGTTCAAAGCCATCTCCGAGGGCGTTCGCCAATTCCGCCGCGTCGCCGTGGCCGCCGATACCGACTCTCTCACGCCGCCCTGCGGCGCCTGCCGCCAGATCCTCTGGGAATTCTGCGGCGACATCGAGATCGTGCTGGTCAACCCGCGCGGCAAAACCGAAACTTATCAAATGCGCGATCTCTTCCCCAAGCCTTTCGATGCGTCGTATCTGTAGCTTCTTCTTACTCGTCTTCGCGCTCTCCGCCGAACAGGCCGATTGGATCTGGAGCGCGCGCTATGTCATCACCGAAGATGCGTCGCAGCGCGTCATCGAAAACGGCGCCGTAGCCGTGCGCGGCGCACGCATCGTGGCCATCGGTCCGCGCGCCGCCGTCGACGCACGGTTCGTGGCGCGGCAGCGCCTGGACCGCCCGAACGCCATCCTCGCCCCCGGCCTCATCGACACCCACACCCACGCCGCCATGTCGCTGTTTCGCGGCATCGCCAACGACCTTCGACTGCAGGATTGGCTCGAGAAGTTTATCTTCCCCGCCGAAGCCAGGAACGTAACCCCCGACTTCGTACGCTGGGGCACCCGCCTGGGCTGTCTCGAGATGCTGCTCGGCGGCACCACTACGTTCACCGACATGTATTATTTCGAGGACGTGGCAGCCGAAGCCGCCAAAGAGGCCGGCATGCGCGGCGTGCTCGGCGAAACCATCATCGGCTTCCCCGTCCCCGATAACAAAACGCCGACCGACGCGCTGCGCTTCACCGAACGCTACCTGACGCGGTTTGCCGGTGACCCGCTGATCGTTCCTGCCGTGGCGCCGCACGCGCTTTACACGAATTCCGACGAAACCCTCAAGGCCGCCCGCGCCCTCGCCAACCGCTTTCACGCGCCTCTCGTCATTCATGTGGCCGAAACCAAGAAAGAATTCGACGACGAGATGGCCAAGCGGCACACCACACCCGTCGGCACGCTCGACAATCTCGGCGTCTTCAACGGCCGCACAGTGGCCGCGCACTGTGTCTGGGTGACGGAAGCGGATATGGCGATTCTGAAAGCGCGCCATGTCGGCGTGGCGCACTGCCCTTCTAGCAACATGATGCTGGCCAGCGGCGTATCGCCGGTGGTGCGCATGCTGGCACTGGGCATCGACGTCGGCCTGGGGCCCGATGGTCCGGCGGGCAGCAACAACGACTTCAACATGTTCGAGGAAATGGATCTGGCTGCCAAGCTGCAGAAAGTCACCGCACTCGATCCGCGAGCCCTGACCGCGGCGACCGCCCTCTCCATGGCCACCATCGGCGGCGCGCGCGTGCTCGGCATGGAGAAGGAAATCGGCTCGCTCGAACCCGGCAAGCTCGCCGACATGATCGTAGTCCGCCTAGACCGTCCCAACGCCGTTCCTCTATACGACCCGATCGCGCAGATGGTCTACACGCTCAAAGCCGAAGACGTTCGCGACGTGATGGTCAACGGCAAACCGGTCGTGCGCGACGGCGGCATCCTCACGCTGAACGAACCGCAGGTTCTCGCCAAAGCCCGCGAGTATCGCGACAAGATCCGCGCCTCGCTGCGGTAAAGCGAAGTGGGGCAGGCGCTTCCGCCTGCCAACCGATTCGGCATCGTTCGGAGCCGCGCACGCAAGCAAGCGGGTGTGCTCATTCCGCCTCCGTCCCCTTGACATTCTACCGGAATCCGCCTATCCTTCACCTAGAATGTCTACCAAAAGCGATGACAGCCGTATCGAGCTGTTGCAGGGCACGCTCGATCTGCTCATCCTTCGCACGCTCCTGTTCGGGCGGGCCCACGGGCACGCGATCGCCAAGGCCATCGAACACAACTCCGAGGACGTGCTGCAGGTGGAGCAGGGGTCGCTTTATCCGGCGCTGCATCGCCTCATCCGGCGAGGCTGGATTGCGGTGGAAGAGGGCGTTTCCGAGAATAGCCGGCGGGCCAAGTATTACCGGCTCACCGCCAAAGGCCGCAGGCAGCTTCGGGAGGAAACCACCAGGTGGGAAAAGCTCGCCCGCGCCATCGGCCGCATCCTCAAGCCGGCGGAGGTGGAGGGCAGGTGAGTGAAACGCCGGCGCGCATTGGATAGCTTGGAGGACGACATCCGCGACCACATCTCGCGCGAAACCGAGGACAACATCGAGCGCGGCATGACGCCCGCAGAAGCACGCCATGCGGCGCTGCGCAAGTTCGGCAACGTGACGCATGTCCTGGAAGAGACGCGCGACATCTGGAGGTGGGTCTGGATCGAACAACTGCTTCAGGACCTGGGTTACAGTCTCCGCTCGCTGCGCCGCAATCCTCGCTTCGCGGCGGTGGCGGTGCTCACCCTGGCCGTTGGCATCGGCATGAACACGGCCGTGTTCAGCGTCATCGACACGGTTTTGCTGAAGCCGCTTGCATACCCGAACCCTGAGCGCCTGGTCTGGCTGGGTGAGTACGACCCGAACATCCAGCGGGACATTGTGATGTTCCAGGACTTCTCCGATTGGCGGCAGCAGGCGCGGTCCTACGCCGGCATGGCCGCATATGGCTACCGGCAGGCGGTGACCGGGACCGGGCAGGGCTCGGCCGATGTCACCGCGGTTTACGTCGCCGGCGATTTCTGGCGCATCACTGGCGCACGTGCAGCCGCGGGCCGCCTGTTCGGGGAAGAAGAACCGGATTGCGTCGTCCTCTCGTGGGATCTTTTCGATCGCCAGTTCGGAGCGGACCCTCGCGTCGTCGGGCAGCCTGTGGTCCTAAACGGTCGCTCGGCCCGAATCGCCGGAGTGCTTCCCAGCAGCTTCCGTTTTCAATTTCCGATGTGGTGGACCACGGCGCACCCGCAGCCGGTAGAGGCTTACATTTCGCCGCCTCCGCCGGCCGAACGGATGGCACAATTCACACAAGTAGTGGCGGCGCTCAAGCCTGGAATCGCAATCGGGCAGGCCCAGGCGGAGCTCGAATCTCTGGAGAAGCACCTGGCGGGGACAGGCGGAAGGTTCCCGCCATTTACGAAAGCGCGCATCGAGCCGCTCCAGGAAAAGGTCGCCGGCGGTGCGCGACGGGCTTTGATGGTGCTGCTGGCCGCCGGCGCGTTCGTCCTTTTGATTGCTGCCGTCAACGTGGCGAACCTGCTGCTGGCTCGGGCGACGGTCCGCCGCAAGGAAGTCGCCATCCGCGCCGCGGTGGGCGCCGGACGACCGCGCGTGATGCGCCAACTGCTGGCGGAGAGCGTCCTCCTGGCCCTGGCCGGCGGCACCGCGGCGCTGTTGCTGGCGCGATGGGCGATCGCCATCCTGGTGCGCATCTCGCCCTACGCGGTTCCACGCCTGGCGGAAGCCGCGATCGATGCCCGCGTGCTCGCGTTCACGCTGGGCGTCTCCCTTCTCACCGGAATCCTCTTCGGTGCGGGGCCGGCGTTTTCCCTATGGCGGGCGAATCTGCATGACGCGCTCAAGGATGGGACGCGAAGCTCGTCGGGCCTCTCGGGCCAGCGCACCCGGCGAATGCTGGTGGCCGTGGAACTCTCGCTCGCCATCGTCCTGCTCACCGGGGCTGGGCTGATGTTGAAGAGCTTCGCGAGGATGAACGCGCACGCGCCCGGATTCGCCCCGGAACAAGTGATCGTGATGAAGGTCCGCTTCACCGGCCCGCAGTACCGGGAGAAGCCCGCGCTGCAAGCCTATTTACGCGAGGCGCTGCGGCGGGTGGAAGCCGCGCCGGGCGTGCAGTCGGCGGGCGTCTCGACTTGGTTCCTTTTCGATGGTGCGCCCGCATTTCCCGCCGACCTCGTTCCCGGCCAGACGCACGTCATCCGCGTGAACGCCGCGTCGCCCGGCTATCTGAAGGCGCTGGGCATGACGCTCAAGCGAGGCCGCTGGTTGACGGACAGCGATACCGCCGGCGCGCTGTTGAACGAGAGCATGGCTCGGCAGGCCTTCGGCGCCATGGATCCGATCGGCCGCCGGCTTTCCATTCCGCACCCGGTGACCATCGTGGGCATTCTGGCCGATGTGAAGTACTCCAAGCTCGATGCCGCAGCGCCGCCCGAAGTTTTCGTGGGCTACCAGCAGGCACCGGCGCTCCCCGCCACGGAAGTCGCCGTGCGTGCGGCCGGCAATCCCGCGGCCTTGGCGCCGGCAATGCGCAAGCTGATCTCCGATATCGACCCCTCGCAGCCCGTGTACGACGTGAAGACGCTGGACCAGGCGCTGGCGGAATCGATCGCCCCGCGCCGGTTCAACCTGTTTCTGCTGGGGGCCTTCGCCGCGTCCGCACTGCTGCTGGCGGTAGTCGGAATCTATGGAGTCATGGCCTACTCGGTGGCGGAGCGTACGCGCGAAATCGGCGTGCGGATCGCTCTCGGCGCGCGCCGCGGCCAGGTGGCCGCGATGGTGGTGCGCGAGGCTTTGCCCATCGCGGCTGCTGGAATCGCGGCCGGGCTTTCGGCAACCTGGGCGCTGACGCGGCTGATGGCGGCGCTGCTCTATGACGTCCAGGCCACTGACCCCGAGACATTCGCCGTGGTAGCGATTCTGCTGGGGGTCACGGCGCTGGCTGCTTGTGCCGGCCCGGCGCTCCGCGCGGCGTCGATAGATCCGACAGTCGCGTTGCGATACGAATAGGCGGCCTGGCGACCGGCCTTCATAATTTATTCCGCCCGCAGTGCTTCCATGGGATCCACTCGCGTAGCGCGTCGCGCGGGGAGCCATGCGGCAACCAGCGCCAGCCCCACCGCGGCAGCGGCGCTGAGCACGTAGGAAAGCGGATCGAGCGGCGTCACGCCCAGTAACATCGAACCCGCCAGCCGCGCCGACGCCGCCAGTCCGGCGAGCCCGATCGGCACTCCGATCGCGGCCAGCCGCAGCGATTCGCCCATCACCAGGCGCTCGATCTGGCGTGGCCGCGCGCCCAGCGCCACGCGAAGTCCGAATTCGCGCGTCCGCCGGTTCACCGCGTAGAGCAGCACGCCGAACAGACCCGCGGCTGTGAGCAAGAGTGCGCTCAATCCCAACCCGCTGCACGCGGTGGCGACAAAACGGTCGGGCGAAAGGGCACTGTCCAGGGTCTTCTGCAGCGTGGTCGAATCATAGACGCGCGCCCCAGGGTCGAAACCGTGAATCGCGGCGCGGGCCGCCCGGTCGACCGCCGCCGGGTCACCCGCGGTTTCCACCAGCAAAGTGATATCGCCCTCGGCCGACTGAGCGTAGGGAAGATAGAGAAACGGCTCAAGCTGTTCGTGCAGGTCGTTGGAAGGACCGTCCTCGGCTACCCCGACAACCTGGCGCAGTTTACCGTCGATCCGAACCCACTCGCCGACCGCGTTGCGGTTGGCGAATACGGTGCGGGCAAACGTTTGCGACACCACTACCGTTAGCGGCGCGCCTTCGCGATCTTGGCTATCGATGCCTCGCCCGGCCACCACGCGCGTGCCCATCATGGAGAAGTAATTGGCGCCCACGTTGTTGAGGTGCACGCCCATCGGCACCATCCCCGGGATCTCGACCCGCGCCGTCATCCCGCCGCCGGAACCGCTCAGCGGAAGCCTCCGCGCATACGTGGCCCCGCGCGCGCCCGGCACCGCAGCCAGCCGCTCGCTCACCTGGTCGCACCACGCAGCGGGCGGTATGTGAAGCGCTGGAGCCACCATCAGGGCCAAAACCTTCTTATGCGGATCCAGTCCTGGCCGGATCTCGGTAGCGTGGTGAAGGCTGGTCAGGAACAACACCGCAATGCCGAACAGCGCCACGCTGACTGCAATCTGCGATACGACCAGCGTCTTCTGCTGCCAGCCGCGCCGCCGCGTAGTTACGCCCTGGCTCTGCTTCAATACGTCCGAGATATTGAGCCGCACCGCGTGGAGCGCCGGCCAAACGCCCGAAACCAAAACCGCCAGCAGGAGCGCGCCGGCCGAATACGCGAGCACGCGGTAATCCAGCCGAATGCCGAACTCGATGAAGGGACTGATCGCGCGAGCGAATGCAGTGACTTTTTCCGCCAGAAGCTGTGCCAGCAGCAGTCCCAATCCGGCGCCTGCCAGGCCGAGCAGCCCGGTCTCCAGCAACAGTTGGCGCGCCACCCGCCAGCCGCCCCCGCCCAGCGCGATCCGTACGCCCAGTTCCTTGCGGCGCGCTTCGCCCTGCGCCAGCCGCAACTGGGCTACGTTGGCGCAAGCCACGAACAGGACCAAGCCGAACACCGCGATCATCCCGCCGCCGAGTATCAGATCCTTCAGCCAGGGCTTCACGAAGCACTCGAGCGTCGTTCCCGCGGCGCCGTGCGGCGCGGACTTGTGTTTTCCCGGACCGCGTATGGCGGCGTCGAGCTGCGCCTCGGCGCGAGCCGCGGTTAGCGGCGGGCCGAATCGAGCGGAAATGTTGAACTGGCCGTCGCGCGAATGCTCTTCCTCCCGATTCCCCAGCGTGGAGAACCAGGCATCCGTGCTTACCCATACGCCGATCAGAACGCCCCGTTCGAGACCGGCGAACGCTTCCGGCATCACGCCCGCCACCAGGAATGCCTTGTGATTGAGTAACACGGTCTTGCCGACGATGTGTGGGTCGCTGGAAAACTGCGTTTGCCACAGGCGGTAACCCAACACGGTCTCCGGCCTTCCTCCAGCCTCACCCAGCGACGCGCGGCCGAGCGCGGCCTTCACTCCCAGCACTTGAAAGAAGTTCGGCGAAGCCGGCTGGATGATCACGAATTGGCTGTCTTCGCTATCGCCTATCTGAACGCCGCGGCGCTGCGTGGCCACAAACTGCGCCTGGCCTTCCAGCGCCTTGGCCATGTCGAGGTAATCCAGCCAGCCGTACATCATGAAGTTGCCGTCGTCGCCTCGCGAAGTCACCGACCACAGTTGCTGCGGCTTCTCCACCGGCAAGGGCCGTAAAAAGACGGCATCGCCCACGGCAAACAGGCCAGTGGTCAAGCCGATCCCCAGAGCAATCGAAAGCACGGCCAACGCCGTGGTGCCCGGATTCTTCGCCAGCAGACGAAGAGCCAGCCGCAGGTCGCGGATCCATTCAGCGGGTGACATAGTCGGGAATTAGACGCAATTCAGAGGCCAGTATTACCTTAATCTTATCAACAGTGTTTCGGTTCTCAGACTCTGAAATGTGCGCGGGCTGTCCGGTTCTGGGAAAGGGATTTGCTTGGGGCAGTGACGTTCCCCGCCGCCGAGGGCTCAGTTCTCGGTTGGCACCCGATCGATGTGGTCGATGACAATGCGGTCCACCGGCGCCTTCCGCAGTTCCAGCTTCAATCCAAGCTGGTCCTGGATGGCATCGAACAGCGAAACGGCAGGAGGCTCGACGGATTCGTCGGGCCTGTTCGTGGGGGTCCAGGTAAGACTGAAATCATAGAAGCCCTGGAGGCCGATCTGATCCACTACCGGCGCGCCGAAAAAAGGCTGTGACACCCAGTGGGGAAGCTGTTCCGCCAGTTGTGCCATCGTCGCCTTTTCGCCCTTGCAGTTGACTTGCGCACCCTCTCGGCCGCACGTCGTCTTGAACTCGCTCCCGGCGGCGGACTGCTGGAGCTTCGGCCCCTTCTTACCCACCACCAGCGCCCAAACCGGTATTGGCTTCTGCTCGTGGTGCATGGTCAAGTGGAACCGCTCGGACAGCAGGTTTTGCATCATCAGCGACAGATCGTCGCGGCTTCGGACCGTGCCGGGCGCAAACTTTGCGTCTATGTCGTAGCGCGCGGTTACGAGCCACTGCGGACCCGCGACCCTGTCGAAGCTTATCGAGTAGGCAAAGGCAATGATCCCCAGCATCGGGTAGTTATGAAGCATCAACCTCCCGTTGTCAAGGTTGTCCGTAGACCTGGACTCCCCGGAAGTGTTTACCTTGACCGACGCCACCTCAAAAGCCGGCGCGCTCTTGACGGCCTGACCGAAAATCGCACTGGACAACAGAACGCCAAGGCCGGCGATAGCGAATGCTCGCACCATTTTCAGTTCTCCCGAGGCTGGTCTGAGGCAATTCAGAGGCCAGCAGTGGCCCAGTAAAATCAATAGTACTTCAGCCCTTGTTATCTGAAATTCGTGCCGGCTGTCCGGTTCCGGGACCGGCTTTGCGCGGGCGCAACCTGGTGTCCAAGGCTGTCCTCGCATTCCAGGGCATCCGGTATCTCCTGATCCCCAGCTTCGAACGCTTCTTTCGACAGCCCCAAAAGTGTCAATGATGTCGCCGGTCCAAAGTGTCAACCATGTCGCCGGTCCGGACCTGTATCAGGGCACGGCTTCAGCCGTGCCGGCAGAGGACCTAAAACACGGCCTTTAGGCCCTGTAATAGAGCGATAGCTCTATCGAGTCTCGTCAACAAACCTCAGAGACGGGACACTAGCTCCAGAGCAACATGCGCGACAATCTGCGTATCAGCCGAGACATCGGATGAGGTTCCTCAACCGATCGGCGTACCCTGCCGATAGCAAGCGCCAGCCAGACCAGGCTGCAAGCAAGCCAGATGAGGCCTGCCGCATTCTGCCCAATGGCGAACCACACCAGGGACGCGACCAGTGAAATGATGGCTGTCAGCAAGTTCAACCGGTTCAGATTCATCTGGTCCTCCACGCCCATTCTACGCTCGCGCTAGCGCAGCCGCCAGCGCAGCGCCTTGCCAACCTCGCTCCTACCCGCAAGCTCCAGCGTCCCATCCGCCGCTTTCGCCGGCGTCACACGAACTCCGTTGACTTCAGCGTGAGTCAGTCGTGCTGCTTGTTCGCTGGGCAGCCACACGGTGATCTTCCAGGAGCCGGCCTGCGACGGCTGATACCAGCCCTCGTAGGAACCGCCGGCCGATTTGATGACGCCAATCAGCGGCGATTCGAACCGATACGATTCCACCGGCAGGCCGGGCCGCAGCGCGAGGCCGCCTTCCGTGAATTCGAGCCCGATCAGCTTGGCCGCCGAATAAAGCGAGCAGGCGTGAGAATGCAGGTTGAGCACAGGAAAATCGGTGTAATGAAGGTATAGGTTATTGACGGTCTCGCCTGCGTGCTTGCTCAGCGTGGAGTTGTAAGTGTCGGGGCCGCTCAATACGCCGTACCAGATACCGGGGTAATTTTCGGCGTGGCAGGCCAGCGAATTCTTCTTCCATTCGTCCCAAGCCATCGCGGGGTCGTGCCGCGCCAGCGCCCAGACCAGCGTCTGGTTGAGCGAAGGCCAGATGCCGCCGCTGACCGAGGTTCCTGGCTCCCAAACGCCGCCTTTCGGCGCGTCGGGCCCCGGACTCATCTGCACCGCGCCGATAGGCGACGGGCGCCGCAGTAACTCGTCCATGACGCGTACTAACTCGCGGCTCTGCTCGGGCGTAGTAACTCCCGCGAGCAGCGCCCAAGGCTGCGGCTCCAGCCAAAGCGTGCTTTCTCCCACCCATCCCAGCGTTGGACCGAGCCAGGCGCGGCGCAGCCACTTACCTGTCCACTGTTGGGCCGCCGCGGCACGCTGCGCGTCGGCGCTCTTACGAACCTGTGCCGCCAGTTCCGCATCGCCGGCATAAGTCAGCAGTCGTGCGTATAAGTCGAAGACCCAGGCCGCCATGGCTGAGTTCAGTACGCTCTCGCCTTGCGCGACGCATTCTGCAAAAGCCCGCTGCGCCCACACGCTCAGCAGGCCGTCGTTCCAATCGTCATTCAGCATGCGCATCAAGCCGTGCGCACCCACGCCCACGCCATCCACTTCATGCCGGTAACACCGTTCGAGCAACTTGCGCACCTGCGCTTTTCCGGCGGTGGGTCCGTAAAGCGGGAAAGTAGGAACTTCCTGATCGAGGAACTCGAGGTCGCGGGAAGCCAGCACATATTCGCTGGCGGTCCACAGCAGCCACAGCGGCATATCGCTCGAGTTATCCGTCACCATGGGACTCACCGCGCCGTGGCCGACAATAGCGTACGGAATAGACCCATCCGGACGAACTTCTTTCAGCGTGTAGCGCAGAACCGTCTTAACGATTTCGGGATCGCTGAACAGGAAAGGCAGGCAATGCTGCAGCGGGTCGCGCGCCGCGCCCTGGAATCCCATCACGTATTGGTAAATGCCGTTCTGATTGAGTATGTGTTCGTGAAAGTAATCGTCGTAAGTCAGGCTGCTGCGGAGACAATAGTGATTCCAGATCGTCTCGCGCTCCACCCACGGCTCGGAGCCGATGCTGAAACGCATCCCACTCTTCTTCCACTCGACGCTCGAGTCTTTCCAGGTGGTGGCCGCGCACGATCGGTATTTCCCGATCAACGCGGCCAGGTCGAAGCCGGCCGGCAGGTAGCCGTAGAGGAAATACATCGTACTCTGTTGACCGGGCGCCAGGTTGATGGCCCGCTCGAGCAGCAGGGCGCTTTCCGGACCGCTCGACGCCAAATCTCCATCCAAAGCTCGGCCGATGCCGTCGGGTTTCGCCGCGCCGCCCGATCCGAAAAACGCCTTACCGTTGCTGCTGAACCCGCTGGCTGGTGCATCGAGCGATATCAGAAAAGTAGCCGGAGGGTTCAGATCGTCCCAGGATGCCTCGGGCACGCTTTCCGGAACCGCTCCCAGAAAAGCGTTGGGATGCGCCGCCAGGTTCGCTTTCGCCCGTTGCCACGCGGCTTCTTCTTCAGGCGCGCGCCCCAGGAAGTGCTTCGATTCCGTCAAGCCGTGGTTGCCGTCCAGAACGCGAAAACGCTGAGTAAACCGCTGGCCGAAGCGGCGGCGCAGATCCACCGGCCTGCCAAAGCCGCCCATCTGCTCCACGAGCGGACGGAACGAGAATTCATAAATCGACGCGCCCCAATATTCGATCCATCGCAAAGCGGCCGGAGCCGCGCCGTGGTTCATGATGGTGACCTGCGAGAGCAGCACAGGATCGTCGCCGAAAGGCGCGCAGATCACCTGGTCGACACTGTAATTGCCGCGTGCGACTCTCTTTCGCAGATAGCCTGCACCGAAGACGCGGTCGAAACTCGCGCCGCTTTGCGGATACAACGTGCTCAGTGTTTCGTTGCCGTCGGTGAGGTAGCCAAAGGCGCCTGCAAACTGGCTCATCTCCGGCACGTAGTCGTTTAAGAACTTAGGCGCGCCTTCATCCTGGCGGACGCGTACATGGCCGTAGTTGGAGACGATGGCTGTGATGCGATCGTTGCCCACCTGGTGCACGTGGTCGGTAGCCGAAAGGATGCCGGGAGTTACCGGAGTGACCGCCCGCGGATCGGTGGTTTGGTCGCACGTGTAATGAAACGCCGGCAGGCCGAACTCGTCTTCTACCCATTCGCCAAAGTGGCCCGATCCATACGCCTTGGCCGCGCCGGCGCCGGTCTGCCCGGCCGCTAACGCCGAAACCGCGCCCGGCGCAGCGATCGCCCAGCCGGTCGAAGTCATCACGAAACGTCTGCGATCCATTTCCATAATTCCCCACTCCAGAGCAGGCGTTGGCAGGCTGAAGCCTGCCCCACCGATCCGCTTGCGGCCGCATTTCTTTTCACAGCTTCTGATGTTCGCAGCTCAGTAACAATTCGGAGCCGCGACCGTCAGGGAGCGGTCGTACAACAACAAGCAAGGCACGGCTCTCCTTACGCTGCCGTCCAGCCGCCGTCGATGGTCGGCGTCGAGCCGGTAACGAAAGCGGCTTCATCGGAACACAGATACAGCGCCATGGCGGCGATTTCGTCCGGCCGCCCCATCCGTCCCACCGGCTGGCGCGCGTGCAGCTCCGCCCGCACCTTTTCCTTCTCGTGCTTGTGAAACTTCTCGAGATACGCTTCCACGAAGGGCGTTTCCACCGTCCCCGGGCAGATGCAGTTGACGCGCACCCGGCCCGCGTAATCCACCGCTAGCTGGCGCGTCAGCGCCACCACCGCGCCTTTGGTGGCGCAATAAGCGAACCGCCGTTTGACGCCGATCAGCCCGGCCACGGAGCCGATGTTGACGATCGTCCCCCGCGATTCCAGCAGCTTCGGCATGGCGGCTTTGGTCACCAGAAACATGCCTTCCACGTTGACGCGCAGCAGCTTCTCGAAGTCCGCCCGGCTGGTCTCCTCAATCCCGCCCACCAGGCCGATGCCGGCATTGTTGACCAGAATATCGAGCGACTCGAGCGCGCCCACGCCCGCGTCGACCGCCTCTTCATCGGTGATGTCGAGAATCAGCGCCCGCGCGCCGTCGAGCTCGTCGGCCAGGGCCCGCGCGCGGTCGCCATCGATGTCGGCGATGGTCACCTTCGCGCCCGCCTCCGCCAGCGTGCGGCACGTGGCTTCGCCGATCCCGCTTGCCCCGCCCGTCACCAGCGCTTTTCGCCCGTCCAACCGAAACGGAGTCTTCGTCACACCCGAATTGTAGCGCCACTGTGGCGTAGGACAGACGATCGGCTTGTGTCGTCTGCTCCTCGGAGGCGAAAACACGTGGACGCTCCCCGCAGGCTTTCGTAGGGGCCGGGCCCGCATGTTTTTGGAGCGTGTCATGTTTCTCGCTTCGTCCTACCAGCACCCGCGCTGTGAGACTATAAGTAGCCGGGGCGGGTCGACGCTCGGGCGACAGGAGTTCGCCCGCTACGGCCCCGCCCGTTTTCCTCAAAGGAGCCAAGTGACATGAGAAGAGCATTCTTCCTTACCATCCTGACGTTCGGCGGCAGCAGTCTGTTCGCGCTCGATAACGGCCTGGCTCGTACCCCGCCGATGGGCTGGAACAGTTGGAACAAATTCGCCTGTAATGTGAGCGAGAGTCTGATCCGCGAAGCCGCCGATGCCATTGTCGCCACGGGCATGAAAGATGCCGGCTATCAATATGTCGTCATCGACGATTGCTGGCAGGTTTCGCGCGACGCCGAAGGCAACATCGTGCCCGACGCCAAGCGGTTCCCTGGCGGCATGAAGGCGCTGGCCGACTATATCCATTCCAAGGGGCTGAAGTTCGGCATTTACTCCGACGCCGGCACCGGCACCTGCCAGAAACGTCCTGGCGGCCGCGGCTATGAGTTCCAGGATGCGCGCCAGTACGCCGCTTGGGGCGTCGACTATCTGAAGTACGACTGGTGCAACACCTCGACGCAGAATTCCATCGCGTCTTATTCCCTCATGCGCGACGCTCTCGCCAAGTCCGGACGGCCGATCGTTTTCAGCATCTGTGAATGGGGCTCGACGAAGCCGTGGCTGTGGGCCAAGGATGTCGGCAATCTCTGGCGTACCACCGACGATATCCAGGACAAATGGGACATCAAGCTGAAGTGGGGCGGCAATGGCGTGGTTCAGATCCTCGACTTCCAGGACGGCATCGAAGACGCTTCCGGCCCCGGCCATTGGAATGATCCCGATATGCTCGAGGTCGGCAACGGCGGCATGACCCCCACCGAATATCGCGCGCACTTCAGCATGTGGTGCCTGATGGCCGCGCCGCTGATGGCAGGCAATGATATCCGCAGCATGACTGATGAGATCCGCTCCATCCTTACTAATAAGGAAGTGATTGCGGTGGACCAGGACCCGCTTGGCTACCAGGGCCGCAAAGTGAAGCGCGATGGCACCAGCGAGATCTGGTCCAAGCAGATGGCCGATGGCAGCCGCACCGTGGCGCTGCTCAATCGCGGCGCCTCAGAAACCAACATCCGCGTGGCTTGGACCGATATCGGCTACCCGGATTCGCTCTCCGCCGCGGTCCGCGATCTCTGGGCACACCAGGACCTGGGCTCGCACCAGGGCGGCTTTTCGGCCAAGGTGCCGAGCCACGGCGTGGTGATGGTGACCGTCCGGCCGGGTGCGCGCTAACCACGACCATCGCGCCGCATGCGCCGAACGGTCCTCGCGTTGCCTGTAGGGACGCCAGCCCGTCTCTCCGCGTGTAAGGGGCCGGGCATTCCCGGCCCGCCCCTCCCCGAAAGACACGAGATCCAGCCCATGAATCCACCGGCCCCAGGGCCAATCACCGCTCGACCCATCTTTCTTAACTCGTGACTGACCAATGGCTTACTCTCAACCCTGCCCGCCCCCCGGCTCCATCGCGAGCACCCCAGGCGAGATAATCGGATCGAGGGGGGCCATCTGCGCGGCTCCGCGAAAGGCGCCCTCGCGGGGCGAATTGCCCCACGAACGCAACGCAAGTCCTTGATTTCATTGTGCCGCCCCGTCCTTTCGTGGGGCAATTCACCCCACGAGGCGACCATTTTTCAGTCGTGCGTTTTGTGGGATAGGTTGATTACCTGCGCGCCGATTTGTCACTCGGCGCAGCCGGGCGCCCGCCCGGCCATAAAGTTTCGGTGATTTCGCGGGGGCAGCCCTACAGTATCTCCAGGCGCTTCCCGGCCTTCTTGAAGATCTCCAGCGCGCGATCCAGGTCCGCTCTGGTGTGTGTCGAGGCGACGATCGTCCGCACGCGCGCTTTGTCTTTGGCCACGGTGGGGAAACCGATCCCGGTAGCCAAAACGCCTTCCTCGAACAACTCGCGGGAGAATCGGTGCGCCAGCGCCGCTTCACCGACGATCACCGGCGTGATTGGTGTCTCGCTGATGCCAGTGTCGAAACCCGCCGACGCCAAACCCTGCTTGAAGTAGCGGGCGTTGGTCCAGAGCGCCTCGATGCGCTCCGGTTCCTGTTCCAGCACGTCGAACGCAGCCAGGCATGCGGCGGCGACGGCCGGCGGATGCGAGGTCGAAAACAAAAACGGCCGCGCGCGGTGATACAGGAATTCGATCAAGTCGCGGCTGCCGCAGACGTAGCCGCCGAGCACGCCGATGGCTTTCGAAAGCGTTCCTACCTGTATGTCCACCCGCCCATCCAGTCCGAAATGATCGATCGTACCGCGGCCGTTGCGGCCCAGCACACCGGAGGAATGGGCATCATCCACCATCATGATGGCGCCGTGCTTTTCGGCCGCCGCCACCAGGCCGGGCAGCGGGCCGATGTCGCCATCCATCGAGAAGACGCCGTCGGAAATGAGCAGCTTTTTCCCGCCGGCGCCGTCGAGCGAAGCCAGAATGCTCTCCGCCGCGGCGACGTCCTTGTGCGGAAAAACGTGAATCTTGGCCCGCGAAAGACGGCAGCCATCAATGATGCTGGCATGGTTCAGCTCATCGGAAATGATGTGATCGTCCGGCCCCAGGATCGCGGACACCGTGCCCGCGTTGGCGGCGAATCCGGATTGAAAGACCACGCACGCCTCGACGTTCTTGAATCGGGCGATGCGCTCTTCCAGCGCCATGTGCAGCGACATGGTGCCGGAAATCGTCCGCACCGCGCCCGAGCCCGCGCCATATTGCTTCACCGCCGCGATCGCCGCCTCCACCAGTTTGGGATGCGTCGTCAGGCCAAGATAATTGTTCGACGCCAGGTTGATGACGTCTTTGCCATCGAAACGGGATTCCGCCGCGCTGGCCGATTCGAGAACGCGCAGGCGCTGGTAAGTGCCCGCGCTCTTCCACTCTTCAAGCTGGTCGTGCAGGTACGCAAGTGGGTTGCTCATCACCAGACAAGTGTATCGCCTGGAGTCGTCCGATGGCAGCATTTTCTAATCCAAGAATGAGCCTGAAGGGCTGAAATCTGGTTGGCGCAGTGCCGGGCTCCTTTCGCTGGGTTTTCTTGTTCGTTTTCGGGGGAATAGACCGTCGTTGCCGGCGCGGTGG
>JBAVYH010000211.1:0-9489 GCA_049698695.1 Bryobacteraceae bacterium | reverse complement strand
CCACGACAATGCAAGAGAAAGTCGAAGAGTTGAAGCGCCGGCGCGAGGCGGTAATGCTGGGCGGCGGGGCGGACAAGCTGGAGAAGCACCGCCAGTCGGGGAAGCTGACCGCGCGCGAGCGCATCGAGGCGTTGGTCGACCCGTCGAGCTTCGAAGAGAATGGCCTGTTCGCCGAGCACCGCGCCACCATGTTCGGCATGGAAGGGAAGGTCATGCCGGCCGATGGCGTGGTGACTGGCGCCGCCTCGGTGGGTGGACGCCTGGTGCACCTCGCCAGCCAGGATTTCACCGTGGCCGGCGGCTCGGCCGGGGAGGTGCATTCCATCAAGGTCGCCGAAATCATGCAGCAGGCGCTCAAGACCGGCTCGCCGTTCGTGTTCATCAACGATTCCGGCGGCGCCCGCGTGCAGGAAGGCATCGACTCGCTGTCCGGCTACGGCAAGGTGTTCTACGCCAACGTGATGCTTTCCGGCGCGGTGCCGCAGATTTCGCTGATCTGCGGGCCGTGCGCGGGCGGTGCAGCCTACAGCCCGGCGCTCACCGATTTCATCATTCAGACCCGCCAGGCGCAGATGTTCATCACCGGACCGCAGGTGATCAAGCAGGTCACCGGAGAGACCGTTACCGCCGAGCAACTCGGCGGCCCGGAAGCGCACATGGTGAATTCGGGCGTGATCCACTTCATCGCCGAAAACGATCAGCACGCGGTGGCGCTCTGCCAGAAGCTGCTCAGCTTCCTGCCCGCCAACAACATGGAGGATCCGCCGCAGGTGGAAGGCGACGCCAGCGTGGATCCCAACCCAGCGCTCGAAGAAATGGTGCCGGTGGATGGCAAGAGAGCGTACGACGTTCGCAAGGTGATTCTGGCGGTGGTCGACTTCGGCGATTTTCTCGAGGTGCAGTCCGGCTTCGCGCAGAACATCATCATCGGGTTCGCGCGGGTGAACGGCCGCACGGTGGGAGTGATCGCCAACCAACCGGCGGTGAAAGCGGGCGCGCTGGATATCGACGCTTCCAGCAAAGCTTCGCGCTTCATCCGTTTCTGCAACGCGTTTAATATCTCCCTGCTTACGTTCGTGGACGTGCCGGGTTTTCTGCCGGGAGTGAAGCAGGAACACGGCGGCATCATTCGCCACGGCGCCAAGATGCTGTTTGCGTATTCGGCGGCCACGGTTCCCAAGATCACGGTGATTCTGCGCAAGTCGTACGGAGGCGCCTACCTGGCGATGTGCGGCAAAGACCTGGGCGCGGACCGCGTATTCGCCTGGCCCACGGCGGAAGTGGCCGTCATGGGCGCTGAGGGCGCGGCGGAAATCGTGTTCCGCAAGGAGATTCAGGAAGCCGAGGACAAGGCCGCGCGCCGCACGGAGTTGATTGCGCGTTATCGCGAGGCGTTTTCCAATCCCTACGTGGCCGCCGGGCGCCGCCTGGTGGACGCGGTCATCGAGCCCGCGCTCACCCGCCGCCACGTGGCGCGCGCGCTCGAATATCTGGGCACCAAGCGCGAGCTGCGCCCGCCCAAGAAGCACGGCTTGATGCCGCTGTAGGGAGAGGGCGAAGATGGCGACCAAGATTAAGACCAGCGACCTGGAAAGTCTGATACGTGATATCCGCGCGCAACTGGCCGCGCTGGCGGAGCGGGTGGCGCACCTCGAAGCCGTGGCCGTGGCTGCAGCCACCACCGAAGTTGCGCAAGAAGCCCCGCCACAAAAAGCGCCGGCGGCAGCGGAAGCGCCGGCCGGCCCCGAGCCGATCGGCGAAGAGGAACTGCTGGCCATTTCCGCCGCCCTGGCCGCCTATTTCGGCGTGCGGGTGCATGTGCGGCAGATCCGCCTCATCAGCTCGTCCGCCTGGGCCCAGCAGGGGCGCGTCTCGATTCAGGCCTCGCACAGACTTCATTAGTCAGGACCTTTTTGTGAAGCTAACCATTAAGATCGATCAGAAAACGTACCAAGTGGAAGTGGAAGCCGCTGAAGCGGACGGTCCCAGCCAGCCACCGCGCGGGTACGTGATGGAATCGGCGCCGGTGCGCGTTCCGGCTGCCCCGCCGGCGGCGCCGCCCGCGCCGTCGGGCTCGGTGAACGAAGAGAAGGTGTGCCGCAGTCCGGTCTCCGGCAACGTGGTGCGGGTGATGGCGCACGCCGGCCAGAGCATCCAGGTGGGCGATGTGCTGCTGGTGCTCGAGGCCATGAAGATGGAAACCAATATCACCGCTCCAGTATCCGGCAAGCTGGCCGCCGTCAAAGTCAATGCCGGCGAAAGCGTTCAGTCCGGACAGGTGGTCGTTGAATTTGAGTAAGAGGAGTTGGAGTAAGCGGAGTTCGAACGAATGCATCCCGAATTGAAACAAATACCCGGTTTTCTGTTTTTCGACCATGTGGCGGTCTCGGTCCGGCCCGGCGAGCTGGAAGCGCACGTCGCGGCGTATGAAGCGCTCGGCTTCCGCGAAGTGCACCGCGAGGACGTGCTCGGCTCCGACCAGGTTCGCGAGGTCCTGCTGCAGGTGGGCGACGGTCCCAACCTGGTGCAACTGCTCGAGCCGTTGACGCCCGAGTCGCCGGTGGCGAAGCAGATCGAAAAGAACGGAGGCCGCGGCGGCCTGGCGCACATTGCGCTGCGTGTTTCCGGCATTCAGAAGGCCTTCGACTACTTGCGGGAACGGGGATTCAAGATCATCGACAAAGCGCCGCGCAAGGGCTCGCGCGGCACAACGGTTTTCTTCATCCATCCTAAAACCACCGAAACCGCCGCGTTCGGCTATCTGATCGAGGTGGTCGAGGAGGGCAGCCATGCCTGAGGATCTTCCCGGCGCCGAGATTCTGCACCTCGGCCAAGATTTCCCGCCGGTTCCCACCGCCGTCTGGGAGGCAGCCATCGCCAAGGACCTGAAGGGCGCCGACTACGAGAAAAAGCTGGTCTGGCGCACCGACGAAGGTCTCGCGCTGCGGCCGTACTACCGCGCCGAAAATTTGGCCGGCCTCGAAGTCCAAACCCAAACCGCGCCGGGCCAGTTCCCCTTTGCGCGCGGCAGCGGGAAAGCGTTCGAGTGCGCCGACGCGGCGCCCACCGGCATCAACGTGATTCGCGCCGACGAACTGGCGGAAGCCGGCGGCAACGCCGTCCAGCAGCTCGGCTACGCGCTGGCCGCGGGCGTCGAGCGCCTGGCCGCGCTTGCGCAAGCGGGCACGGTGGACCATGCCGCGCGCTCCATCGAATTTGTTTTCGCCGTTGGCTCAACCTACTTCCTCGAGATCGCCAAGCTGCGCGCGGCACGGCTGGTTTGGGCGCAAGCAGTTGCGGCGTTCAAGCCGGCGGACCTGAATTGCGCGCTGGCACGCATCCATGTCCGCACCACCCGTCTCAACAAGAGCGTGTATGACCACTACACCAACCTGCTGCGCGTCACCACCGAAGCGCTGGCGGCGGCGGTTGGCGGCTGCGACCGCTTGACCGTTGAGCCGTTCGGCTTCGATCAGCACCTGGCGGTGAACGTCGGACGCATCCTCGAACACGAAGCGCATGTCGACGCGGTGGCCGATCCGGCCGGCGGCTCCTATTACATTGAGACCCTCACCGATTCGCTGGCCCGCGCGGCGTGGAAGCTTTTCCAGCAGGTGGAAGCTGCGGGCGGTTACAGCCAGGCGGTCGAATCGGGCGCCATCGCGCGCGCGTTGGCGGAAAGCCGCGCCCGGCTCGAGAAGGCCGTGGCATCGCGCCACCGCACGCTGGTAGGCGTCAACAATTATCCCGACCTCAACGAGAAAACGGCGGACGCTTCAGCGCCGGCCGAAAGCAGCGCGGCCTTTCCCGCCTTCCGCCTGGCGGAGGCATTCGAAAAAATCCGCCGCCGCACCGAACGCCATGCAGCCAAGACCGGCCGCGTCCCCAACGTGCTATTGCTCAAACGCGGCGACCTCAAAATGCGCATGGCGCGCGCCAATTTCAGCCGCAACTTTTTCGGCTGCGCCGGCTTCGGCGTCACCGAGGCCGAAGAGCTCGCCACCGCCGCCGATTTGATCGTGCTCTGCAGCTCCGATGCGGAATATCTCGCGCTGGCGCAGGAAGTGTGCCCGGCTGCCCGTGTGCCGGTGATCGTGGCCGGCAATCCGAAAGAGCAGATCGACGCGCTGAAGGCCGCCGGCGTGGCGGGCTTCATTCATATGCAGAGCGACGCCGTCCAAACCCTCACCGAGTGGCAAAAGCGGCTGGGGATGGAGGAATAGCGATGAAACCGGACTTTTCGAAAATCGATTACCAGCCGAAAGCCGGGGCCGCTGCCACCCCGCCCGCGCCCGGCAACGAATGGATGACGGCAGAGCGCATCGCGGTGAAGCCCTGGTATACGGCCGGCGATCTCTGCGCCATGGAGCACCTCGAGTACGCCGCCGGCGTGCCGCCGTTTCTGCGCGGGCCGTACTCCACCATGTACGCCCTGCAGCCGTGGACCATTCGCCAATACGCTGGCTTCTCCACCGCCGAAGAATCGAACGCGTTTTACAGGCGCAATCTCGCCGCCGGCCAGAAGGGCCTTTCGGTGGCATTCGATCTGGCCACCCATCGCGGCTACGATTCCGATAACGATCGCGTGGTGGGCGATGTCGGCAAAGCCGGCGTGGCGATCGACTCCGTCGAAGACATGAAGATTCTCTTCGACCAGATCCCGCTGGGCCAGATGTCGGTTTCCATGACCATGAACGGCGCCGTGCTGCCGGTGATGGCGTTCTACATCGTGGCCGCTGAAGAGCAGGGCGTGAAGCCGGAGCAACTCACCGGCACCATTCAGAACGACATTCTCAAAGAGTTCATGGTCCGCAACACGTACATCTATCCGCCGGCGCCTTCGATGCGGATCATCGGCGACATCTTCCGCTACTCGGCGGGGCGGATGCCGAAGTTCAACTGCATTTCGATCAGCGGCTACCACATGCAGGAAGCCGGCGCGACCGCCGATATCGAGCTTGGCTACACCCTGGCCGATGGCGTGGAATACGTGCGCACGGGCATTGCCGCCGGCCTCGATATCGATGCGTTCGCGCCGCGGCTCAGCTTCTTCTGGGGCATCGGCATGAACCACTTCATGGAGATCGCCAAGCTGCGCGCGGCGCGCGTGCTGTGGGCCAAGCTGATTCACGGATTCGGCCCGAAGAACCCGAAGTCGATGGCGCTGCGCACGCATTCGCAGACTTCCGGCTGGAGTCTCACCGCGCAGGATGCGTTCAACAACGTGGCGCGCACGGCCGTAGAAGCGCTGGCCGCGGTGCTGGGGCACACCCAATCGCTGCACACCAACGCGCTCGACGAAGCCATCGCGCTGCCCACGGATTTTTCCGCCCGCATCGCTCGCAACACGCAAATCTACCTCCAGCAGGAAACCGGTATCACGCGCGCCGTGGATCCCTGGGCCGGCAGCTATTATGTGGAGAGCTTGACCCACGAGCTGATGCACAAAGCGTGGCATCATATTCAGGAGGTCGAAAGTCTGGGCGGCATGGCCAAGGCGATCGAAACCGGTATCCCGAAGATGCGGATTGAGGAGGCGGCCGCGCGCCGCCAGGCCCGCATCGATTCCGGCCGCGAAATCATCGTCGGCGTGAACCAATATCAGACCGGCCGCGAAGAGCACATCGACACACGCGAAGTGGATAACGGCGCGGTTCGCGATTCGCAACTGCGGCGCCTGGCCGAAGTACGCGCGGCGCGTGATGGCCGCGCCGTGAAAGAAGCTCTGGCCGCACTGACCGCCAGTGCCTCGAGCGGCGAAGGCAACCTGCTCGAGCTGGCGATTCAGGCGGCGCGCGCGCGCGCCACGCTGGGCGAGATTTCGACCGCGCTGGAAAAGGCGTTCGGCCGCTACCAGACCGTCAACCGAACGATTTCGGGCGTTTATTCCTCCGAGAGCCAGGCCGATCCCGAATTTCAGAAAGCCCGCCGCATGGCGGATGAATTCGGCAAGGCTGAAGGACGCCGCCCGCGCATCCTCGTCGCCAAGATGGGCCAGGACGGCCACGACCGCGGCGCCAAAGTGATCGCCACCGCGTTCGCCGATCTCGGCTTCGATGTCGACGTGGGGCCGCTGTTCCAGACCCCGCGCGAAGCAGCCCGCATGGCGGTGGAAAACGACGTCCACGTGCTCGGCGTATCCAGCCTGGCGGGCGGCCACAAAACGCTGGTGCCGGAAGTAATCGCCGAGCTGCGCAAATTCGGCCGCGACGACATCCTGGTTTTCGTTGGCGGCGTGATTCCGCCGCAGGATTACGATTACCTGGAGCGCGCCGGCGTGGCCGGCGTGTTCGGTCCTGGCACCGTGATCCCGGTGTGCGCGCAGAAAATTCTGCATGCGCTGATGGGTACCGTCCGTGCGGCGTAGTCAGGTAGGACAGACGATCGGTTTCTGTCGTCTGTCAAGGTTTTGTGCCTCGGCGAGCCATGACAGACCACAAAAACCGATGGTCCGTCCTACCCCACAGCGCGAGTCAAACTGATGCCGCCTAGCTCCACTCATCGCCGGCGCACCCGCCTCCCGCTCGAGCACTACACCGAGGGCATTTTGCGCGGCGACCGCGTCACCCTGGCGCGCGCCATTACGGTGGTGGAAAGCGATCTTCCGGCCGACGGCGAACTGGCGTCGCGGCTGCTCGATGCCATTCTGCCCTCCACCGGCAAATCGCGGCGCGTCGGCATCACCGGCGTCCCGGGCGTCGGCAAGAGCACGTACATCGACGCGCTGGGCATGCACCTGATTCGCGACCGCGGCGAGCGCGTGGCCGTGCTCAGCGTCGATCCCTCGAGCCCCATTTCGGGCGGCAGTATCCTCGGCGACAAGACCCGCATGGAGCGCCTCAGCGTGGAGGACCGCGCCTTCATTCGCCCCTCGCCCGCGCGCGGCCACCTGGGCGGCGTGGCGCGCCGCACGCGCGAAACCATTCTGCTCTGCGAGGCCGCCGGCTTCGAAAACGTGTTGGTGGAAACGGTGGGCGTGGGCCAGTCGGAGACCGCGGTCCGCTCTATGACCGATTTCTTTCTTCTCTTAATGCTGGCAGGCGCCGGCGACGAACTGCAGGGCATCAAGCGCGGCATCATCGAAATGATCGACGGCATGGTCATCAACAAGGCCGACGGCGACAACAGGCGCAAGGCCGAACGCGCCCGCGTGGAATTCACAAGCGCGCTGCACCTGTTCCCCGCTTCGGCCGATGGCTGGACGCCGCGCGTGCTCACCTGTTCGGCCCTCCACGGCGAAGGCGTGAGCGAAAGCTGGGACATGGTGCTCGAGCACCGCCAAAAGCTCGCCGCATCCGGCCACCTGGCGGCGCGGCGCAGCGGTCAGGCGCTCGAATGGATGCGCGAGCTGGTTTCGATCGCGCTCGAAGATTCTTTCCGCGGCCACGCGGCCGTGGCGGCGAGGCTGCCGCGCTTGGAAGAGGCGGTCAGCCGGGGGCAGGTGACGCCGTTCGCCGCCAGCCGCGAGCTGCTGCACATTTATCGGTCGCAGGAGAAATAGTCTGTCATGTCATTTTCGTTTCCCTGGCTGACGGCGGAAGAGGCCGCCAGCCACATTCAACACGGTCAGACGGTAGGTTTCAGCGGGTTCACCCCGGCCGGCGCGCCCAAGGCCATTCCGCTCGAAGTGGCCAGGCGCGCCCAGCGGGAGCACGAGGCGGGCCGCGAGTTTCAGATCGGCGTGCTGACCGGCGCTTCCACCGGACCGTCGCTCGATGGCGCGCTGGCCGAAGCCAACGCCATCAGCTTCCGCACGCCCTACCAGTCGAACGCGGCGCTGCGCGCGCAGATCAATAAGGGCGAAACTCGTTTCGTCGATATGCACCTCTCGATGCTGCCGCAGATCGTGCGCTACGGCTTCTTGGGCCCGGTGGATTGGGCGGTGGTGGAAGCCTGCGATATCACCTCGGGCGGCGGCATCGTCCTCAGCAGTTCGGTGGGCGCGGCCCCGACCTTCCTCGGGCGCGCCGCAAAAGTGCTGATCGAGCTCAACCGGCGGCAGCCGCCTTCCCTGCTCGGCATGCACGACGTTTACGAACCGGCGGACCCGCCGCATCGCCACGAGATCCCCATCTACCACGCCTCGGACCGCATCGGCTCGCCGCTGGTGACGGTGGCGCCATCGAAAATCGTGGGCGTGGTGGAAACCGATCTCGACGATGAGTGCGCTCCGTTCAGCCCGCCGACGCCGGCGACGGAACAGATCGGCCAGAACGTCGCCGAGTTTCTGGTGGCGGAAATGCGCGCCGGCCGCATCCCCAAGGAATTCCTGCCGCTGCAATCGGGCGTGGGCGATGTCGCCAACAGCGTGCTGGGCGCGCTCGGACGCTTGCCCGAAATCCCAGCTTTCGAAATGTACACCGAGGTGCTGCAGGATTCGGTGGTCGATCTCCTCGAAAGCGGACGCTGTCGCTTCGCCTCAACCTGCGCGCTGACGCTGAGCCCGCCGGCCATGCGCCGCATCGTCGGTCAGCTCCATCTCTTCCGTCCGAAGATCCTGATGCGCCCGCAGGAGATTTCCAATCATCCCGAAGTCGTTCGCCGCCTGGGCGTCATTTCGATGAACACCGCCATCGAGGTGGACCTGTTCGGCAACGTCAATTCGACCCACGTGATGGGCAAGCAGATGATGAACGGCATCGGCGGCTCGGGCGATTTCACGCGCAATGCCTACCTGTCGATCTTCAGTTGCGCCTCCACCGCCAAGAGCGGCAAGATCTCCACTATCGTTCCGCTGGTGACGCACGTCGATCACAGCGAGCATTCGGTGCAAGTCATAATTACCGAGCGGGGCGTGGCCGATCTGCGCGGCCAGGACCCACACGCCCGCGCGCGCCTCATCATCGAGAATTGCGCCCACCCGCGCTACCGCCTGCAACTGCTCGAATATATCGACCTGGTCAAGCAGGGCCACACGCCGCAGTCCCTGAGCCGCGCCTTCGCCATGCACCGCCAGTTCGCCCGCACCGGCGACATGGGCGGCATTAAGTGGGAGGATTGGGCGTAATTCGTGGCGCAGGCTGTCCAGCCTGCAGAGCCGAGAGTTATCTCGGCTTTTCTTGTTCTTTCTTTGCCGTGTAGCCCTTCGGTCCGTAGGAACCGGGTGGGACTCGTAACATTGGAGTTGTCTGGTGCAGCGCCGAATGGGTCCGAGCCGGTTGCTCCGGCCAAGGAGCACGGCCTCCACGCAATTCAGTCACGCCCCTTCGCATTTTTTCTCCCCCGCATTGCCAGTCACTTACATCGCATTTCGCACCCAACCTACATCCGCCCCGGTTACACTCAAATCGGATAGAGGCAGCGCGGCCCACTCCGCGCTGCCGCAACAGCTTTCTCCCCGGCCGGGGAACGTTGCACTCAGGTGGTACTGAACTTCCGGCGCCCCTTAAAGGCATGCGGGGTCCCCTACGGGTAGGACTCCCGACGGAAGACTTTGGATTCTGGAATCCATCACCGCCGGCGGTAAACGGATAGCGATTATTGCCGCCC
>JBAVYH010000210.1:0-2062 GCA_049698695.1 Bryobacteraceae bacterium | reverse complement strand
GGAACAGCAAGCTAAAGAACAGCCATGCACGCATGCACTTCATTTTATTTTTGGCTCATCTCGCACGCAACCCTGTACACCGGACCGAGTAGTCGCTGATCTGCCGTGCTCCGATCGGAATACGCGCCATCCGGAAACTGGCCACGGGGCGTCATGGAAGAGAAAAGCCTACACGCAAGTGTGCGCTGGCCGACGTGGGCAAGAAATCGGATCTGGGAGACGAGGACCGGGCCGCGCTAGCGGCAGCGCTGGACGCTGGCCGACTTCCGGGTACCTATTTCCGTGGACGGCGTGTCACAGGAGGAATCCCGCTCGGGAGGCCCGGCGTTCATCCGTGCCGTTCATTGAGACGAGAATGGCGCAGAGGCTGTCGTCTCCGCGAAGGATGGACCCTTGCCGCCCTCTATGAGAAGGAACCCTGAGACAGGCAACCGGCAGCATGAGCCGTCGCGAATCCTGACATACAGGCGGATCGCTTATTGTGGTCCGCTGCCGCATTTCTCGCCGTCGACGCAGGTGTACACTGGTTCCTAAAGCGACGCAGCCATTCGAGATCAAGTTACAGGCCCACGGATGATGCGAACTGCTCAAGATAGTCAGCGTGCGGTGGGTGTGAACGGTCCCGCAGATGGCGGCAGGTTGATCGTTTTGACGGCTCCGCTCACCGAAACGATCGATCACGCCGGATACTTCGTTCAGATGGCGCTGGCATCCATGCCGAAGCCCATGGAAGCCGCCATCGATCAGAAGTATCCCAAATGGCGCGAAGTCGAGCGCAACCCGGACGGGTCAGCCCGGTGCATGCCGGCGGGCGTCAGGCTGCTGGAGGCATCCCTCCTACGGGAATTCTCTGCCGAGGAAGTGGTCTGCTGCTACCCCGATGACCCGCCCAGGTTCATCGGCGAGCGGACGCGTGTCGTCGGGGTTTCCACGCACAATCCCCTGGGGGTGACGTTCGCGGCCGGCGTGTACGCCTCGGTCTTTGGTTCCTCACGGGAGCCGATCAATGCGCATTACGCGAAACAGATGTTTGGTGCGCTGCGAGAAAGCTCGTACCGCTCTAGCTTCCAGGTGATCGTCGGCGGGCCGGGCGGCTGGCAGATTTCCCAAACCGACAGCTACCAGGACCTCGGAGTCGATTGCGTTGTGGAAGGCCGCAGTGAATCGGAGCACGCGCTCGAGTTGTTTCACAAGGCGATCCGGGGCGACGCACTGCCCCGCTTCGTGGAAGTGAGCCATCCGGAAACGCGCGAGGCGCTGCTGACCCCTGCCAAGCGAACCACCTTCGGGGTGGTCGAGATGACCACCGGATGCGGGCGGCGTTGTCAGTTCTGCCTGCCGGACCTCAACCCGCAGCTTGATTTCCCGAAGGACAAGATCCTGGAAGCCGTGCGTGCCAACGTGCGCGAAGGCAATGACCTGATCTCGCTCGCCACCGAGGACATGTTCATGTGGGGGCAGGTGCGCACGGGCACGCCGTTCTATTTCCCCAATCGCGAAGCGCTCGTCGACCTTTTCACGGATGTGGTAAACACACCGGGCGTCAAACACCACCTGCTCAGCCACAGCACCATGGCGCCCGCGGTGGTGGACCCGAAACTGATCGAGCAGTTGTCGGCGGTGCTGCTCGACAAGAGTCCCCTCAAGCTGCCGAGCCTGAGTACCCATCCGGAGGGGCGAATCCTCTCGCCACTGATCGGCATGGAGACGGGCTCGGTTCGCATGGCAAAACAGATCATGCCCGGGAAGGCGACGCCGTTTCCCATCGAGGAATGGCCCAGCGTGGTCATCCAGGGTCTCACCATTCTCAACCGCAACAATTGGTTACCCGTGCTGACCCTAATGATCGGGAACCCGGGGGAGACCGACGCAGACTCGATGGCCACGCTCGATCTGATCTACGAGGTAGAGCAACGCGGGCTTTTCGCCTTCTTGGTCCCGTCGATCTTTACACCGCTACACGATACCCGGCTGGCTACGCAAAAAGGGGTGATCGAAAGCCACGAAATGACCCCGCTGCAGTGGCAGATCCTGATGAAGTGCTGGAAGATGAGCGTGAATG
>JBAVYH010000209.1:0-3323 GCA_049698695.1 Bryobacteraceae bacterium | reverse complement strand
GCACCGGCTGCTTTCTTGCCAGCCCTAGCCTTGCGCCCCTTGGCGCCGGTCGCGGTTTTCTGGCTCCTGGGCGCGCTCTTCCTCCGCTTGGCCACCTTCTTCGAGCTGGCCTTGTCCGGCGCAACCGTCGCGCCCGGTGCCGCAGCAGTGGCCGCTGTGTCGTTGGTCTCTGCGTTCATCATGGTGTTTGCATTCCCTTTCTGGCTCCCTTCCGGAGCACCTGATTGATCCCTCTGCTCGGCCTGAAAGGCAAGGCAATTCGCGCCACTTTTCCGCTCAGAATCTCGCCTTTCCGGGGCGGATTCTGCTTGCCTATGGGGCCCCAAAGAGCGTTCATGTGACTGTGGTTGACCGCCACGGAGAGGAGAACATTTTGGAGACCGCCGTGTTAGTGGAAATCGAGACGCTGCGCCGGGTGAGCCTCAGCGCCATGCGCCAGAAGTACCGGGAAGTGTTCGGGGAGGAGACGCGATGCCGGAACCGCGAACACCTTTTCCGACGGATCGCCTGGCGCCTGCAAGCCCTGGCCGAGGGAGACCTCACCGAACGGGCCCGCGAGCGGGCAAAGGAACTCGCCCGCGATGCTGACTTACGGATCATCGCGCCACGCGACTTCTTCACGGTCGGGGGTGCGCCGGTCCGTACCACGCGCCAGGAGAGCAGCCGCCTCGCCGATAGCCGCCTGCCTCTGCCAGGCACGTTGCTCACCCGGGGGTGGAAGGGGCGGACCCTCCTGGTCGAGGTTCTGCCGGACGGGTTCCGCTTTGACAACCAGCGTTATCCTTCGCTGAGTGCCGTTGCCCTTGCCGCCACCGGCACCCGCTGGAACGGTCTCGCCTTTTTCGGGCTCACCGGCAAGGGGAGAAAGGAGCAGCATCGTGAGGAAGAATAGTCAGGAAGCGAGGGTCACCCCAAGTCGCCTGCGCTGCGCCATCTACACGCGCAAATCGACCGAAGAAGGTCTGGATCAGGACTTCAACACGCTCGATGCCCAGCGGGAAGCGGCTGAAGCCTTCATCCAGAGCCAGCGGCGCGAAGGATGGATCGTCTTACCCGAGCGCTATGACGATGGCGGCTTCACCGGCGCCAACATGGAGCGGCCCGCGCTGCAGCGGCTATTAGCGGCAGTCGAGGCAGGCGAGCTGGACTGCGTGGTGGTGTATAAGGTCGATCGGCTGAGCCGCTCCCTGCTCGACTTCACGAGCATCCTGAGCCGGTTCGAGAAGTGCAATGTCAGCTTTGTGGCCGTCACCCAGCAGTTTAATACCAGCACGTCGCTGGGGCGGCTGACGCTCAACATCCTGCTCTCGTTCGCGCAGTTCGAGCGGGAGCTGATCGGGGAGCGGACGCGGGACAAGATGTCGGCGGCGCGGAAGAAGGGCAAATGGGTGGGTGGATGCCCGGTGTTGGGTTACGACGTGGACGTGGGCGGCGGGCGGCTGGTGGTGAATGAGGAAGAGGCCGAACGGGTGCGGGCGATCTTCGCTCTGTTCGAGGAGACGGGCTCAGTCCGGCAGACGCTGGCCGAGATCGAGCGGCGGGGCTGGCGGCTAAAGAGTTGGACCTGCAAGACGGGGCAGTTTCACGCGGGCGGACCGTTTACCCTCAGTGCTCTGCGGCGGCTGCTGACCAACATCTTATATACAGGTGCGGTGCGGCATCAGGGGCACATCTACCCGGGCGAACAGCCTGCCATCCTGGCGCGGGACGAGTGGGAGCGGGTGCAGAGTCTGATTCCGCAATCGAGACAGCCGCGCGGCGGAATGCGGAATAAGCATCAGGCACTGCTGCAGGGTTTGCTGCACTGCGAATGCTGCGCGGCACCGATGGTGTACTCGTATGCGGCCAAGGGAGGACGGAAGTATCCCTACTACGTGTGCCGAAGCGCGCAGAAGAACGGCTGGGCGACGTGTCCCAGCAAGTCACTGCCGGCGCAGGCGATCGAGGAATCGGTGCTGGGGCGGGTGCGAGAGGGCATGGACCAGACGACGCCCTGGGAAGAGATGGATCGCGAGCGGCAGCGAGAGGCGATCGGAGCGGCCGTTGAGAGGATCGGTTACAACGGCACCACCCGGCAGATCTCGATCCGGTTCCGGATATCCGAGGTGGATACGGTGGGACAGGAGGCGCGGGCATGAGCAGCCAACAGGAGATTACCTACACTTTGGACTTTGCGGTTCGGCGGCGGAGCGGGCCGAAGCAGCAAGTCGCACGAGAGTCCAGCGAAGACAGTCCCATTCCACGCATCGCCCGGCTGATGGCGCTGGCGATTCGGCTCGACGGGCTGATCCGAGAGCAAACGATACCGGATTACGCAACCCTTGCGCACCGGGGGCGGGTGACGCGGGCGCGCATGACACAGATCATGAAGCTGCTCGATCTGGCCCCTGACCTTAAGGAACAGATCCTGTTTCTGTCGCCGTATTCGCGTCTCAATGAGCGCCACCTGCGGCAGATTGTGCGGCAGATTGACTGGCACGAGCAGCGGCGCCTGTTTCGGGAACTCACCAGCCGTCAGAAATGAGCCGGGACTCGGCCTAGTGTGCCGCCCAGGCCACTGGCTCTTCCGGCTGCGGATTCGCCATCACGAAGACCACATCCAGGCATCTAACAGGCCGACGGTCCGGTGTTGGTGGGCTCGGATCGGGCCCGGGCACTTCTGCAAACTCGACCCACTCCTGGCCATCTCGATCCGGGAGGCGCTCCGCAATTTCCACGTGGCGTTCGCCCTGGTAGTCTGGCGGCAGGCTGCGGAGGTTCCCGAACCGCACCCGAAGTGTGGGATGAAATGGTGAATGAGATCTCCTCCCCCGCCGACCAGGCCAGCATTCCGGTTCATATTGCGGCGATAGGGCCACTTCCAGCTTTGCAATCCGCCGCGCGATACTTCTCATTTTCGTTGATGTCACTGGATGTGCTTCCCTCTCGTTGCAGGCTTTCTCCGTACTGCCTTCCCCGATGGCCTGTCCGCCGGTTGCCGACGCTGGGTCTGAATCTCCTGGAACGTGGTGCCCGTCCCGTCCAGCTTCGCCTCCTGGCCGGCAACATTTTGCCACCGTCCAATGATCACGTCCACGTACTTGGGATCCAACTCCAGTCCGCAGCACACGCGCCCGTCCAACTCCGCGGCCACTAACGTGGTGCCGCTGCCCAGGAACGGATCGTACACCAGTTCCCCACGATGGGTATGGTTCATGATCGGACGCCGCATCAACGCCACAGGCTTCTGGGTCGGATGATCGAATTTCTCCTCGTCCGATCCGCCCATGATGAACTTCGGCGACGGCGAATCCCAGACCGTGGAGTTCTCCCCCGGCCTCCCA
>JBAVYH010000208.1:0-22411 GCA_049698695.1 Bryobacteraceae bacterium | reverse complement strand
ATTCCCACCGTGCCGGCAACGACGGTCTATTCCCCCGAAAACGAACAAGAAAACCCAGCGAAAGGAGCCCGGCACTGCGCCAACCAGATTTCAGCCCTTCAGGCTCATTCTTGGATTAGAAAATGCTACCCGCCGCGGAGGAAGGCTAGAATTGAAAGCATGGTGAAACGACGGCTGGGAACGAGCGATCTGGAGATCACGCCGGTGGGCGTGGGCGCGTGGGCGATGGGCGGCGGCGGTTGGAAGTTTGCCTGGGGGCCGCAGGACGATGCGGAATCGATTGCGGCGATCCACGCCGCGCTCGATCGAGGCGTGAACTGGATCGACACGGCGGCGGTTTACGGTCTGGGGCATTCTGAAGAAGTGGTGGCGCGGGCGCTCGAGGGCCGCGCCAACAAGCCGTACGTGTTCACCAAATGCTCGCGGGTGTGGAACGCACAAGGGCAGATCTCCTCGTCGCTGAAGGCGGATTCGTTGCGGCGCGAATGCGAAGCCAGCCTGAAGAGGCTGAAGGCGGAGACCATCAATCTCTACCAGATCCACTGGCCCGACCCGGCCGCGGATGTCGAAGAAGGCTGGACGACGCTCGAGATACTGCGCCAGGAAGGCAAAGTGCGCTGGATCGGAGTCTCCAACTTCAACCCCGCACAGATGGACCAGTGCCGGCGCATCGCGCCGGTGACGTCGCTGCAGCCGCCGTATTCGGCGGTTTCGGCGGAGGTGGAAGGCGAGATACTCCCATATTGCCAGCGGAACAACATCGGGGTGATTGTCTACTCACCGATGAAATCGGGCCTGCTGACGGGCAAGATGACGCGCGAGCGCGTGGCCCATTTCGCGCCCGACGATTTCCGCCGCAATGCGCCGTCGTTTCAGGAACCGCACCTGGGGCGCAGCCTGGAAATGGCGGAGCTGATGAAGCGCATCGGGGCGCGGCACGGACAGCCGGCCGGCGTGGTGGCGATTGCGTGGACGCTGCGGCATCCGGCGGTCACGGCGGCGATTGTGGGGATGCGCTCGGCGGCGCAGGCCCGCGAAGTGCTGGGCGCGCTCGAATTCCGGCTGAGCGCGGAAGAGATCGCGGAGATCGACGCGTTGCGTGGGCGGGCGAGCGCGGGGGCGGTTGGGTAAGAGCGGCGCAGAGCGTCGACGCGAAACGCAAAGAACCGGCGACGCCACCAGCAGCAGTTGGAAAGCGGCTACGCCGGCTGGAAAGCGGGCACGTCGACCCAGGCGCGGCGATCGGCGCTGGCCAGCTCGGCTTCCAGAATCTGCAACTGGCGGAGCCCGTCGGCGAATTGCGGATATTCGGGCTCGGCGGATGGATCTTCGATGGACTGGTAGAAGCGCCGGAAGACCTGCTTGAAAGTGTCGTCGTAGCCTTCGCTGTGGCCGCCGGGAAGATCGGCATAGGGGCGTGCGGCTTCCTTCAGCAGGGACGGGTCCTTGATGATAATTTCATTCGGCGTGTTGCGGTGGCCGATCCACAGCTCGTCGGGGCGCTCCTGGCTCCAGGCCACGCCGGCTTTGCTGCCGAAGATTTCGATGCTGAGCCCGTTCTTGCGGCCGGCCGACACCTGGCTGACGGTGAAGGCGCCGCGGGTGCGATCGCCCATGCGGAAGAGGACGCCGCCGTAATCCTCGGTGTCGATGGCGACTTCCTGGTAATCTTCGGGGGCGAGGGTTTTCCCGGCGAAGGTTTCGATCGAGCCCTTGGGGCGCTTGCGCGTCTTGTGGAAGGTCTGGATGTCCGCGCACAGCGACGTGATGCGCGCGCCGGTTACGTGCTCGACCATATCGCAGAAGTGGGAGCCGATGTCGGCCAGGCAGCGCGAGCGGCCGTTGGCCTTCGAGTCCAGACGCCAGTTCCAATCGGTGTCGTAGAGCAGCCAGTCCTGCGAGTAGGTGCCCTGCACCACCAGGATTTCGCCCAGGTCGCCGGCTTCGCGCATGCGGCGCATCTGCTGCACCTGGGGATAAAAGCGCAAATTGTGAAAAGTGCAATTGCGGCGGCCGGTCTGGCGGGCGAGGGCGACCAGTTGGGCGGCGTCCTCGACTGAAGTAGCCAGGGGCTTCTCGCAAATCACATGCTTGCCGGCCTGAAGCGCGTCGCGAACCATGGGGAAATGCAGAGCGTTGGGGGTGCACACGTGGACGGCATCCACGGCGGGATCTGCCAGGATCTTGCGATAGTCCGAGTCGGTCTTGTCGACGTGGAATTCCTCGCCAAGCTGGCGGGCTTTTTCCGCGCGGCTCTCGCCGATGGCATACACGTGGACGAAACCGAGGCGGCGAATGCCTTCCAGGTGGACGCGGCCCACGAAACCGGTGCCGAAAACTGCGGTTCTGAGACGGTGCATGATGGCCTCTAATCTAACGCAATTGCTGTTAAATTGGTAACTGCGCGGGAAGTGATCCGCGCCGGCGTACGGCATAGCGCACGCGGAAGCCATGCGGGTCAAAATCCGGTTCGGCAAGGGGCAGCGAGTCAGCCAGGCGCGCCGCAAGAACAAGCGGGTGGCACTGGCGGTATCCGCGCTCTTGACGCCGGGGGCGTTCCTGGCGTCGGTGCTGGCGCTGTGGCGCATCGCCGCGGACCTGAACTGGACCGGCAAGTTCGCCATCACCTCCGGTGTGTTCTCCCACTGGCAGGTGTGGATGGTGCTCGCGGTGGTGTTGCAGGCGTGCTCACGCATGCTGGCGCGCTACGGCAAGCGCGACGACCGCAAGCCATCGATGAGCGCGTGAGCGCGGGAAGCCGGGAACGCATCTGTTATTCTGAACAGTAAGAGATTCACCATGGCTCGCTACACGCGGTACCCGTCTGGCCGCAGCTTCGTTCACGACTACTTCCCGCCCGGCGTGAAGTGGCTGTTGATCGTCAACATAGGCATTTTCGTGCTGATCTACCTGTGCCCCTTCCAACTGCAGCGGCAAATCATGCTGGTGCTGGCGCTTTCGGCGGAGGCCGCGGTGCGAAACCTGTTCGTGTGGCAGCTTGTCACTTACATGTTTCTGCATGCGGGCATCACGCACGTACTGTTTAACATGCTCACGCTATGGATGTTCGGGCTCCAGCTCGAACGCGATTGGGGTACGCGCCGATTCCTGAAGTATTACTTCTATTGTGGCATTGCGGCGGGCGTGTGCGTGCTGGTGGTCAACATGCTGCTGGGCTATTGGGGCACGGTTACGCTGGGAGCCAGCGGAGCGATTTTCGGCGTTCTGGTGGCCTTTGGCGTGATGTATCCGGACCAGACCGTGCTGATGTATTTCCTGTTCCCGATCAAGGCCAAGTACCTCGTGATGATTTTCGTCGCCATCGAGCTGTTGCTCACCTTCGGGCCGAATACGGGCGTGAGCACCATCGCCCACCTGGGCGGCGCGGCGTTCGGTTTTGTGTACTTGAAGGGGCGGCTACCGAGGGTGCCAATGCCTGATATCGGCGGCACGTATCGCCAATGGAAACTTCGACGTGCGAAGAAAAAGTTCCAGAGTTACATGAGCAAGCGCAGCGACCGCGGGCCCTGGGTGAACTAGGGACGGAGCGCGGGCGCTAAAGCCCGATTCCTTACGACATTTTGCGGCACGGCTCAAGCCGGCTGAAGCCGGCCCTGATACAAGACAGCACGATTGGGTTGGCAGGGCGAGTCGTCGCCGAATGTTCGGAAATATAGAAAATCCCCTACCGAGGGCAAGGCAGGGCTGACCGATTTCGGACAATCGGTTCCAAAAGTGTTACAGATGGACGCGTGACATGTTCTGTGGATCCAACAACTTAGGCGCGGGCCGTAAATTGCGAATCTAGAAGATGGTATGCGAGTCCTTTGGCAAGATATCCGGTTCGGGGTGCGGATGCTGCGGAACAGCCCGGGCTTCACGGTGGTGGCCGTGCTCACCCTGGCGTTGGGGATCGCCATCAACGCGACGGTGTTCAGTTGGATCAACTCGGTCCTGCTGCATCCCTTCCCCGGCGTGGGAGATGCGAAGCGGGTGGACCTGATCGAGATGATGACGCCGGCTGGCGAGCACCTGGACGGTTCGTCGTACACCGACTATCGCGACTACCGCGCCAAGCTGCGGCTGGTTTCCGGCGTGGCGCTGGGGCGGTTCACACCGTTAAGCATCGGGGCGGACGGCAGGACCGGGCGCGCGTGGGCGGAACCGGTTTCCGCCAACTATTTCGACGTGCTGCAAGTGAAGCCGGTGCTGGGACGCACCTTTCGCCCCGAAGAAGGGGGCGAGCAGGCGGGTGCGTACCCGGTGGCGGTGATCAGCTATGGCATGTGGCGGAGCCGGTATCACTCCGATCCGAAGGTGCTGGGCAAAATCATCCGGCTGAACCGGCACGATTTGACGATTGTGGGTGTGGCGCCGCCCCAGTTCCACGGCAGCCTGGTGGGCGTGGTGTTCGATGTATGGATGCCGATCACGATGGCGCCGGAGATGGGAACGGGGGACGGAACCTTGACGTATCGCGCCACGCGGGACCTGACGTCGATGATCATCCGGCTGAAGCCGGGGGTGACGATCGAGCAGGCACGGGCGGAAGTTTCGGCGCTGGCGCGGCGGCTGGCAGCCATGTACCCCGGGACGAACCAGGGCGTGGACGCCACCGTGGTGCCGGTTGGGGAGGGGCACCTGGGGCTGCAGGGGCTGCTGCTGAAGCCGCTGCGGATCCTGATTGCGGTGTGCGCTCTGCTGCTGCTGATCGTATGCGCCAACGTCGCCAACCTGCTGCTGGCGCGGGCGGTCTCGCGGCAGAAAGAATTCGGCATCCGGCTGGCGCTGGGAGCGCGACGGGGCCGGCTGGCGCGGCAGTTGCTCACCGAGACGCTCATCCTGGCCGGGACGGGAGCGGCGGTGGGCGTGATCCTGGTGATGTGGATGGGACCGGCGCTGCTGCTGCTGGCTCCACGGATTGACGTGCCGTTGGACCTCGGCGGCGGCGTAAATCTTCCCACACTTGCTTTCACGGTGCTGATCGCGGCAGTTGCCACGGTGATCTCAGGCATGGCCCCGGTACTGTTTTCGGTTCGAGCGGATCTGAACGAGGCGCTCAAGGAAGGGGGACGCAGCGGCGGCTCCGGGACGCGCTCGCACCGGCTGCGGGGGATGCTGGTGATGGCGCAGGTGGCGCTGGCGATGGTAGCGCTGGTGGGCGCGGGGCTTTTCTACCGCAGCTTCCGGAACACGGTCGGCATCCGGCCGGGTTTCGATATGAACAACGTCTCGGTGTCGCAGTTCTACCTGTCGTACGCGGGCTATTCCGCCCAGGAGCAGTGGACCTTCTGCCGGAAGCTGCGCGAACGGCTGGAGGCAGAGCCAGGAGTGGTGGACGTTACCTACTCGGATGAAGTGCCACTGGGGCACCCAGTCGGTACGTCACCGCTGCAGCGCCTGGAGATCGAGGGGTACGTGCCCGCGCGGAACGAGCAGATGATGATCCACCGCGCGACGGTTCCTCCCGGCTACTTTCAGTTCATGCGCATTCCGCTGCTGGAGGGCCGCGAGTTCACCGACCGCGACGATGAACATGCGTCGGAGATGCGGATCATCGTCAACGAGACGTTCGCGCGGCGGTTCTTCCGCGGGCGGGATCCGATCGGCCGCGAGCTGAAGATGGAGAATGGCCTGGCGATCGTGGTGGGGCTGGTGAAAGACAGCAAGTACCACAGTCTGGCGGAGGCGCCGCTGCCATTCTTCTACTTGCCGTTCCGGCAGTGGTTCCGGCCGGGACTGAACTTCTCGGTGTTTCTGCGGACGGCGGGCGATCCGTTGCAGATGACTCCGGTGCTGCGGCGCGAAGCGCTGGCGCTCAACCAGGACGCGGTATTCAGCACCAAGCTGCTGGCGGAAGCGGCGGCGGCCTCGCTGTATCCGCAAACCGTGGCGGCCACGCTGATGAGCGTGGTGGGGCTGATTTGCGTGCTGCTGGCGGCGATCGGGCTGTACTCGGTGATCAGCTATGCGGTGAGCCAACGGACGCAGGAGCTGGGAATACGGGTGGCGTTGGGCGCGCAGCCGAGCGATGTGCGGGGGCTGGTGATACAGGAGGGCCTGAAGCTATTGCTTCCAGGCCTGGCTGCGGGAGCGGCCGCGGCAGTTTTGGCCGCCCGAGCCGTTAACGGCATGTTGATCCAGGTGAGCCCGACGGACCCGGCCACCCTCGCCGCGGCGGCGTTGTTGCTCGGGCTGATAGGGGTGGCCGCCAGCTATGTCCCCGCGCTGCGCGCGACGCGGATTGAGCCTATGCGGGCGCTGCACTGCGCGTAGTGCGTAGTCAGCGAGCCAGGCTGGCGCACGCGCGGCACGGGCCGGGCATGCCCGGCCCTTACGGGAACGGTCAGTTGGCGGGCTTCTTCAGCTCAAAGAAGGCGCCATCGTGGTAGTCAAAAACGTAATCGTAGGAAGCGATTTCCTGGCCGGTCGGGGGCTGCTTCATTTCTTTGACGCGGAAGACGCGCAGGCTGGGATCGTTGTAGCTCAACTGCACGATGAAGATCAGGTTGTACCAGTCGGGGCGGATGGGATCGTTCAGGAACAGAAGGCGGCTGCCATGGCGGATCGCGGGCGCGGCGGCATGAAGCCGGGCCACCGTGTTGCGGTTTTCCGGAGCCTCCTTGGAGGCGCTGCTGAATATGCCGTAGCCCAGGGGCTTGTAGGCCGAATAGAGAATCAACATCGAGACGACGAACAGAGCCGCACCGCGCGCCCGCACCAACCACCATTCGGGAAGCCGGGCATCGCGCGTAAAGAACGATGCGACCTTCACCAGCAGGACGGCGGCGAAAAGCATCCAGCCAAACAGGCACACATAATACTGGGCCGCTCCGCGCGGCAAGATGAATGCAATGGGCAGCGGGCTGAGCATCAGAAACAGCCAGGCGAAGCCCAGCACGCGCGACCGCGTGGCCCAGGCGATGGCGGCCAGCGCGGTCCAGAGCAAAAGCACCTCCCAGGCCGGCCAGTCGGGCATTCCGAGAACATCTCCCAAGAAATGGCGGCTGGTAAGCATGAACTGAGTCCAGGTGAAGGACGGCCGGTAAGCGGCGTTGGTGACGAGCGACTGAGGGCCCATCGATCTGCCGGCCACAAACAGCACTGCCACGGCGCCGGTGAGGAGCGTGGCGCGGCCTTCGCGAAGCAGCCAGCGGTAGAGCGACGCCCGATGCCAGACACGGGGCGGATGGTAGAGCAGCTCATAGACTCCCAGGAACGCCGGCAGCATCACCGCCATTTCCTTGGAATTCAATGCGCAGATGTAGAGGACAAAAAGGGCCACCCATTGCCAGCGCCGAAGCTCTGCACCCCCGCCGCGCGCCCGCAGGTACAGCGCCAGGGCGGCGAAGAGGAAGAAATAACAGAGGACGTCATAGATGAATCCGGTGTCGAAGTAGATCCACCCGAGGTGATACTGATAGGCCATCGCCAGAGCGGTGAGGGCGGCGATTTCGCGCGACCCGGCGAGGCGGCGCGCCACCACATAAGTCAGCCAGATGTTGGCCGCCAGTATGGCGAGATTGGACGCGTGGAACCAGAAGGGGTGGAAGCCGGCGAAATCGAATATGAGACGGTACCACAAGCTGCCCATGGGGCGTCCGAAATCGGAATTGAGGAAGAACAACAGGTTGGCTTTGAGGAGAATACCGGCGGAAAAAATCCAGGAGCGGTACAGGTTCATCAGGTCGTCGGGCGTGAAATAGACGTGGAGGGAAGCGCGCGTCAGGCGGTAGAAGTAGAGGGCGAGCAGCACGGCGCCGGCGGCGAACAGGCAGCGGTCGACGCGGCGCATGTCGGGCGCGGGGCCGGGCGGCGTGGAAGGCACGGGAACAGGCGCGGGCGCGGGAGGCGGAGCTTGGGCCTGGCGGCGGGCGCGATCCAAAATGTCCTCGGTATCGGCGAGACCGGGCGGATCGAAGCGAGCGCGGATGACAGCCAGAACCTGGGCGGCGAGCGAGTCTTTTTCGCGATCGGTCAACGTGTCGTGCCCTCACGGCGAGAAGGTCGCGTTTCCAGGATCGTCACTGTGCTCATGTTACTAAGACCCCTGCAGGCAAAAAAACACTACAGCACCCTGTATGCTTTGTGCCGCGCACGCCAGACAGGATCGCTATATCATTCATCAGCAAAACGGCCACTTTCGCTGTTCTCGGCAGGCAATCCTCACTTAACCAGTCCGGCGGAGCGTCCGGCGAAATCCAGTACCCAGCCGGGAAAGATACCGAGGAATAGTGTCCCGATGGCAGGCAGGATGAAGGCGGCGGAGAGGGAGGGCGTGAGCGGCTCGGCGCGCGAAACGGCGTCGCCGGGTTCGCGGAAGTACATCATCACCAGGAGACGCAGGTAATAATACGCAGCCACGGCGCTATTGAGCAGGCCGAGCACGGTGAGCCACACCAAGTGCGATTCCAGCGCGGCTTTGAAGATATAGAACTTGCCGAAGAAACCGCCGGTGAGCGGCACGCCGATGAGCGAGAGCAGAAAAATGGAGAGCATGGCCGCGATGAACGGCTGTTTCTGCGCGAGGCCGGCGAAATCTTCGACGCTTTGATATTGCTCGCGCTTGCCGGAAAGGTAGCTGACCACAGCAAACGCACCCACGTTCATGAACGCGTAAGCCGCCAGATAGAACATGACGGCGGCGGTGCCGATTTCCGAGCGCGCCGCCAGCGCCACCATCGCATAACCGGCGTGCGCGATGGAACTATAGGCCAGCATGCGCTTGACGTTCGATTGCAGCAGCGCGGCGAAATTGCCGATGGTCATGGAAAGCAGCGCGGAGGCCCACACCAGCGGCGCCCAGGAGTGGCCGACGGGCGCGAAGGCGGTCATGAAGATGCGCAGGAAAATGGCGAACGCAGCCGCCTTGGGACCGGTGGAAAGGAACGCGGTGACCGGCGTGGGCGCGCCCTGATAGACATCCGGCGCCCAGATCTGGAATGGGGAAGCGGAGACTTTGAAGGCGAGCCCGACGAACATCAGCGCCGCCGCCAGGCCAACCATGACCGGCAAGGGGGCGTCGGGACCGAGGATAACCGAGTGCACCACACTGAGATTGATGCTGCCGGTTTCGCCATAGATCAGCGCCACGCCGTAAAGGAAGAAACCGGTGGCGAACGATCCGAGCAGAAAATACTTGAGGGCGGCCTCATTGGCGCGCTTATCGTCACGGAGATAGCCGACCAGGATGTAACTGGCGATGGATGAGATCTCCAGGCCGATGAAGATGATGATGAGGTCGTTGGCGGCGGCCATGATGGATTGGCCGGCGATGGAGAACAGCAACAGGACGTGAAACTCGCTGGTTTCGGCCTGCTGGCGCGCGAGGAAACTGAATGAAGGCAGGATGGTGAGGATGCCGACCCCCAGAACCAGCACGCGGAAGAACGTGGCGAACCCATCGACGATAAGCATGCCGCCGAAGGCCGGGCCGGGCTCAGTGTAAGCGTAGATGGCGGCGGCGATGGCGGCCACCAGCGCGGCCAGGCTGAGCGATCCATAGAACTTGGAGTCGCGGCGGCCGAGCAGCGGATCGAGCACCATCATCAAGGTGCCGATGGCGGTGAGGATAATTTCCGGCAGGAAGCGGATCAGGTCGGTGGGATTGAACATGGGGCTAGCGGGCACGGCTCACCTCCGTGCGCGCGGGCATCTTGAGATCGACGCGGTAAGGAACATTGACCTGGGTTTGTTCGAGCACGCGGGCGGTGGTCTTGCCGACTGGGTCGAGGAACGTTTTCGAGTAGACGCCCATCCAGACCATCATGGCAATCATCGGAATTACCACCGCCCACTCGCGCAGGTTGAGGTCGGGCATGTGCGACCGCACAGTCTCGGTCAACTCGCCGTAAAAGACGCGCTGATACATCCAGAGCATGTAGCAAGCGGAGAGAATGACGCCCAGCGCCGCCCAGACGGCCCATTTGAAATTGGCGAGGGCGGCGCCTTGCAGCACCAGGAACTCGCCGACGAAGTTGTTCAGCAGGGGCAAGCCGATGGAAGCGAGCGTGGTGACGAGGAAGGCGCTGGCAAGCCACGGCGCGGCGGTAGCGACGCCGCCGTAATCTTCGATGGCCAGCGAATGGCGGCGCTCATACATCAGCCCGACCAGCGCGAATAGCGCGCCGGTGGAGATGCCGTGGTTGAGCATCTGGTAAACGGCGCCATCGAGTCCCAGTTGGGTGAAGGAAAAGATGCCGAGCACGACGAAGCCGAGGTGGCTGACCGAAGAATAAGCCACCAGCTTCTTCAGATTCGGCTGCACCATGGCGACCAGCGCACCGTAGATGATGCCGATGATGGCGAGCACCACGATCCACGGAGCGCAACGCCGCGCGGCGCTGGGAAACAGCGGCAGGGCGTAATGCAGAATACCGAAAGTGCCCATCTTCAGCATGACGGAGGCCAGCATGACGGAACCGGCGACGGGGGCCTCGACATGCGCGTCCGGCAACCAGGTGTGCAGCGGAAACAGCGGCACCTTGATGGCGAAAGCGACGAAGAAGGCGAGGAAAAGCAGCATCTCCTCGAATGGGGCAAAGAGCAGACGGCCGCTCGCGAGCTGATCGAGGATGGCGGCGTAGCTGAACGTGCCGGCGCGATTGTACAGGTAGATGATGGCCACCAGCATCAACACAGAGCCGGCCATAGTGTAGAGGAAGAATTTCACCGCGGCGTAAATGCGGCACTCGTGACCCCAGATGCCGATCAGGAAGTACATGGGGACGAGGCTGACTTCCCAAAACACGTAAAACAAGAACAGGTCCTGTGCCAGGAAAACGCCCACTAGGCCCACTTCAAGCAGCAGCAGGAAGGCGTAGAATTCCTTGACGCGGCTCTGGATGTGGCGCCAACTGATCAACACGCAGATGGGGGTGAGGAAGGTGGAGAGCAGCACCAGCCAGAAGCTGATACCATCGGCGGCGATGTGGAAACGGATTTCCGGCGATGCGATCCAAGGCAGATCGATGGTGAATTGATCGCCGGCGAGCGTGCGGTCGAACCAGCCGAGCAGGGCCAGCGAAGCGACAAAGGTGGCGAGTGAGATGGCCAGCGCCCAGTAGCGGCTCGACGCCGGCGAGGAGCGCGGCAGCGCCAGCGCGATCAGGAATCCGGCGGCCGGAAGCAGGAGAACGAGCAAGAGCAGGTTCATCGCAGGCCTCCCGCAATCATGAGGACGATCACCAGCACGCCGCCGAGCGCCACCCAGGTGGCGTAGCTGCGCGCGTTGCCGGATTGGACGAGGCGCAGCACGCCGCCCACACCTTTGGCACGCGCGCCGATGCCGTTGACGATGCCATCGATCAAGCCGACGTCGGCACCCTTCCAGAGCAAGACACGCGAGCCATTGACGACCGGCTTGACCACGGCCGCGTCGTAAATCTCATCCACGAAATACTTGTTGTAGACGAGCGTGTAGAGGCCCTTGGCGCCGCTCGCGATGGAATCGGGGATGCCCGGCCTAGCGACGTACATCAGGTAGGCGAGGGCGATGCCGAGCAGACCGGCGGCGCTGGCGACGGCCATGAGGCTGAATTCCTCCGGCACTTCAGCCGCGGGGAAAATGGAGCGCAAAAAGTCGGGGACCTTAAAGAGATAGCCGCCGGCGAGCGAGAGCGCCGCGAGAACGACCAGCGGGGCCAGCATCACGGGCGGCGATTCGTGCGGGTGCTTCTCCTCGCCGCGGTAGCGGCCGAAGAACGTCATGAAGAACGCGCGGAAGACGTAGAATGCGGTCAGGCCGGCGGTGAACGTTCCGGCCCAGTAGAGCCACGGCGCGCGACGAGCGGCCGCCAGCAGGATGGCGTCCTTGCTCCAATAACCGGCGGTCAAGGGGAAGCCGGAGATGGCCAGCGATGCGCAGAGCATCACCCAGAAGGTCCAGGGAATCCTGGTGCGGAGCCCGCCCATTTTCCGCATGTCCTGTTCGCCGGCAAGAGAGTGGATGACCGCGCCCGAGCCGAGGAACAGCAGCGCCTTGAAAAATGCGTGCGTCATCAGGTGGTAGATGCCGGCCGAAAAGGCGCCGCAGCCGACACCCAAGAACATGTAGCCGAGCTGCGAAACGGTGGAGTACGCGAAGACCTTTTTGATGTCGTTCTGCGCCAGGCCGATGGTGGCGGCGACGAACGCGGTGGCGATGCCGATATAAGCGATCACGTCCATGGCGATGGGAGCGTGAGTATAGATGACCCACGAGCGCGCCGTCATGTAAACGCCGGCGGTGACCATGGTGGCGGCGTGGATGAGCGCGGAGACGGGCGTGGGGCCGGCCATGGCGTCGGGCAGCCAGATGTAGAGCGGGATCTGCGCCGACTTGCCGCAGGCGCCGAACATCAGCAGGATACCGATGAGGGTGAGCAGACCGACCGGCGCGCCCGGCACCTGCGCGAACACGTGGGCGAAATCGAGCGAGCCGAACTGGCGGAAGATCAGGAACATCGCCAGCGAGAAGCCGAAATCGCCGATGCGGTTGACGATGAACGCCTTGTTGCCGGCGTCGGTGGCGAATTTCTTATCGAAATAAAAACCAATCAAGAGGTAGCTGCACAGCCCAACGCCCTCCCAGCCGACGAACAACACCAGGTAGTTGGCGGCCAGCACCAGCGTCAGCATGAAAAACATGAAGAGGTTGAGGAAGGCGAAGAAGCGGTAGTAGCCGCCTTCGTGGGCCATGTAGCCGATGGAGTAAACGTGGATGAGCGAGCCGATGCCGGTGACCACCAGCAGCATGACGGCGGTGAGGCGGTCGACCGAGAAATCGGCGCCGATCGAAAGTGCGCCGCTCTGAATCCAGGTGAAGTAATGCTCGGTGTAAGTGCCCGGAAGCGCACCCAGGCCCCAGAGGGTTTTCAGCACCCACAGAAAGGCGAGGACCACGCTGCCGATGGCAAACGTGTTGACCAGTCCCTTGGAAAAGCGGCGGCCGAACAGGCCGTTGATGAGGAAGCCGGCCAGCGGAAGGATCGGTATGAGCCAGAGTTGCATCGGTCGGGTGTCAGTTCTTCATCGAGTCCATGTCGTCGATATTCAGGGTGCCGCGGTTCTTGAAAACGGTCAGAATGATGGCCAGGCCGACAGCAGCCTCGGCCGCCGCCACCACCATCACGAAGAACGCGAACAGGTGGCCGGCCACCTGCTGCCGCTGGTAGGCGAAGGTGATGAAGCTGAGGTTGACGGCATTCAAAATCAGCTCGATCGACATGAACATGGTGATGATGTTGCGGCGGAAGATAAAACCGGCCACGCCGAGCGAGAACAGCACCGCGCTCAGCGTCAGAAACCAGGACAGCGGGATGTGGCCCGTCATTCGAGCTCCTTGCGCGCCAGCACGATGGCGCCGACGATGGCGATCAGGATCAGAATCGAAGTGATCTCAAACGGCAGCAGGTAAGTGGTGAACAGGGCGCGGCCGACGGCCGCCGCCGTGCCGCCGCGGAAGCCGCCGAAGCGCACCTCGGTGTCGGGCGGGTAAATGCGCGCGGTGAAAAACGCCAGCAGCGCCAACAGCGCCACCAGCACGGGGACGCCCAGCAGGCTGGCGGTAATGGAACGGCCGGCCTTGGTTTCGCCGCCGGCATTGAGCAGCATGATGACAAAGACGAAGAGGACCATGATGGCGCCGGCGTAGACGATGACCTGCGCGGCGGCGATGAATTCGGCGCCCAGCAGCAGGTACAGAACGGCCAGCGACCCCATCACGGCGACCAGCGATATGGCGCTCGAAATGGGATGGCGCTGCACAACCACGTTGATGGCGGCCACCACCGCGATCAGCGCAAAGACGAGAAAGATAATCACATCCATTTCACGGCACTCATTAGAACGCGGCGATCACCAGGCCGGTCGCCAGCAGATTGAGCATAGCGATCGGGAACAGGAACTTCCAGGCAAAGCCCATCAGTTGATCGTAGCGAAAGCGCGGCAGCGTGCCGCGAACCCAAATATACAGGAACAGAATGGCACCGGTCTTGGCGCAGAACCAGAACAGCGGCAGCAGAATATTCTGAGTGAGCGGCACCAGGAAAACCGCCGCGACGATGAGAAAGACCACGCCGACCACCGGGAAACTATAGCGGTCGCGCTTGCGCGCCGGGTGCAAGCCGTGAAAGAGCGCGACCAGGCCGGCGGCGGTGAAAACCGCAACCGGTACGTAGCCGGAGCCATACGCGGCCGGCCACGGCGCCACCCATCCGCCGAGAAACAGCAGCGTCGCCATGCAACTTACGGTGATCATGTTGGCGTATTCGGCCATAAAGAACGACGCAAACTTCATGCTGCTGTACTCGGTGTGGAAGCCGGCCACCAGCTCGTTCTCGGCTTCGGGAAGATCGAAGGGGACGCGGTTGGTTTCGGCGAATGCGGCGATCAGGAAGACAATGAAGCTCACGTATTGAAAGCCGTGAAACAGGTTCCAGTTCCACAGCCAGCCGTATTGCGAATCCACCAGCTTGCGCAGGCTCAGGGTATTGGAGATCAATAGTGGCGCGGCGATGGCGAGCGAGAGCGGCAGCTCATAGCTGATCATCTGCGCCGAGCTGCGCAGGCCGCCCAGCAGCGCGTATTTATTGTTCGAGCTCCAACCGGCAAGCGCGATGCCGTAGACGCCGATCGACGAGACCCCGAGGACGAAGAGCACGCCGAAGTTGAGGTCGGTGAGCTGCATATAGGTCGAGTAGCCGGCGACCTGAACGGCGGGGCCGAACGGAATTACGGAGATGGAAAGCAGCGCGGCGGTGATGGCCAGGAAGGGCGCGGCGAGGTAGAGCGGCTTGTTGACGTACGGCGGCACCAGGTCTTCCTTGGTGATGAGCTTGATGACGTCCGCCAGCGGCTGCAGCAGGCCGTGCGGGCCCACGCGATAGGGGCCGGGCCGCACCTGAATATGAGCGATCACCTTCCGCTCCACCCATTGCAGGTAGGCCAGGATGGTCATGAGCGCGCCGAACACCACAAATATCTTGATGAGGCTGATGACGATGAACGAGTCCATTAGCGGCTCAAGCGGCTTTCCAGTACCGAGTTCAGTACCTTAGAATAACGCCCCAGCGTGCCTGACGCGAACAGGCCGTTGCGGCGAGACCGCACCAGGTGGGCCGGGACGGAGACGGCAACGCGGCCGTTGACCGGCATAGTCTGCACCGCGCCGCCGGTGGCGAGGAGCGGCATGGCGACATCGTAACCGCGAACGTTCTTGCGGATCTCTTCGAAGACGGCGTCGGGAGGCCAGGGCCCGAGCGCCGCCGCGGCTCCCATTTCGCGCGCAATGAAGCCGATGATTTCCAGATCCGGCTTCGCGCCCATGATGTTGATGGCGCGCTTGAGGCGCTGCACCTCGCCGGTGCCGCTGGTGACGGTGCCGTTCTTTTCGTAAGCGCAGGCGGCGGGCAGCACGACGTCAGCCTGGCGCGCGGTCTCGGTCAGGAACAAATCCTGCACCACCAGGAAGCCGGCTCTGCGCTCGGCGTGCTCGAGCGGATTGGCGCCGATCACCCACAGCACGCTCAACTCGGCGACGAGCATTTCGTCCAGGCGCAGGCCGGGCTGGCCGGAGGGCTGGTAACCCGGCAGCAGCTCCGGCGTGAGGCCCATATCGATGGCGCCGCGCGAATTGGCGTAATCCACCAGGCAGACGTAGCGCACGGAAATGCCGAGCGATTCGCCGAAGTCCACCAGCTTGCGCAGTTCCCCGCCCTGATAGGAATCGTCGAACAGGATGACCAGCTCCGGCTCGGCTTTCAGCTTGTCGCGCAGCGATTCGTAGTCGCGGCCGCGCACAATGGCGGCGGCGTAATTGTCTTCGCGCACGGCCTTGGGAGTCACCACGTAAACACGCGCTTTGTGGTGGCGCCAGTTGGCGCGGATCTGGTAAGAAACGAGCGGATGCTCCAGCGCCAGATCGGCGCCGAGCACCAGGAACGCCTTGCGCTCGTAAAGGTCCGCCACGGTGGCCAGCTTGGCCGATTTGCCGCTCAGCGCATCCAGCAGCGTCACCACGTCGCCGGTGCGGTGATGATCGATGTTGTTGGTGCCGAGCACGGTCCGCGCGAACTTTTGCAAGTAGTAATTTTCTTCGTTCGTGGTGTGGTTGGAACCGACGACGCCGAAGGTGCCCGCGCCAATCGTCTGCTTGAATTTTTCGGCCACGGCAGCCAGCGCCTGCGACCACGACACCTCTTCCAGCTTGCCGTCGATGCGCATCTGCGGCGCCTGGAGGCGGTCGGGATGCTCGTAGAAATCGAAGGCGTAGCGGCCCTTGATGCAGAGGAATTCGCCGTTGATGCCGGAGCGGTCGCGATTGTTGCCGCGAATAATGCGGTCGTTGCGCGTGCCGAGCGTGGTCTTGCAGCCATCCGAGCAGTGTGCGCAGATGGTGCCGACGTGGGTCATCTCCCAAGGCCGCGTCTGGTAGCGGTAGATGCCGCTGGTGAGCGCGCCGACGGGGCAAATGTCGATGCAGGCGCCGCACTCGTCGCATTCCAGATGGTCGCCATGATTGGGCGCGATTTCCGAGACCACACCGCGCTGGACCACGCCGAGCGCGTTGACACCCATACCTTCATTGCAGATGCGGACGCAGCGGTAGCACAGGATGCAGCGCGGCGCATCGAAAAACACCACCGGCGAATATTGTTTTTCGGGCGTGTGGACCTTAGTTTCCGTGTAGCGGCTAACACCGGCGCCGTAACGGAACACCATGTCCTGCAATTCGCACTCGCCGCCCTTATCGCACACCGGGCAATCGAGCGGATGATTGGTGAGCAGGAATTCGAGCATGGACTTGCGCGCCTCGGCGACTTGCGGCGTCTCGGTCCGCACCACCATGCCCTCGGCCACCGGCAGCGTGCAGGCCGTCATCAGCTTGGGCATTTTCTCCACTTCCACCAGGCACATGCGGCAGGCGGCTTGGAGCGTCAGGCCTTCGTAATAACAGAACGCCGGTATTTCGATGCCGGCCAGCTTGGCAGCGTCGATCACCAGCGTCCCGGGCGGCGCTTGCACCTCGTGGCCATCGATCGTCAGTTTTACCGTGTCAGCCATTACGCCGTCACCATCCGGTCAGAATGCTCGAAGGGGCACGCCTTGCCGTTCAGATGATCTTCGAATTCGTGGCGGAACTTCTCGACGATGGAAATCATCGGCAGCGCGGCGGCGTCGCCCAACGGGCAGAATGTGCGGCCCAGCATGTTCTTCGCGATATCGCCCAGCAGGCCGATATCCTGCGGCATTCCGCCGCCGGAGTGAAACCGGGTCATGATCTTGGTAAGCCAGGCGGTGCCTTCGCGGCAGGGGATGCACCAGCCGCAGCTTTCGTGCGAGTAGAACTTCATCAGCCGCAGGCAGGCCTTCACCATGCAGGTGTCTTCGTCCATGATGACCACGCCGCCCGAGCCTAGCATGCTCTTGCGCTGCGCCATGGAATCGTAATCCATGGTGGCGCCCTCGCACTCTTCGGCCGTCAGCACGGGGCACGACGAACCGCCGGGGATGAACGCCTTCAGCTTTTTCCCGTTGCGCATGCCGCCGCCCACTTCCTCGATCATCTGTTTGACCGGGAAACCGAGCCGCAGCTCATAGACGCCGGGCTTGTTGATATGTCCGGTGAGGCAAGTCAACTTGGTGCCGCCGGCCTTGGGCACGCCCAGCGCCGCGAACGCAGCGCCGCCGTTCAGGATGATGGCGGGCGCGGCGCAGAAAGTCTCGACATTGTTCAGCACGGTGGGACACTGGAACGCGCCCACCACGGCCGGAAACGGCGGCCGGATGCGCGGCACGCCGCGCTTGCCTTCGAGCGACTCGAGCAGCGCCGATTCCTCGCCGCACTCGTACGAGCCGGCGCCGGTGTGCGTGTACAGCTCGAAATCGAAGCCCGTGCCTTGAATGTTCTTGCCCAGCCAGCCGCGCTGGTAGGCTTCGGCGATGGCGCGGTCCATGATGTCGATGAGATAGCGGTATTCGCCGCGGATGTAGATCCAGCCGGCGTGCGCATCCACCGCCAGCCCCGCGATCAAAACGCCCTCGATCAACTGGTGCGGATCGTTTTCCATGAGCACGCGATCCTTGCACGTACCGGGCTCTCCTTCGTCGGCGTTGACGACGATGTACTTGGGCTTGGGCGAGGTGCGCGGCACGAAACTCCACTTCATGCCGGTGGGAAATCCAGCGCCGCCGCGCCCGCGCAGGTTCGACGCCTTCATCTCATTGATGATTTCGTCTGGCGTCATCTTGGCGGCCTTGGTAAACGCCTGGTAGCCTTCGGTGGCAAGGTAGGTGTCGATGGACTCGGAATGCGGCATGCCGAAACGGCGCGACAGCACTCTGGTTTCGAGCGGGCTGGGTTCGTTATACAGCATGTTCTATTGCTTCTTCCTCAAGCCGTCCAAAAGCCGGTCGAGTTTTTCGGGCGTTACCAGGTGATGATAGTCGTAATTGATCTGAATCGCCGGCGCCCAGGAGCAGGCGCCTATGCACTCCACTTCTTCGATGGAAAACTGCCCGTCCGCGGTGACACCGTGGTTTTCGATGCCGAGCTTCTGGCATGTGTGCTCGAGCAGTTGGTCGGCATCGTGCAGCAGGCAACTGATATTGGTGCAGACCTGCACGTGATACCTGCCGCGCGGCTGGCGGTGCAACATGCTGTAGTAGGAAACAACTTCGTCGATCTGCATGGGCGTCACGCCGACGCGTTGGGCCACTTCCTCGACCAGTTCGTCGGTGACCGACCCGATCTCATCCTGCGCGTAGAGGAGCATGGGAATCATCGCCGCGCGCTGGCGTCCGGCGGGATAGCTTTCGAGCAGCTTGGCGAATTTGGCTTCCAATTGGGGAGAGAATGTCATGAGCGTCGCGCGGGCGGGCCGGGCATGCCCGGCCCCTACTATCGGTCCGTGTCTCCTAACACAAAATCCATGCTGCCGATGCCGGCGATGACATCGGCGATCAAGGTACCTTCCACCATCCGCGGGGTGGCTTGCAAATTGCCGAAACTGGGCGTGCGCATATGCACGCGCCAGGGCCGCGACGTGCCGTCGCTGATGACGTAATAGCCGAGCTCGCCACGCGGCGATTCAATCACCTGGTAGACCTCGCCTTCGGGCACGCGAAAGCCCTCGGTCACAATCTTGAAGTGATAGATGAGCGCCTCCATCTCGGTCTTCATCTTGTCGCGGTCAGGCAGCACCACGTGCGGAGAATCGGCTTTCCACGGGCCCGCGGGCATGCCCTCCATAGCCTGGCGCACGATGCGCGCGCTCTGCCGCATTTCCTCGATGCGCACCTGGTAACGGGCGTACACGTCGTTTTCGGTGCGCACCGGCACTTCGAAATCGAACTGGTCGTAACTGGAGTAGGGCGCGTCCTTGCGCGCGTCCATCTTCAAGCCGGCGGCGCGCAGCATGGGGCCGGTGACGCCCAGGTCGAGCATATCCTCAAGCGGAATGGCGCCGACGCCGCGCGTGCGGCCGATCCAGATGCGGTTGTTGGTGAGCAAATCCTCGTACTCATCGACGCGGCTGGGAAACACGTCGATGAACTTCTTCACCCGCCCATGCCAGCCTCGCGGCGGCTCCAGCGCCAGCCCGCCGATGCGAAAGTAGCTGGTCATCATGCGCTGGCCGGAGAACATCTCGAAGATGCGCAGGATGTCCTCGCGCTCGCGGAAGCAATAGAGGAAGACCGACATGGCGCCGATGTCGATGGCGTGCGTGCCCAGCCAGACCAGGTGGCTGTTGAGACGCGTCAGCTCGGTGAGCATCACCCGCATCCACTGCGCCTGCGGCGGAATCTCCAGGCCGAGCAGTTTCTCCACCGCCAGGCACCAGCCCAAGTTGTTCGAGAGCGGCGCCAGGTAATCGACGCGGTCGGTGAGCGTGACCGCCTGTTGATAGAGCTTGACCTCGAATTCCTTTTCGATGCCGGTGTGCAGGTAACCGATGTCGGGCTGGCAATGCACGATGGTTTCGCCATCGAGCTCCATCAGCAACCGCAGCACGCCGTGCGTGGACGGGTGCTGCGGGCCCATGTTGAGCGCCAGCGTGCGCCTGCCGGTGGTGGGCTCTTCGCTCTCCAGCGTGGTGGTGACTCCGGGCGTGTCCGATTCGCTCATGCTCAGATCCTCGACCCGGTGATGGGGTAATCCTTGCGCAGCGGGTAGCCCTCCCAATCGTCCGGCATCAGAATGCGGCGCAGGTCGGGATGATTGAGGAAGCGGATGCCGAACAGGTCGAACACTTCACGCTCGTACCAGTTGGCGCCGCGCCATACCGAAGTGACGCTCTCGATGGCCGGACCCGAGCCACTCACGTGGCATTTCAGGCGCACTCGCTGGTTCCTCTCGACGGAGTGCAGATGGTAGACCACTTCAAAGCGCGGCTCGGCCGGATAGCGGTCCACGGCGGTGAGCGAGCTTAAACGCACAAATTTCTGATCGTATTTCAGAAACCCGCAGACGCTCGCGATCTTAGGCGCGGCAATCTCGAGGGTCAGCTCGCCGCGGTCGAACTTGCCGCCGGTGATGGCATCGGCGGCAAAGGTCTCGACCGCAAGGGCCAGAGCATGTTCGCGCAACTGATCGGGTAGCATGTCGGTCGTTACCGTTTTCCATCCCTGGTGGAATCGGGGGACCAATCGAGCGCGCCCTTTTTCCAGATGTAGAAAAACCCGGAGAGAATCAGGACGACAAAGACCAGCATCTCGACGAACGCGAACATCTTCAGCTCGCGATACACCACCGCCCAGGGATAAAGAAAGATAGCCTCGATATCGAACAGGATGAACAGCATGCCCACCAGGTAGAATTTCACACTGAAGCGGTGCCGCGCGTCGCCGGTGGGAACGATGCCCGATTCGTACGGCATGTCCTTGACGCGGTTGCGCACGCGCTTGCCGAGCAAGTAAGAGACAGCGATCAGGCCGGCAGCCACGGCCATGGCCAGCAAGGCCTGTACCAGGACAGGAAAGTACACCTCGGTGTAGGATTCTGGCATGCGATCCGGAAAGTTGCGGCCTAAATTTGACTATAATGGTTGCAAAACTAGAGTGTCAACCAGCGATGGAAATCCCCGTTGTCATCAATGGTGAAGCGCGCACCGTGGCCTCGGAGCAAACGTTGCTGGAGCTGCTGCGGCGCCTCGGGCTCGATCCCGCGCGCTTGGCCGTCGAAGTGGACCGCCGCATCGTCAAACAAGCGCAGTGGAGCGACACCGTAGTCGAAGCCGGCGCACAGATCGAAATCGTACAGTTCGTGGGCGGCGGTTAGCCGCGTCAAGAAGCAGCCAGCGCAATCGCCGGCAACCACTCCCTGACGGTCGCGGCTCCGAGAGCCGGGCCCAGCGGGCACGCCGTTAGGGAGCGGTTGGTAAAACTGTTGCTAAACGAGCCTGGCACCCGGCCACGCTCGCGCTCACGCGAAGCTGCGGATGGCGCCGGCTTCGTCTTCGTGAACATCGAAGACGGTGTATAGCTTGGTGATCTGCAGCAGGTCCTTGACCCTTTTGTTCAGGTTGAGCAGCTTCAATTGGCCGCCGCTGTTGGTCACCGTGGTAAACCCCGATACCAGCTCGCCGATGCCTGAGCTGTCAATGTAGGAAACTTCACCCAGGTTGAGCAGGATCTTCTTCTGGTTCTTGCTCACCATGTCTCGCAGGTTTTCGCGCAGCGCGCTGGACCCTTCGCCGAGAGTGATTCGCCCGGCCACGTCGATTACGGCGACGTCGCCCACTTGCCGAGTACTCAACTTAACGCTCACTGAATAGCCTCCTGGAATCCTTGAGAATCTACTTAGACACCGCGAACTTTACTAAAGTTACTTCGGTTCCCCCCGGCTCCAAACGCCGGGCATGAAAATCGTCCATGAACGACCGGATCAGAAAAATACCGCGGCCGGAGGTGCGCAGCAGGTTCTCCGGCGTCAGCGGATCGGGCAGATGGGCATAGTCGAAACCTTCGCCCTCGTCGGCGATCCGCACCGTGAGCCGGCTGGCGTTCATACTCACCGAAAAGCGCACCTTTTTATTCGTGTTGTACCGGTTCCCATGCACTACCGCGTTGACCATGCTCTCGCGCACGGCCAGCCCAATTTTAATCAGATCTTCCTCATCGAACCCGGCCCGCCGCGCCACACCAACGGCCAGGTCTTCGGCTTGGTCCACGCTTTCCAAGGTGGAATCGAGCGACCTTTCCACGGATTCCGGTCTTGGGCGCGAAAGATCCCCCATTTTGATAGCGGCCGCGCGGCCAAAGCGAATGGTCAGAATAAATTACCGGAGTCGCGAAAGTCAAGGACGAGTCTTGTCTAATGCAGGATGAGCCTGAAGGTGAGCCTGTTTCTAACACAGGATGAGCCTGGAGGAGGGTGTGCGCATGCTGGGGGTTGATCATCAGCATGCAGGATGCAGAGGAATTGAGCCTG
>JBAVYH010000207.1:0-14822 GCA_049698695.1 Bryobacteraceae bacterium | reverse complement strand
CGTTTGCGCTGCGGGTTGCGACTGGGAGGCCGCCCGGCCCTGCGCCCACGCTTGCGGCCCAACCGTCGCCAGCAACAACAGCGCCGGCGCGAAAATTCCCTTGCCAAGGTTGCTCAACTGAATCTGGAACATGGCGAACATCATATCAAACCGGCCTGTGGCGCACGCACTGGCGCGTGGCGCGGGCAGTCCTGCCTGATGTGTCGAGATCCTTCTCGACATTTCTTCGATGCGCGCGACTCTCCGCCGTGGCCCAAAACGTTGCCTTCCAGGCGACCTACTGCGCCGGCCGCAGCCGAATCGCCTGCCCGCCGCCCGCCACCATCTTCACCCGCAGCGTGGTGGCGGCGGTGACGCGCCTTTCTTCCTTCACCGTGTGCGTCGCCTGGCTGTCGGCATCGGGCGCATCGGAATAGATGTCTGCGATGAATTCGCCGTGGCCCAGAAAGTCCAGCGGTAGATCGACTGTGCCGGCATGCCAACCGGTGATCGAGCCCACATACCAGTCGCGCCCGCGGCGCCGCGCCACCGTGATGTACTCGCCGGGCCGGCCGCCAATGACTCGCGTCTCGTCCCAGACGTTCGGCACCACCTTCAGAAACTCGAACCCCGTTTGGCCGTGGTACGCCTCCGGGTAATCGGCCAGCATCTGCAGGCCGCTTTCGAACACCACGTAGAGCGCCAGTTGATGCGCGCGCGTGCCCATCACCATCGGCTTTACATTACGCGGCTCGAACTCGGCGAGCGTGGCATTGCGGAATCCTCCGGGCGTGTAATCCATCGGGCCGGCCAGCATGCGGGTGAAGGCCAGCGTCAGGTTGTGGTCCGGAGTCACGCGCCCGCTCCACTTGTTGTACTCTGCGCCCATCACGCCTTCGCGCGTCACCAGGTTGGGATAGGTGCGCCGCAGCCCGTCCGGCTTGAAGGCGCCGTGGAAATCGATCATCAGGTGATGCTCGGCGGCCTTTTGGACCACCTTGCGGTAGAAGTTCACCATCCACTGGTCGTCGCGATTCATGAAGTCAATCTTCACTCCGGCAATCCCCCACTTCTCGTACAGCGGAAACGCTTCATCCATCTGCCGGTTCACGCCCGACCAGTGCGCCCAAAGCCAGATGCGCACCTTCCTGGCCTTGGCGTAGTCCAGAATCGCCGGCAAATCGACTGCCGCATTGTTCCGCGTGATGTCGCTGCCAGAATCGTTTGCACCGCCACCCTTGGCCGCCCAGCCCGCATCGATCAACATGTACGGCAGCCCGGCTTCGGCGGAGAAGTCGATGTAATGTTCCATGGTCGCTGTGTTCATGCCGGGCTTGAAACTCACGCCTTCCGCGTAATCGCCCGACCACCAGTCCCACGCCGTCTTGCCGGGCTTGATCCACGAAGTATCGGCGATAGCGGATGGCGGATTCAGATTGATGACGATGTTCGATTCCACCAGCCTTCCCGGCTGCGCACCGATCATGATCACGCGCCAGGGCGACCGCGCCGGCAACGCGGAGCGCACCACCAGGCCGGGATCTTCCACCGAAGGCGCCAGGCGGGCCGTCAGCAGCCGCCCGTCGCGCTGCGAATGCTGCAGATACATGCCGGCGTAGTTGTCGATATCGGCCTCGGTGATCGCCACCCAAGCCACGCCCGGAAGCTCCGCCAGCAGCGGCAGCGCAATCAAATAGTCCGGATGCAGCCCACCCAGCGGCAGCACGTGATAGTTGTCTTCATACGCCGTGTGAAAGCTTTCCAGAATCAGCGGGTAGGTGGTGCCGTCCTTCGCCAGTCGGAATTCCGTCTTTTCGCTCAGCAGACGGAATGACTCGAGCGCATTCTGCTGCGGCACCACGTAGCGGAAAGCCACGCCATCGTTGTATGCCCGCGTTTCGAACTGCAGCCGGCGGTGCGGCTTGCCCGTTTCCTCCAGATCGAGCGTCATCCAATGATACTGGTCCCGCACCGGGTTCGATTTGCCGTGCGGCATGGTGTACGATTCGTTCACCACTCCGAAATTTGCTTTGGCGATTCGAACGCTCGCGCCCAGCACCGGCGCCTTCTCCAATTCCAGTCCGAGCGCTGACGGCAGCACCACGGACTTGCCGCCATATGTCACGCTATACGTCAAGTAGCCGTTATCCGCCGATACGAGCATCACTATGGCGCCATCGGGCGACTTGACCGGCTCGGGAGGCATCGTAGTCACCGCCTTTCGCCCTTGTCCCCAGGCGCACACGGCCCAGAACGTGATCGCCAGGCAGAAAAACTGTGTGTTCCGCATCAGGACCAATATAACGCCCGCGATTTGACCGCACTGGGCGTTAGCCCGTTTCACTTGCAGCGCACCTTCAAGTCGCTGACCCGAACCGCGCCGCGCGCATACGTGGACGCCTCGCCGGCAGTCCCGCCCAGCCCGACCTTCCGCTCGCAGCGCAAACGCCGGCCGCAGTCCTGTATAATTGGGAAAAGGGTGAAACTTTCCGTGTCTCCGCGTATCTTGCTCCGCCTCTTCCTGCACAGCCAGATGCTGCCGATCCTTGAAGGCGGTGAGGAAACGCTCGTCGGCGGGCAGGCGGTAATGGAAGGTGTGATGATGCGCGCCCCGCACAGTTACTGCGTCGCGGTGCGCAGGCGGGATGGTGGCATCGTCACCGAAGAAAAGCCGCTGGCGCGCCTCTCTGAGCAACACAAGGTTTTCAAGCTGCCGGTCTTCCGCGGGCTGGGGACGCTTTACCAGGCGCTCAAGCTCGGCTACGGAGCGCTGAAGTTCTCCACCGACCAGGCCATCGCCGACATGGAGCCGGCCTCGTCCGAGAGCAAGCCGCCCAAGGAAATGCCTAAGTGGGCGATTACCGGCAACCTGCTGTTCTCGGTCGCGTTCATGATTTTTCTCTATAAGTTCATGCCGCTTCTGCTGACCACCAAGCTGGGCAAAGTGTATCCCATGCTCACCGGCCGCATTCCTTTCAACCTGGCCGAGGGAATCATCCGCGTGGCGATTCTGGTGGCGTTTCTCTATGGCGTATCCCGCTTCCGCGACATGCGCCGGATTTTCCAGTACCACGGCGCCGAGCACAAAGTGGTTTTCAACTTCGAATCGGGCGAGCCGGTAACGGTGGCCCGTGCGCAGCAATTCACTACTTTTCACCCGCGCTGCGGCACCAGTTTTCTGATGATGCTGATGTTCGTCGCGGTGCCGGTCTATGCGCTGATTCCGTTCGATGGTTTCGCAGCCAAGTTTGTCAGCCGCCTGGCCCTGCTGCCGCTCATCATCGGCTTGAGCTATGAGCTGATCCGCTTCGCCGCCCGGCGGCGCGAGTCGCTGCTGGCGGTGGTCGCCGCGCCCGGTCTGTGGTTACAGCGCATCACCACCAAGCCGCCTTCCGACGATCAGGCCGCAGTAGCCATCCACGCGCTCGAAGGCGCCATGGCGCTCGAACAATCGCAAGGCGGCGAGTTGGTCATCGGGTGAGAACTTCGTCATGAGATATCCATTTCAATCGCCGGCAACCGCTCCCTAACGGTCGCCGCTCCGCTACGCGTTCAGCGCCGCTACCGTTAGGGAGCGGCTGGCACATTGTTGCGAAACAGGTCCCATGCAATTCATCCCGAGACTCGAACAGCTCGAAAAGCGCTTTGACGAACTCAACACGCAAATGGCCGATCCGGCCGTGATCGCCGATTCCGACCAATACCGCAAAGTCACCAAAGCGCATAGCGACGTGGCCGAAGTGGTCGCCAAGTTCCGCGAGTGGAAGAAAGCCGAAGACAGCCTCAAGCAGGCGCGCGGCATGCTGGAAGAGCGCGATCCGGAGTTGCGCGCCATGGCGGAAGAGGAAACGGCGCGCCTGGAGCCAGAGCTGGCGCGCATCGAAGAGCAGCTCAAAGTGCTGCTGCTGCCCAAGGACCCGAACGACGAGAAGAACGTGGTGCTGGAAATTCGCGCCGGCACCGGCGGTGACGAAGCCACTCTGTTCGCCGCCGAAATCTTTCGCATGTACTCGCGCTACGCGGAAACCCGCGCCTGGAAGATCGAAGTCACCTCGGCCAGCGAATCGTCGGTGGGCGGCTTGAAGGAGGTCATCGCCCTGGTGAGCGGCAACAAGGTCTACAGCAGGCTGAAGTATGAAAGCGGCGTGCACCGCGTGCAGCGGGTTCCGGTCACCGAGCAGCAGGGCCGCGTACACACCTCGGCCATCACGGTCGCGGTGCTGCCGGAAGCCGACGAGGTCGAGGTCAAACTCGATCCCAAGGATATACGCATCGACACGTTCTGCAGCTCCGGCCCCGGCGGCCAGTCGGTGAACACCACTTACTCCGCCGTGCGCATCACGCACCTGCCTACTGGCTTGGTGGTTTCGTGCCAGGACGAGAAATCGCAGATCAAGAACCGCGCCAAGGCGGAGCGTGTGCTGCGCTCGCGGCTCTATGAAATGGAGCTGGAAAAGCAGCAGGCGGCGCTCGGCGCCGAGCGGCGCAGCATGGTGGGCTCCGGCGACCGCAGCGAGAAGATTCGCACTTACAACTTCCCGCAGAACCGCGTCACCGACCACCGCATCGGCCTCACGCTGCACCAGCTCGATTTCGTGATGGACGGCAAGCTGGACGAAATCATCGAAGCGCTGACCGCGTATTTCCAGACCGAGAAGCTCAAACACGAAGGCGGACTCGACGGGGCTGCGGCCGATTGAGGGATGCGCGCGGCCTTGCGGGGGCGCAGTTCCGTTCGGAGCCACGACCGTAAGGGAGTGGTTCGACGGTAAGTACAACATCATTCGGCTGGCAACCAAGAGGCTTCATGACCCTCCTCACGGCACTTTTGCAGGGCACCCGCCTGTTGGAGGATGGCGGCATTGCCGTGCCGCGGCTCACCGCTGAGGTGCTGCTGGCGCACGCGCTCGGCCGCGACCGCGCCTGGCTTTTCGCCCACAGCGAACAAGAACTGGCGGAGCTGGAGTGGCTGCACTACGGGCGGTACCTGCATCAGCGCCTGCAGGGCATGCCCACCCAATACGTCACGAAGCGCCAGGAGTTTTACGGCCGCGAGTTCCGCGTGACCCCCGATGTGCTTATTCCGCGTCCCGAAACCGAGCACGTGGCCGAGGTCGCGCTGCGGCATCTGGATGCTGCGCCATTCCGCATTCTCGATATCGGCACCGGCTCGGGAGCCTTGGCCGTGACGCTGGCGCTCGAAACGGGTGCGGAAACCTGGGCCACCGAGATCTCGCCGGCTGCGGCCTCCGTTGCCGCAAGGAATGCGCTGACCCTGGGCGCGCGTGTGCACATCGTGGCCTGCGATGTGGCCGATGCCATCACTGGCGGCAGCATGAGCCTGATCGTTTCGAACCCGCCTTACGTGCCCCTCGCCCAGCGCGACGGGCTGCAGCGCGAGGTCCGCGACTTTGAGCCGCACGCCGCGCTCTTCGCCGGTCTCACCGGGTTTGAAATCTATCGGCGCATCGTGGCGGATGCGCCCCGCCTGCTGCGCCCCGGCGGCTGGCTCATCATGGAGCTGGGCTTCGGCTGCGAAGCCGGAGTGCGTGCGCTTCTTGCCGGCTGGCGAGACATCGAAGTCACGCCCGACCTGGCCGGCATTCCGCGCGTGATCGCCGCTCAGGTGGCTCTCGCTAAGCCCTCATAATCGGCGAGCGCGCTACCGCAATCGCCGCGCCGATTCGCCGATTCTGGGGCTCCCCGGCAGGCAGCGCAGCGCTTGTTCCGGTTCTGGGCTGCGCAGCATTATTGGCGGGGCCGCTGGCTCCATGCCGCTTCCAGCCGCTCGCGGGTGACGAAAGAGATCTGGGTCCCCACACCGAGGGTCGAAAGCGCGGCGTACACGTTGGCGCGGGCGATGGCGTCGGTTTCGTTCTCGCCGGCGGCCAGGAACGCGGCGAAGCTGCCGATGAAAGCGTCGCCGGCGCCGGTAGTGTCGACGGCTTCGACGGGGAAGGGCGGGATGTGGTCCACGCGGTCGTCGCCGGCGCAGAGCGCGCCGTTGGCGCCGAGGGTGACAATCACCCGCCGCACGCCGCTGCGCAGCAGATGCACGGCGCAGGCACGGGCTTCGTGAATGTTGTTCACGGGCATGCCGGTGAGTGCTTCGGCTTCGGTTTCATTGGGGATGACGTAATCGGCGTGAGCCAGTTCGGCAAGATCGAGCGGCTGTCCAGGCGCCGGGTTTAGAATGGCGCGGATACCGTTGGCACGGGCGAAGCGTAGCGTGTAGTAAACGGTCTCGAGCGGGATTTCCAACTGCAGGACGATGGCGTCGGCCTGCCGGAGCACGGCCGCTGCGGCATCGACGTCGGCTGGCAGCAGGTGGTCATTAGCGCCTTTGACCACCAGGATCCTGTTCTGGCCGGACGAATCGACGAAGATGGGCGCGACGCCGCTCGAGACGCCTTGAGTAACAAGGACCCGCGTGGCATCGACGCCGCGCGCCGTGAAGTTGTCGATGGTGGCCTTGCCGAACAGGTCGTCGCCCACGCGCGCGATCATCGATACGCGTGCGCCGCAAAGCCGGGCGGCTACCGCCTGGTTGGCGCCCTTGCCGCCGTAGCCGACATGAAATCTGCGGCCGAAGATGGTTTCGCCCGGACGAGGAAACCGGTCGGTGAATGTGGTGAGGTCGACGTTGGCGCTGCCGACCACCGCGATGTGAGGCTGATGGGCCATATCTGGATACCATAATTGTAGGCATGGATCAGGACCCGACACGCAGGTTTTCGGTGCGCGTAGATGCCTACGTGCGCTATCGGCCATCATATCCGGCGGAAGTGGCGGCGCTGGCGGAGCGGGAATGCGGGCTGCGGGCAGGGCAGGCGGTAGCCGATATCGGCTGTGGAACGGGCCTGTTGGCGCGTCTGTTTCTGGAGCGCGGCTGCGAAGTTTTCGGCGTCGAGCCGAATCCCGAGATGCGCAACGCCTGCCTAAAGGCGCTGGCGGGGCAGGCGCGCTTTCACTCGGTCGACGGGCGCGCGGAAGCCACCACGCTCGCTAGCGCCAGCGTGGGCCTGATCACCGCGGGCCAGGCCGCTCACTGGTTCGATGCCGATGCCGCCCGCGCCGAATTCAGGCGGATACTGAAACCCGGCTGCTGGCTGATGCTGGTGTGGAACCAGCGCAAGCGGGAACCGGGCTTTATGAGCGAGTATGAATCGCTCATCGGGCGCCACGCGCCGGAGCACCCGAGCATCGACGCGTCCCGGATCTCGCGATTGTTTGGCGGAAACGGCTGGCACATGGTCCGGTTCAACCACCACCAGACGCTCGATGCCGAAGGACTGCGCGGACGGGTGGCATCGTCTTCCTACACGCCGCTGCCGGGGACGGGCGAATTTGGCGCGCTCATGGCGCAGGTGGACGCCCTGTTCGCGCGGCATCAACGGGAGGGCTGCGTAAAGGTGATGTACGACACGGAGGTCTACTATGGGAGGCTGGCCGCATCGTAGTACGCATTCGCGCTGGCGTCCCGTTTCCGGGAACCAGGGTTACCACGCGAGTTCCGGGGCGGGGGGCGGTGGCCCGAATCCAGCACCCCCCGCGCCAAGCCACCAGGTACCTTCGAGCAGAGCGATCCGTCCGGCGCAGATCCCGAGCGCGAAGGCAAGCTCATTTCTCTTCGATGGCCACGGTCACGTTGTTGCTGCTCACCGACGAGCCATCGGGGAGCTTTCCGACGATGCTGAGGGAGATCGAATTTCCCGTGGCCGAGCCATCCGGGACGATGGCCGCAATCTGCGAAACCCCCGCGGTCCCCGGGACCGGCGTCACCGACTCAGCCGGCACCTCAGCCTCGCCAACTCGTACCAGGACATTCGAGGCCGCGCCGATGCCGGTAGCCAGAATCAGGATTCGGTCGCCGGCGCGGGCCGGCTGAGCCGCGGACAGGCAGTTGCGAACCATCGCCAGCTTCGATTCGCCAGCGAGCGAAACCAAGCCCTGTCCCGATCCGGAACCATCCACCGTGAAGATCCCCGGGGCAGTTGCATTCTGCATTGTCGAGGCCGGTTGGGACACGGAGCCCGGGGTGCGGACTGCGATGTCTAACGGTAAGGCGGGGACGGCATCCGGGCACAGGATATCGATTCGCGTGGGAGAAGCATGCAGAATCGGCACCGACTCTCCTTCCACCAGCACCGAAGTGCCGGCCAGCTCGAGGGAGCCGCCTGACGGATCGGAGGCCTCGTCCCCTTGCGTCAGCCATCTGCCTTCGATGCGGGCGATGGCGCCGGGGCTACACGCGCCCTGAACGGAGCCGCTGGCGGCGTTGGCGATACGGTCCACCACCGGTTCACCAGCGTCCACCTGCACCGCCGAGTAGGCGGTCCCAGTGTCGCCGGCGGAGTTGATGGCGCTGAAGGCGAGACGATAAGTGCCCTGTTGGGCTGCGATCGGGGTCCAATCGAATACGCCCGTCGAGCCATCGAATGTGGCTCCTGTAGGCAGAGGACCTGCGGTTAACGTAGCGGATTGGTCGCCAGCCGACACCTGGAAGTGAAGTTCGGTGCCGAACTTGACAATCTGAGATACGGGAACGATGACCGACAAATTACGCGCCGGCCGCAGCGAGACGGTCTGTTGCATTGTGTCCGCATTCAGCTCCGCCGATATGACTGCTGCCTGGTCCTTGACGGAGGCGGCCGAATTCACCTGGAATTGCACGGCGGTCTGGCCCGGACGGGTGGTGACCAGGGCAGGCAACTGCAGCGATGCGCTCGAACTAGACAGGCGTACCTGAGCGGTAGCCCCAGCGGTGACTTGGCCGAGTGTCATGGCGCAAAGCCCCGTGGACTGCGCCGGCAGGCTGCCGGGCGTGCAGGAGAGCGTGAGAAGGCGAACCTGCGCCGAGCTCTGTTGGGGAGCGCTCAGGGTCAAAGTGGCGCTTTTCGCAATCCCGTTCAAGCTCGCTGTTACGACCGCCGTCTGACTCGCAGTGATCTGTCCGGCAGTTGCGGTGAAGTTTACGGTGAGCCGCCCACGAAGCATAGTGACGGCCGACGGCACAGTCAAAAGAGGGTTGTTGCTGGTGAGCGCGATCTGGACCCGGCTCGAAGAAACGTAGGAAACGGTGACCGTGCAGGTGGCCGACGCGCCGGAAGCCAGAGTGGCTGGTGAGCAGGAGAGTGCAGATACGAATGCTGAGGCCGACAAACTGATGATGGCCGTCGCCGAGGTGCTGTTGTAAGTGGCCTTCAAGGTTGCCGTTTGATTGCTGTAGATCGTGCCGCTGGTGGCGCTGAACGTGGCCGTCGTGGACCCGGCCGCCACCGTCACCGAAGCCGGCACCTTGAGGGCTGTCACGTTGCTGGAGAGGGTCGCCTTTGCCCCCCCGCTGGGAGCCGCCTGACTCAACGAAACCGTGCAGGTGCTGGAAGAATTCCTTCCGAGGGTAGTGGGGCTGCAACGGAGCGAGGAGACTTGCACCGATGCCGGCGCCGTCAAACTGATGCTGGCCGTCGCCGAGGTGCTGTTGTAAGTGGCCGTCACGGTCGCTGTTTGATTGCTCGAAATCGTGCCGCTGGTGGCGCTGAAAGTGGCTGTGGTAGACCCGGCCGTCACCGTCACCGTCGCTGGCACGGTGAGTGCCGCGGCGTTGCTCGACAAGGCTATGCTGGCGGCGCCGGCCGGCGCGGTCTGAGTCAGCGTGATGGTGCAGGTGCTGGAGGAATTCTGGCTTAGGCTGGTGGGACTGCAACTGAGCGAAGAGACTTGCACCGGCGCCAGAGCCGTCAAGCTGATGCTGGCGATCGCCGAGGTGCCGTTGTAAGTGGCCGTGACCGTCGCCGTTTGATTGCTGGAAATTGTGCCGCTGGTGGCGCTGAACGTGGCCGTGGTGGATCCGGCGGTTACGCTCACTGATGCAGGCACAGTGAGTGCCGCAGTGTTGCTCGACAACGCTATGGTGGCGCCGCCGGCTGGCGCGACCTGAGTCAGTGTGACAGTGCAGTTACTGGAAGAATTCTGCCCGAGGCTGGTGGGGCTGCAGGCGAGCGAAGAGACGTGCACCGGCGCGGTTAAACTGATGCTGGCCGTAGCTGAGGTGCTGTTGCAAGTGGCCGTCACCGTCGCTGTTTGATTGTTAGAGATTGTGCCGCTGGTGGCGCTGAACGTGGCCGTGGTGGATCCGGCGGTTACGCTCACTGATGCAGGCACAGTGAGTGCCGCGGCGCTGCTCGACAAGGCTATGGTGGCGCCGCCAGCCGGCGCGACCTGAGTCAGTGTGACCGTGCATGTGCTGGAGGAATTCTGGCTTAGGCTGGTGGGACTGCAACTGAGCGAAGAGACTTGCACCGGCGCCGGCGCAGCCAAGCTGATGCTGGCCGTGGCCGAGGTGCTGTTGTAGAAGGCCGTGACCGTCGCCGTCTGATTGCTGGAGATGGTGCCGCTGGTGGCGCTGAACGTAGCTGTGGTAGATGCGGCCGCCACGGTCACCGTCGCCGGCACGGTTAGTGTCGCCGCATTGCTCGATAGCGTCACACTGGCGCCACCTGTGGGCGCCACTTGAGTCAGCGTAACCGTGCAGGTGCTGTAGGAATTTTGCCCCAGGCTGGAAGGACTGCACGCGAGCGACGACACCTGCACCGGCACTGGCGCCGTCAAGCTGATGCTGGCGGTCGCCGAGGTGCCGTTGTAAGTGGCCGTGACCGTCGCCGTTTGATTGCTGGAGATGGTGCCGCTGGTGGCGCTGAACGTGGCTGTGGTAGATGCGGCCGCCACGGTCACCGTCGCCGGCACGGTCAGTGCCGCCGCATTGCTCGATAGCGTCACACTGGCGCCACCTGTGGGCGCCACTTGAGTCAGCGTAACCGTGCAGGTGCTGGAAAAATTCTGTCCCAGGCTGGTAGGACTGCAACTGAGCGAAGACACTTGCACCGCCGCCGTCAAGCTGATGCTGGCGGTCTTCGAAACGCCACCGAGCGTGGCCGTGAGCGTTGCCGTCTGATTGGTGCTGCAAGTGCCAGCGGTAGCCGTGAAGGTGGCCGAAGTCGAACCGGCCGGTACGGTGACGGAGGCAGCGACGGGAAGGGTGCTGCTGTTGCTGGACAGGGCCACGACTGTGCCTCCGCTCGGGGCCGCCTGAGCCAGTGTGACCGTGCAGGTGGATTTGCCGCCGGAACTCAAGGTGGTGGGTGAGCACTGCAGCGAAGACAAGCCAGGCTGCCAATTCGTTACCGTCACCGTGCCCGAAGCCGCCGCTATCGTTTCAGCGGCTCCATCGGCGAAAGCCGCTACGGGGTTGCTGACCGCGATAGGCACAGTCGCGCCACTGGTAGCCGGGGAGAGGGTCACCGTAACCGTGACGACCACACCGCTGCCAATCGTCGAATCGTTCATCCCGGCAGTTAAGCAAGTCACCGAGCCACTCGCGGCGTTGCAAGTGAGGGTCTTGTTCGCGCTGCCGAGGGCCGCCCCGGCGACAACCGCGAGGGAACTGACATCGCTGGGAACAAACGCGAATGTCCATTGCAAGCCGGCCGGTGCACCGCTACTGCTGCTCAATGAGAGGTTCAACGAGACAGAGCCTCCTTCGACGGCAGACCCGGATGCGAGGCTCAGAGAAGTGGTTTGACCGTGGGCTAAGCTGCCGCTAAAGAAGCAGAAAAGAAGGAAGGCGATCCACTGCTTCGCAATATTGTTCGGCATTTTGGTTTAAATGAAGTCACTTAGATCAAAAGCTGACTATAGTAGACCTAGCCCCTTTATTACTAGGTTGAGAATGGTTAGCACGAATATCTCAACTGAAGGAGCCATTCCACAGTAAGCCATTAATGCGGGTTGCCTACGTGACTTTTGTGGGGATTGAAACAGCACTTACAATACGGGTTGGCGCCTTCAACTTATTGATTCTGCAACCGAGCAAGTGTTAACCCGAGTTATTTTCAAGTTTTTAGAACTCTTTCTCCGTATTTACTAAAACAAAGAATTAACACCGATTGGTGTCACTGTCGCTCAAAATGGCTATGTGATTTCGTGGAACGAAACCGGCATAATTGGCTGTGTTTTTTGAGGCTGAGCCCCCCCTGAGCGGTCTCGGATTGCACTTCGGAAGAACAGATTCCGGTTTCGTAACTCGGACAACAGCCTCAAGCGCCGCGCGTGAAAACGGTCGTCACGGGCACTGACCTGCCGCGAAACATTCCGGCGGTCTTTCCCCGAGGCATTCCGAGTTGCGCCGCCCACATCAAACGAGCCAAGCGCCCCGCCAGAGAGGCAGCCATGCAATTGATGAAAAAAGTGCTCGGTCAGGGGTTTTCCACCGTGTAAAACGTGGTCGGAGGCGCGCCCGGAAGAAAGAACGTCTTGAATCCCAAGACAATGGGCGCTGGCACTCCAGTTGCAAGACTGGGGCGTTCAATAGATTAGTTCGGCGCCAGCGGTCGGCTTGCGCAGCCTAAAGGAGAGCAATGTGCTCCCAATGGAATGCGCGACCCTCTTGACGTCCACGCGAGTGTTTCCGCGTTGCGTCGAGGAGGCTCAGGCCGTGCATTGTTCAGAGGCGGGCGCGGGCGCTTGGTTGGGGGCACGCGGCGCGGAATTTGCCGGCCGCGATCTCCCAGCCCTGACTTTAGTCGACAAGACAGGTAGCGACTAGGGTCGGATTTCCCAAAGACAGCGTTGAAGATAACGGGTTGGAAAATATTTTAGAGTTGGCCGGTCGACTGGCATGCGCATACGCCGGTGCACCTTGAGTTGGATACCTTGGCGCGTAAATTTAGCGCCCTTTTACTGGAGGTTGACCAGTTGCGCACTGAGGTCCGCGGGAAGAGGTCTCTGAGCCCTCCGGCTCGTAGTTTCTTCCTTGCTTTTTTCCTCGCGATCATGCCTGGGGTGGCGTTTGGACAGGACACGCTGTCATTGGCGTCGGGTACCGCTGCTCCGGGCGGCGCCGTCGTCCTGAACTTGTCGTTGAGTGCTTCAACGGGAAGTCAACCAGCAGGGCTTCAATGGACTCTAACCTACCCGACCGCCAGTATCGCCTCCATCAGTGCAACCGCCGGGTTGAACGCCACCGCAGCGAACAAAACGATTAACTGCTTCCCCAGCGCGGGTTCCTACACGTGCTTGCTGTCCGGGCTGAACAACACGCTGATGCAGAATGGGGTTGTCGCGACGATCACCGTAACGGTGACGACCTCGGCGGTCAGTGCCTCGGTCGGACTGACCAACCCGGTGGCCACAACTGCGGCTGGAGGCCCAATTTCCGTGACCGGCACTGGCGGAGCCATAACGGTCCCGTTGCCGACGTTGACCGGACTTTCGTGCAACCCCACCTCGCTCAGCGGAGGCGCTTCGTCGACCTGCACGGTTTCGCTGAGCCAGCCGGCGTCCGCCGGCGGCGCTGTGGTCGCCCTGTCCAGTAGCACAGGCGAGCTACCTGTGCCTGGGTCGGTGACAGTGCCGGCGGGAGCGGCCTCATCGACTTTCACCGCGACCGCGGGCACAGTTTCAACCAACCTGACGGCAGGGATCACAGGCACCTTGAACGGGAGTTCTCAAACAGCGTATGTATCGCTGGTGGCGCCGACCACGGTCAGCCTGGTGTCGTGCAATCCGACCAGCCTGAATTCGAGTGGGACATCCTCGTGCACGGTGACGCTTTCGCAGGCGGCGGGTACCGGTGGAATCACGGTGACGCTGTCGAGCAACGCCGCAGCGTTGACCGTGCCGGCTTCGGTCGCGGTGGCCTCGGGAGCGACATCGGCGAACTTCACAGCCACGGCGGGCACCATCGCCACCAGTCAAACCGCGGTAGTGACTGCGTCCTACAGCGGCAGTTCGCAGACAGCGTCGATCCTACTGGTAGCGCCAATCACGGTCAGCCAAGTATCGTGCAGTCCGACCACCCTAAGTCAGGGCGGAACGTCCACGTGTTCGGTGACCTTGTCAGGGGCAGCGGGAAGCGGAGGAATCGCGGTTTCTCTTTCGAGCAACGTGTCGGCGTTGACCGTGCCGGCTTCGGTGACGGTGGCGTCGGGAGCGACCTCGGCAAACTTCACGGCGACGGCGGGCACCATCGCGATCAGTCAAACGGCGGTGGTGAAGGCTACTTACAACGGCAGTTCGCGGACGGCGTCGATCCTGCTGGTAGCGCCAATCACGGTCAGCCTGATTTCGTGCAGCCCGACCAGCCTCAGCTCAGGTGGAACATCCACTTGCACGGTGACACTTTCGCAGGCGGCGGGTACCGGCGGTATCACGGTGACGCTGTCCAGCAACGTAACGGCGTTGACAGTTCCAGGTTCGGTAAGCGTGGTGTCAGGAGCGAGCTCGGCGAACTTCACCGCCACGGCCGGCACGATCTCCACCAACCAGACCGCGGTCATCACGGCATCCTTGAATGGCAGTTCCCAGACGCAGTCCCTGACACTGGTATCCACGCCCCCAGCCTTGACGTCGCTCGCTTGCGCTCCCATAAACCTCAGTTCAGGAGCCACGTCGACCTGCACTGTGATGCTATCGAAGGCTGCTGGCGCTGGTGGAGTTTCGGTGACGCTCACCAGCAATGCCGCGACACTCACTGTCCCGGGATCGGTGACGGTTGCGAGTGGTTTCAGCACAGCCAGTTTCACCGTGACAGCGGGCACCATCACCACCAGCCAGACGGCCGTGGTGACGGCCACATACAGTGGCAGCACGCAAACGGTCTCCATGCTGCTGGTGGCGCCATCCACTATCAGCCTGGTATCGTGCACGCCGCCCAGCGTCAGTTCGGGTGGAACGTCCGCGTGCACCGTGACGCTGTCACAACCGGCCGGCGCTGGCGGCATTACGGTGACGCTGTCCAGCAGCGTAACGGCGTTGACGGTTCCGGCCTCGGTAAGCGTGGCTTC
>JBAVYH010000206.1:0-88160 GCA_049698695.1 Bryobacteraceae bacterium | reverse complement strand
CTCAATTCCTCTGCATCCTGCATGCTGATGATCAACCCCCAGCATGCGCACACCCTCCTCCAGGCTCATCCTGTGTTAGAAACAGGCTCACCTTCAGGCTCATCCTGCATTAGACAAGACTCGGAGTCGGGCGGGCAGATCGTCGCGTGTTATCATAAGAACTTACCAGCATCACTTCTTTTTCCCGAGGTAAAATCCAGTTGGCTTTAGTCGAAGGCTGCCGGCACGCGCTCGAAATCTCCATCCCGGCGGAGGAAGTGGAAAGCGAAACCACGCGTGTTGCCAGCGACGTCCAAAAACGCGCCAAGCTTCCCGGCTTTCGTCCCGGGAAAGCCCCCACCTCTTTGATTCGCAAGCAGTTTGCCGGTGACATCCGGAAGCAGGTATTGGAAAGCCTGATCCCCAAGGCGCTGCAAAAACAGTTCGAGGCCGAAAACCTCAACGTGGTTGGCACGCCGGACGTCACCGACGTGCATTTGCACGAAGGCGAACCGCTCCACTTCAAGGCCGAGTTTGAGGTGGTGCCGACCATCGAGCTCGGCGAATACCGCGGCGTTGAAGTGGCGTATAACGACCCGACCGTGAGCGAGGAAGACGTCGCCAAGCGCATCGAGGAGCTCCGCGAGCAGAAAGCCGAGTACCTCAACGTGGACCCGCGCCCGCTCGAAAACGGCGATTTCGCCGTGGTGGCTCTGGAAAGCATCTCCGGCGTAGAAGGCGAGCCGGTGAAGCAGGAAGAAATGGTGCTCGAAATCGGCGGCGCGGATACCTTCGACGCGTTTACCGAAAACCTGCACGGCCTCAGCCCGGGCGACGAAAAGGCATTTGACGTCACCTATCCGGAGAACTACGGGGCGGCGCGGCTGGCAGGCAAAACCGTGAAATTCCACGCCACGGTTCGCGGCGTCCGCAAGAAGGAGCTGCCTGAGGTCAACGACGAATTTGCCAAGGATCTGGGCGATTACCGCGACCTGGAGGAGCTGCGCGAAACCGTACGCAAGAACATTCTGGCGCAGCGTCAGTTCGAAGCGCAGCAGGCGGCGAAGGACGGGATTGTCGAGACCCTGGTGGACCAGCACGATTTTCCCGTCCCGGAAATCTTCATCGAGCGGCAGATTCGCAGCCGCGTCGAGCAGAGCCTGCGCACCATGAACAGCCAGGGCGCCGATCTGAAGTCGCTCAAGCTCGATTGGGCCAAGGTGAAGGAAACACAGCGCGACAAGGCAGTGCGGGAAGTTAAGGCCTCGTTGCTGCTGTCGCGTATTGCGGAACGGGAATCGATTCACGCCACCCGCGACGAAGTCGACATGGAAGTCGACCGTCTGGCCCGCATCCAACGCGAGCCGGTGGCCGCACTGCGCATCAAATTTGAGAAGGATGGCACCCTGGGGCGTATCGCCCATCACATTCAGACGGAGAAAACACTCAACTTCCTGTTCGAACAGGCCCGAAAGACAGCGTAACCCTTTCGAAAACAGTACTAGAGACAACCTTGGATTACATTGCTAAGGCGGCCGCTTCAGGCGATAATAGGAACGATGCTGGGTGACCGTCTATGCTCCCGGGGGTTCCCGGGGCAGAAGGCGTAACCGCCGGATTTTCGGCGGAAGAGGAGAATCTGCGTGAAGCGTGCCGGAGCCGACGATGCTTTACGATGTTCGTTTTGTCATAAGAGCCAGGACGTAGTCGGTAAACTCATTTCCTCCCCCAGCGACTATCCCCGCGCCTACATCTGCGACGAGTGCATCGCTGTTTGCAACTCGATTTTGGAGGATGACAAGTCCGAGCCTTCCGGAAGCAGCCCCAACAAGATTCCCAAACCATTGGAAGTCAAGGAGTTCCTTGACCAGTACGTGATTGGGCAGGAACCCACGAAGAAGAAGCTTGCGGTAGCCGTGTACAACCACTGCAAGCGCATCCACATGAACCGCCTGCGCACCACGGAAGTGGAGCTGCAAAAGTCCAACATTCTGCTCATCGGCCCCACGGGAACCGGCAAGACGCTCATGGCCCAAACCTTGGCCAAGATCCTGGACGTACCCTTTGCGATTGTCGACGCCACCACCCTCACCGAGGCCGGCTACGTTGGCGAGGACGTGGAGAACATCATCCTCAAGCTGCTGCAGGCCGCCGATGGCGATGTGCAGAAATGCCAGCAGGGAATTATCTATATCGACGAGATTGACAAAATCTGCCGCAAGGACGAAAACCCGTCCATCACCCGCGACGTTTCCGGCGAGGGCGTGCAACAGGCGCTGCTGAAGATCTTGGAGGGCACGGTAGCCAACGTTCCCCCGCAGGGCGGCCGCAAGCACCCTCACCAGGAGTTCACGCCGGTGGATACCACCAATATCCTGTTTATTTGCGGCGGCGCGTTCGTCGGCTTGGAGAAAGTCATCGGCAAGCGGGCGGGCAAGAAATCGATGGGGTTCCTGCAGGAAGAAGACAAGGGCCCCAAGCTGACCGGCATGAGCGGGCGCCGCGATATCGATCTGCTGGGCCAGGTGCAGCCTGTGGATCTCATCAAGTTCGGTTTCATCCCCGAGTTTATCGGCCGGCTGCCGGTAACCGCGGTGCTGGAAGACCTCGACCGTAGCGCTCTGATCCAGATTCTCACCAAGCCCAAGAACGCCATCGTCAAGCAGTATCAGAAACTGTTCGAGTTCGAGAACGTGCGGCTGAGATTCTCCGACGATGGTCTGGAAGCCATCGCGGATCTTGCCATGGAACGCAAGGTGGGAGCGCGCGGGCTGCGTATGATTCTGGAAGACCTGATGCTCGACCTCATGTACTATCTGCCGTCCTACAAGAAAGTGCGCGAGTTTCAGGTCACCAAGGATATGGTTCTGGCGCAGAAGATCAGTCTCACGCTGTTGGAGAAGGCAGGCTAGCCTTTCTACCAGCTAGCGCCGTTCCGGCTTATTTGGGATAATCTTCTCAAGCACACACCGGCTCCGGGGGCGAAAAGCGGGGTCCCTCCCTCTTGACGGATACGGGTGATTGGCTGGTTCATTCAGGGATAGGAATGCTCACTTCAAAGGAAAAATCCGATACAAAGCGTCTGCCGATGATGCCCATCCGCGACGTGGTCATCTTTCCGTACATGATGACTCCGTTCGTGGTGGGCCGCGAGCAAAGCGTGCGGGCGCTCGAAGAGGCGATGGCGGGCGATAAGAAGATCTTTCTCGCCACCCAGCACGACGCTTCCATCGACGACCCCAAGCCCGACGAAATCTATAGCGTCGGCTGCATCGTCAATATCGTGCAAAGCCTCAAGCTGCCGGACGGCAACATCAAGGTGCTGGTGGAAGGCGTGGAGCGCGGCAAGGTGGTATCGGTTTCCGGCGACGAAGGCTTTCTCCGCGTGGTGCTGCGTACCGCCGGCTACAAGGTGGAACCAGGACCGCAACTGGATGCGCTCATCAGCCGCGTCACCGGTTTGTTCGACCAGTATGTGAAGCTGAGCCAGAACCTGAACTACGAGCAGATGATCGCCGCCATCCGCGTGGACGATCCGGGCAAGCTGTCGGATACGGTGGGCGCCAACCTGCAGCTCACCATCGAAGAGAAGCAGGAACTGCTGGAAATATTCGACCCGATCGACCGGCTGACCCGTGTGGCGGAGATGCTCGATATCGAAATCGAAAAACTGAATGTCGACCGCACCATCCAGGGCCGGGTGAAGCGCCAGATGGAAAAGGCGCAGAAAGAGTATTACCTCAACGAGAAAATCAAGGCCATCCAGAAAGAGCTGGGACGCGGCGAGAAGAGCGAAATCGACGAGCTGAAAAAGCGCATCGAGACCGCCGGCATGACCGCGGACGCGCTGGAAAAGGCCATGGCTGAGCTGAAGCGGCTGGAGAACATGCCGCCCATGTCGGCCGAATCCACCGTCAGCCGCAATTACCTGGACTGGCTGCTGGCGGTGCCGTGGAAGAAAAAGTCGAAGGAAATCCGCGACCTCAAATTTGCCGAGGGCGTGCTGGAAAACGACCACTACGGCCTCGACAAGGTTAAGGAACGCATCCTCGAATTCCTTGCCGTGCGCCGCCTGGTGAAAAATCCCAAGGGGAGCATTCTATGCTTCGCCGGGCCTCCCGGCGTGGGCAAGACTTCGCTGGGCATGTCGATCGCTAAAGCCACCGGCCGCAAATTCATCCGCCTTTCGCTCGGCGGGGTGCGCGATGAAGCCGAAATCCGCGGCCACCGGCGCACGTATATCGGGGCGCTGCCTGGCCAGATCATCCAGATGATGAAGAAGGCCGGCACGCGCAATCCCGTTTTCATGCTCGACGAAGTGGACAAGATGTCGATGGATTTTCGCGGCGATCCTTCGGCGGCGCTGCTGGAAGTCCTCGACCCCGAGCAGAATTTCATGTTCGTGGATCACTACCTGGATGTCGAGTACGATCTTAGCCAGGTTTTCTTCATCGCCACCGCCAACGTGTTGCACACCATTCCGCCGGCGCTGCAGGACCGCATGGAAACGATCCGCCTCTCCGGCTACACCGAGCTCGAGAAGATGGAGATTGCCCGGCGCTTTCTGGTGCGCAAGCAGATGGAAGCTACAGGCTTGACCGCGGAGCAGATTGACTTTGACGACACCGGCATCAACGGCTTGATCCAGTATTACTCGCGCGAAGCCGGCGTCCGCAACCTGGAGCGCGAAATCGGCAACGTGTGCCGCAAGGTCGCCCGCCAGGTGGTTAACGCGCGCGGCGGCAAAGACAAGAAGACGCCGGCCAAGGCAGTGATCGACGGCGACAAGCTGCCCGACCTGCTCGGCCCCTGGAAGTTCCGCGACCTGTTGGCGGAGAAGAAGAACGAAGTCGGCGCCGCGGTGGGCCTGGCGTGGACCGAAGTCGGCGGCCAGATCCTCACTACCGAATGCACGCTCATGGAAGGCAAAGGCAAGCTCACCATCACCGGCAAGCTGGGCGAGGTGATGCAGGAATCCGCGCAGGCCGCCATGAGCTACATCCGCTCGCGGGCCACCACCTTCGGCCTGCCGCGCGATTTTTATCGCAACCTCGACGTCCACATCCATGTGCCGGAGGGCGCCATCCCCAAGGACGGTCCTTCGGCCGGTATCACCCTGGCCACTTCCATTTGCAGCGCGCTGACGGGCATTCCGGTGCGATGCGACGTAGCCATGACCGGTGAGATTACGTTGCGCGGCAAGGTGCTGCCCATCGGAGGACTGAAAGAAAAGCTGATGGCGGCGCACCGCCACGGCATCTTGGAAGCCATCGTCCCGCACGACAATGAGAAGGATCTGCCGGACATTCCGGACGCCATCAAGAAAACCATGAAGATCGATTTCGTGGAGTCCATGGACCAGGTTTTGAAGATCGCGCTGGAGCGGGAAGTAGTGGCTTTGCCGATGCCGACCCCCGCTTCGGTTGATCTTCCGGCCATGGAACAAGGTCTGGCGCATTAGGAGCCGCTTGGAAAGTCCGGCACCGCCGTGGCCGGCGCTCGCCATCGGGAGCGCCCCATTGCGGGTGCGGAAACAAGCTACACTGTTAAGTGACATCCGAGTTTGTAGTCAGCGCCGGTTCCGCGGACTTGTTTCCGCGAGACCGGCTACCGGAAGTCGCATTTTTAGGGAGAAGCAACGTAGGGAAATCCAGCCTGATTAATGCCCTCACCGGGCAGAAACGGCTGGCTTTCACCAGCAACACACCGGGTCGAACACAGACCATCAATTTCTATCGTATCGACGGAGCGTTCTATTTCGTCGATCTTCCCGGATATGGTTACGCCCGGGCGCCTCTCCGGCTGACGCTGGAGTGGAAAAAGTTGATCGAGCATTACCTCGAAACTAGGGGAACCTTAAGATTGTCCTGCCTGGTCCTCGACCCCCGCCGCGGATGGATGGAGAATGACCTCCTGCTGAAGCGGTGGCTGGAGGACCGGGGCAGGCCGTATCTGGTGGTCGCCACCAAGATCGATAAGTTGAATCAATCGGAGCAAGAGCACGGCATACGCAAGATCCGCCAGGAAGGCGCAGAGCCGCTGCCGTTCTCGGCCGCAACCGGCCGGGGAGCGAGGGAAATTTGGCAAGCAATCACGAAGACACTCCAAACACGGTAGGCAACGTCCCACCGCAGGAAAAACCCACCGAAAAGCCGGCCGCCGCCGCGGCGCCACCGGCCCCCGAAACTACCACCGCCGCCGATGGCGCGGGCGACAACGCGCCCGAAGCCGCCGCGGAGAAGACCGAGGCTGCCGAGCGCCCCGTCAAGCAGCACAGCGAACGCGCGCCCAAAGCCGCCGCGGTTGCAGCGCCGCCGAAGCCCGAACCGGAGGCCAAGCCCACCGACGGCAAACCGCCTGAGGCCAAACCGGTCGAGGCGAAACCGCCGGAGGCAGCGCCGCCGTCGGGCACGCATCTCAGCGACACCGGTCCCGGCGCGCAGCGGCGCAAGCATGCCGCTCAGAACGCCAAGAACGGCACGCCCACGCTCGACCTCGTCGAACTGAAGGACATGAGCATCCAGAAGCTCAACCAGGTCGCCAAGGACATGGGCATCAGCGGCGCCGCCGGTCTGCGCAAACAGGAGCTCATCTTCAAGATCCTCCAGACGCAAGCCGAAAAGAGCGGCCTCATCTTTTCCGAGGGCGTGCTCGAATGCCTCCCCGATGGCTTTGGCTTCCTCCGCGCGCCCGAATACAACTACCTGCCGGGCCCCGACGATGTCTATGTGTCGCCTTCGCAGATACGCCGCTTCGATCTGCGGACCGGCGATACCATCTCCGGCCAGATCCGCCCGCCCAAAGAAGGCGAGCGCTACTTCGCGCTCATCAAGGTGGATGCCATCAATTTCGAACCCCCGGAGGAAGCGCGCAACAAGATCTTCTTCGATAACCTCACGCCGCTCTATCCCAACGAGCGGATGAAGCTCGAAACCACGCGCGAGAACTTCTCCGGCCGCGTGATGGACCTGCTGACCCCGGTGGGCAAGGGGCAGCGCGGGCTGATTGTTTCGCCGCCGCGCACCGGCAAGACGATGCTTTTGCAGGCCATCGCCAACTCCGTCACCACCAACCACCCCGAGGTTACCCTCATCGTGCTGCTGATCGATGAGCGTCCGGAGGAAGTCACCGACATGCAGCGCAGCGTGCGCGGCGAAGTCATCAGCTCCACTTTCGACGAGCCCGCCACCCGCCACGTGCAGGTGGCCGAAATGGTCATCGAAAAGGCCAAGCGCCTGGTGGAGCACAAGCGCGACGTGGTCATCCTGCTCGATTCCATCACCCGCCTGGCGCGCGCTTACAATACGATCGTCCCGCCCTCCGGCAAGGTGCTCTCGGGCGGCGTCGATTCCAACGCCCTGCAGCGGCCCAAGCGCTTCTTCGGCGCGGCGCGCAATATCGAGGAGGGCGGCTCGCTCACCATCATCGCCACCGCGCTGATCGACACCGGCAGCCGCATGGACGACGTGATTTTCGAGGAATTCAAGGGCACCGGCAACATGGAAATCCACCTCGAGCGCAAGCTGGTCGATAAGCGCGTTTTCCCCGCCATCGACATCAACAAGAGCGGCACCCGCAAGGAAGAACTCCTGCTGCCCAAGGAAGAGCTGAACCGCGTCTTCATTCTGCGCCGCGTCCTCAACCCACTTTCCCCCGTCGAAACCATGGAACTCCTGCTCGACAAGCTGGGCAAGACGCGCAGCAACGGCGAATTCCTGTCATCGATGAGCGGCTAGGGGGGCGAAGCCGTTCATTTCAGTAGTGGCGCATAGCCGCTATTGCCTTGCGGGCAGCTTTGTCGTACAGTAAACCGGTCGGAGGATTTATGGCCTTTTGTACGACCTGCGGCGCCAAAGTCAGCGGCGCATTTTGTACCCAGTGTGGAACACCGATCAGCGCGGCCGGGCAGCAACCGCCCGCGGCAGCGCCTCCGCCCGCTCAGGCGCCCCCGTCGTTTCAGCCGCCCGCCTACCAGGCGCCACCGGTCGCTCCGCCGCCGCCGGCCATGCCGGGACAACGTAAGACCAGCCCCATCGTCTGGGTTCTGGTCATTATTCTCGGCCTGTTTGTGTTGGGTGCCATCAGCGTGGTCGGCGTTGGCATGTTCGTGGTGCATAAAGTCCACGAAGCCGGCATCGATCCGGAGCTCTGGCATCGCAATCCCGGACTGGCGGCCAGCAAGATGATCACCGCGTTCAACCCCAACATGGAGATGGTTCGCATCAACGAAGGCGATAACACCATCACCATGCGCGACAAGCGGACCGGCCATGAATGGACCATGACTTTCGACGATGTCCAGCACGGCCGTTTTCACATGAACATGCGCGGTGACAATGGCGCCAGCCTGGAAATCGGCGGTGACGCGAGCAAGATTCCTTCCTGGATCCCCGCGTATCCGGGCTCCAAACCCGAGGTCGCCTTCAGCGGATCGAGCGATCAGGGCGAGGGCGGCACTTTCACGTTCAAGACATCCGATTCTCCGCAGGATGTGATGAAGTTCTACCAGGACAAAATCAACGGCCTCGGGATGAAGACCAATCTGGTGGCCAATACGCCCGACGGAGGCACCATTGCCGCCTCCGACGAGGGCGGCGGCCGCAGTCTGAACGTGACCGTATCCGCCAGCGGCGGGCAGACCAGCGTCACCGTGATCTACGGGCGCAAGTAAAGCCGCGCCCGGCGCCAGGCTCAGCCGTGGCCGAGGTACATCAGCCAGCCGATACCGAACAGCGCCAGCATGAAGCAGACGAAGGTGTAGACGCTGTAATGCAGGCGTTCGCGGTCGGTGTTCTTGGTGACCACGCCCAGCACTACGGAGACGAAGAGCGAAAACAGGAACGCCGCCTCGAAGTGGGAAAGGTTCATCTTGGGCATCAGCTCTTCCTCCCGCGGGCGATTTCGTAAGCGTCCACCATCGCCAGCAGGTTCAGCAGGCCGGCGGTGACCAGAAACTTGGTGCCGTAGTCGTGCACAGGCCCGGCCATATCGGGCTGCGCGTAGCCCAGCCACACCGTCATCAGGTAGAGGATGCCGCCGCATACGTCGCCCACCCATCCGCCCCAGTTGATTAGGACGGTCAGCAGGTCCTCGCCATGCGGCATGAACATGGTTCCGCGCATCATCAGGCCGCATAAGAACATGGCCGTGATGGTGACGAGCAGCAGTACGCCGCGGCCGGTCCGCTTGAGCAGCAGATGGCCGCCGCCCGGCAGCAGCCAGCCCAGCGCCACAGCAGGCGCCCACGCGCCGAAGCCAGGGGCCTCCTTCTCAGTTTTTTCCTTCGCCATAGCGTTTCCTTTGAGTGTATCAGTTTGGCCCTGCGGGCGGCCTTGGTGGCAGGCCGCGAGGCGGGGCGCGCCACCACCGTCCCGGCTTACAATGGAAGCGGCCATGGTTCGGATGTTGGCTGCGCTGTCGCTTGCGACCGCGGGATTCGCGGGCCAGGCGCTCTACGATCTGGAGGGCCAGGTGCGGCCGGCCGGGCCGGCTTCCATCACTTTGTTCGGCGCCGTCACGCCGTTCGACGAATCCGCCTACACCGTCGACGGCCGCTTCCACTTCCATAAATTGCTGCCCGGCACTTACAGCGTGGTTGTCTTCTCACCCGAGCGCGGCGAGGCCCGCCGCACCGTGGAAGTAGGCCCCGGTACAGCCGATTCCGGGCGCCGCGTTTCCGCGGAGCTCAACTTCGCGCCCGGCGATTTCACTCTTGCCGGACCCCTGCGCCGCCAGGACACCGTCTCGGCACCCGACCTCGCCATACCCGAACGCGCGCTGCGCGACTATGACGATGCCCGCAAGGCCCTGACGAAACGCGACACCGCTTCCGCAGCATCGCATCTCGAGCGCGCCGTCAAGGCCGCACCTCAGTTTGCGGCGGCCTGGAACGAATTAGGCACCATCGCCTATCAGACCCAGCATTTCGCCCGCGCCGAGGAGTGCTTCCTCCAGGCGCTCGACCAGGACCCGCGGGCCTATGAGCCGCTGGTCAACCTGGGCGGCGTGGAGGTCACCCTGCACAGAACCGAGCGCGCGCTCGACTACAATATTTACGCCGTTCTGGCGCGCCCCAACGACCCCTTGGCCAACTCGCAGCTCGGCATGGCATACTTCCAGGCGGGCAATAACGATCTGGCGCTGAAGTACCTGGAGATCGCGCGCCGCCTCGATCCGGCTCACTTCTCTCATCCGCAACTGGTGATGGCGGAAATTCACCTGCGGCGCAACCAGCGCGCCGCCGCCGCCGCGGATCTGGAAGACTTTCTCAAATTCCACCCGGACTGGCCCAAGGCCGCCGAAATGCGCAAGGCCATCGCCAAGTGGCGGCAATAGCGCGTCAGCCCTAAGCGCTCGTTGAGAAATGGGCGTGCCGTCCGCTCCCTGACGGTCGCGGCTCCGAGAGGAAACGATTATTCTCCCGGTGCTAGCTAACGCGGGAGCGGGTAGACCAGATACTGGGCGTTGGCGAATATCGGGTCCTCCGGCAGGCGCTGTTGAGGCGGCAGCACGAGGTAATCGATGCCGGCCGCGCGGTATTTAGGCACGTCGGCGGGGCGGAAGCCGTCAGCCATGGTTTGCGACCAGCGGCGCCACCAGGTTTCGCCAAAGCCATGCACGAAGTTCACCTGGCCGCCGCCTTTCCAGTCCACGTAGACGGTGCGCAGGGCCTCGGAGCGGAACACGCCGGGTTCGAGCGAGCGGCCGGCATCGGGGAAGAGAAAGACGGCGTCGGGGGCGGTTGAGCGAGCGGCCCATTGGGAAAGCTGGTCCAGCTCCGGCGTCTCGAGGCGCGGGTAGTTGACCACACCGCCGGCCAGCGGGATGAGGAGGAGCGCCGCAGCGCCCGCCAGTGGAGCGACGCGGGAGCGCATGGCGGCCACGGCGCTGGCAGCCAGCAGCACGAGCACCGCGACGCGGCGCCATTGATACGGTTCGGTGACAACGGGCTGGAGCGGCAACCAGCAGGCAACGGCAAACCAGGCCGCCGATTCCCACCACCTTCGGGCGAGCGCAGCGTGCGCACCGGCCACCGCCGCCAGGAACTGCATCATCAACGCCACGAACAGCACCAGGCGCATCGGCTGCAGTTGCGGAATCAGCACCCAGCGGGCGCGCTCCAGCAGCAGCCAGGAAAGCGGCATGCTGGCCAGGCCCAGCAGCGGCAGCCCCAATGCGAGCGCGCGCAATTCGGCGGGGATGTGGCGGCGAACGCGGAGCCAGGCGGCGGCGAGCGCGGCGGCCAGAAGCAGGTGGTGAACGATGAAGCGAGCCGGCCAGGCGGAAATCCAAATATAGGACGCGCGCAACCGCTGCAGATGCTCCAGCGGTGCGCCAATGTGTCCCCAGAAAGGCTGCTGCGCGGCGCCATCCTGGCGGACCGCGGCGAACGCCAGAATCGCCGCTGCCAGCGCCAGCGGAATCCAGGCGCGCCATTGGCGGCTGCGGAACGTCAGCACGACGAAAATCGCCAGAAACGCAAGCGTGGTGGGAGGGTGAAACAGAAACGCGCACGCGGCCGCGATGCCGGCCGCCCAATAGCGGCGGTGGGCGGTGAGGCCGATGGCGCAAATGACCAGCGGCAGCGCGAAGGCGCGCGGGGTGGGCTCGTATTCGACGATGAACACAGCGGGGCCGGGAATGGCCGCGCCCAGCGAACAGAGAGCGGCCACCAGCACCGCCGGGCCCAACTCGAGCCCGGCCGCCGTGGCCATCAGAATCAATCCCCAAATGCCAAAGGCGCGGCAGACGATCTGTTCCGCCGCCAGCACATCGCGGAATCCCAGCCCGGTAAGGCCGCGCAGGGCGAGAGCGGCCTCATCGTAGAGCGTATAGGCGACGTGCGGCTGCTGCACCAGAATGTCGTTACGCAGCACCGCGGGATCGCGCAGATGCTCGAGCATCGGCGCCCAGATCTGCGAGTCCTGCTGCAGCCAGGTGTGGCCGGGGAACAGGAAGAAGGTGGCCAGCGCCAGTGCCAGTGCGGCGGCCGCCACCGAAAGCCGCCTCATTTGGCGGGAGTCTTGGCGAGCTGCTGGCGCACCCAGACGCGGTTCGGATCGAGCGCCAGTGATTTGCCGAACGCCTTCCGCGCTTCGACATCCTTACCCTCTTTCCGCAGGGCGATGGCGAGCCAGAGCCAGGCTTCGGCGTTTCGCGAGTCGAGATCGATGGCCTTGCGGAAATCGGCGACGGCCTGGGGGACGCCGCCGCCAAGCTGCGACGGAAGGTAATAATCGCCCACCCCGCGTGCCACCCAGACCGCCGACGAGTTCGGCGCCAGCGAAACGGCCTTGTTGATGGCGTCCTTGGCGCGCGGGCCATAGTTCAAGCCGCTCAGCATATCGGTGATGGCCTGGCCGCACAGGGTTGCCAGGACGCGGTAGTTTTCGGCATCGTTCGGCTTCAGAGCGATGGCCTGCTCGGCGGCATCAATGCCGCGGACGGCAGCCTGTTGCGCGGCCTTCTTGTCGTGCATCTCGATTTCCACTTCGGCGAGATAAGATGACGCCAAGGCCAAGCGGAATTGCGCGGCGGCATCCTTCGGCGCCTTGGCAGCGGCGCCAGCGGCCTCAGCAACCATGCGCTCCAGGGCGGGCCGGTTCTGCGTGTCCCGCGCTATTTCGAGAGGCGAAAGGGTGCCGGCAAGGAAGCCGGCCATCAGCAAATGCACAATCATGGGTATCTCAAACCGTCACAATGCCGCCACGCGGCGGTGCACCAGCAAAAAATACAATCCGAGCGACGCCAGCAGCAGGCCATCGACGGCCAGCACGGCGGGAGCCGTAAAGATTGGGACGAGCCAGCCTGCCACCAGGTTTCCCATCGGCATGCCACCGCGAAATGCGAAACTGTACACGCTCATCACGCGGCCGCGCATTTCGTTGGTGGTGATCAGTTGCACCAGCGAGTTGACCATCGCAAAGACGCCGACCATGGATGCGCCGTTCAAGAACAGCATGACGAAGGTGAGCGCCAGGGAGCGGGAAAGGGCAAAGCCGGAGATGACGACGCCCATCAGAATGAGCATGGACAGAGCGATTCTCCCCTTGTGCCCCACGTTGCCCAGACCTGCCACAGCCAGCGCGCCCAGCACGGAGCCGACTCCGGCGACGGAAAGAAACATCGTGTAAGTTTCCGGCCCGCGATGGAAAACCTGCTTGGCAAAAATGGGCAGGAAGGTGCGTGCAGGCACACCCAGCGCGGTCATGGCAAAGGCCAGGACCATGAGTGCCTCCATGGCGCCGTGTCGGTGGATAAAGCGGAAGCCGTCCTTCATGCTGTCGAGGACGCTCTCGGTGGTCTTTTCGGGGATGATGCGGATGTGCAGCAGGCTGAGTGAAACGATGGGCGCGAGAAAGGAGAGCCCGTTGAGCCCGAAGCACCAGGCATTGCCCAGTTTCACCATGGCCAGGCCGCCCAGCATGGGGCCGATGACGGTGGCCGTGTTGAACTGGATGGAATTGAGCGCAATGGCGTTGGGCATGTCTTCGGTTTTCACCAGCGTCGGAATCAGCGCCAAGTATGCCGGGCTGCCAAACGCCTGCGCGAAACCGGAGACAAAGGAAAGACCGAGGATGTGCCAGATGTGTACCAGGTGGAACGCGACCAGCGCGGTGAGCGTGAAGGCTGACGCCATCTGCACCCACTGTGAGGCCAGCAGCACGCGGCGCCGCTCGATGCGGTCGGCGATGACGCCGCCGAACAGGGAGAACAGGAAGAGGGGGATGCCGCCGAGAAACATGTCGAGGCCCAGCAGGAAGCCGGATTTCGACAGGTCGTAGACCAGCCAGGCTTGCGCCACGATCTGCATCCAGGTTCCGATGCTGGAAGTGCAGGCGCCCACCCACATGAGGCGGAAATCGCGATATTGGAATGCCTTGAAGACCCGGCGCAGCACGGTGAGAAGGACGGCGAGCGGCCCTAATACGGGATTGTATCAGTTCGCGCTCAGGGCACGCTGAGTGGAGGGTTCCGAACTTACTCGTCCGTGACGCAGCCGAGCGCGGCGCTTTTCACCAGACGGATATACTTCGCCAGCGTGCCGCGATCCGCCTTGTAAGGCGGCATGGTCCACTTCTTGCGGCGGGCGGATAATTCCTCATCCGAGAGAGCAACGGTCAGCGCGTTCTTGGAAGCGTCGATGGTGATGCGGTCATCGTCGCGGAGGAGCGCAATCGGGCCGCCTTCCTGCGCCTCGGGCGTGACATGGCCGACGATAAAGCCGTGAGACCCGCCCGAAAACCGCCCGTCCGTGATCAAGGCAACGTCTTTGCCCATGCCCGCACCCATGATTGCCGACGTGGGGGTAAGCATTTCGGGCATCCCCGGGCCGCCTTTTGGCCCTTCATAGCGAATCACGATGACGTCGCCTTTGTGAATCTCGTTGCGCTCCAGCGCGGCCAGCATCAGCTCCTCGGAGTCGTACACACGCGCCGGACCCGAAAACTCGAGCCCTTCCTTGCCGGTGATCTTGGCAACCGCGCCTTCCGGAGCAAGATTACCCCGCAGGATCTGGATGTGGCCCACCGGCTTGATCGGCTTCGAAAGCAGGTGCACAATTTCCTGCCCGGCTGCGAGGCCCGGCAGGCTCTTCAGGTTCTCGGCCACCGTCTTGCCCGTCACCGTCACGCAATCGCCGCGCAACAACCCCCCGGCCAGGAGCATCTTCATCACCGCGGGGAGTCCGCCGACCGTGTGCAGATCCTCCATGACGTACTTGCCGCTGGGCTTGAAGTCCGATAACAAAGGCACGCGGTTACTCACCTTCTGGAAGTCGTCGATAGACAGCGGCACGTTTACCGAGCGCGCGATGGCGAGAAGGTGGAGCACGGCGTTGGTCGATCCGCCCAGCGCGGAGACGAGCACCATGGCGTTTTCGAAAGCCTCGCGGGTCATGATGTCGCGCGGCTTGATATCCAACTCCAGGAGGTTTTTGATCGCGGCTCCGGCGGCCACGCATTCGGCCAGTTTCTGCGGTTCCTCCGCGGGCGTGGAGGCGCTGTACGGGAGCGACATGCCGAGCGCCTCGATCGCCGAGGCCATGGTATTGGCCGTATACATGCCCCCGCATGCGCCGGCTCCCGGACACGAATGGCGGACAATGTTCTGCCGTTCGGCGTCGTCGATGTTACCGGCCAGGTACTCGCCGTAACTCTGAAACGCCGAGATCACATCGAGCTTCTTACCGTCGGCGCAGCCGGCCCGGATGGTCCCGCCGTACACCATTAACGACGGGCGGTTGAGCCGGCCCATCGCCATGATGCAGCCCGGCATATTCTTGTCGCAGCCCGGGATCGAGACGTTCGCGTCGTACCACTGGGCAGCCATCACGGTTTCGATGGAATCCGCGATCAGGTCGCGGGACTGAAGGGAGAAGCTCATGCCTTCCGTGCCCATCGAGATGCCGTCGCTGACGCCGATCGTGTTGAAGCGCATCCCGACCAGCCCGGCGGCGGTGAGGCCCTCCTTCACCTTCTCGGCCAGTTGCAGAAGGTGCATGTTGCAGGGATTGCCTTCATACCAGACGCTGGCAACGCCAACCTGGGGCTTACTCATGTCTTCCTCGCGAAGACCGGTGGCATAGAGCATTGCCTGTGAGGCGCCCTGCGATCGCGGTTGCGTGACCCGGGAGCTGAACTTGTTTAATTGAGAGGGCATGTTCTTATTATGTGCGAGTCGTGCCTTATTTTAGGCGCGCCGATTCGATTCAATCGCCCGCCGCCGGCGGCTTTTCGATGCGCATGTATTCCACGTCCGACGTGGCGATCATGCCGGTGTCCATCATCGCCTCGACCTCGGGAATCAGCCGCGCCATGTTTTCCGGCGTATCGACAATGGTGACGATGATCGGCTGATCCTTCCTCATCAAGTGATGGCGGTGAATCTCCGCCGTCCCTCCGTACCCTTCCAGGCCGCGGAATACGGTGGCGCCGGCGATCTTCAATTCCTTGCAGCGATGCACAATCGCTTCATACAACGGTTGCCCGTTGTAGCGGTCGCTTTCGCCGAAATGGAGACGCAGCAGCTTGGCTTTCTTAACCGTTCGCATGGGAAGACTCCGCCGCCGGGCGGCTGTGAACCAGGCGAATCACATCCACGTCGGAAAGGACAATGATTCCGTCCTGCATCATCGATTCAATCTCGTCGATCGCCTTGGCCAATTTCTCCTCCGAGTCCACGACCGAGATCATGACAGGCAGATCGTGCGAGAACGGCAGCCGTCCGCTCTTGTGGGTGTGGCCCTTGGTTCCGTAACCGAGAATGCCGCGGTACACGGTTGCGCCCGCAATGTCCGTCAGGCGCAAACGCTTGACGATCGCCTCGTACAGGGGCTCCCCCTGCCACTTATCCGACTCGCCCATGTAGATCCGCATCAACCGGGCGGTGCCCTTCATTTCCGTGTGGGGGCCCTTCGGCGATGGGCGCTCCTTGCTGGCGACCTTAATAACATTCGTGTCCTGGACTTCGATCACGCCGTCGATCACCATGTCGTAAAGCGTCGGCATGATCTCATCGACTTTCTCGGCGGTTTCGATGAACTCGATGCGAATCGGCAGATGTTCGCTGAGCACCTCGATCTTCGTGGTGTGCATGACGTGGTGGGCGCCGAAACCGGCCATCGCGCGCGTGGCTGTGGCGCCGGACACACCCTTGTGCAGCAGGAACGTCAGGATGGTGTCGCACAGAGAGCCAAAGTGGTGCTGCGTGTCCTCGTTGACGAAAATCGTGACCTTCTTTGCCGTGCCCTTCTGGAGCATAACCGAACTCTCCCGCGCCCGTTAGCGACGGGCCAACATCACCCCGAGCCAGACGGCTACGTAGCCTACCACAATGCTCGAGACGACGTTGAGCATCCCGGTCCAGAGCGCGCCCTCCCGCACCGCCGCAAACGTCTCCCATTCGAAGCTCGAAAAGGTGGTGTATCCGCCCAGAAACCCGACCACCAGCAAAAGGCGCCATTGCGGGTCGAGTTGAAATCGTTCAGTGAGCATGGTCATCAGGAAGCCGATGAGGAACGAGCCGGTAACATTGATGGCCAGCGTGCCCACCGGAAACCTTCCGCCGAACCGCGTCATGATGGCCGATGCCGCCACGTAACGCGCCAGGGCGCCGGTACCGCCGCCAATCGCCACCAACAGGTACCGGATCAATTGCCGGCCTCCGCGGCGAGCGATTTCCGCGCCATCTCGATCCGCTCGAGGTCCGCGCGGAGTTGCGGGACCCGTTCATTGCCGCCGCTCTCGACCAGCCGTTCGACCGTGCCCAGCAATTCGTCCAGGCGGCGCCGAGCTTCCTTCTCGACGCCGTTTAGCGCGCCACGGATGCTCTCTTCCCACTGCGTGCTGAGCCGGCTGAGGTTCTGATAAACCAAATAGGAAATGGTGCGCGCAAAGTGGCGGCGCACCGCGGCCTGGATCATCCACACCGGCAGAATGGGCGACAGCAGCTCCCAATTTCTATCGAATACACGGCCGATTCTGATATCGGGGGTGCCGGGCTCCACAACACCGATTTCGGTTTCGGTGGTTCGCAAGGGGACGCCGAACGCACGCATGGCACGATCCGACAAGCGATCTCGAAATTGCTGCAGCGCGCGGAAGGCCTGCTTCTCGACTCTGTGCAGAGGCGCCAGAAACGCATTGCGTTCCCGCACCGAAAGCACGGTCAGCTCGTCCCGCAGAGCGTCCGCCAGCCAGCCTTCGAACGAGCGCAGCATAGTGGCCAGGCTCTTGGTCCATTTCGGGAATTCGCTTTCAAAAGCGTCGAGCAGCACGCGCGCCAAATCGTTCTGGTGCGCCTCGAGCCGATGACTGATCATCGCCCGCGTTCCACCAGCGGCATGTTGCACCACCAGCCGGATGGCCGACTTCACTTCGTCGACGATTTCCTTCTCGCCGATGACCTGCTCCTTCAACGCCTGGCGCTCCGACTGAACCATTTCCGCCGACTTGAGGCTCAGCGCCAGGTAGTCGCCGCATTCGCGCAAGAGAGTGTCCATCTTCCGGTTGAGGATGGCTGCGCGCTGTTCGGCAAGGCGCTCCAGCGTTTCACCGGCGAGCTCGGCTTCGAGCGCCTCGCGGAACCGCTCAAAGCCCGGCTTCGTCGAATACGGGAAAACCCGTGGCATGCCACGAAAATTCCTGGCAAGTTGCGCGCGCACGAAACCGGCTACTTCCGCCAGCTCCTGTTCGCCGAGCAGATCGGCTTTGGTCAGCAGCACGGCGACCTTCGGCGTGTACTGGTAGAGGCTCCTCAGCAGATCGATATCGCGCTGCGATAGGGGCGGATCGACGCTCACCGCTACCAGGGCGAGGCCCACGTTCGGCAGCCAGTTCAACGAGGTTTGCGTGTTGTGAGAAAGCGCGCTTTCAAGACCCGGCGTGTCGACGAACTTCAGCCCGCGGAATCGCCGCAATTCGGGCAGCTCCACGGTAATCAGGTCGACTTGCCTGGCGTTCTCCGGATTCTCCTTCTCGGAGATGTAGCCGCCGATCTGGTCGAGCGGAACCTCCGGATCGCGGCCATCCCGGTGATGCACGCGAGCCTCTTCCCGGACGCCGTAGCGGATTTCGGTGACCACGGCCGTGACCGGCACAACGCCGACCGGAAGGATGTTGCGCCCGATGAAATGGTTCAGGAAACTGCTCTTGCCGGCCTTGAATCTTCCCAGCACGGCGACGCTGATCTCGTCCTGCGCCGCCGATGCCCGCGCGCTGGCGAGCAGGGCGGAGAGGTCGGAAATCTCGTACTGCGCCGCCAGTTCCGCGGCCAGGTCCAGGGCCGGCGGAAACGCTGAGCCGCCGGGTTTGGATGCGGGTGGCTGGCTGGAATCCGGGGTAGGGGTCGTCCCGCTGGTTTCGGGATGGATATCGTGTGTCCGCGGAATCATAGCTCTTCACGAGTAGGAGCTATCATTCCCGAGCCGGGCTCGAGACGGTTGATGGCGGGCTCCATCACCGAAGGTCTAAGTCAGATTATAGCGTCCTTGCGCCCGTTGCCGGAAGCTGCCGGCGGCAGAATCGGGATATACTCGGCAAACGGCAAATGGATCGGACAACCCATGTTCGCTGGCTGACCCGCAACGTTGTCGCGATCGGTGTCCTCAGTCTGTTCTCCGACATGGGCCACGAGCTGACGACCGCTGTGCTCCCCCTCTTTCTAGCCACGTTTGCCGGCGGCGCCGCGGCGCTCGGCGTGATCGAGGGGGTTTCTGACGCCGCTTCGAGCCTGCTGAAGCTTTGGATGTCGTATTACTCGGATCGCGTGGGGAAGCGCAAACCGATCCTCGTGGCGGGTTATCTGGTGACGGCCATGATGGGCACCTTCGCGTTCGTCACCGCCTGGTGGCAACTGCTGGTGATCCGCGCGATTGCCTGGATCGGGCGCGGAGCGCGCGGGCCCATCCGCAACGCACTTCTCTCGGAAAGCGTGCCGCCGCAGGCACATGGCCGGGCATTCGGATTCGAAGGCGCAATGGACACACTCGGTGCAATTCTGGGGCCTGCGATTGCGCTGTCGCTGGTCGGCGTGATTGCTCTCCGGCGTATTTTTCTGATTGCCTTCCTCCCCGGCGCGATCACGGTTTTCATTGCCTGGTTTGTGATCCGGTATCCGCCGAGGATGCCGCAGGAACATTTGCGGCTCTTAACGTCCCTGCGCGATCTGCCTCCCATGTTCTGGCGTTTCACGGGCGCCGTGGGGGTGTTCGGCCTGGGCAATTTCGCTCACACTCTGCTGGTTCTGCGTGCCGTGTCTCTGCTCACTCCCCGGTATGGGCCGGTGGCAGCGGGACGTTACGGAATCGCCCTCTATATTCTTCACAATATTCTCTACGCGGCTGTCTCGTATCCGGTGGGCGTGCTGGGGGACCGTGCGAACAAGAAGACGCTGCTGGGCGCAGGCTACGCCATGTTTGGTGTGATGTGTCTGCTGTTTCTCACCAATCCGGCAAGCATTCCCATGCTGGCGTTGCTGTTCATCCTGGCTGGAGTCTATGTCGGGATCGTGGATGCCATGGAGCGTGCGCTCGGAGCCGACCTGTTACCCATTGAGCAACGTGCGATCGGCTACGGTGCGCTGGCTACCGCGAACTCGTTGGGAGATCTTCTGTCGAGCACCATCGTCGGCCTGTTATGGGCTCGCATGTCCTTCGCCGCAGGTTTCGGTTACGCCGCCGCGCTCACGCTGACCGGCGCATTTTTGCTGCTGCTGGTCCCGTCTCGCGCCGTTCGTTGACCGGCTATCGAGCGTAGGACATAATAGATTCAGGCGTTGGAGTTCGCCGCAACCGCCCCTGCGGGGGAAGATGACTCCTATAGAGTACTTCCTGGGACGGTGAGGACGATGGACGACACGCCGGAACGCGGGGACCTGAATCCGTCGCAACGGCGGCATCTCCTGACGAGTTGCCAATACGCCGACAAGCTGCTTTCGGAAATCGAGGCAGTTCTCGTCGCCTCGCAGTCGAAGTCTCCGTTCCCTAAATTCAAACCGGACATCTCGCCGGCACAAGCCAAGGTCGTACAGGACTACATCGCGAGAATGCGCGCCCAGTTGGTTCGCATCCTGGGCGGCCAGAGTGTTCCGATTCCCGCGCCGCATATCGGGTCTGTGCACTCCATTCGAGTGACGCTCGGGTTCGTGGGTATTGCGTTCGATGAGTGCCGTCCGAAGCGCATGGCGGGATACGGGGAAGTGGCCCAAAGCGCCGCCACGGAACTTTCCGGGCTGGTCGATGAGATGCAGGGCATCGTCTCAAGGCTGGATTCGTATCTCGCACAGGGGCAATCCGCCGACTTGGAGAAGCGGCTGCAGCGCCTGGAAGAGGCGGGCAGCGACATCGCAGTGGTCAAGACTCTGGAGCGCGCCATCAATCAGCACGGGCTGGTCGAGTATAGGCCGGCGCTGGCAACCATCATCGATCGCCTGGAGTCGCAGAGCTTCGAGATCGCGGTTTTCGGCAGGGTGAGTTCGGGAAAATCGTCGTTGCTGAACCACATCGTCGGACAGGATGTGCTGCCGGTGGGGGTGAATCCGATCACGGCAGTTCCGACACGCCTGGCTTATGGCTCCGAGCCGCGCGCCACCGCCTGGTTCGCCGACCGGAAGCCAGAGCAATTCGGCATCGAACGGCTGGCCGAGTTCGTCACCGAGCAGCGGAATCCCGGCAACATCCGGCACGTGACGCGAATTGTGGTGGAACTGCCGGCGCCGCGCCTCGAAGAAGGCGTCGTGTATGTGGACACGCCGGGGCTGGGGTCGCTGGCCACCTCCGGCGCCGCAGAAACCAAGGCGTATCTTCCGCGTTGCGACTTGGGCGTCGTTCTGATCGATGCAGGCTCTACCCTCACACAAGACGATCTGGCCACCGTTCAGGCGCTCGGCGACGCCGGAATTGCCGCCTCTGTGTTGTTGAGCAAGGCGGACCTGCTGGCGCAAGAGGATCGGAACCGCGCGTGCCAATACGTAGCGGATCATATTCGGTCGGATTTGGGCTATGAGTTGCCGGTGCACGCAGTCAGTAGCAAGGCCGGATACGCGGATATCCTGGATAACTGGCTGCACGCCGAAATCCTGCCCCTCTATGCCCGGCACGCGGAGCTGGCACGGCGATCGCTGAACCGGAAGATCGGGGCGCTGCGGCTGGGCGTCGAAGCCGCGCTTAAGGCCCGCCTGAAGCGCTCGGGATCCGGAGGGCATCCGGCTGTTGCGAGTGACCCAAGCAAGTTGCGGGAATTGGAGACAGAACTCAGAACGGCCGCCGGGAAGATTGCAGAGGCGCGAACCGAGTCGATCGACATGACTGACGCGCTCCGCGATTGCGCCGGGGCCTTCATTCGGATAGCCGCCGGCGGCCTGATGGATGCCTGGAGCTTGGGGGCGCACACAACCGGCGGGGATATCATCAGGAACAAGCTGGAACAGGCCGCGGCGGAAAGAGCGGCGCAGATTGCATCCGCCATTCAGGAGGCGGCCCGCAACGCGGGGCGTGCCCTGGCGAATGCGGCCCTGGCGCTCGAGCTCGAAAACGAGCCCGAACAGGACGAGTTGCTGGATGTGCTGAAGAATATGCCGCGCTTCGATCTGGGCAACATCGAAATTGAGATGGGCCCGAGTCGGGTGGCCTTACTTTTAGGCCGCCGCTGGGCTGCCGCACGGGTGGAGCGGCTGATCAGGTCTCAAGCTGAGAACCGGATAACGGACGCCCTTGGGATCTATGCGCGCGTGTTGCAGGCGTGGGTGCGCAAGACTTTCGTCGAATTGCAGGAGCAGTTCGACAGCTACGCCGATGGCTACCGGGCGCACCTGGATCGCCTGGCGGCAAATAAGACCGGCGTTGAGGACGAGCAGGCTCTGCGAGACGACCTGACGGCACTCGCCGCCGCTGCGGAAAACGCGGCGCAGGAGAACGCGCCGGGCACTGCTGCGTAGGCTGGCATTCGGAAAGTTATGGGAGAGCGGCCGGCAACTGATTCCAGGCGTTACATCGTGGCGTTCGAGCTGCGCTCGAAAGCCGATTGCCCGCCTGATTTCGAATTGCCCCCTTCTCTGACCGCCTTCGATACGGGTCTCTTCTTACCGCGCGACGATCCCGATTGGTTTGGGCGGTCGTCATATCCGCCTCGCATCGTGCTGCTGAATGACGGTGGGCTGCACATCTTTTCTCACCCGAGCGCAGGGGAACCACCTCGCCAATTTGCCATGGAGCAGATTGCCTCGGTCGAATCGGGGCATATGCTGCTGAAGGGGTGGCTCCGTTTCACCGGCCCGGATTTCGATTTCACCATCCGCTACAATACTCGCGGTTTCCTGCCGGTCTTTCGGTTCATGCGCCGCTTCCGGGACAAGCTGCTGCACGGCGCCCAGCCGGGAGGAACTCCCGAGGTGCGTTTCGGCGGCGACCTCGACAACAAATTCGCCAACGCGTTAGAGCAGGAACTGGACCCTGGAGAAGTCGTTCTGATGCGGATCTTCCAACCACCAAGAGAGGTGAGGTCCAGAAGCTGGTTGCTTCCACGCCGCCAATGGATCGCGGGCGATTTGCTGGCGCTGACCGCCAGGCGCCTGCTCTGGATTACAGACCGGGAGCGGAAATCCTACTCGCGATACGGGACCATCGCTTCGTATGCTCCCTGTGACGCCCTGCTGAGCATCGGTCTGACAACAGCTCGTAGAAAAGACATTCTCCACGTGGGCCTGAATACCGGTTCCTCGTGGCAGGTTCCGATGGCGTCCGAAGGCCGCTGGGATTGCCGGCGACTCGCGGAAGATTTTGCAGCGGCGCTGGAGATTCAGAAGAGGAGCAATGAAGCTGCGCGGACGGAAGTGGGCCGATAGCGGCATCCCTCCCCTACGGTGCGAACTTCATGACCGTATCGATGCGGAGCGGAGAGAACTTAATGTAACGGCCCACATGGTATTGCGGCCGGGCGGCCAGCCGGCACATCTCAATAATCTGCCCCGGGTTCCCGCCGGCGCTCTGCAGCACCTTTTCACGGAATTCATCGAGGTCCAGATGGCGCAGTTTGAAATGGTCGGCGGCGGCCTCGAAAAGTCGTTCGGCGTCCCGTTCCGGGAGCGGCGGGAGACTCAGCACCTTCGCCGGATTCCAGAACAGCCTGGCCAGTGCTCCCAGGCTGAAGGCGTCCCGCGAGGCGGCAAACAAAGCCATGCCGGGCGTATGAGAGATTCGCTGCAAGAAACGGTAAGCAGGGAAGCTGGCGCCCGCAACCCCATCCAGCATCATCGTCACCGGCGAACCTTCCACCGCAGTCCACAAGAGCCCTTTGAGGTGAATGCTGGTTTGAACCGCCAGCCAGGCCTCCGCATCGGCGCCAGGCCCGCAGGGCAGGCCGGCGCGGCGGAGAAAGCACGAGTGGCGCGCTGCGATGAGTCCGCGCGCCATGGCCGCCAGCAGAGCGTGCAGATTTGGCTGCCAGGCGATGTACAGCACCTTCCTGTGCGAACGGAGCGCTTCCTGAATGAGCCGGGTCTTGCCGCTGCCCTGCGGGCCGAGCAGCAGGAGCGGATCGGCGGCACCAAGCGCCAGACGCAGGCGCTCGATTTCCCTCGCCATCCCCACGAAAGGAAGCCGCGGTTCCACCGATACTCACTTTCTGCCGTGCAGGGATTCGGTCGGAAGCCCCTACAGCAATCTCAGCTATAGGAGTCATTGGCCGCTGGAGAGCGGCGGTTTGGCGAACTCCACCGCCTGATCGGAGAATACAGCAAACGACGGAAGGCTGCAATAATATTCAAGTCACCTCCGGCAGCAGTCCGGAGCGCCGTCCGTGCGAGTGCTGATCATCTCCGATCTTCACGCAAACCTCGAGGCCGTCCGCGCCCTGCCGACCAACTTCGATCAGCTTTGGGTGCTGGGAGACCTGGTGAATTATGGGCCAAATCCGGCCGAGGTCATCGAGTTCGTGCGCGAGAGTGCCGCTGTAGTTGTGCGCGGGAATCACGATCACGCGGTGGGCTTCGACGAAGACCCGCGATGTTCCGCCCGCTTTCGCGCCATGGCGGAAGAAACCCGGCGCTATACGCTTTCCGTGCTCAACGAAGACGACCGGAATTACCTGCGCAAGCTTCCGTTGGAAGCCACGCCGTCCGTAGAGGGAACCCGGTTTTTCCTGTGCCACGCGGTGCCGTCCGATCCGCTGTTCGAATATCGCCAGGAAGAATCGACTCTGTGGCTGGCCGATGAGGTTGGATCGGGCATCGGCATAGAGCTAGTCGGCCACACCCACATCCCCTTCCGCCGCCTTCTGGAAACCCGCATGGTTGTCAATCCCGGAAGTGCCGGGCAGCCGAAACACGGCCGGGCCGAGGCCTGCTTCGCGATCTGGCAGGATGGCAAGATCACGCTCGGATCGTGCGCCTACGACGTGGAGCAGACGGTCGAGAAACTGCGCCGCCTGGCTCTGTCGCCTGCCGCCTTCGACGATTTGGCGTTCGTGCTGAGGAACGGGCGTGTTCGCTCCGCGCCGGCGGATTCGTCACAATGAACCCGCGCGTTCGTGCAGAAAATCACGATCAACCGTGTTGCCCGAGCGGGTGCCATGCGTTATAGTCGAGCTTCGAAGACGCACGGGTGATGGAGCGTCACCTTTAACCGTTCCGGGCAACCGGTTCTGATAGCTCCTGCCGGCCGGTAGGAGCTTTTTCATTTTCGATAGAGTTTGCTTCTCATTCGCAAGACACAAGGAGTCATAGATGACCAAAATCGTAAGTGTTATAGGTCGCGAGATTCTCGACTCTCGCGGCAACCCTACAGTGGAGGCCGAGGTTTGTCTCGATGGTGGTGCGGTTGGCGTCGCGGCCGTTCCTTCGGGAGCATCGACCGGAGAAAAGGAAGCCGTCGAATTGCGCGACGGCGATAAGCAACGGTACGGCGGAAAGGGCGTTACCAAAGCCGCGGGCCACATTAAAAAGGAACTGGCCGCTGCCGTCGTGGGCCAGGATGCCACCAACCAGCGGGCCATCGACCAGGCGATGATTGAGGCCGACGGAACGCCGAACAAGGGGAAACTGGGAGCCAACGCGATTCTCGCCGTATCCATGGCAACCGCGCGCGCAGCGGCGAGCGCTCATTCGCTGCCCTTGTACCGATACCTGGGCGGCGCCAACGCGTGCACGCTGCCCGTGCCGTGCATGAATGTGCTCAACGGCGGCAAGCATGCAGACAACACAGTCGATTTCCAGGAATTCATGATTGCGCCACACAACGCGCCTTCGTTTGCCGAGGCTATCCGCATGGGCATGGAGACTTTCCACACGCTCAAGAAGGTGCTGCATGGCAAAGGCTACTCGACCGCCGTGGGCGATGAGGGGGGCTTCGCTCCCGATTTGAAATCCAACGATGAAGCCGTCGAACTGATTCTGGAAGCGATTACCAAGGCCGGTTACAAGCCGTCCACCGATATCTCGATTTGCCTCGACCCGGCCGCCAGTGAAATGTGGGATGACGGGAAGTATGTTCTCTTCAAGTCCACTAAGAAGGCCATTACCTCCGATGAACTCATCAAAATCTGGGAGTCATGGGTGAAGCAATATCCGATCGTACTCCTTGAGGACGGAATGGGGGAGAACGACTGGGATGGCTGGCGCAAATTGACGGTTGCCCTCGGGGCCAAAATCGAGCTAGTGGGAGACGATGTCTTCTGCACGAACCCGAAGATCCTGCAGCAGGGAATTGACAAAGGAATCGCCAATTCAATCCTCATTAAGTTGAATCAGATCGGCTCGGTGACGGAAACGCTGGATACCATGGAACTGGCGGCGCGCAATGCCTATCGCTGCTTTGTCTCCCACCGATCGGGCGAAACCGAGGATACCTTCATTGCGGATCTGACGGTCGCCACCGGCGCCGGTCATATCAAGACCGGTTCTGGCTGCCGCAGCGAGCGCGTAGCCAAATTCAATCAGTTCCTCCGGATTGAGGAGCGATTGAAAGGGCACTCGCGATTCGCGGGCCGGTCCGCTTTCCGGCTGTGAGCCAACGCCAGTTATAGTTCTTGATTCGCGAGTGTGCCAATCGGATCCGCTGCAAACACGCGCGGACCGCTCGAGACCGTACCGTCATCCTGTGGTGCGTGGCGGATCCTGGAGTCCGGGCGCGCACCGGCAACGCGCCCGCTCGCGACCAAACCTATTCGCCCGCAACGGGCGCACTTTCGACAGTCGCGCCGCCGAACGACTGCAGCGCCAGGTAGCTCAGTCCGAACCGCTTCACATTGTCATGCTGCTTGTCGAACAGGTCGAAGTGACCCTCTTCGTCGCCGACGAGCCGCTCGAAAATCTGCTTGGACGCGGCATCGGCCTCGGCCGCACATTCGATCGCTGCCTGGTTGTATGCTCGGGCGCTATCTTGCTCCATCGCCATCGCCTTGAGCAGGATCGCTTCCGGTTCCAGTATCTTCTCCACCAGGCCGGCGGGCACCATCTCCACATCGCCCTTCAAGAACAGAATGCGCTCCGCCAGCAGTTCTACGTGACCCATCTCCTGGATCGCGACCCGCTTGAATAGCTGGGAGAGAGGCTTGAAGCCTTGATCGTCCAAATGAAAGTGAAAGTACATGTATTGGTGCACCGCCTGCAACTCGTCGGCAACCGATTTGTTCAATAGATGAATGCTCTTCGCCTTTGCCATCCTGGGCCTCCGATCCATTATTGCCCGATCGGTCCCGCTGGTGTTACGGCGTGAGCGTCGCGTCTAGCCGAATTGCAACCTAGCCTTGGTACCTGTACAGCGCTTGCTCGATCGTGAGGCCGCGCACGTCCACCCGGCTCAAATCGGCGGAGCCTGCACCGTGCGCCTCGGCCAGCAGCAGCATGTTGTCGCATGCGCGGAAAGGCGCGGTGCCCCGCGTGGAGCGTGGGTGATAGCCCATCAACGCGGTGGCGACGGCGTCGGTCGAAACCGGGTTGAGCCCGGCGATTAAGACTCCCGGTTGGACGAGTCTGAGATTGCCGATCCACGGCCCCTCGCCGCCGGCCACACTCTCCACGCCGTCGATCACCGCCAGGTCGATCGGACGCGCCATCGCCAGGTCCGCCACGATGCGCGGCACGCGGTAACCAGGGTCGTGATTGGCGCCGAAATGGAGCTCCTGCGGCGCCGATTTAGCCGGCTGCCGAGTGCCTTCGTGGCCCACCAGGTCGCGCCCGCTGGCGGGGTTTTCATTGGGCTCGTCTTTGCCGGCGTCATCGCCGTAGATGGAGGCCGGCAGGTTGCCGAAACAGTTCTTGAGCGAGAGCGTGACCCCGCACGTCGCGTGGTTCTTCAGCTTCGCCACGCTCACCATCACGTCGGTCTCTTCAAACGCCTGGTTCAAGTCGTAAGCCGGGTACATGTACGCCTTGCCCGGCACCGGGAAGCGCGCGTACCGCTTGTGCTTGCCCAGCGCGTTGGTGTTTTCGAATTCCACCACCGGCGCCGCGGCCTGCAGTTGGCGCACGTTCCACCCCGCATCGAGCATCGCCTCTTCCAGCGGCCCGGCCGAAGACCAGGCGCTTTCGACGAACCGGATGCGCCGCGCTCCCGCCCGGCCCATCAGGTACGCGGTGGCGCCCAGCACCTTCGGATGCGTGTAATGCGTCAGTGCGGGAGCTTTGCCGCGGACGTGCATCGCAGGGCTGCCCGTCATGTTGACCTTGATGGTCACCGTCTTCGCGCGCACCAGCCGCTCCAGGCCGCCCAACTGATCGAACATGGCGGCCATCCTGGCGGTCACGTCCTCGCCGTAAGAAGCGCAGCGGGCGATCGCCACCGGCGATGCCGGCGCAGTGGCGGCAGCCGCGTTCCGTAGCAGCGGCGCCACGCCCGGCGACGCGCACATCATGGCGATCCATTCTCTGCGGGTAATCATGAGTCACAACTCCAGTTTGAGAGTGGCGCACACTGCTGCTTTGTCGATGTCCACTCCGGAGCCCTCTTCGGTCGCGTAGACCTCCAGTGTCTTCTCCGCGCCATCGGGAGTCAGCAGCGTAGCGCGGCGGTAGCCGCCGAGGAATTGCACGGTGATGTTTTCGACCGGGTAATCGGAGTAATTGACCAGGTGAACAATTTCGGTCTTGCCGTCGGCCGAAGCGAGCACGTTCGACAGCATAGTGGACACGTTGAACAGGCGGACGCCCAGGTTCTGCCGGCCCACCAGCGAATTCACGTCGCGCCAGATATCGTTGAACCGCTCCAACTCGCCCTTGCTGAGGGTGATGCTGTCGCCCGGCGGCCGTTCGTCTTTCCACCCGCTAGGGCTGGTTAACACCGTGCCGCCGGAGTGCGCGAAGTCGCGCAACACCGTTTCTTCGGGAGCCGTCAGCGCGCCGGCATCCACGTCCACGGCTACGGTCGTGTCGGCGAGCGCTTTCGGCGTCAGCCGCTGCGGCGGCACTGGCGTCACCGGCGTGTGCTTCACCGCGATCATGTCAAGGATGCCGCCCGAGAGCAGGCCGCCCTTGGCCGGGTCCTGCACCAGCGCCAGCTTGCCCGCTTCGTGCATGGCGCGCCATTCCGGGTGGCGCTCGAAATAGTCGAGCAGGGCGCCCATGCGCTGCCAGTTTTGCCGCGCGCTTTTCTCTCCGGCAGCCAGCCGTCCGGCGAAGCCGCGGTCCAGCGCCACCACCCAGCGCCCGCCGGAAATGGCCGCGTCCGCGATCGCCTGCAGGTAGCGTTCCGTGGTGACCACTTCGCCCGCCGGCGGCGTGTTAGCGAGCCACACCGCGGCATCGCCCCACGCACGCACCGCGCGAATGAAGCCGGTGTTGGTATCGATCCAAACCGACCCGGTCGGACCCGCCATCCTGCTGCCGCCGTGTTCGTCCGCGGGAATGCCCGGCCAAACGCCCTGCCAGGTGCCCAGCACAGGCGCCGCCGAGCCGAGCGCCATGCGGTTGCGCGCCGTGATTTCGATAACCGGCCGCGCGCCTGCCTCCGCCCGTACGGCGGCTACGGTTCCTTCGGCAAACGAACCTTCCAACACGATGCCGCTTACGCCGCGGGCGAGCGCGGCGCGCGCCACCACTGCCGTGTCGCCGCCCGGCGCTATCCGCGCCAGCGTCACCAAGCCGCGCTTTTCGGCCGCCGTAACCAGTTCCGGGGGATAGGATTCCAGCAGGAGACAATTGATGGGCGTACCGGCCAGCAGTTCCAGCGACCGCGCGTCCAGCCACGGCCAGCGCATCGGAACCCAAGCCTGCGGCGCCGGTGCGCACCAACCCGAGACCCAACCCAGCGCGGCCAGCATCCCGGCCGCTCGCATGCCCATAGTCTTAATTTACCAGCGGAAGTGGCGCTTGTGGTGAACGCCCCCAGTCCCGGCAGCGAGCCTCGGTAGCTCTTCTACCTCCCTGCCCTATAGGGACTACCACCTTACGCCGGTTCTGGCGGTCCTAAGGCTTGGGCCTGTACCAAAGTTACTATCGGCCCCATTGGGCGCCGCCGATACTCGAAGTGCAATGAATAGGAAGCTCTCCCTAATGCTGCTCGCAGGGGCGATTGGCTGCGCTACCGTGGCCTTCGCCTCCTCCACCGCCACGGTCACGTTCACGAATTTGCCCTACACGGACCTGAACGGCGATTATGGCTCGTCGGGCGCTACCTACAACGGTTATGTAATCGCCACCGTCAACGGAACCCCCGACCAGTTGTTGATCTGCGACGATTACCTGGACGAGACATACGTTCCCAGCGGGCCTCTCACCTTCGACTACTCCACGCTGGACGGCCCCGGCAATCCTGCCGGGTTGCACTTTGGCGGCGTGGGGAATGCGCAAACTCTGTATGACGAAGCAGCCGTACTCGACTACGATCTCTATTCGCTTGGCTCCCACGCCTCTTCCGCCAGCGTGACCGACTACCAATATGCGGTCTGGAACCTGTTCGATCCGTCCGTGGCGCTGAACAGCAGCCAGCAGGCCTTGCAGGCCAATGCGCTTGCGTCAGTGGATTCCGGCGCGGGCTGGCTAACCGCCGTCTACGTCAACACGCAGGTCTATACCCCCGACCCCAGGGCCAATTCCGCGGGCAACCAGGAGTTCCTCGCGTATCAGGTTCAGACGCCGGAACCGGCTACCTACTTGTTGGTGGGAGCGCTGCTGACATGGCTCGGAACCTTCCGCAGGCGGCGTATTTAGTCGCGGTATGGGCAGGCGCCCTGGCCCGCGGGCCGGCCGTCGCCGGTCAAATAGGGCACGTTACTGGCGCGCCCGCTTGCCGGGATCGAGGGCGAGCGCCTTTTCGATTACGCTCTCCCGGTCGCCCGAGTCCCACCGGGCGTGGATCTCGCTATCGGGCAGGCCGGCTACGCGGCCCAGCAGAAGGAAGGGAGGCAATGCGTACCGCAGGGTCGTCCAGCGGGCCATTTCCGCCAGCGAATCGAGGGCGCGCTCGTGGATCAGGTCGAGCGCCCCGGGATTGGGCGTATCGGTCAGCACCACCAACGCTCGCGCGGCTTGCAGGCGGTCCTCCAGGACGATCGAATGCAGCATCTCCACCAGCCACGTAGGCGCGATGCGGATATTCCGGTCCGGATGCTTAGCGGCATAGACCGCAATCGCCGTCAGGGCGCGCATGGCGTTGGCGCGGACGCCTCCGTCCGCATCTTCGATGGCGTACTGCAATTCACCGGCGGCCTGCTGCTTGTCCGCGCCATAGCCGATCACCGCGGCCGCCACGGCGCGCTGGCCGGCATCGGCCGAGTTGCGCAACACATCCCGCAGCCAGTCGAAGTGGTCCGCCGCGAAGGTGAGAAACCGGGGCTGAAACGAGCGCGCTTCCGGGTCGTCCATCATCGAATAGCCCGCTGTGAGGTCTTCGGTGGTGTTGCCGCGTGCCGCCGCGCGCTCCACCGCCGCCAGGAAACCTCCATAGGTGTCGACCAGCTCCTGCGGCAGCGCGGCATTGCCGGTCGGCGGAGAGTGGAACGTTGGATGCGGCGCGCCGCGTTCTTCAATGCCGATGAACAGGGTCACCGACACGCCTTCGCAGCACAGCGCCTCCACGCGCACCAGTACCACGCCGGGAATCTTGTCGATCTGGTCCTCAATATCGCCCTTCGATGCGGTCAGCGCCCCGCCCTTTCTCAGGCCCGTCACCGCCTGGATCTTCTCCACGGTAACCTTGCGCAGTCCGTAATAGTTGATGTCGGCAATCTGCGGCGCCTGTGCCGCCGCGGCACAGGCCAAGCCCAGCAACGCAATTACTTTAGTCACAAAAGATGAGACGTGCGGCAAGTGTCATGCGCCAAGTGCAATTCAAGGACCGTTCGGCCGAAAAGCTGTGAGAAACCGGCGGCCATGCAAAAGCCGCAACGGACCCGAAGATCGGGGCGCCCGCCCCACCAGATTCCTTCCCAAAAAGAAAAACCGCACCGGACATCGCCCCTAAAGACCAGCAGGGCTTCATCCGATGCGGCTCGCCCAGGTTGGGCTGGGATCCGGCGTCGGGCTGACTGGTCTCGACCGCAACACGGCCCACTTCTGGCCAGGTCCGCGTCCTATTCTTCCTTACCAGAAATGCCAGGCAACTACCGCAACCTTTGATCCCTCGGAGAGACTATGATGCCGTTCGATAAAAAAACCCCTCTGCGGCAACCAACAAGGGAAGAGTAGTGAGCAAAACCTACTACAAACACCGGCTCCCGCAAGCACGCTGTCCCGTCGGCTCACTCTTCTTCCGCCTGCCTGTTGCTGCAGAGGGCAGGTTAAAAAATTACTTCGCCAATTCACCATACGTTTAGCAATCGGACGCCCGCGTGTCAAATGCCGTAACCCCTTTTAATCGGAATATTTCTGCGGTCCGCCTGCGGAAAGGTGGGACACCGTGGGCAGCCGCTGTGTCGCTATGACACAATCTGTGTGTGCGGCCCGTTGCGCTTGGCATATTGTTTCTCGCGCTGGCGCCGGCAGGCGTCTGGGCGCAGGCCCCCAACGCGGTCGACCCGGTGGTGGTGTCTGGCGAACATCCGCGCCTCTTCCTGCGCCCCGGCCGGCTGCGCCTGCTGCGCCGCGAGCGCGAACGCCGTTCGATGCGCTGGCAGCAATTCGAGGCGCTGATTTCGGGCAACGCGCCGATGCCCGAACCGGGTTTCGCGCAGGCCCTTTACTATCAGGTCTCGGGCGACCACGCCGCGGGCCGCCGCGCCGTCGAGTGGGCGCTCTCCGCATCCGACCTGCGCCAGATGGCCCTGGTCTACGACTGGTGCCGGGACCTGCTCAGCAGCTCCGAGCGCGACCGACTCGTCTCCCGCATCGCGCGCCGGATCGGGGAGACCGGGGGCCTCGAGTCCATCCCCGGCGTTCGTTCGCGAGTGCTGGCCGCGGTTGCCCTGTTCGACGAGGAGCCGGACCTGCCGCGGCGGGAATTGGATCGCGACGTCCACTCCTGGTGGCAGGGAAGGCCGGCGCTGGCCGCCGGCAGCGCCGTTATCCCGCGCGAGGATACCTACGCCCTGATGGAAATGCTGCACGCGCTCGCCGACTCGGCCCGGTTGGACCTGCGCGAATCCGCGCCCGCCTACTTCGCCCAGCTACCCATCGAGCACCTCATGAGCTACTACCCTGCCCCGTACCACACCGCCGAGGGCGATATCTATCTGGGCGCCACACGCCGCGACGGCGCGCCCGATCTCGATCAGGCAATCTTCTCCCGCGCTGCTGAGCTCGCCATGGTGGCCTTTGACGCCAACGCGCCCTCCACCCAGGTCCTGCAAGGCTGGCTGATGCACGATCGCTTCCAATTGCGCACGCCGCTGGGCGCGCCCTATGAATTCCTCTGGGCCAACCCGTACCAGCCCGGGCTCAGCTACTATCAGGTTCCGCTGGTTTTCTACGACCCGCGCTCGGGCCATTTGTTCGCGCGCTCCAGTTGGGAAGACGCTGCCGAATGGTTCGGGCTTTTCGACGGCGTGATGCAGTTGTTTCGCGACGGCCGGGTGATCGCGCTCGATCCGCACGCCGCCGCCGCGCCGCTGTTGCTGGATGCAGCCGCCATCTGCTTCGCCGGCCCCAACGGCGGGGAGCGCGGGAAATGGCAGGTGACGCTCGAAGATGCCCAGCCGGTATTTGTCGTCGGCCTCGATCCCCGCCGCGCCTACCTGGTGGAGGTCGACGACGAAGAAATGTACGAGGCCGAAACCGACCCGGCCGGCACTCTGCGCCTCGATGACGTCCCGTGCGGTAGAACCTCCGGCTTGCGGGTGCGCGCGATACCGCCCGCGAATCGGTAGAGGGCTCGCCGGCGAAAGCGCCTGCCGCACATGCCCTGCGGCAGCAGAGTGGGACTGACGCTTTCGTCTGTCAACGGAAGCGTTCGCGCGGCCTTTCACAGTCGCTGACGCGCGCGGCTCGGTAGGCCCGGGCAGCTTACGCCTTCGCGGCGGGCGCGGGTCTGTGCTCGGCCACGTATTGGCGGAGATACACGTGGAACGCAGCGGCCAGTGCGGTCTGCGCCGCCAGCGTGCGGCCCGCTTTAGCGCCTTCAATTTCCAGCACCGGCAGCAGGTCGCGCGTGGTGGAGGTGATGAACACTTCGTCGGCGGCTTCCAGGTCGGTTCGCCGCAGCGGCTTCTCCCGGACCTCGATTCCCGGCACGCGGATTTCGTTGAGCAGCACCTCGCGGGTGATGCCGGGCAGGCAGCCGGAGTTGAGCGGCGGCGTCCAGACCTTGTTTCCGTTGGCGATGAATATGTTGGCCGAAGTGCACTCCGCCACCTCGCCGCGCTCGTTGAGCAGGATTACTTCGTCGAACCCGCGCTGCTGCGCGTTTTCGAGCCAGGTGAGATTCATCGCCCAAGAGAGAATCTTCGTGCCGGCGAACTCGCAGGCGGCATGGCGCGCCTCCGGTTGGACCGCCAGCTTGACGCCATGGCCCCAATCCTTGGTATCGGCCGTCAGCGCGATCAGGTCGCTTGCGCGGCCGGTCGAAGGGCCGGCCCACATGCCGCCGCCGTTGCGCACAATCGCCACGCGAAGGGTCGAATCGTAGGCGTGGTTGGCTTCCACCAGTTCCAGCAGCCTGCCGCGCAATTCCTCGGGACCCTCGAGTAGCGGGACATGAAACAACGCGGCATCGCGCTGGATGCGGGCCCAGTGGCGTTCGAAGGCAAAAGGCACGCCCTCGGCCACGCGCAGCGTGCTGAAAACGCCCCAGCCCGCCAGCAGGCCGACTTGCCCCGCCGCCAGCGTTTGCGTCGAGGCTTCTTGAATGCGATCGTTGTGAAGAATGAACCGGTGCAGCACGCTCCCATTCTATCGCGCGGCGGTGTGCGCGCTAGTTATGCAGCACGGGCCGGGCTGGCTCCCGGCTGCGATTGTCAATCGGTGCGCGGGTTGCCCGCCCCACAAAGATGCTGCTAAGTAACAGCTCAGCCCCGGCAGAGTGCGGCCCGCCGCTGCTGCAGCTCGGGGCGGTACTCCGGCGGCACCAGCAGCGTCAGCGCATCGGGAATGATGCGGATTTCGACCGGCAGGTGGCCGGCGAATTCGCCATCGATTTGCAGGCACACGCGCTCATCCCGCGGTTTCGGCGCCGAGACGCGCAGGGCGCGCAGCACCGTGATGCCCCGCACGCCGTCGATCCGCTTGGCGACGAAGCCGGCGAAATACCGCACATAACGGAGAGTGGAGCGGCCCTGGAACAAGACCAGCTCGAAATGGTCGTCGAACAGGCTGACATCGCGGGCGATCTCGAAATCCCCGCCGTAGTTCCGGACCTTGCTCACCAGGGCAAACGAGCAGCGGTGCGCGACACCATCCGCCTCGATCGAAAATTCCGGCAGGCGGCGCCCCAGCAGACTCCAGCCGGCCAGCCAGTACGCCAGCTTGCCAATGCGCGCCTTCAGCGGCGCGCTTACCTGGTAGACGATCTGGGCGTCCAGCCCGATGCCCGCCATCAGCAGAAAATGCCTGGTGGTGGCGCCCGCTTCCGAACTCACTTGCCCAATCGAGATACGGTACGGGCGGCATTCGGCGAGGCGGCGCGCGGCGCCCAGGAAATCGCCGCCGAGTTTCATCTCCATCGCCAGCACGTTGGCGGTGCCGGCGGGCAGCACAGCCAGCGGCACCTGGGAATGCGCCATACCTTCGGCCACCTCGTTCAACGTGCCGTCGCCGCCCGCGACGAGAATCAAGTCCGCGCCGCGCGCGATATGCTCCCGAGCCAGCGCGCCTGCCGTGCGCGGACCGGTGGTGGGGCAGCAGGTCACGCTGTGCCCGTCCTGTTCCAGAATCTCGGCGGCGCGCGCAACCAGCGCGCCTCCCTTCCGTCCCAACTTGCCCGCGCACGGGTTGTAAATCAGGACGGTCTTGCTGTAGCTGGTTATGGTAGACTCTCCCGTTTCCTCGTTAAATTATAGATGAGAGCACAATGAAAGATTTCGTGCAGGAAGCCGAAACGCTGCGCGCCCAGTTGCGCCGCCACGAGCATCTCTATTATGTCCTGGACCAGCCGGAAATCAGCGACGCCGAATACGACGCCTTGATGCGCCGCCTGCGAGAACTGGAGGAGGCGCATCCGGAGCTCGCGTCTGCGGATTCGCCGACCGGGCGCGTCGGCGGCAAGCCGCGCGAAGGCTTCGTCAAGGTCCGCCACAGCGCGCCCATGCTGAGCCTCGACAACGCGCTCAACGAAGGCGAGCTGCGGGATTTCGATCGCCGTGTCCGCGAGCTGCTGGAGGGAGCGGCGTACCGGTACGTGGCGGAGCTCAAGCTGGATGGCCTTTCCATGGCCGTCCAGTATGAGCAAGGCCGCGTGCGCCTGGCGGTGACCCGCGGCGACGGCACGGTGGGCGAGGACGTCACCGAAAACGCGCGCACCATCCGTTCCCTGCCGCTCCACGTGGATTCCGCATGGCCGGCGTTCGAGGTGCGCGGCGAGGCCGTCATGAACCGGCGCGCCTTCGAGCGCCTCAACGCTGAGCGCGATCAACAGGAGCTTTCCCGTTTCGCCAACCCGCGGAACGCCGCGGCCGGCTCCCTGCGCGTGCTCGAGCCGCGAATCACGGCATCGCGCCGCCTGGACTACTATCCTTACTTTTTGCTGCTGGACGGCCGCCCGGCTCTTCCCAGCCAATGGGCGGCGCTCGATGAGATGGCTCGCATGGGCTTCAAGGTCAACCCCCATCGCAAGCTGTGCTCGGGCGTGGAGGAGGTGCTCGAGTTTTGCGCCCATTGGGAAACGCACCGCGAGGATTTGCCTTACGAGATCGATGGCGTGGTGGTAAAGGTGGATTCGGTGGAGCAGCAAGTCGCGCTCGGCTTTACCGCCAAGGCGCCGCGCTGGGCCATCGCCTACAAGTATCCGGCGCGCCAGGAGCGAACCACGGTGACCGCGATCGAAGTGCAGGTGGGCCGCACCGGCGCCCTCACCCCGGTCGCGCATTTGCAGCCGGTGGCAGTGGGCGGGGTTACCGTTTCCCGCGCCACGCTGCACAACGAAGACGAGATCGCGCGCCTGGGGCTGAAGATCGGCGACGAGGTGATCGTCGAGCGCTCCGGCGACGTCATCCCCAAGGTGGTTCGCGTCTGGGCGCAGGGCAAAGGGCGCAAGGCCTTCGTAATGCCCGCCAACTGCCCGGTCTGCGGCGGCCGGGTGGTGCGCGAAGAGGGCGAAGCCGCGCGGCGCTGCATCAACGTGGACTGTCCGGCGCGGCTGAAGGAGTCGATTCTCCATTTCGCGTCGCGCGGTGTCATGAACATCGACGGGGTGGGCGAGGCGCTGGTGGATCAGCTCGTCGACCGCGGCCTGGTCAAGAGCGTCGCCGATCTCTACCACCTGACCGCCGATCAACTGCTGTCGCTGGAGCGCATGGGCGAAAAGTCGGCTACCAACGTGCTCGCCAATATCGAACGTTCCAAGCTGAATCCGCTGCCGCGCGTCATCACCGCCCTGGGAATCCGTTTCGTCGGCGAGCGCACGGCAATGCTGTTGGCCGAGGCGTTGGGCAGCCTCGATGCCCTGGCGGTAGCTAGCGCCGAGCAGTTGCAGAGCGTGGAGGAGGTCGGGCCCAAGGTGGCGGAAAGCATCGTGCAGTATTTTCGCGAGCCGCGCAACCGCGAGTTGGTGGATCGGCTGCGCGCCGCCGGGCTCGATTTCACTTATGTTTCGGAACGGCCTGCCGGCGGCCCGCTCCAAGGCCTCACCTTCGTGCTGACCGGCACGCTGCCCAGCCTCAGCCGCGATCAGGCTAAGGCGCTGATCGAGCAGGCCGGCGGCAAAGTCGCCGGCTCGGTGAGCAAGAAGACCAGCTATGTAGTGGCCGGCGAAGACGCCGGCTCAAAGCTCGACAAGGCGCGCGCGCTGGGAATTTCGGTGGTCGATGAGCGCGAATTGCGGCGCTTGCTGGAAGGCCGCGAGTAACGGCTCGTTGGCGCACGCATTCTTACGCGCCGCGTCGGCATTCGTGCCGGCGCGTCCGCTTGCCCCGAGGGGCTAAGGAAGGTCGAGATGAATCTCGACCCTGCATGCAGGAATGCGTGCGCCACGGCGGCAGCGCTGCCTACTGGTGGTCTTCCTTCATCAGCTTGCTGACGCGCTTCAGGTTACTCTTGATTTCGTCGGTGGCGTCGATCACTTGGTTGGTGTCATAGATCACGCGGGGGGTCAGAAACATAATCAGTTCGGTGCGCGACGTACTGGAGTTCTTGCTCCCAAACAGCGCGCCCAGAATCGGAATGCGGCTTAGATACGGGACGCCGCTCGTGCCTTCGATTTTCTGTTCCGTAATGGCCCCGCCGATGGCTACCGTGTCGCCATCCTGCACCGTAATCTGCGTGCTCATCGAGCGGTTCGAGAACCCCTCACCCAAGCTGTTCGATGCGGTAGATGAAGGAGCGCTCACCTGCTGGTTGATGATCATCGTGACCACGCCGCTCGAGTTGATGTGCGCCATGATGTCCAGCGTCACGCCCGTGCTCTGGTTGCTGATGGTCTGATAGGCCGAGGTACCCGCGTTCAGCGCCGTCAGGTTGGTGGACGTGGCCACCGGAACCTGGTCGCCCACGTTCATGACGGCCGGCACGCTGTCGGTGGCGATGATGCTCGGCGACGAGATCACCCTGGTGCGGCTGTCGGACGCGTTAGCCTGGAGCAGGCCCAGCAGTTGCTTGCTCTTCCCAACTATCATGCCGGCCGACAGCGTCAGGCCAGTTGGGTTGAGGGCTGTGGTCAGTGTTTGTGTCGCACCGGAAATGGTGCCGCTGCCTCCCAGCGCCTGCAGTAGACCATATACGTTCAGGCCGAAACTGGTAGACAGATCCACCTCGTAAATCTTGCAGTCGATCAGAACCTGGCGTGGCGCCACATCCAACTGGCGCAGGAGATTCTGAATCTGCTCCCACTCCTGCGGCGTGCCCTGAATCAGGAGTGTGTTGTCGAACGGATTGGGAATGACGTGCGGCATGTGAGCGGCCTGCTCGCCGCCGGCAGCCCCTTGGCCCAAATAGCTGCCCGTGCGGTCGGCCATAGCCGACTGTGCCGCGCCACCTGCAGCCGCGCCCTGCTGCGCGGCAGCGCCCTGCATCTGATACCCGCTGTAGCCACTATTGGCCCCGTAGCCGCCGTAGCCCCCGTAACCTCCGTAGCCGCCGTACGGACTGCCGGACATCCCGCCGTATCCTCCGTACATGTTGCCGTTGCCCAATCCCGAGGCTCCGCCGTAGCCCATCCCGCCGCCATAGCCGCCACCGTAGCCGCCGCCGCCCAGGGCACCCATGCCGTAGCCCGTGCCCGTGCCGTTCAAGCCGAGCCCCGCGGCGTACATGTTATTGTTGGCCTGCGCCGCCAATCCGATCAGCGCCATCGGATTGCCCGTGTACAGCGCCATGATGGCCATCGCCACCGTCTCGGCGCGGCCATACTTCAAGCGGTACACCCAGTTATTCGTCGTTCCCGCAGTCACCTTGACCGGAACGTCCAACTTATCGATCCACTTCTGGACTTCTGTGAAGATACCCGGATTGGGAGCCACGGCGATAACGACGTTGATGCGGTCCACCGGAATGAACCGCACGGCAGCGGTCTTTTCGGAGAGCGCATAGGCTTTGAAAATTGTCTCCAGTTCCTTGGCCAGGTCGGTGGGACGGCTGTTCTCCACATCGAAAAGTCGCACGCGCTTGGTCGCGAAGGTGTCGCTGTCGAACAGCCCGATCAGCTCCATCGTCCGCCGCATGTTGCGGCTGTTGTCTTCGAGAATCAGCAGATTCGCCGGATCGTAAGTGGAGTGACTAGCGCCTTCGCCGTAGAACGGCGTCAGCAGCTTGTCCATGTCCGCGGCGGTAGCGTACTTGAGGAAAATCAGGTTTAGAATGGTCTCTTCGTCTTCGGGCAGCGTCTTGGGGTCCGCATTGATGACCGGCGATAGCGGAAGCTGGGACACCGCATTGACCGGCACGATCCGGTACAGATCGCCAACCTTGACGATGGTGCAGCCATTGACCCGCAGGATGACTTGGAGCAGCGGCATCAGTTCCACCGGCTTCACATCGCCGTAGGTGTGAATAGTCACCGCGCCTTTGACCCGCGGATCGATCAGGATGTTGATCTTCAGCATCTTGGCGAGCAGGTTGACCATCTCGACCAGGTTCACGTTGTCCATCGAGAGCAGTCCCTGGTCGGCCATCTTCGGCTCCGGTGGCGGCGTCTGTTCCGGCTTCGTGAGTGGAACGGGCGCTGGTCGCTGTGGCTGCTGCTGTGCGGGCTGCGGCTGCTGCGCTTGCCGCTCCTGCAAGATCTGCTCGATCGATTTCGACGGAGCCTGCGCCAGCAGCGCCGGAATCATCGCGGCGGCTGCCACGAGTGAAAGAAGGCAATGGCGGCGCATCGGGTTAGTCCCGCCCGCCTGCCGGGCCCGCCTGATGCCGCGCCCATACGGCTTGCTCGGCCGCATCGAGCGAAGATTTCTTGGTTCGCCAATGGTAAACGCCGAACGGCCCCGGCTGTTCAAAGCGGACGGCGTCGCCATCGTCCCAGGCCTTGGCGTTGGCCAACTCAACGGCTCGCGCGGGGGCGACGGATCGGGCTTCCGCCCGCGTAATGCCGAAGGGGGTCCGGCGGTAGATCCACGTTTTGCCTTGCGCGTCGGTATGACGGTAGAGGTTGGACTCAATCGCAACCGCGCCCGCGGGCATGGCGAGCGGCCCCGTTCCGCCGGGCGGCTCGGCCGCCTGCAGCGCCATCATCGAAACCAAAAGTATCAGAAACGTTTTCATTGCTCTTTTCTCCCGGTTCTACACATTGCGGGCGGACCCTGGCGGGAAATGCCCACTCTTCACTGCACCGGCTCCCAGAGACAGGAGGAACCGAACGGCGTGGGACTCAGCACCTTGCGGTAGCCGTCCACCACCGACCCTACCGCCGACGTGTCGCCTGGGTTGCAGAGTTTGACGCCGAAGTGCGTCGTCGCGCCGGGCCCGGGCACAGCGGGTGGTGGCGGCGGTGCCGCTGCCACCGGGGCGGACACTTCGGTGCGTGCCGCGGCGGCCTGCACGGCGGGGGTCACGTGATCTTCCAGCTCGTCCACCGATTTGCGAATTACCTGGTCTCTCCATTCAAGCTCGATCTCATTTGTATTGACGCTGCGCAGGGTGAAATCGCCGATCGTCTCGCCCGGCCGCACCGCCTCATGTGCCGACCCGGCCTTGACGCTCAGAATGGCAATCGGCCCGCCGCCCAGATTCATGTATCCGTGATAGACCGGCAACGGCGGCACTGGCGGCGGAGGCGGCGGAGGCGGAGGCGGTTCAATCGGTACGTTGGGATCGCGCGAGCGGTCGAGCAGGTCCTTCTGCGCCACATCCTTGTAAACGGCCGGCAGCACCGCCGGCGGGTTGGGCAATGGCCGGAAGGGCGGCATTGGCGGCGCAGCCACCCGCTGGCCCAAGGTCGCGCCCTGGTGCGCCTTGGTGGCGCGCCACGCGTCCCGCAATTCGATGGTTGTCCATACCACGGCGCACGCTAAGGCCAGGTTGAGGATCCAAAGCCGGCGACTCATACCCCTTGCCCCCCTTTCTTTTCGGGCAACAACTTACGCGCCACCAGCGCGCCCACGGAAAGATGCACTTGTATGTTCTTCTTCTTGTCGCTGCCGCCATTAACCCGCAGCTCGTTGGTGGCCAGTATCTGCGGCTGATCGGCCAGCGCCGCCATCAGGTTCACCAGTTGATCGATGCCGCAGACAAAGGCTACATCCACGCTGACTTCGCCGTAGTCGCCGCTCACCACCGATTCACTCATGCGTTCCACGCCGCGCACTTCGATGCCGTTGGCATTGGCGATGCTCTGCAGCAGCTCGATCAACTGGGCCTGCGCCTGGGCCTTGGTGTCCGCTTTGAGAATGCCTTTTTCGCGCGTGGCCAGCTCCGCTTGCGCCTGCCGGAGCCGCGCCTCCTTTTCGGACAGCGAGGCCGCCTTGACGCGCAGGGATTCCAAACGCTTCTCGGCGACGGGAATCGCTTCGGCGGCGGGAACGGTTGCCATGTCTGAACCGCCGAACAGGCCGAATCTCCAGGCCGCAGCGGGAACCAACAGCGCAGCGCTCAACAGCAGCGTCGCCCGCGAGCGCCGGTCCAGGTTTCCGATCGTCATGGGTTCCTCCTGGCGGTATGGATCTGGAACACCTCTCCGGCGCCTGCGGCCGCGTGCTGGTCCATATCCATCGTCGAGTTCTGGAACAGCGGCGAGGAGTCGAGAATCTTTAGCAGCGGCGCGGCCTGCGGCGCCTCGCCGGTGATGCGGGCCGTATCGCGCGTCAGTTCGACGGCGTTGGTCCACGCCGGCGGCTCCACCAGGCGGGTAAGCTCGTTGAGGGCGTCCAGATCGGCGCGAGTGCGGCCGCGGTACCGATCGAGAAGCTCGGTGCGGCCGCGCGTTCGTTCGGTTTCCCGGTCGAGCGCGGCGGCGCGCAAGGCGCCGGGCTGGACGCGCGCGATTTCGGCTTCGAGCATCTTCAGATACCGGCGATTTTCGAACCTCGGCCACGCCATCGCCACGATCAGCGCCAACAACGCCAGCCCCGCCAGCACCGCAGTGGGAACCAGCATGGCGCGCGAGCGCGAGCGCCGGTACTCGCGCGGCAGCACGTTCGCCGCCGGCGCTAGCTGGGGACAGGCCCCCGCCAGCGCCGTGGCGTACGGCAGTGCGTTGCGGGATAAATCATTCTCCACCGGGTTCACGGTGGGCCGGGGTAGCGCTTCTTCCAGCGTCATCGGCTGCGTTTCCGTCGGCAGCCGCAATTCGGCCAGCGCCAGCGCCGCGGCGCGTTCGGGCGCCGCATCGATCTCGGCGGAAAACAGAGGCCGCGCCGGGCTTTCGCCATACACCTCCACCGCACCCGTGGGCGTGCGCCCGAGGGCCACAAAGCCTTCCCCGGCGCGACGGCCGTTGAGGCGGATGGCGGCGTGCACCGCGGCGGCGGAGAAGGTGAAACTGGAAACCGCGATGCCCGCCGCCATAAACAGCTCCACGTAGCGCTCGATAGCGGCGCGCCGTGCGATACCCATCAGCACGCCGCCGTAGGGCAGCACGGACCATCCCCACACCACGTCATCCTCGCCGTAGGGGTGCAGCGTGTCGATCTGCAGCCGGATGGCGCCTTCCACATCCCGGGCCGCCACGCCCGGCAACGCCAGTTGGCGGACGATCACTTCGCTGCGCGGCAGCAGCACGGTGGCGCTCAGATGGCCGGCGCCGGCGGATTTCAGGAAGTGGCTATATTCAGCGCCCCATTCCGCAGCAGGCCGCCCGCCGAAGCCCGCGATCACGAGGCGGCCGAGCACCCGAACTCCCGACGGCCGTACCCGCGCCGCCACCACCTCCAGGTCCGCGGCGCCGATGGCGATGCCCACGCCGGAGCCGAACTCGAGCAGCTTGCGCACGTCTTTGGGAAATGCGAACGGCATCGCGGTCATTCGCTCCAAACCGTGTCGTACCAGCGCAAAATGTGAATCGGGGCGTCATAGCCCGGCGGCATGTACTTGATGGCCGCCGCCACCGTGCGCCGCAGGCTGGAGAGCTGCCCGTCGTCGAGGCGCAGGCGCGCCGTCGCGCGCATGGTGATGATCGAGTTGCCGCCCACCCTCAACCTGCCGGCAGCCACGCCCGCCGCTTGCGCCACGGCCCCAAGCTGATCCTGCAGAATGGGACCCGACTGGCGGCGCGCCATCACCGCGGCAATCCCCGCCGGGTTCATCCCCACTGCGGCGAGCACCGCCGGCTGGGCGGTGTTTACATCCACCTGCGAGTTGATCCCATAGACCGAAAGGCAGTCCACCAGCCCCGTGCGGTGCACCAGGTGCATGCCGCCCTCCGCGTCTTGCTGCGGGACATAGGTTCCGTAGAACAGTTCGGGTGTTACGCCGGGCACGGCCATCAACTCCTCAATCTCTTGTATGGACGCGCCGGGAGGCTGAAAAGACGGTCCAGGTGCCGCCTGCGGCGGGCCGCCCGCTACGGCTTGGCGGGCTTGCAAGATAGCATGCGCCAGCCCGTCCGCCGCGACTTCGTCCAACCCCAGCGCCAGTCCCAGGCGGGTGAGATCTTCGAGACTGGCCCGGTTTACGTTTAGCTTGGACGTTTCGGGAATGAGCTCCACGCGCACGTCGCCGCTGGCGAAATGGTAGATCACGTGGGTGGCGCCCGCCGGGATCATGCGCGCACCGGGGTTCTGGAGACCCCACAGCTCCTCGAGCGCAGCGCGATCGATGCCCGCTGCCGCCAGGTAGTAGCTGCGCAAGCCGTCGAGCGCCGTGGACATGCGTTCGGTTTCTCCGTGAACCGTGGTCGCCAGCGAAAAGCCGATCGCCGCCAGCGCAGCCGAAAGCCAGAGCACCGCCAGCAGGGCGCTGCCGCGGCGGGCGAGCCTGGGTCCTCCCGGAACCTGCCGGCTCGGGTTGGCAGGGATACCGGCCGCTCTGTCGCGCTCCCTATCAAAAGTCGTCATACTGAATCTGCCACGAGCGGTGGATGTGGATCGGCGCCGTCACCGTGATCGGCTGCAAGCGGGAAGGGTCGGCTTCAAGCGGCGCCATTTCCACCCGAATGGCCTTCGGCCAGCCGGTGCCCGTCGCGCTGGCCCGCCACTCCGGCGGCAGCTCAGGTCGTCCGTGGGGCGATGGCGGCACCACAAAGTATGAGAACCGGCAATACGCCAGTTGGTCCGCCAGCACGAAAGACGTGGGCGTGGCTACCACCGGGGTGAATTGCACCACCCCGCCGACCACGGGGTCGGGGGTGATACCGGTGCAAGCGCGGCCGGCATCCATCCGCGTGTAAGGCGTCTCATTCACTACCAGCCGCACCCCCTTGCCCTCCTCGCCCGGAATCACGAACATCTCGAGGATTCGGGCGGGACCGCGCCAGCCTTGCTGCAGCGAAAATGTCGAGACCAGCCGCATGGTTTGCGGCTCGGCCTGGAAAAACACGAAGGGGTAAGCCGCCAGGTTCGGATGCCCCGCGCAAACCGTCATCACCGGCACCAATCCTTCGAGTTCCTGCTCCAGAACTCGCTGCGCGCCGGCCACACGCCGGTCGGCGAGCAGCTTTTCATCCGTCTTGTGTAACGCCTTCAGAGCCACCTCCAGGGAAAGCAGCATGGCCACCGAAAGCGCGCTCAGCAGCGTCACCGCGATCAGCACCTCGATCAGCGTGACGCCGGCCTGCCGGCTTCGTACGGCGGCCCGCTTCATGGCCTGAGCACCCTGCGGCGCAGGGCCTCGAGCGTAAAGGTCCGCCGCCGGTCGCCTGCCATCCACGAGATTTCCATGCGCACGTGGTCGAGCGCCAGCGCGCCGGGCGCTGGCGCCGGCGGCTCTTCAAAGGGTTCGATCTGCGCGTCCCAGCCCGCTACTAACCCGCCCGTCAACTCTGCGTCGAACGTCCCGCTCAGCGGCGTGCCGGGGTCTGCCAGAATGTCGTTCATCTGCAGGCGGCCCAACTGCACCACCCGGTCGTAGTCGCGCAACCGCGACGCGTTGCGCACCGCGCCGGAAATGCTCGCCAGCAGCCCCACCACGGCGATTGCCATGATGAGGGTGGCGACAATCATTTCGAGCAGCGTGAATCCGCGCTGACGCCTCACTCTGTATTGACGGTCTCGACGCACGGAAAGCCGGTCATGGCTTCTCCCAACTGACGATATCGGCGTTGATTCCGTCGCCGCCGGGCCGGCCATCTGCGCCGTAGCTGATAATGTCCGGTTCATTGCCGTGATCGCCGGGGAACTCGTAAACCCAATCGTGGCCCCACGGATCTTTTGGGACTTCCTGAGGGAGATAAGGCCCGTTCCACTTCGGCGCGTCTGCGGGCTTCGCGCGCAATGCGGCCAGACCCTGCTCGGTGGTGGGATAGGTGCCGTTATCCAGTTTGTAAGTGCCCAGCGCACCCATGAGACCCTGGATCTGCGCGTGCGCGGCCACCTTCTTGGGAGGCTCGGCGTTTGGCCACCGGACGATCATATGCGCAAGCAGCGCCACTGCCGTAAACACCTCGACGGCAATTGTTGCTTTTGGCAGCGTGAATCCGCGCTGACGCCTCACTCTGTATTGACGTTTTCCACGCGCGGAAAGCCGGTCATGGGGTCCAATTCCACCCTGCGCCGCCCGCCGTGCAGGTTGGAATACTCCACGCCAATCGCCGGCGCCGTGCCGCCGGGGACGATCAGCACCTGGCGGTCGTGCGCTTTGGAGTCGCCCGCTTCGGAATCGCCGCTCTCCTCCGGCAGCACCTTGTCCATGGTGATGCCTTGCGGGACGTGGAATCGCCGCGCGAAGCCGTCTGCCCCGTCCGCGGAGATGGTTCCGTCCTTGAGCGAGATCACCACTTCCACCGGCTGTTCGCTGCGCTCGGCGTGCGTCACCGCCCCGTTCAGGAAACTGGCGATGGCGTCGCCGGTGGAGGCCAGCCGCACGCTATCCAGGCCGGCCGAAATCGAGGGGATGGAGACGCCCACCACGATCCCGACCACGGCCATCACCACCAGCATCTCGAGCAGCGTGACGCCGCGTTCCGGCCAAGCAGCGCGCGTTCCTCGCCGCGCCGGGCATGCCTGGTCCTTACTGGCTTTTCCAACTGACGATATCGGCATTGACTCCGTCGCCGCCGGGCTGCCCATCGGCGCCGTAGCTGATAATGTCCGGCTCATCGCCGTGGTCGCCCGGGAACTTGTACACCCAATCGTGGCCCCACGGGTCTTTCGGAATCTCCTGCGGCATATACGGCCCGTTCCATTGGGTCGCGTCCGCGGGTTTCACGCGCAGCGCCGCCAGGCCCTGCTCGGTGGTGGGAAAGTTCCCATTATCCAGTTTGTAAGTGCCCAGCGCGCCCATGAAACCTTGTATCTGCGCATGGGCCGCCGTGATTTTCGCCTTGTCCACGTTCTGCCAGAGCCGCGGGCCGACCAGGGCCACGAACAGCCCGATAATCGTCACCACTACCAGCATTTCGATCAGGGTGACGCCGGCCTCGCCCCGCTCCCGCCTTTTTGCCGTCTGTTTCATTTCACACCTGCACGTCGTTGATGCTCGTAATCGCGAGCAGCATACTCAGAATTAAAGCTCCGACCACCACGCCCATCACCAGAATCACCACTGGCTCGAAAATGCTGGTGAAGCGTCTGATGGCCGCCCGAGTCTCATTTTCGTAAATATCGGCCATGCGGGCAAACATCTGGTCCAGCCGCCCGGTCTCCTCGCCCACCGTGAGCAGATGCGCGGCCAGTGGCGGAAAGACGCCCGCCTTGCGCGTGGGTACCGCGATGCCCTCGCCGCGCTTCACTCCATTGGCCACCCCGGCCAGCGAATTGGCGATCATCCGGTTGTTCAGGGTGGCCGCTCCGATCCCGATCGACTGCACCAGCGGAACCGAGTTTTCGAGCAGCGTCGCCATGGCGCGCGCAAACCGCGCCGTCTCCGCCTTCAGCAGCGCCACGCCCAGCAGCGGCAGTTTCAGCCGCGCGCCGTCCCACCACAAGCGGCCCGCCACGGTGCGCGTGTAGACCCGCCAGATAATCACGGCCGCCACCAGGCCGGCCAGCGCGAACCAGCCGTAGGTCTTGACCACGTCGCTCACTTCCAGCATGATGCGCGTCGGCGTGGGCATCTTCATATGCCCGTCCTGGAAGATGATGGCGAAGCGCGGCACCACGAAGGTGAGCAGGATGATCACCGAAGCCGCGCCCACCGCCGCCAGCAGCGCCGGATAGATCATCGCCGAGACGATGAAGTTGCGCAGATCGTCGCGCGAGCGTTCGAACTCGGCCAGCCGGGAGAAGATGATGGCCAGGGCGCCCGAGGCTTCGCCCGCCCGCACCATGTTGATGTAGAGATCGGAGAAATATTCGCCGTGCGTGGCCAGGCTGTCGGCCAGCGTACGGCCGCCCTTCAGCACACGCAGCACGTCGAGCACGATGAAGCGGAACTGCGGCCGCTCGGTCAGCTCGGCGGTGATCGAAAGCGCCCGGTCGAGCGGCACGCCCGCGTTGAGCAGCGTGGAAAGCTCCTGGGTGAAGAAGAGCACGTCGCTGCGCCTGTGGCCGCCGAAACTCGGCAGCTTGATTTCGACCGAAGCGCTCTTGGGCGTCGCGCCCACATAAACCGGCGTCAGCCCCTGTTTGCGCAGCTCGCGGGCGATCGTCTTCTCGTCGTTGCCGGACAGGCTTCCAGTGCGGATCTTCCCATCCGATGCCACCGCGCGGAAAAAGAACGTCGCCGCCATCAGCTCGCTTCCGGTAGGACGGACCATCGCCTTTCGTGGTCTGTCATCGTTCGCCAAAGCCCGCAACCTTGACAGACGACAAAGATCGATCGTCTGTCCCACCTCTCAGTCGGCATCCGCACTAGAGCTCCTGCGTGACGCGCATCACTTCCTCCACCGTAGTGACGCCGTCGCGCACCTTTTGCCAGCCGTCCTCGCGCAGGTTTCGCATTCCGCCGCGCCGCGCCGCCTCCGTCAGCACCGAAGCGTCGGCGTTTTCCATGATCAATCCGCGAATCTCGTCGCTGAGCTGCATCATCTCGAAGATACCCATGCGCGAAATGTAGCCCGTGCCGTTGCAGGCCGAGCAGCCCGCTCCGCGGTAGCTCCTCACGCGCGTGCCATCCGGCGCCACCGCTTCTCCCGCCGGCCGCTTGCAATCCTTGCAGATGACGCGCACCAGCCGCTGCGCCAGCACCGCCACCAGCGACGAGGTCAGCAGGTAGTTCTCCACCCCCATATCGGTGAGGCGGGTGATGGCGCTGGGAGCGTCGTTGGTGTGCAGCGTGGAGAACACCAGGTGGCCGGTGAGCGCGGCGCGGATGGCAATGTCGGCGGTCTCGCGGTCGCGAATTTCGCCCACCATGATCACGTCCGGGTCCTGCCGCACAATGTGCCGCAGCCCGGCGGCGAACGTCAGCCCGATCTGCGGATTGACGTGGATCTGGTTGATGCCGTCCATCTGGTATTCCACCGGGTCTTCGATGGTGATGATCTTCTTGTCCGGAAGGTTGATGCGCTTCAGCGCCGAATAAAGCGTGGTCGATTTCCCGCTGCCGGTCGGCCCGGTCACCAGGAAAATGCCGTGCGGCAGCCCGGTGAAGTGTTCCATCTGCTGCAGCATGCGGTCGTCGAAGCCCAGCCGGCGCAGGTCGAAAAAATCGCCCGCCGAGCGGTCCAGCAGGCGCATCACCACGCTTTCGCCATACAACGTCGGCAGCGTGGAAACGCGCAGGTCCACCTCGCGCCCCAGAATCTTGATCTTGATGCGGCCGTCCTGCGGCAGCCGCCGCTCCGCGATGTTCAGCTTGGCCATCAGTTTCAGGCGGGAAATGATAGCCGCCTTCAACTCGCGCGGCGGCGTTTCCTGGTTGAACAACACGCCGTCCACGCGGAAGCGCACGCGAAATTCCTTCTCGAACGGTTCGATGTGGATGTCGCTCGCTCGTTTCTCCAGCGCGTCCGCGATCATGGCGTTCACCAGCCGGATCACCGGCGCCTCGCTGGCCATATCGCGCAGGTGTTCCAGATCGGCCAGCGCCTCTTCGTCCTCCACGCCGGTCAGCACCTGGCGCTCGCCGTCGGCGTAATGCTTGTCCACCGCGTCGACGATTTCCTGCTCCGACGCCAGCGCCGTCTGAATCTCCAGGCCGGAAAACGCGCGGACCGCGGCCGCGCTTTCGAAGTCCATCGGGTCGGCCATGGCGAGCGTCAGCACCGAGCCGTTCAGTGCCGCCGGAAAAACCCGCGCTTGCCGCAGGAAACGGTGCGACAGCCCCTCGATTTCCGGCGCCGAAGCCGGCGGCCCGTCAATCGCGATCAGCGGCACGCCCAACTGCTCGCTCAACGCAGCCAGCACGTCGCGCTGCGCCACCAGCCCCATGTCCACCAGGATCTTGCCCAGCTTGTCGCCGCGCTCGCGCTGCAGTTCGAGCGCGCGCTCCAGGTCTTCGGCTTCGATCTTCCCGCGCTCAATCAGCATCTCGCCCAGCCGCTGAAAGCGCAGCACGCCCATCGGGGGCGCTGCGCTGAGGGGCTGCGGTGCGAGGTGCTCGGGCGTCACTGGTTGCTCACCGTGGCTTCAATCGGCGCCCCGCTCAAAATCGTGCGCCGCGCCGCTTGCATCACCATCTGGCCGGGCAGCCCGGTGGTGTCTTCGTAAGGCAAATAGAGGAACTTCACCGCCACCACGATCTGCTGATCGTCCGGCACCGCGACCAGCTCCTTGGCGGCGGTTTGCAGCATGGCGTTCATCAGCCGCTCCACGGCCGGAAGGCGGGCCAGCTTGCGCTGCCTGACTTGCGTCTTCTCCTGTTCGCTGATGTTGGGCCGGAACGGGCTCAACTGGGGCGTCAGGATGGGGCTCAACTCGGTGGTGAACACGGCGCCGTAACCATCCAGGTAAATGCCGCGCGTGTTGCCCAGCACGTCGATCGGATCGGTCACCGCGAACATCCGCAGATCGCGGTCGAAGCCGCGAGCGAGCGTCGCCAGCGAGACCAGCGAAACGCGCGCCGGAGCAGTTTGCACGGTGGCGCTCACACGGGCGGTCGAAACCGGCCGCGCCACCTGTGCTGAAATCGGGACCATCGCCAGCAGTATGGCAAGGACGAGTTTCATTTCGCCTCCCCGGCCGGCTGCCGCGGCGGACCGTATTCTTCCGCCGTCATCAGCCGGGCGTGTTCGCGCCTGTCGGCAAAATCCAACTCGGCCGCCACCAGCAGCAGTTTCTGCCGCTCGGCGGTCACCTCGGCGACAAGCTCCTTGGTGCGCGCCGCTACCGCGCGGTCGGCCGCCTGATCGATGCGCGCCTGAATGGCTGCGTCGGGAACCGTCTGCGCCGCCTGCGCCGTCTGCGCCACCGGCACTTGACCCAATAGCACCGGCCGGTACAACACCGGCGCCGGCCTGGTCAGTGCGAACACCACCAGCGCCGCCGATAGCAGCGCCGCCGAGCCGAAGCCCAGCCGTGCCGGCGTGTTCCAGAACCCGTTCCACCAGCGCCGCCAGGGCGAGGGCTCAAAGATCTGGTCGGAAACAAAAGCGATCCGCCGCGGAATCTCTTCCTCCCGCAGGCTCAGGAGCGTGGTTCCGGTCAGCCGCAGCCGCTTCAGTTCCTCCCGGCAGGCGTGGCAGCCGGTGACGTGCGCTTCCACTTGTTTGCGCTCCGCGCCGTCCAGCTCCTCGAAAAAGTAATCCTTCAAATCGAATGGCGAGCAACTCATGACACACCTCGTGCCTCAATCGGAGCCAACTCGACCTTCAGCAGTTCCAGCGCCGTATACAGGCGGCTTTTGACGGTGGAAACCGGGCAGGAGAGAATCTCGGCCATTTCCTCGAATTTGAACCCCTGGTAGATCTTCAGCGCCACGGCCTCGCGCTGTTCCGGCGAGAGCCGCTCCAGCGCGCTGGCCACCGCCAGGCTCAATTCGATGGGAAAAACCGAGTTGCCCCCCACCACGATTCCGGTCTCCGTCGCCGCCGGCGGCAAATCCGCCACATCGCTCTCCGGCCTTCGCTTGCGAAACATGGAATAGGCCTCGTTATGGGCGATGCGATACAGCCACGGCGCGAATCGCGCCCCGTCATCCAGCTTGCGAAGATTCTGGTACGCCTTCAGAAACACGTCCTGCGTCAAATCCAAAGCGTCTTCACGATTGGCGGTCAGCCGCAGGAGATAATTGTAGACACGCTTCTCCCACCGGGACACAAGGAGGTTGAACGCCTCCACGTTGCCCCGGGCAGCCTGGCGAATCAGATCGCCATCCTCGACCGCCCGAAAGATCAAGCCTTGGCTCCTGGTGTGTAGACGCGCACAGCCCGACAAAAGTCGGACACCCTACTTCTTGAGTGTACCGGGATTGTGCCCGGCGCAAGAGCCGCGACCCGAGACGAGACCGCGCGTTGCAGGAGCGGCATCGCGGTTGCTACACTGGAATTCCTCATGGCCAGGTAGCTCAGTCGGTAGAGCGCAGCCCTGAAAAGGCTGGCGTCGGCGGTTCGATTCCGTCCCTGGCCACCATGTTTTCAAGCACTTACGGACCTTCCAAAACGCAGTTTCATTCCAATTCATTCCAAAACTTTTGGCTCGTCGGATTTGCCTCCGTGGAGTGAGGGTGTGTTTTGGGGCAGTTTTATGGCAGGGTCGGTAGCGGCCCTGCCATTTTCGTCTCAGCCGCAGAATCGCTTCGCAGACGTAATCACCGTAGCCACTGTAATCATCGTCATCACCACGCCAGTCCCTTCCAGCATGGCTCCAGAAAGCTCACAGCGCCGCTCATTTCGTTTGGCACCCGCCCAGAAAACGCAGCATCTCCAGCGACGGCGGCTTGTAGCGTATCAATTTGGCTGTCGGATTCTCGATAGACTGGCGCTCAAAGAGAGCATTGACGAAGCCAGCCAGAAATACTAGAATTCACCCAGTATGCCAATTCCACTACTACCGCTCATCGGTGCCTTCGCTCTTGGCAACGCCACGAAAAAGACCCCCAAGAAACAGGCGGTTTCCAAGCACACAAAGAAGAGCGGAACAAAGGTCAAGGCATACACCCGGAAAGCCAAGTAGTTTCCGGCTCCCCTGGTGGCGCTGATGCAACCGCCGTTTCGCATCACAGGGCTTCCGAACGCCGACTGGGTAATATTCATTGTCGGGGCGGCTGTTTGCCTTTATTGGCTCAGAGCACTTCGCCTTGCAAGGGAAGGCGCACGGCTCTTCCTGCGAAATCTACTGAAAGCCATCATTGTTTTCTGCTCGGTCATGGTCGTGTTTATCTTGGTGCGTCTGCGAACGTATCTATTGCCTTCGCAGGAGCCAATCATAGCCGGGTTCGTGGCGATGATCTTTTTTGGAAAATGGCAAGCTAAGAAGCGATCCAGAGTTATCCCGAAAGCGACAAGACGGGCCGTCATCGAAAGGGATCTGAAGGGCGAAAAATACGACCCGCAAAAGCATCACATCGACCACGTATGGCCGTTTTCAAAAGGCGGTAGCCATACGACCGATAATCTTCGTGTGGTCGAGAAGAAAACGAACCTGCAAAAAGGTGCCAAGCGACCCCGCTTGCGGGACATGTGGTGATTCTTTTCTTAGGTTCAAGCATCAATGCGAACGAGGATGGCATCGTTCGGACCATGCAATCTGGACAAGCAGATTCACCCTACCGAACATGTTGAACAGCCGGGTCCATTCAGTCGGACTCCAGCGTCTCTCGGGGTCCAGACTGTGCAATTCAATGCGGATCTTCCCACACCAATCGCTCATCTCCATCCAGTATTCGTGCAGAGCTTTCAGTTGGGCGTCTTCTAGCGACTTAAACTCCAGGGTATTGATTGAACGCTCGATTTGACGGGCAGCTTTCCCAGGCGAGCCGTGCTTCTCAGCAATACTGAAAATTTCGTCACGCCAGTACGTGAAAGGGTCCGCTGTTTTACGGCTCGCAGTAAGCCGAACGACGGAATCGAAATCCGAGCCTACCGATGAACTCTTCTGGGATCGCTTGAATCGAAAGTGGGTGAATCTGACGATGACCACCAGCGCAATCAAAAAGGCGATTGCAGCGAAAAGTGAATGTTGGCTGGCGAGATGCACCACGCCGGTATTATACAGCCAGATCGAGACAACAATGCGATCATGCCGTGCGGTGCAACATGGCATGCGTGCCCGAAAGAGTAGCTACCGAGATTCGCATCCGCATTGACAACCGGCTCAGCTATTTGGATTCACGCAAGCGGAATTTCTGCCAGGAATCACATTGCCCGTCCTGGCGGAAAGGACCCGTTTTTCAGAATTCTCTACGGACAAACTTCTCCCGATCCCTCAACCTGCCGGTCTGGTTAGTATAACCCTGGCGACCGGGAACCCATTGCCAGATTTCACTGTCCGACTTGTTTTTGGCGGCGGCTCCGATTGCGTAGGCGAAACCGCCGCCAGAATACGCCGCCAGCACGCACAGAAAGCTGTCAGGCGTTTCGGAAGTCCTATAATGAACGAATGAGCAACTGGAAGTTGGAGTTCGATACGCAGAAGCGGATGTTGGAAAATCTTCAGGTTAAATCGCCTGACGAACGAGACGGTATCAAGAAGGCTGTTCGCCTGAATCGTAAGGGACTGGAATTTGCCGAACAAGGTCGGGAACTCGAAGCCCAGGCTCAGTTCGGATTTCTGGAGTATGTCGCAGAGGCAATACGGAACGGGCATTACGAACACTTCAAGAAAATTGTAGACGATTTCAATCGTTCGGAATGAGATGTCGGGGCGTCCGCCGCTTCATGTCCCAAAACTCAAGCAAAGAACGGAGCCTTCACCCCATGAACACTCACTATATGTTGATTAAAAGGGTACCATGCTTTTGAGAACTCTTAACCTACCTTGGCTTGGCCATAGACGCTGTGGTTCGGTGTGAATGGTTGCTGGCTCTGCTCTGTTTCACGACGCCGTTTATCGGCACGTTTGGTATGGGAACGGCATTCGTGGCGGGTCTGACGTTTATTGTACTGGGCCAGTACGTCGAAGGTGCAATTGCCATTGGGGTAGTCGTGGTCAATCTTGTAGGGAATCAAATGATGAAGTCATACGATCTGAAGTTGTCGAGGCCGCTTTATGAGTGTCCTTCTGGCAATCCAGGTAGGAGAGTATTTGTTATGTGGTGGCCGTTCAAGAAGACGATTGAAAGAAGGTTGATCCGGTCATTCGAGGCGGGCTTGCGGCTCATACAGGTTTCCCTCTTTACGAGGTTAAGATCACAGTATTTGATGACGATGGACAAAGACGTTGCGTCGACACTCGCCGCTCAAGTTGTCAACTATCTCAAAGGCGAAGATATCATGGCGCTGATGGAAAGCTCGACTGAACCGCTCAAAACACAGATCGCTCGAATCAAACACCAAGTTCCAGATAGCGCCGCAAACGCTATGGCGGAAAGCCGAAGCACGAGAGAAGCAATCGTGGGAACATTAAGAATGACAGCAACACTGGATTTTATGGTGAAGGGACAATCTCATTTTCAGAGCGCCTTGCACGACCGAATCTTAGCGTTGCTTTCCATTTACGGCCCTGAGTTTCCTGAAGAAATCAAACCTGACATATACTTGGCAATGGCCCATCGGTATCATCAAGAACAGTTCGGTACAAGCTCAATGGATAAAGCCAAGGAGACTGGTAAATGAGGAAAGAAACGGGTCAGCCTGAACCGCGTGATTTATTGCGACGGTCCTTGCTCTGACGTGGTTAAGGAGGGATGAAGGACAGACGCGCCTTCTGACACAAGCGGATCCGGATAAGTGCTTTCCAGCCCCGCTCGCGCCCTCAGCGCGCGCCGAACACCCATAGCTTGATCGGCTCATAGATCAGGTAGATCGCCCCAGCCGCCAGCCAGATCATTGAGCTGACGGAGAACGCTCGCGCGGTGATTCGCACCTCCGGCGTGCGGTCTAACTGCAGCAACGCGCCCCTTTCGTTGGCAGCCGTTCGGTCGTACAGATATAGCGGAGCCGCCGCAAACAGCGCAAACACGGGAAACCAGCATGCCGTGAGTACCTCATTCGCCTGGGCGATCTGTCCGCTGTGCCAAAGGAGGGCGATCGATTTGACCACGTCCGCAATCGCGAATGCCGCCAGCGCCAAATGGCGGATCGCGAGGGCGCGTCCGGCGGATCGCAAGCCGGTCATCAGATCGCGCGAGCGCTGAATGGCCGCCTTTCCCGATAGCTTTTCCACCACGCAAATCACCGGCCATAGGCAATCGCCGATCACCCAACCGGGCCCGAAGAACCACAGCGATCGGGCCTGCGTCACCACCAGAGCCGGCATCGCCCTAACCAGCTTCCACAAGACCCGGAACGATAGGAATCTCCTCAGGCGGGTCTGTTCGTCTAATGCCATTAGTGCGGCCGCTGCGCGAAGTAAGTTGTCGGCAAAAATGAAAAGAACCGCCGCTGCCAACGGGACCAGCACGATTCGCGCCGCGGCAACCGGCAGCAGTTTCTTGCTGAATGCAACCAGCAGGCCCGTCAGCGACAGGACGGCCGTGTAGATGGGCATCAGCAAAAAAGCATATGCCGTGAGATGTTGCAGTAGAAATGCTTTCGATCTCCGCAGCGCAAGAAATTCGGCGTCCACTCCGTTATGGAACCTTCGTGTAAATACGATTGCCGAGGCCGGGCGATCCGCAGGATTGCGCGCCAGTCCGGCCAGAATTGCGTCCGATACGTCGCGTGGAATTTTGCGGGCGCTCGCGGACGGAAGAGGACTACGAGTCTGGTGACTCTCGGATAACTCGCCCGGCTTTCCGGTAAAGGGCAGTTCGCCGTAAACGAGGGAGTAGGCCACGACGGCCAAGCTATAGATGTCCGAACGGAAATCGATTTCCTCTCCCAACGCCTGCTCCGGGGACATATACGCGGGGGTGCCGACCAGGCTGCCCGGCATGGTTTGCGCGCTGGGGTCGCTGTCGAAGGATCCGGAAGATGGGCCGGACGGAGTTACCGCGATGGCGACGGTCTCAGCCTCCTCGGCTCGGCTGCGGACTTTCGCGGACCGGGGCTCATCCGTCATGTCGATCAAGGCCGTTTCCAATTCGTCGCCGGGAACCATGGGCCTGGAACTGGCGATCTCTGCGGCGCTCACCTCCGGCATCTCTTTCAAGCGGGGAACCCAGTCGGCCAGCAGATTCACCTTGGCCACTCCGAAGTCGAGCACTTTCACCGTGTATCCGCCGCGGCCGTTTGGTTCCAGCCAGATGTTGTCAGGCTTCAGATCGCGATGGACGATTCCATGCCGGTGCGCCTCGGCAAGCGCCAGTCCAATCTGGTCCAGAAGGTCCGCGATCAGCGGCAGCGTGATCTTGGGATTGGCTTTCTGGAAATTCGAAAGCGTCTGTCCGTCGAGAAACTCCATCACCAGGTACGGCATGTCGCCGCTGGCGGCTTTCGCGATTCCGAAATCCGTGACATTGACGATGTTCGGATGGCGCAGGCGGCCGCATGCCTGTGCTTCGCGCTGGAAACGCCCGAGAAATTGCGGTTCCGCCGCCCACCGCGGAGCGATCACTTTGACCGCGACCACGCGAGTCGTTCCGAGATGCGTCGCCAGGTAGACATTGCCCATCCCGCCCGCGCCGAGTTGCTTGTCGATGCGGTATTTGGCGTCGAGGATTTCGCCGATCATTGAGTGATTCACCAGGTCCAGCCGCCATCATAACAACCGCCTGATCGCCCAAAACGGACCACCCCCACCGGCCGGTCTTACACCGCCAGGCTGAATGGTCCCGGCGCGCCGGCGACAGCGATCCGGGCGCGCCGTTAGAGCACGAACGGCACCACGCGCCGCGTACGGCTGGCGTAGCCGGCGTATTCCGGGTACTTGCCGACGATGAGAATCTCTTCGGCGAGCATCCGGACCGCGAGGCCGGCCGTGGCGACGAGAGCGACGATCACGTTCGCTACGGATAGGTGAGCGGCGATGCCGGCCCATAGGAAGTACAACACCGCCGTGTAAATCGGGTGGCGGATGTATCGATACGGGCCGTTGGTCACCAGCCCGCCCTCCGTGGGGTTCGCAACGGCGTGAAAGCTTCGCCTTCCGAATGTCACGCGCGCCCAGACCATCAGGGCCGCGGCCGCCACCTGGACGCCAATCGTGACCGGCCCGTTGCCCAGGATCGCCCTCTGGTAAAACAGCCAGGCGAGACACAGAACAGCCGTGACAAAGCCGAAAAAAGATGCCCGCTTCCAGACCATCCTCATATTAGGGCACACGCGGCGCCTTCTTTGCACTGAGGGCGCCGGCAGCGTCGCGCCACGGGTTGCTCTAAAATCAGGGTAGTGCTCGCCGGGTTCGACCCTCTCGTCGCGGAATGGTTCGCCACGCGTTTCGGCGCGCCCACCGAACCCCAACTGCGCGGGTGGCCGGAAATCCGGGCGGGACACGATGTCCTGATCTCGGCGCCCACCGGCTCCGGCAAAACCCTCTCGGCTTTTCTCACGGCTATCGAAGGCCTGGTGCGGCGCGCCCGGCTTGGGCCGCTGCCGGACGAAACCGAAATCGTCTACGTCTCCCCCCTCAAGGCGCTCAGCAACGACGTCCACAAGAACCTCGAACTGCCGCTGGCGGAAATCGCCGCGCTGGCGGCGTTGCGCGGCGTTGCGCTCGCGCCCATCCGCACCGCCCTCCGCACCGGCGATACGCCGCAGGCTGAGCGTCAGAAAATGACGCGGCAGCGGCCGCACATTCTGGTAACGACTCCGGAGTCGCTCTACATTCTGCTCACCGCCGCCAAACCGCGCGAGATGCTGGGCCGCGTGCGAACCGTGATCGTCGATGAGATCCACGCCGTGGCCGACGACAAGCGTGGCTCGCACCTGGCGTTGACGCTGGCGCGCCTCGACCGGCTGGTACGGCAGAACGGCGGTGCCGCGCCGCAGCGCATCGGCCTTTCCGCGACGGTGAAGCCGGTCGAGGACGTGACGCAATTCCTCAGCGTCCATGCCAGCGTGATCCAGGTAGGGCACCGGCGCGAGATGGATCTGGCCATCGAGGTGCCGCGCGACGAGCTTGGCCCGGTGGCGACCAACGAGATGTGGGACGAGATTTACGACCGCGTCGCCGAGCTGATCCGCACGCACCGCACTACCCTGGTCTTCGTCAACACGCGGCGCCTGGCGGAGCGGGTGGCTCATCACCTGGGCGAGCGCCTCGGCGCCGACGCCGTCCTGCCGCACCACGGCAGCCTCTCCCGCACCTTGCGCCTGGATGCGGAGCAGAAGCTCAAGAACGGCGAATTGCGCGCGGTGGTGGCCACGGCATCGCTCGAACTGGGAATCGATATCGGCACCATCGACCTGGTCTGCCAGATCGGCTCGCCGCGTTCCATTGCAGTAGCGTTGCAGCGAATCGGGCGTGCCGGCCACTGGGTAGGTGCGCTTCCCAAGGGGCGGCTCTTCGCCACCACCCGCGACGAGCTGATCGAGTGCGCGGCGCTGGCGCGCGCGATTCACCATGGGGAACTCGACCGCCTCGAGATCCCGCGTAACGCCCTCGACATCCTGGCCCAACAGATGGTGGCCGCTTGCGCTTGCGAAGATTTCGCCGATGACGAGCTGTTCGCCCTGATGCGCGCCGCCGGCCCCTATGCCACGCTTCCGCGCGCCGATTTCGACGCTGTGCTGGAGATGCTCTCCGAGGGGATTGCCACTTCCCGCGGGCACAGCCGCGCTTACCTGCATCGCGACGCCGTCAATCGCCGCGTCCACGCACGCCGCGGAGCGCGCATGACGGCCATCACCTCCGGCGGCGCCATCCCGGAAACGGCGCAATACCTGGTGGTGGCGGAGCCCGAGGGCGTCACGGTGGGAACCGTGGATGAGGATTTCGCCGTCGAAAGCATGGCCGGCGACATCTTCCTTTTGGGCACCACCTCCTGGCGCATTCGCCGCGTGGAAGCGGGCCGTCTGCGGGTAGAAGACTCTCACGGTGCCGTGCCCACCATCCCCTTTTGGCGCGGCGAAGCGCCCGGCCGCACGCTGGAGCTGTCACGCGAAGTCGCTCGCCTGCGCGAAGAAATCTTCCGCTCCGCGGCCTGCCCCGCGGAATGCGGCCTCGACCGCGCCGGCGCCGATCAGGCAATCGCCTACGTGCAGGCCGGCCGCGCCGCGCTCGGTGCCATCCCCACCGATGCCTGCGTCATCGCGGAACGTTTTTTCGACGAAGGCGGCGGCATGCAACTGGTGATTCACGCGCCCCTCGGCGCGCGCATCAACCGCGCCTGGGGCCTGGCATTGCGCAAACGCTTTTGCCGCTCATTTAACTTCGAACTGCAGGCTGCCGCTACCGATAACGGCATCCTCATCTCGCTCGGTGAGCAACATTCCTTTCCCCTCGACATCGTCTTTGAATTCCTCCGCCCCGCCACCGTGGAAGACGTGCTTACCCAGGCTGTGCTGCCCGCCCCCATGTTTACCGCCCGCTGGCGCTGGAACGCATCGCGGGCGCTCACCATCCCGCGCTTTCAGGGCGGGCGCAAGGTGCCGCCGCCGATTCAACGCATGCGGTCCGATGACCTGATGGCCGCTGTTTTCCCTGATCAGGCCGCCTGCCCCGAGAACCTCGCCGGCGACGTGCGTATTCCCGATCATCCGCTGGTCAAGGAGACCATCTCCAATTGTCTTTACGAAGCCATGGACCTGGACGGGCTGCGCTCCGTCTTGGCCGCCATCCACGACGGCGCCATCCGCACCATGGCCATCGACACGCCGGAGCCTTCCCCCTTCTCTCACGAGATCCTCAACTCGAACCCGTACGCCTACCTCGACGACGCTCCGCTCGAAGAGCGCCGCGCCCGCATGGTGCAAATGCGCCGCACCCTGCCGGACGATTCCCAAGGCGCCGGCGCGCTGGATGCGTCCGCCATCGCCCAGGTCGCCGCTGAAGCGTGGCCGCCCACGCGCGACTCCGAAGAGCTCCACGAAGCGCTCTGCGGTTGGAGCTTGATTCCGGCCGGACAGGTCGCCGGGCACGCTGACTTCGAAACCTTAGCCGCCGCCCGCCGCGCCACCACGTTGACGATAAGCGGCCGTGACTTTTGGGTCCCTGCCGAGCGCCTCGCTCTGGTTCTGCGCGCCTACCCGCATGCCACCTTTGACCCGCCCATCGCGCCGCCGCAGGGCGGCCGGGCCATCCCCGAGTCTCCCGAAGCCTGCGCCGCCGAGATCCTGCGTGGCTGGTTCGAATGCTCCGGCCCGCTGCGCGCCTCCCACCTGGCGCAAACGCTCGCCATGCCGCGCGATCTGGTGGACCATGCGCTTGCCCAGTTGGAAGTGGAAGGGCAGATTCTGCGCGGGCGGTTCACGCCGAACGCGGCCGAAACGGAAATCGAGTGGTGCCATCGCAACCTGTTGGCGCGCATTCACCGGCTGACCATCGGCCGGCTGCGCCGCGAGATTGAACCGGTAACCACCGCGGCGTTCTTCGCCTTTCTGAATCGCTGGCAGCATCGGGCGCCCGGTACACAGTTGCATGGCGTGGATGGCACTTTGCAAATCATCCGCCAATGGCAAGGCGCCGAGTTCCCCGCTGCCGCGTGGGAATCGGAAGTGCTGCCGCGCCACGTGGCTTCCTATCGGCCGGAATACCTCGACGATCTCTGCCTGGCCGGCGAGGTCACCTGGGGCCGCCTCTCGCCGCACCCGGCTTTCGAACGGGAGCCGGAAGAGAACAAAGGCCGCCGTGTGCGCCCCACCCGCGTGGCGCCGCTCGCCATCTTTCTTCGCGAAGATTCCTCCTGGCTGCTGGCTGCGCCGCAACCCTCGCCTGAGGCGTCACTGTCGCACCCGGCGCGTGAAGTGCTGGCCGCCTTGGAATCGCACGGCGCATCGTTCTTCGCCGACTTGACGCGCGCCACCGGCCGCCTCGCCAGCGAAGTCGAGGATGCGTTGTGGGAGCTGGTGGCCGCCGGCCTGGTGACGGCCGATGGTTTCGAGAATCTGCGCGCCCTGCTTGATCCCAAGCGCCGCGCCGGGCAAGGCCGGGAGCGCAGCCGCCGGCCGCGGCACGCCCCCGGGCGCTGGGCCTTGTTACGCCGCGCCGGCCAGGCGCCAGCCGCCCACGTGGAAATCTTTGCCCGCCAGATGTTGCTGCGCTGGGGCGTTCTGTTCCGCGACCTGGCGGCGCGCGAACCCATAGCACCGCCGTGGCGCGACTTGCTGGGCGCGCTGCGCCGCCTCGAATCCCGCGGCGAGATTCGCGGCGGCAGGTTTGTCGAAGCCTACCTCGGCGAGCAGTTCGCCCTGCCCGAGGCGCTGGACCTGCTGCGCGCCGTTCGCCGCACCGGAGAAACCGCCGCGACCTCCGACGTGTTTCCATCGTTCACGAATCACCCGCCCGCTGCGATTCCATCTCTCGCCGCTTCCGATGTCGCCGGCGCATAGCAATCCGGAAACGGGCCTCATGGAGCTCGACTGAGCCGTCATCCGAAACCTGTATCCTTAATTCGATGGATGACCTTCAAGAAAGAGTCGCCCTGGTTACCGGTTCGAGCCGCGGGATTGGCCGCGCCATCGCTGTGGCCCTTGCCGAGGCCGGCGCCGATATCGCGCTCAACTACCTCAGCCGCGCCGCGGATGCGCGGGCCGCAGAATCGGAGATCCTTCAGTTGGGGCGCCGGTGTGTCGCCATCCAAGCTGACGTGTCCGCCGCGAGCGATGTCGCGCGTCTTGTCAGAACCGCCCAGGACTGGCTGGGGCCCATCGATATTCTCGTCAACAACGCAGGCATTTCCCGCCCCCAGCCCGTCGAGGAGATAACCGAGCGGGATTGGGACGAGGTGATCGCTGCCAACCTGAAATCCTGTTTCCTGGTGACACAAGCCGTCCTGCCCGGCATGCGAGCTCGCCAATGGGGTCGCATCATCAATTTATCCTCGGTCGCGGCCCAGTTAGGAGGAGTCGTGGGGCCGCACTACGCCGCCTCGAAGGCCGGCATTCTCGGCCTGTCGCACTTCTACGCCCGGCAATTGGCGAAAGAGGGCATCACCGTCAACGCCATCGCTCCCGCGCTTGTCGAGACCGGGATGGTGACGTCCAATCCCGCGGCCCGGTCGGACTACATCCCCGTGGGCCGATTCGGATCGCCGGCCGAAGTCGCCGCCGTGGCTGTGATGCTGGCCAGAAATGGGTACATCACCGGACAGACCATCAACGTGAACGGCGGCTGGTTCATGAGCTGACCGGTGGCTGATCGCCGCGCCTTGGAAAGAAACGAATTCGCGCTGCGCCTACTTCTTCGCTTCGAAGCGCAGCGCTGCGGAGTTGATGCAATAGCGCTGGCCGGTGGGCGCTGGGCCGTCGGCAAACAGGTGGCCCAGGTGCGCGTCGCACTTGCTGCACAGCACCTCGGTGCGTTCCATGAACAGGCTGCGGTCCGTTTCGGTGCTGACGTTCGAGGCCGCCGCCGGGGCGGAAAAACTCGGCCATCCCGTGCCCGAATCGAACTTGTCGTCGGAAAGGAACAGACCCGTTCCGCAACACGCGCAGCGGTAAATGCCGGCTTCGTGGTTGCTCCAATAGCGGCCCGTGAAGGCGCGTTCGGTTCCTTTCTTGCGAGCCACCGCGTACTCTTCCGGTGTCAGCTCACGCTGCCATTCTGCGTCGGATTTGACGATCTTTTGCACTCGGATAGTCTCCCTCTTTCTTCCATTATCGGAAAAGACCGCCAGCGTGGTCCAGTCGCCCGTGCCACCCGTTCGCGGATCCGGCAGCCGTCGCTCGCTTCGTCTCGAAATCGCCACCAGCCCGGCAAACGCGAACGGCATGATCAGGAAAACGCGGCGTGGAACGCCGGCCGGCACATGCTGTTGGAACCCCTCCATCTCTCCTGATTATTCCACCGCTGCAAGCGGCTGGACTCGGCCGTGCCGTCGGTGTGGCATGCTTTAGCTTGCCCGTGTCCCCAGCAAGCGCCTCTGCCTACCGGTGAAAATTCTCCGGAGGTCCCAGGTAGCTCGGTTTGACGCCGCCCAAATCGACAACCAGTTTCTCCAGCACGATGCCGGGGTCCACCATCCAGAACTTCAGCGTGTGAACTCCGGCAGCGGCCAGCGTGTGCGTGGAGCGCACCTTGCGAACGCTGTCCTTTACTGAGGTCTCCCAGTCGCTCTGCTCGTTGTGCGCCAGGGCGTCGATGACTTGTGGCGGATCGTCATCGAACGAGATTGCGTATCGCAGTCCCCGCCCGGGAACGAAGTTCAGCGTAGGCGAAAGAACCGCTTCCACCTCCACGCGTCCGGCATCGAAGAGATACATCCGATATTCGAGATGCGGCGACCCGGCGGGCGGCATCACGCTTTCAGCGGTGACCGGAAAGATCGACATGGCCGATAGCGTGCGCCCGTAGTCCGGAATCCTCTCCCACGTTGCTGCTCCCACGTCGACCTTGCGGGTGTAATGTTCCGCCTCCATCGAGACATACCCCGATGTTTCAACGAAGCCTTTGACCTCCGCCCACGATGGCCGATTCGGGTGGAAAATGTCGACTTCCACCGCGATGGGAGCGGCTCCCGCGCCTTGGATGGTAACGGCGCCTTTGCCTCCTCCTGGCGGGGCCTTGTCCCAATCGACGCTCACCCACAGGCGTACTTCTTTCTCTACAGAGCCGCTCGTCGCGCTCAGCACGATCCACGGCACGCTCGCCGCGGCAGTGAATTCGAAAGGCGTGCGCCCGCGATTGAACACGTCGATGAAATGCCGCGGCTGGCTGTAGGCATCGAAGGCAGGCAGCACCGCCGGCGCCGCGCTGCCCGGCCACGCCGCGCTCGATCCTTCGACAGCAACGCCCATCGACGCCGCCACTGGAAGAGTAATCTCGGTGACCGGCGGCATCGTGTTCTTCGGTGGCTCCTGCCAGTACGTGTACCCGATGTGCGTCTGGTCCATCATGTGGTTCCACTTGCCGTGCGCCAGCGTGTGGTTGAAGTAGTCGGTCAGCTCCGCATCGGCCTGAAATAGCTTGCGCGTCCGTGCCGCCATGTCATTCGCGCTGGCGCGGCCCTGAGCCGCGTAGAGATGGTTCTTCGCCGCCGCCACGTACATCGCGGTGACAATCGCATTCGCCTTAGCTGGATGCACCACAAGTTCGAAAAATGCATCCCGCGCCTCGGCCGGCAACTCGCGCTCCGTCGCTTCTGCTTTAGCCACAATCGCGTCGTAGTCCGCCACCACGCGGTCCGCTTCCTGGTAATCGATCACGCTGTAAGTGCCGGGTTCGAGCAGCTCCGGCTTGCGGCGGCCGTTGTACTTCAAAGTCTTCGCGACCAGATCGGCAATCTCCGCTGCGTGCGCCCGGCCGAATTCTCTCGCTGCCCATAACTCCGTGAATTCGCCCAGCTTTTCCTTCGGCCAGCGCGCAGGATCGCGGGCCAGGCTCAGGAAGAACTCGATGGGAAACTCCATCGGCTTCAGGTCGCCGACATTCACGATCCAGATGCGATTCGCTCCGTATTCCGCGGCAAGATGCATCTGTTCCCAGACCTTGGGAATCGGATTCGTGTCAATCCATTTGTAGTTGCGCGGGCCGCCGACATAATCGAAGTGATAGTAGATTCCGGCGCCGCCGCTGCGCTTGCGCTCTTCGGGTGTCGGCAGGCGGCGGATGTTGCCCCAGTTATCGTCGCACCAGAGCAGGGTCACATCGTCCGGGACCCGCATGCCCTTCTCGTAATACTCCTGGACTTCCTTATACAGTGCCCAGTCTTGCGGAACCTTGCTGACGTCGGGGTTCACTTCCGCGGCGATGATCTTGCGCTGATCGGCGACGATGCGCTCCAGCAACGCGGTGTTGGCCTCCCGCGACATGGGCATGTCCCCGTCGCCGCGCATGCCGAGCGTGATAATGCTCTCGTAATTCTTGTTGCGGCGAACGCCTTCCTCCCAGAAGGCGCGCAAGACGTCCGCGTTCCGCGTGTAGTCCCACGGCCCTGTCCCATGCCGCTTCCACTCTTGTTGCGCGCGCAGCATCGGCTCATGGTGTGACGTGCCCATCACGATCCCGTATTCGTCCGCCAGTTTGGCGTTGAGAGGATCGTCCTCGTTGAATGCGTTGTTCCACATCGCGGGCCACAGGTAGTTCGCCTTCAGGCGCAGCAGAAGTTCGAACACTCGTTCGTAGAACTGGTGGTTGTAATTCCCATAAGTGGCTTTCACCCAACCTGTGAGCGCGGGCGCTTCGTCGTTCAGGAAGATGCCGCGATACCGTACTGCCGGCTCTCCCTCCACGTAGCGCCCCGGCTTCACGAACAGTGCGTCTCGATGCACCACCGGGACATCGGCCCAAAAATACCAGGGCGAAACGCCGATCTGTTCCGAGAGATCGTAAATTCCGTAGATCGTTCCCCGCTTGTCGCTGCCGGCAATCACCAGCGCGGAGCCAATGCCCGGCTGCGGGTGCGGCACAGCTTGAATCACAAACGATTCCCACTTGCCCGCTACGCCGGATACGTCGATTTTCCGTTCGCGAATCAGCCGATCGATGATCGCGCTCTTTCCGATCGTGCCGGCGATGATGGTTTCCGCGCTCAGCGCCCGCGGCGGCGTCAAGCCTGTGACTCGGGCGATGTCTCCGCGCAGGTCATCTGCCGCCCTGGCGACACCCGCGAAGTCGCTCGGGGCCACATACACCGCCGCCACGGATTTGTCATGAGCAATTGCAAAGCTGCCGGGCCCCGAGGTCATCGAAACATAGCGGGCTTGACCTAAAGCAAAGAGCGACACGGGCAGGAACACGCTGCAGGCTGCCGCCCAGATCGAAGTCGCTCTCGGGCTATTTTGTCTCAGACCCCAACTATATTGAATATCGAAGTCCTGGGCAACCGCTTCTCCGCCATTCGCTGAGGCCGGATCGCTGCCTGCCGCCGCTGGCGGCGATCCGCCTTATGATGAGAGGTGCAGGAATCGACCCATGGCAAAACTTACGCGTCTCTGGCTTCCCCTCTGCGTCGCAGCTCTCGCATTCTGGCCCGTTCACGCCAATGCCGCGGATCCCGCTCCGGATCTCACCCGCCAACCCACCTTGTATGTGGTCGGCTATGCTCACCTCGATACGGAGTGGCATTGGGAGTATCCGCAGGTCATCAGCGAATACATCCCCAACACCATGCGCGATAACTTTGCTCTCTTCGAAAAATACCCGCACTATATTTTCAATTTCTCGGGTTCGAACCGTTATCGCTTCATGAAGGAATACTTCCCGGCGGACTTCGCCAGGCTCAAGCAGTACGTGGATTCCGGCCGCTGGTTCCCCGCCGGCTCGTCGGTCGAGGAAGGCGACGTCAATGCGCCCAGCGCCGAAGGCATCATCCGCCAGATTCTCTACGGCAATAACTGGTTCCGCCAGGAGTTGGGCAAAGCCAGCGCCGAATACATGCTGCCCGATTGCTTCGGCTTTCCCGCTTCCTTGCCCAGCATTCTCGCCCACGCCGGCGTCAAAGGCTTCTCCACCCAGAAGCTCGAGTGGGGCTCTTCCGCCGATGGCGGCGGCCCTGAGTCTCCGGAAAGAACTCCCGCCGGCACGCCCTTCGATGTCGGCGTGTGGGTCGGGCCGGATGGGAAAAGTGTCCTGGCCGGACTCAACCCCGGTGCCTACGACCGCGATATCACCACCGACCTGAGCCAACCCCTTCCCGCGCCGGCCGAAAAGCTCACCGCCGATCAGGCTTTTCGCCGCTATCAGGGCGACTGGGCCGCGCGCGTCGAGCACAACGGCAAACTCACCGGTGTCTACACCGATTACCACTACTACGGTGTCGGCGACATCGGCGGCGCCCCGCGCGAGCCATCCGTCAAGCTGCTCGAAGCCATCGTCACCAAGGGCACCGGACAAATCGGTTCCGAGCCCAATGTGAGCGTGGGAAACGGCCCCGTCCATGTCGTCTCCTCCAACGCCGATCAGATGTTTCTCGATATCACCCCCGCCGATGCCGCCAACCTGCCGCGCTACACCGGCGAAATGGAGTTGACCAACCACTCGGCTGGCTCCCTCACTTCTCAGGCCTATCAGAAGCGCTGGATCCGCAAGGAGGAATTGCTCGCCGATGCCGCCGAGAAATCGTCCGTCGCCGCCGAGTGGCTGGGTGCTCGTCCTTATCCGCGTGAGCGTTTGAACAATGCCTGGACCCTCGCCATGGCCGGTCATTTTCACGATCTCGCCGCCGGCACCGCCACGCCCAAGTCTTACGAGTTCGCCTGGAACGACGACGTCATCGCCATGAACCAATTTGCCGGTGTGATGGCGGATTCGAGTGAAGCCGTCGCCGCCGGCCTCGACACTCAAACCAGGGGCGCCGCCCTGGTTATCTATAACCCGCTCAACATCGCCCGCGAAGATCTGGTGGAAGCCAAAGTCGACCTGCCCGCCGGCGCCAAAGCGGTTCGCGTAGTCGGCCCGGATGGCATCGCCGCGCCGGCGCAACTCTCTCACGGCCGCGTGTTGTTCCTCGCCAAAGTACCTTCGGTGGGCTATGCGGTGTACGATGTGGAGCCGGCCGCCGCGGAGGCTTCTAACCCAGCCCTGCACGTCACCGTATCTGCTCTCGAAAACGCCCGCTACCGCCTCCGCATCGATCCCGACGGCGACATCGCCAGCATTTTCGATAAGTCCACCCAAAAGGAGCTCCTGTCCGCGCCCGCGCGCCTGGCGATTTCCTACGACAATCCCACGCAGTGGCCCGCCTGGAATATGGATTGGGACCAGGAGCAGGCCCCGCCGCGCTCTTACGTGAGCGGCCCCGCCACCATTCGAGTTACCGAGACCGGCCCGGTGCGGGTCTCCGTTGAAATCACTCGCGAAACCGAAGGCTCCAAGTTTGTCCAGACCGTCAGCCTCTCGGCTGGCGACGCCGGCAATCGTATCGAGATCGGCAACGTGATCGATTGGAAAACCCGCCAGGCCAACCTGAAAGCGGTCTTCCCCCTGACCGCTTACAACCGCATGGCCACTTACAACTGGGATATCGGCACCATCGACCGGCCTACCGCCGAGCCAGCCAAGTTCGAGGTGCCTTCTCACCAGTGGATCGACTTGACCGACGCCTCCGCCACTTTCGGCGCCACCATCCTGACCGATTGCAAGAACGGCTCCGATAAACCGCGCGATAACGTGATTCGCCTTACCCTGCTGCGCACCCCCGGCACCCGCGGCGGCTATGCCGATCAGGGCACGCAGGATATCGGCCATCACGAATTCGTTTATGGAATCGCCGCCCACGCCGGGGACCGCATGCGCGCCGCTACCGACTGGCAGGCATGGCGTCTCAATCAGCCGCTGATCGCCTTCCAATCGGCCAGGCATGCCGGCCCGCTCGGGAAGCGGTTCTCGCTGCTCAAAGTCTCCAACGCCCGTATCCGCGTGCTCGCCCTGAAGAAGGCCGAGGCCGGCGACGAAGTGATCGTGCGCATGGTGGAGCTCGATGGACGCCCCGCCGAAAATGTGCGCGTGTCGCTGGCCGGGCCGGTCGTCGCCGCGCGCGAAGTCAATGGCCAGGAGCAACCCGTCGGCGCGGCCTCCATTTCAGGCGGTGCATTGCTAACTTCGTTTACCGCTTTTGAGCCGCGCACCTTCGCTCTCAAGCTTGCCCCCGCGGCATCCAGAGTCCCGGCCGTCCGCTCGCGGCCCGTCGATCTCGCCTACGATCTCGCCACCGCTACCGAGGACGGCGCGAAGTCGGCCGCCGGCTTCGACGGCCACGGCGATTCGTATCCCGCCGAAATGCTTCCCGCCACTTTGACCTTCGATGGCGTCTCGTTCCGCCTGGCTCCGGCCAAAACCGGATCGCCCAACGCCCTAGCCGCCAAGGGTCAGTCCGTGGCTCTGCCCGCCGGCTCGTTCCGCCGCGCCTACGTGCTCGCCGCCTCCGCTGATGGCGATCAAGAGGCCGCCTTTCGCGCCGGCAACCGCGCCCAGGAAGCGACCGTGGAAAACTGGGGCGGCTTCGTCGGCCAGTGGGACAATCGCATCTGGCAGAGCGGCGTGTCCACCGACCGCCGCGGCCGGACCGAGCCCGATCCCTACCACCAAATGGTCGGCCTCACGCCCGGCTACATCAAGCCCGCCGCCATCGCCTGGTACGCCTCGCACCATCACGACGCCCAGGGCGCCAACGTTCCCTACGCCTATTCGTACCTATTCGCATACGCCATCGATCTGCCCGCCGGGGCCAGATCCTTGACCCTGCCGGACAACGACAAAATCCGCGTGCTGGCCGTTTCCGTGGCCGAAACCAACCCCGAGTTGAAGCCCGCACAACCGCTCTACGACACCCTGACGCGGGCTGAGCCCTGATCTGCCAGTGCATCTCGCTCAGCCCCCGCCGGGTACTTGCGTCGGCTGCGGCTGCACCTTGCGCCGTTGGCTGAGGTGCACCTCAAGCGGTGGTTTTCAGCCATGGGCCTCGCTCTAGCTATGACATAAGGTATTCATTCCCCAGTACTTGCAATTGGCACGCGGTTTGCACATCACAGACCGGAAGTCTTGGAGGTGGTTATGAATCGGACAGTGCAAGCAGCGTCGTTCAAATCCGCCATGCCGGCGCTTGCTCTTGGCGCGGTTCTGATGTTGCTCGGCCCTGCAGCGGCATTCGCCCAGCGCGGTGGCGGGGGACACGGTGGGCACTCCGGCGGCAGTTTTTCCGGCCGTTCGTTTTCAGGCGGCGGTGGCGGCCATTATTCCGCACCGTCGGACGCCGGCCGCAGCTATTCGGGCGGCGGGCGCAGCTATGCCGCTCCCAACGGGGGCCGCAGCTATTCCGGCGGCGGGCGCAGCTATGCCGCTCCCTACGGGGGCCGTAGCTATTCCGGCGGCGGGCGCAGCTATGCCGCTCCCTATGGCGGCCGCAGCTATTCGGGCGGGCGCAACTACGGCGGCGGATACTATGGTGGAAGAGGCGGTTACTACCCCGGCCAATTCTACGCCGGCCGCGGTTATTACTACGGTGGACGCTTCTGGGCTCGTCCTTACTTCGGCGTCGGGATCGGTATCCCGTTCGGCTGGGGCTACGATGCGGGTTTCGGTTGTGGCTACTATGACGGATACGGCTACTGGCAGCCGGCTCCATGCTACTATCCGAACGCCTACTTGGGTTACTGATCGAATCGCTGTCTGACGGATCGAACGGCGCGCGGGCAGCGCGGCGCAATCAATGCCGCTGCACGAACTGCCTGACGCGCCACGTCCCGCTGCTCTCGCCGACCACATGACTGTTGCCGGCACGAACCGCCGAGACTTCTTTCAGAATCTGCACCGCCAGTTCCTCGATCGAGTCGAGTGCGTCGATATTGTTGCGCATTCCGTCGGCGGGCAGCGCGGCCAGCCGTAGAGCGATCTCGGCAGCCTGCTTCGCGAGTTGATCCACTTGTGTGTTCCTGGTGACGGCCGTGAGCCATCCCACAGCCATCATATCTTTCGCCTGTGTCCGGACACATCATATCTTTGGTTAGTGCTGGGAACAGCAACCTTCCTCTATTCCTTTCGCGGCGCCCGCTGGTCCATCCCGTTTTGATGCAGGATGAGTTCGGTGGTACGGCCTTGCGCATCCGTCTTGAAGGTGATCTGCGCGTCCACCACCTTCAGAAAAAACTCCTTCTCGCTTTCCGCGAAGATCTGCACCTTCGGCTGGCCGGTGGCTTGTTCGTAGAGCCGGTCGTCTTCACGGGTGATGGCGATGACGAACGTGGGAGCAAGCTGGTACCGTCCCACGTAGCTTTCGAGGATCCTGGGATCGACCGCAATCGCCTTACGCTCCTTGATGGGCGCACCGGCCAGGGGCAGCGATGAATCGAGCAGGTGCATGCCTACGTCGTCTGCGCCGCCGGCCGTCAGCGAGAACGTGTTGACCAGCAGCACCACTCCCACTTTGGCTTTGGCGTCGAACCCGATGAAACTGGCGAAGCCGTAAGTGCCGCCATCCTTCCAAAACAAATCGCGGTCTTTACGTTGCAGGATGTGCCACCCGAGCGCCTGCTGCAGGTTGGGCATGGTGGTGGGAAGATGAACCTCCAGCATCGCCGCCAGCGCCGGCTGTAGCGGCGATTTCTTGTAGCCCAGATTGGCCGCCAGAAAGGCGATGAGGTCGTTGGCGGTGGAGCGCAGCGCACCAGCGCCCGCCAGCGCCTCGAAATCCCAGTTGCGAACCGGCTGCAGCGCCGCGTTGTAGCCCGTCGCCATCCGCTCCTTCATTTCGGGCGTGAGCGTGATGCGCGTGCTGCCCATGCCCAGCGGCGTGGCGATGCGGGAAACCACCAGCGTTTCGTAATCCTTGCCCGCGCGCAGCGCCAGGAGCTGGCCCAGCAGGCCGGTCGCCAGGTTCGAGTATTCCCATTTTTCGCCAGGGTCGCGCGGCAGTTGGTAGCTCGACAGAAACGCGTACAGCCGCTCCGCCGAATAGTCTGCGTACGGATTCGCGAAATCCTTCGGCGCCATGTTGTTCGGCAGCCGCGGCAGCCCGGACGTGTGGGTGGCCAGCTCCGCCAGCGTGATTTCTTTGCCGTTGCGCTGCGGCGCTTTGACGCCTTCGGGCAGGTACTTCGAGATCGGATCGTCCAGCTTCACCTCGCCGTGCTGCGCCATATCGGCCAGCAGCAGCGCTGTGAAGACCTTGGTGATGGAGCCGATCTCGAAAACCGTGTCGCCGTTGAGCGGCCGCGCGTCGTCCTTGGCGAGCTTGCCATACGCCACCACGCGCGTGCCCCCGGGTTCGATGACCCCGGCCACCATTCCCACCGCGTTGTGACGCTCATCCACGCGTTGGGCCAGGATGCGGCGGATCTCTGCATCCGTCGGCACCGGAGATTGGGCCAGCGCGCCGCCGGCCACGAACAACAGCGGTATAGCGATTTGGTAGAACATGTCTATTGCTCCAGTGCCTTCAATTCGTCGATCTGCGCTTGCAGCTTGCGCGCCGCGCGGTGGTTCAACTTCGCCACCAGCCAGAAGACAACACCCACCACGGCGGCCCTCATGACCGTGGCGAGAACAAGATAAGGAAGCGGCAGGGGCGCCGCGACCGCGCTTCCGACCAGGAAGACCGCAAGGCCGGGAATCATCGGCCCCAGGTACCAACTCCAGACACTCGCCAGGGCATCGCGCTGCCGCTCCAGCGCGCGCCGATGGAAACCCAGGCAGGGCTCGAACGCGCCACCAGCCGGCATCGCTTCGGACGAGCCGCGGCGATGGAGTTGGTACGCCACGTACAGCGCGCCCGCGATGATCATCACTGAGCCCGCGCGCGCCACCGGGTTGGGAAACCACTTGAGGTAAAACCCGAAAACGACGACCACGATGGCGACCGCTACGTATTCACGTGCGTTGCGCCACCGGATGCGCCGTTGGAACTTGCCCGCTCTGCGCCGGATTTCTTCTAGCGACATGGTGATGTTCTCCCCCGGCTGGTTTTGCCAGGCATTGCAAAGTCCGTTCTGCGGTTCATTCGGCATAATCCGCTCCTTGAGAGAACCGCTTGGCCAGCACGGTTTTGATGCGATGAATCTTGGTGGCCACGTTGCCGGCTGCCAGGCCGGTGATTTCGCCGATCGCGGAGGCGTCCATCCCTTCCAGGTAAGAAAGAATCACCTGCCGGTCGAGCGGCTTCAAACTCTGAATCAACTCCGTCAGTCGCGCCAGTACGTGCCGGCGCCCGGCCGCTTCGTCCCCGTCGCGGTCGCCCAGCGTGAACTCGACCTCCTCCAGGCTCACCAGGTTGCGGTCGCCGGAGCGCCGTCGGCCGATGCCGTAGCTCACTGCCGTATTGTGCGCCACGCGGTAAACCCACGTGCGCGCCGAGCAACGGCCATCGAACAGCGCGAAGCTGCGCCAAAGGGCCAGGTGGATTTCCTGCAGCAAATCGCGCCGGCGGTCCGGATCGAACTCGTACGCCCGCGCCAGCCGTTCCAACGCCGCGCCATACTCGGCCGCCGCCTGGTGATACCGTTCGTCCTGACTCGGTTCCCCCACACTTCAGATAGTCGCCGTTGGCGGGCGGTTCTTACAAGCGATTTCGCGAGGCCTGCGATAATAAGTTCCGTGAGGAACCCATCCGAGCCGCGACCGTCAGGAACATATCCGAGCCGCGACCGTGAGGGAGCGGTGCAGTTGCCGTTGCGGCCCATTACCAAGCGAGGTCTAAGCTCCTTATGAAGATTTGGATTCTGACTTTCGCCGCCCTGGCTTGCCTCCATGCGGCAGAGCCGGCGCCCATCCGCGTGGTGGTGGCGCAGGATGGCAGCGGCGATTACCCCACAGTGCAGAACGCAGTGGATCACGCGTTCGACCGCGTGCTGGCCCCCACCACGGCGCGGCTGATCATTGAGATCCGCCCCGGCATCTATCATGAGCGCGTGCGCGTGCCGCACGACCGGCCGCGCGTCACCTTCCTCGGCCAGGATGCCCAATCGACCGTCATCACCTACGGCCTCGGAGCCAAAGACGTCGGCGGCACGTTCTTCAGCGCCACCGTCGACATCAACGCCGATGAATTCGAAGCCCAAAACATTACCTTCGAAAACTCTTACGGCACCGGCACGCAGGCGGTGGCGATTTCGGTGCACTCCGACCGCGCCGTGTTCCGCCACTGCCGGTTCCTCGGAATGCAGGATACGCTCTACGCCGCCAGCGGGCGCCAGTACTACGCCGACAGCTACATCGCCGGCCATGTCGATTTCATTTTCGGCAATGGCGCCGCCGTGTTCGATCGCTGTGAGATCCACAGCCGCGGCCCCGGTTACATCGCCGCCGAAAGCCGTACCATGCCCGATGGCGCGCAGGGCTTCGTGTTCGACCATTGCCGGCTCACGGCCGATGCCGGCGTGCACGACGTCTTCCTCGGCCGCCCCTGGCGTAACTATTCGCGCGTGGTGTATTTGGACTGCTGGATGGGCGAGCACATCCGGCCCGAAGGCTGGGACAACTGGCACAAAGAAGCCGCCGAAAAGACCGCGTTTTTTGCGGAATATGGGTCCGAAGGCCCCGGCGGTAGCGCGGCCAGCCGTGTGAAGTGGGCCAGGCAACTCAGCGCCGCCGAAGCGCGCCAGTTCCGCCCCGGAGCTTTCCTGCACGGTAGTGACGGCTGGAATCCGCTGGCCGCGCGGTAATCTTCACAGGGTGGGCAGGCTTCAGCCTGCCGACGCCCGCGTTTTGGTGGGGTAGGCTTCAGCCCCACCACTGGAGTTTCTATGTCTTTGCATTTGCTGCTGTAGCGCCGGCGGTCTTTTGCCGCCGGTTCTTTGCGGCTCGCGCGCAGTGGCGCAGCATTCATTCTGAAGGGCCGTGCGTTGCCGTGCTTTGGCCACGGCTCAAGCCGGCTCAAGCACGTGCCCCGATACAAGACAGCACCAGCGGGTGGGCAGAGCGAGTCGTCGCCGAACGCCCGGAAAGTAGAAACTCCAGGTACGGCTGAAGCCGTGCCCAAATACAAGACACCACGATTGGGTTGGCAGGGTGCGCTCGGAAATGCAGAAACTGGAAGGCCGGGCATGCCCGGCCGGTGGCTCAATTACCGGGCGGCCATCAGCGCGCGTAGGCGGCGGGCCCGTTCCGGGGCACGCGACTGGCGAAGCGCTTTGGCTTCAATCTGGCGAATCCGCTCACGCGTGACGTCATCGAGATGAGAAGCGATCCCGCAAACAGGACACACTAATCCCGGATCGTCATTACGGGCGCCCAGAGGTCGGACCATCCTCCGTTGACACCTTGGGCAGTGAATGTCAGTGGAGCCAGACATGCACTCAATGATATCAAGACGAGCCACTGGAGGACGCGTGCGTCCTAACGCGGACCCCATTTGTGAACGAACGGCTAAGGAAGAATTATCGCGCCGCCATCAGTGCCCGCAGTCGCCGGGCCCGTTCCGGGGCGCGCAACTGGCGAAGTGCTTTGGCTTCAATCTGGCGAATCCGCTCGCGGGTGACGTCGAACTCCTGGCCGATCTCTTCCAGCGTGTGCTCCCGCTCGCAGCCGATGCCGAAGCGCATGCGAATGACTTTCTCCTCTTTCGGCGAGAGCGTCTTCAGTATGCCGGCCGTTTCGTCGCGAACATTGGTTTCGATTACGGCATCCACCGGCGATCCGACCCAGCGGTCTTCAATCAGATCGCCCAGCGCCGATTCACCGTCGCGGCCCACCGGGGTTTCGAGTGACACCGGATCGCGGGAAATGGTCTTCAGCTTCTGGACTTTCTCGACCGGGATTTCCATCCTCCGGCCAATTTCGTCATTTGTAGGAGTTCTGCCCAGTTCCTTCTCCAACTCGCGGGTGGCGCGCAGGAACTTGTTCATGCTCTCGTTCATGTGCACCGGGATGCGAATGGTTCGGGACTGGTCGGCGATGGCGCGGGTGATGGCCTGTCGGATCCACCAGGTGGCGTAAGTGGAGAACTTGTAGCCGCGGCGGTACTCGAATTTGTCGGCGGCGCGCATCAACCCGATGTTGCCTTCCTGGATCAGGTCCAGGAGGTGCAACCCGCGATTTACGTATTTCTTAGCCACCGAAACCACCAACCGGAGGTTGGCCTCGACCAGGTCCTTTTTGGCCCGCTCAGCCTCGGCTTCGCCGTGACGGATCACGGTCAGCGTGTGGCGCAGTTCGGGCAGCGTGGCGCCAGCGGCGGCTTCGCGCTTGCGCAGCTCGCGTTTCAGCTCGCGCAGGCGGGCCTGCAGGGGCGGGCTGTTGCGCACCTCCAGCTTTCTGATTTCGCCATCCAGGTGGCTGATCTCCTCCACCGCTCGCTCGATCTCACGCGAGAAGTCCTTCCACCGGTTGCCGCGGAAAGGGCAACGGCGGATGGCCAGCGAGGTTTCCACTTTGGCCCGATTGAACTTACCCACCAGCCGCTTACGATGTTTCTTGTTGGCCAGGGGCGTCGCTTCCACTTTCTCCTCAAGCTGCTGCTGTTTCTTGTGGAGTACGATCACATCCGCGAACAGCTTGGAGGCGTCCGCCCGCACCTTCAGATCCGCGGGAGATCCCTCTTCGACATCGCCCAGGTCGGCAACCGATTCCAGTTCGATGGTACCCTTCTTCAGCGCCTCCGACATATCCAGGGCCACGCGCTGTACCACGGCCGAACGGCTAATGGCCTTTTGCATCCGCAGCTTGCCGCGCTCCATGCGCCGCGCCAGATCCACCTCACCTTCGCGCGTCAATAGCGGAACCGCTCCCATTTCCCGCAGATACACCCGCACCGGATCATCCGTGTAGATGGATTCCTCCACCGGCGGTTGATGCAGAAAGTCCGTCTCATGCGCGGCCTCCGCATCGAAGAATTTGGCATCTTCTTCGAAGTTCAGGCCCAGACTTTCAGGATTTTCAGCGAGAAAATGATCTTCGAAACGGTCCACTAAGACTCACCTCCCCAAAGGCACGTGCCAACACACGCAAGTTATGGGAAATAGGCTACTTTCTGAAATAAACTCGAATTGCGGGTTGTACCCCGGCCGCGTCGCGCAACTGTCAGGCACAGGGCGGATCTTCCAATCGATCATACCACCGTTCCCCAACAAAGTTAAGCTCTATTTATAAGGATGTCTTGAAACTGGGAAGGTTACACAAGATTTGGCGCCCGTCTGGCTCAGGGAAGCTTCTGCCGCATCAGGTTCTTGAGCTCGTTGAAGAATGCCTCCTCGTCTTGAAAATCCCGATAAACCGACGCATATCGTACATAGGCGATCTTATCAAGCTCCCGGAGTCCGTCCATCAGGAATTCTCCTATTTCTGTAGTTGAAATTTCCCGATCGGGCGAATCGCTGACCTTGGTTTCCACCCGGTTCACCAACTCGGAAAGCCTCGCCATACTAATAGGACGTTTCTCGCAAGCTTTCAGCAGCCCCGCCAGCACCTTTTGGCGGTCGAATTTCTCGCGGCGTCCATCTTTTTTGATCGCCATGTATGGAACTTCGTCGATGCGCTCGTACGTGGTGAATCGCCGCTCACACGCCAGGCACTCGCGGCGGCGGCGTATGGCGTCGCCTTCCTTGCTCTCTCGGGAATCCACCACCCGATCATGCAAGTGACTGCAAAAAGGGCACTTCATTGTTGGTTCCGTCCCATCCGCCGCAGGCTGCGCCAGTCCAGCCCTTCCTTAACGGTAAGCGTCAACCCAACCGGCACTACTACTACACAATTAAGAATCCAGATTAGAATGGCGAATGAAGTCGCGGGCTCCAAGCGCACCCGGAACAGCTCCGTCAGAACCACCACCGCCACCACCTGCAAGCCGCCTCCGATCCCGGGAATCTGCACGGCCGATCCGAACGAAATGAATCCGACAAAAATGACGACATCCACGACGGAGAAATGCAGAACCGCGGCGAACGAACGGGCCAGGCACCAGTAGCAGGCGGCGATCAGCATCCATTCCAGCACGGAGTACAGGAAAATCGCCAGCAGCGCGGCATCGCTGCGCGTCGATTCCACGCCTTGAACGGCCGCCGCCAGCAGCTTTTCCGCGCGCGCGAAGTACCGTTCCGGCCAACAGCGGATGGCGCGGGTGAGGTAGCGGCGGACCGGTTCGGCGAAGTGCCGCATGGCGAACAGCAGGACGAGCAATCCCAGACAAGCTGCGGCCACAAAATGCCCACCAGCGGCCAAGGCCCAGGCGATCCTCGGGCCCACGTGTACCCCGGTCGAGGTGATGCGCATCATGGCGAAGGCGAAGAACAGCAGCGCCATCAGCAGGTCGAAGATGCGCTCCAGCAGCCACGCCGCCAGTTGGGAAGGAAACGGGACCTCCTCCTTGACCGCGATCAGGTACGGCCGCACGAACTCGCCGGCGCGGCCAAACAGAGTGATGGCAGTGAACCCGATCAACGTTGCCGAGAGCAGGTTGCGCACCGACGGGTGTGGTTTGAGCGGCTTCAGGAACACCGCCCAGCGCAGGGCCCGGACATAATACGCGCCGGCGACAGGAACTAGAGAAATGCCAATCCAGATCCAGTCCACGCCGGCCACCGCCGCGGCCGCCAGGCGCCAATCGAAAACTGGGGCGGAGAATCGCCATACCAGAACAACCCCCACGGCGGCCACAGCAAGGCCGGCCGCAGCCCATTTCCACCAGCGGTGCCGAATCGAACCTCCTCGAGAGCGGCGTCCCGTCTCCGAAGCGGGGAGCCAGCGCCTGTACAAGTATCTCAAAAGAACCGGAATACGGGAAAAAATTTGAACCTGGCGCGGAAAACCCTCGTTTCTTCATATGAAGGAACCGGGGTCATGGCAACCGCGACGCTAGTCTTGGGAGTCTTCCAGAATTCACCAACCGGCCAGGACGCTCTGGGAGGGTTGGCGGGTGCGCGGCGCGGCTGTGTGGTAGAACGAATCTTGGACCAAGACTCCCCTATGGTTGCGCGATGCCTGCGCGGCGACGAGTCCGCGTGGGAAGATCTCGTCCGCTTGCACAGCCGGCGTGTCTACGGATTGTGCTACCGCTTCACCAACAGCGGCTCGGAGTCGCAGGACTTGACGCAGGAAGTTTTCCTGCGCGTCTTCCGCACGCTTCATTCCTTCCGTGCGGCGGAAGGATCGTTCGGTACCTGGCTGGCGCGGCTGACGCGCAATCTGTTGATCGATCATTACCGGCGCACGCGGCAGGACCGCGTGACGGATTCGCTGGACGAGCAGCTCCCCGTGGTCGGGGACCGAAGCGCCGCGTCCACGACTCGCGCGGACCAGGCGGTCGCCGGCCGCGAGGCCAGTGAGATATTGCAAGCGGCGCTGCAGAAGCTGTCGCCGGACTTGCGCGAGGCCGTGATTTTGCGCGACCTGCAGGAAATGGAGTACCGGGAAATCGCCCAGGTGCTGGCGATACCGGAAGGAACCGTGAAGTCGAGAATCAATCGCGGCCGCGCCGAGCTGGCGCGGCTGCTGCGCAAGCAGAAGCTGGTAGTATGAACTGCGCTGAACTGGACATCCTGCTCTGCGAATACGTGGATGGCACGCTGGACGCGGCCACGCGGGCCGCGGTGGAGCGCCACCTGGCCGGCTGCCCGGCGTGTGCCGAGCTGGCGCGCGATGCCGCCGCCGCCGTCGCCTTCATCGGGCGCGCCGCCGATGTCGAGCCTCCCGCCGAGCTGGTGAATCGCATCCTCTTCGCCGCTCCGTGGCGCCAGAGCATTAGAGCGAAGCACCGCACCTGGCTGGCCAGGCGGCTCAGCCCCATCCTGCAGCCGCGGTATGTGATGAGCTTCGCCATGACCATCGTTTCCTTTTCGCTGCTGCGCTCGGTGATTCCGCTGCGCAGCATTCGGGCCGACGATCTGCGCCCATCCAAGGTTTGGGCGGGCCTGGAAACGCGCGTGGAATATGGCTGGGGACGCGTGGAGAAGTTTTACGACAATTTGAAGGTGGTCTACAAGATTCAAACTACACTGCGGGCCTGGCAACAGCAGGATGAGGAGCGGGAGCCTTCGGCGCCGCGCCAGGCGCCCGCGTTTCACGACGAGAGGAAGCTGCCGGTTGTCTCCGCTCCGGCGGCTGGGGAAGCACCGGGCGGGGCCGCCCCCGCCCAAGTACCGGAATCATCACACTGAGGGAAATGTTATGAACTGTCAAAACCATCCGGATGTAGCGGCAATCGCTTATTGCCGTACCTGCGGCAAGCCGGTGTGCGCCGACTGCCGCCGGGAAGCATCGGGCACTGTGTACTGCGCTGAGCATGCGCCGGCCGCTGTGCCGCCGCCTTTCGCCGCGCCGCCTCCGGCGTATACCGCGCCGCCTCCCGCGAGCGCCCTCCCGTACCCGCCGCCCGTCGCGCCCTCCCCTTACGTCCGCGCCGATATCCGGCCCGGGCTGGCATTCGCGCTGGGCTGGATTCCCGGAGTTGGCGCCATCTATAACGGGCAATACGCCAAAGGACTGATCCACGCCGTGATCTGGGGCGTACTGATGAGCATCGCCAACTCGGACGCCATTCGCGATATGCAGCCCATCTTCGTCATCCTGGTGATCGCCTGGATGGCCTACATGGTGTTCGAGGCTTACCGCACCGCGCAGAAGCTTCAACGCGGCGAGCCCGTGGATGAGTACTCGAGCGTGCTCCAGTTGCGCGGCGGGCCGGGCCGGTTTCCCATGGCCGCCGTGGCGCTGATTGTGCTGGGCGTGCTGCTGCTGCTGCACACCCTCGACCTGGTGAACTTCGAGAGGCTCGTGCCGTACTGGCCGGTGCTGCTGATTGCCGCCGGAGCGTATATGCTGTGGGCACGTTTCGCCGGCCAGGAACCGGCACCGGGAGAAATGCGCCATGAGAGGTGAGCGCAACAGGATCAGGGCTCTCCGCGGACCCGTGACGCTGATCACGGTCGGGATACTGTTTGCCCTGCAAAACTTCACGCCCTACAATTTCGGCCAGACCTGGCCCGTGCTGCTGATTGTGCTCGGCCTGATGAGCCTGCTGGGGCGGACCGCGGCGCCGCCGCCCGCCCCGCCGCCACCGCAATACGGCTGGCAACCGCCGCAATACGGTTGGCAGCCGCCCGCCGATCAGCCGGCAGGCGGATACCGCGCCACGTCCTACGCGCAGGGCCCCTATCCGCAGCCGCCAGCCGGTGCGGATCCGGCATCGTCATCCGGTCCGGCCAAAGGCGGATTTGGAACCAGCGCTCCGCCCAAGCCGGATGCTCCACCTGAAAGTTCCACGCCGGGAGGTAATGTATGAGACCTCGTTCTCTCACCGGGCCGCTCATCCTGGTGATTATTGGCGGCCTTTTCCTGTGGCGCAATTTCCATCCGGAAGCGCCCATCTACGAAATTCTCGCGCTCTACTGGCCGTTCCTGCTCATCCTCTGGGGCCTGTTGCGGCTGATCGAAGTCGCCTGGCCCGGCTCTTCCTGGAGGAGCGGCTTCAGCGGCGGCGAGGTGGTGCTCATCGTGCTGATCTGTATCTTCGGCGCGACCATGTGGGCCGGCTATCGCAATGGGATCCGCTGGTCGGGAGACAGCCTCAGTATCTTCGGCAATGAGTACGATTATCCTGTATCCGCCAAGGCCCCTGCCGCCGGCATGAAGCGTATCGTCTTTGACGTGGCGCGCGGCAACATCAAGGTGACCGGGGACGATACGAACGAAGTTGTAGTAAGCGGCAACAAAGTGATCCGCAGTTTTGGCCGGGAAGACGCCGACCGCACCAATAACAACACGCCGATCGAGATCGTGCCCGAAGGCGATCACCTGCTGGTCCGCGCCAACCAGGATCGGGCGCCCGGCAACCAGCGCGTCTCCGACGACATCGAAGTGACGGTGCCGCGCGCCATGGCGGTGGAAGCCAGCGGCCGGCGCGGCGATTTCGAAATCGGCGACCTTAACGGCGACGTCGAGCTTGGCGGCGCCCGCGGCGACGTCCGCCTCTCCCGCCTGGGCGGCAACGCCAAAGTGGAGGTCAGCCATAGCGACACCATCCGCGCGGTCGATGTGAAGGGTAACATCGACGTCCAGGGCGAAGGATCCGACCTCTCGCTCGAAAATGTGCAGGGGCAGGTCACCATTAACGGTGCTTTTACCGGTACGCTCGATTTCAAAAACCTGGCCAAGCCGCTGCAGTTTGAAGGCGCGCGCAACACCGAGCTGCACGTGGAAGCGGTGCCGGGTAACATCAGCATGGACATGGGCGAATTCACCGCCAACGGGCTGGTCGGCCCGGTGCGGCTCATCACCCGCTCGCGCGACATCAAAATCGGCGGGTTCACCCAGGCCATGACCGTCGAAACCGAGCACGGCAACATCGAGCTGGACCCCGGCATGCCCGTACCCGCGATTGAAGCCCGCTCCGGCGTCGGCAACATCGAGCTGACGCTCCCCGAAAAGGCCGCGTTCCAACTCGATGCCACCGCCGAGCGCGGCGATGCCACCAACGATTTTGGCCCGCCGATTCAGAAAGACGCCTCCGGGCGCAGCGCTACTTTGAAAGGGAAAGTAGGCGACGGCCCATCCATCCAGCTCACCGCCTCCCACGGCGAGGTGGAAGTACGCAAGGGCGAAGAATCCGTGCGCCCGCCCGACACTCCCGCCGCGCCCGCTCCGCCCAAACAACCCAAGGCTCCAGATAAGAATCTCAAAGACTCCGAGATCAAGCTGTGAACCCAGGCCGCGGGGCGGCTGCGACCGCCCCGCTGCTGGTTCTTTTCCTCGTCAACGTTCTCAATTTTTACGACCGGCAGGTGCTGGGCGCGGTGATCGAACCGCTGCACCGCGAGTTCGGTCTTTCCGATACCCGGCTCGCCACGCTTGCCACGGCCTTCACGCTGCTCTACGCGGTGGCTGGCTTGCCGCTCGGGCGGCTGGCCGATATCTGGAGCCGTAAGCGTCTGCTGGCAATCGGCGTCAGCGTGTGGGCCGCGCTTACCGCCCTCGGCGGGCTCGCCTCCAGTTATGGGATGTTGCTCGCCACGCGCCTGGGAGTGGGGATCGGCGAAGCCACCTGCGCCCCCGCCGCCACAAGCTGGATCGGCGACCTGGTGCCGGCCGGCCGCCGCGCGCGCGCCATGGCCATCTTCATGATGGCCGTCCCTATCGGCGGTTTTCTCAGCTTTGCGGTGGGCGGTCCGGTCGCGCAGGCCTGGGGCTGGCGCGTCGCGCTAGTGCTGGCCGCAATGCCCGCGGTGGCGCTGGTGCCGGCGCTGCTTTCCCTCCGCGAGCCCAGGTGGGGCAGGTTTCAACCTGCCAGCGCCCGCTTGCGGGCGAACGTTTTTCCGGCCTCTGACGCTCACGCCTCCAACCCGAGCCGCGACCGTTCTTGTTCGAGGCACGGTTCTTTCGAGCCGAGCCCCGGCCGTGAGGGAGTGGTCAGCCGCGATGCCGCAACACAACCCGCCGGCAGTCCCAGCCCCTGGCTGCTGGCGCGCATCCCCGCTTTCTGGTGGATCGCCGCCTCAGGCGCCATCGTCAATTTCATGCTCTACAGCTTCTCGCTGTTCCTGCCGGCGTTTCTCACCCGCTATCACGGCCTGTCGGTGGCGCGCGCCGGCGTTTGGAGCGGAGTTGGCTCGGGCGCCGCCGGCGTCCTCGGCGCGCTGGCTGCCGGATACCTGGGCGATCGGGTGACCCGCGACCTCGGCCGGCGCCGCTTGCTGCTGGCTGCCGCTGCCGCCGCTCTCGCCACTCTGCCCGCCTTCGCCGCCATTGCTCAGCCCGCCGGCAGCGTGGTCGCCGCAGTGTTACTCCTCATGCTGGCTTATGGCTTGTGGCAGACTTACTACGGCTTAGTCTATGCCGCCATCCAGGACATCGTGCCGGCGCAGTTACGCGGCACCGCCATGGCCACTTACTACCTGGCGATGTACCTATGCGGCGCCTCATTCGGCCCGCTGGTAACCGGCCGCCTCAGCGACCATTTCGCCCGCGCGGCTGCTATCGGGGGCGTGGCTCCAGAGGCCGCTCGCGCCATCGGCTTACATCAAGCCATGTATCTTATTCCCGCATGCTCCCTAGTGCTAGCCGCCGTGTTGTGGGCGGCTGGCAGGTCGTGGAAGCAGGAGTAGCCGAGACTAAATATCAAGTTGCAACCCGTGCCGAAGCAGTGACCCGTTCCCCGGCTTACTCGCCCACCCCATACCGCCTGAGTAGCTCCACCCCGCGTGGGTTGCCATTTTGCTCGGCCAGGCGGGCGTGGCGCCAGGCGGCGGGGTAGTCGGCGCGAACGGCGTATATTTCGGCGAGCGCGGCGTGTGCATCCGCGAAGGTGGCATCGAGGCGCACGGCTTCTAACAATAGTCCCAGCGCTTGCTCCATGCGGTTTTCCATGCGGTAGAACTGCGCCAGGTAATAATAGGGCCGCGGATTGGCGGGCTCGCGCTGAATCCACGCGCGGTGCGCGTCCATCTGCCGGACCGTTTCGTGGCTCAGCGCGAAGTCGATTACTTCCTTCCGCCAGAAACTCATGCGCGCCGCCCGATTAAGAGGATTCTTACATCCGCCACGTTGGTGTTAGTGGGCCCTGTAATCACCAGGTCGCCCAGCGATTCGAAGTAATGGTAGGAATCGTTGGCATCCAGATAGCGGCGGGCGTCCGGCTTGCGGCGCAGCGTATCTCCGTCGGCGGTGGCGCCGGCCGCGTCGGTAGGCCCATCGGTACCATCGGTGCCGGCGCTGAACACCACCACGTTGTCAAGGCCGGCGATATCGAGTGCCGCCGCCAGCACGAATTCCTGGTTGCGGCCGCCCAGGCCGTCGCCGCGCAGCGTGACTGTGGTTTCGCCGCCAGTGATGATGCACGCGGGCGGCTGCACCGGCCGGCCAAACTCCGCCACTTCGCGCGCAATGGCTGCATGCATGCGCGCTATCTCCCGCGTCTCGCCCGCGACCGAGCTCGAAAGCACCAAAGTACGAAAGCCAAGTTGCCGCGCGTGACGCGCCGCCGCATCGAGCGCCAGCCGGTTGCCGCCCACAACCGTGTTGCGGACGCGCGCAAAGAGCTTGTCCCCCGGTTTGGGAGTTTCGTCAAGCGTGCCCGCCACGCCCTGATCGATGCGCGCGCGCACTGCCGCCGGGACCTTGTCGCGAATGCCGTACCGATCGAGAACTTCCGCTGCATCCGCGAAGGTCGATGGATCGGGCGCGGCCGGGCCGGAGCCGATCACGTCCAGGTTGTCGCCAATGACGTCGGAAACGAGGAGCGCTTCCACCGTGGCCGGCCAAGCCAGGCGCGCCAGTTGCCCGCCCTTAATGGCCGACAGATGCTTGCGGACGCAATTGATCTCGTGGATATCCGCGCCCGAGGCGAGCAGCAGCCGCGTTACCTCCTGTTTTTCGGCCAGCGTAACCGGCGGCGCGGGCAACGGCAGCAGGGCCGAGGCGCCGCCGGAAATCAGGCACAGCACCAGGTCGCCGGCGCCAGCCGAGGAGGCGATCTCCGCGATTCGTTCTGCGCCGGCCACGCCGCGCTCGTCCGGCACCGGATGTCCGCATTCGTTCAACTCGACGCGGCGCAGTTTGGCGAGGTGGCCGTACTTGACGTTGACCAGGCCGCCGGTGATCCGTCCTCCCAGCGCGCGCTCGGCGGCTCGCGCCATGGAAGCGCCCGCCTTGCCCGCACCGATCACGTAGATGTGGTGGAAACGCGAATAGTCGCGCCTCGCGAGGTGGCGCAGCACTGCATCGTGCGGATCGGCCGCCCGCAGCGCGGCTCGAAAAATGGCGGCTGCCTGGCGCCGCAGCGAGCGGCGAGTCATTGGAAGAAAGGGTGCGCCAAAATGGCGGTGGCGACGGCGTCCGCATCGTCCGTCTCGACCGGAACGTGGACGTCAGCGAACCGGTAGATGTCGCGGCGCTCGTGGAAGAGCGCGGCAAGTTTCTCCGGATCGCGCGCCAGCGGCCGGTGCGTGGCCCATGCCACGCGCCGCCCGATGCGTTCGAAATCGCAATCCAGCCAGACGCTCACGCCGTTACTCGCCACCAGCTCACGGTTGGCCGGCGAGAGGAACGCTCCGCCGCCCAACGCCAGCACGGCCGCGCGCCCGTGCTCGATGGAGCGCACGTGCTGCTCCAGCATCTCGCTTTCGATGCGCCGGAACTCGGCTTCGCCGCGGGTATCGAAGATCTGCACGATGGTGGTTTTCTCCGCCGCCTCGATTTCGTCATCCAAATCGAAGAAGCTCCAGCCCAGCCGCCGCGCCAAGTGGCGTCCCACGGTGGATTTGCCGCAGGCCATGAAGCCCAGCAGGTAGATGCCCGGAGTCTGCTTAAGCCGCAGGTTCATGCCGTTCCATTCATGCGCGCCATGCGCGCGTCCACGGCGCTCGGCAGCATACGCGCCAGCGCCACCATCAGCCAACCCACGCGCGGCGACATCACCGTGCGCGCGTCGCGCTCCACGCCGCGGCAGATATCCGTGGCGCATTGGGCGGCCGTGATGGCGAAACGCCGGCCCCTCACCACCGCCGGCGGAACGTCGCCCACGCTGTGCCGCTGAAATTCGGTGAGCACGTAGCCGGGGCACACCAGCATGGTGCGGACGCCATCGCGGCGCAGTTCCATGCGCAACCCCTCGGTGAGCGCGCCGACGGCGTATTTCGACGCGCTGTACACCGTCATCCAGGGCAACACGACCTTGCCGCCGATCGATCCCACGTTGACGATGGTTCCGCTCCGCCGCGCGCGCATGTGCGGCGCGACAAGCTGGACGAGGCAGAGCACCGCGAAGAAGTTCAGCTCCATCAGGCGGCGCACTTCCGCTTCCGGCGCTTCCCAGGAGGGAATGTACAAGCCGATGCCGGCGTTATTGATCAGGATATCGATGGCGCCAAACCGCTCCAGCGTCCGGTCCACCAGCCGCCGCCGCACGGCTTCGTCGGTGAGGTCGCCGGCGGTGACCAACGCCTGCCCGCCGCCGGCGCACCGCAATCCTTCTTCGGAGCGGGCGCACAAGGAGAGCCTGGCGCCCGCCCGCGCAAACTCCGCGGCGCACGCCGCTCCGATGCCTTCCGAAGCGCCGGTGATGATCGCGACCTTGCCTTCAATCCTCATGGCCATACGGCGGCGGGTGCGCGCACCGTGTTTGTCGGGCGTGCGGCTCGTCCTGGTCCGGGCAAGCTGAAGCATGCCCCACCCAAGAAACGCCATAATAGTACCATGCCTTCGCGGCTGCTCCCGTTGTTCCCCTTGCGGGTTGTCGTTTTTCCGCGAACGCGCCTGCCGCTGCACATTTTTGAAGAGCGCTACAAGCTCATGGTTGGGGAAGCGATCCGGCAGGAAGACGAATTTGGCATCGTACTTGCCCGCGAACGGGGCATCGCCACCGCCGGTTGCAGCGTGGCGGTGGAAAAGGTTATCGATCGATATCCCGATGGGCGCATGGACATTTTGACCCGTGGCCGGAGGCGTTTCGAAATCGTATCGCTCGATGAAGAGCTGGACTACTTGCGGGCCGAGGCGCGCTACTTCGATGACGAAGATACGGCGGCACCGGAACCCGAAATTCGCAAACAGGTGTTGCGCCATTTCCGCTCGCTACAGAAACTGGGCGGAGCTCATGACCGCGGCGAGCCCGACCTGGCAGACCCGCAGCTCAGTTTTCAACTAGCGCAGATCCTGCCCGACCTCGAATTTCTGAGTACGCTGTTGCAGCAGCGGTCGGAAGTTGCGCGGCTCAAACAACTGAACCAATACCTGGCGGATTACGTTCCGCGGCAGCGTACGATTGAGCACGTGCAGGGGGTCGCGCCGACCAACGGGTTTGGCGGTACGCGCAGGGAGCTGTGACGTGAGGGTGCTGATCCGGCGCGGCGGGGCGCGCTCCCGGTCACCGGCATTCGCAGCCTCGGGGTTATTGCACGCGGCGGCATTCCTGTCCGTGGTGCTCAGCCCGGCCGTGTCGCCGCGCGACCCGCGCCCGGTGTACAACCAGGAGATCCGGCCCTACGAAGCGCACATCATCTGGTACAACCTGCGTGACAAACTGCCGGAGATCAAGCCGGCCGAGCCGCCGGAAGCGAAGCCGGCGCGCGCGCTCCGCCGGTTCCAGCAACAGATTGTGGCGGGGAAAATCGAGCTGCCGCGGCCGCCGCAACTGATCCGCGTTCCCGCCCCGGAGATTACGCTGCCGCGGGCTCTCAAGCTGCCGAACCTGCTTGCGGTAGCGCCGCCCAAGCGCGTCCGCACGTTCGTGCCGCCGGTAGACCACGCGCGGGCACCTGCGCAGCGCCCGTTGCTGGCCGCGCCGCAGATCGTCGAGCCTACCGCGCCGCGAGAGCTTGCGCTCAGCAT
>JBAVYH010000205.1:0-31147 GCA_049698695.1 Bryobacteraceae bacterium | reverse complement strand
ATTCCCACCGTGCCGGCAACGACGGTCTATTCCCCCGAAAACGAACAAGAAAACCCAGCGAAAGGAGCCCGGCACTGCGCCAACCAGATTTCAGCCCTTCAGGCTCATTCTTGGATTAGAAAATGCTGGCGGCAGCGGGCGCCGTTGGGAATCAACACGATATGGCACATCGGCTGGCCGCCAGCCTCCCTCGCAGCGGCCGCGCCCGGCTTCGCGGGAACAAATTGTGCTAAGGTGCACTGGGTAAGCTGTAAGCACAGGCAGATTCCGAAGTGAAACGATTCCCCTTTCTCGACTGGATGCGCGGGCTGGCAGTGGTCATCATGATCGAGTGCCACGCGTTCAACGCCTTTGCGCGCATGGATACGCGCGACGGCGGCCCTTACGTGCTGTCGCAGTTCGTGGGCGGCATGGCGGCGCCGCTGTTCCTGTTCATGGCCGGGATGACAACCGCGTTCCAGATGGAAAGCATGGCGCGGCGCGCCGTCAGCCCGTGGCGCCGCTGGGTGACGGCAATGCGGCGCGCGGGTTACATCATGGTGATCGCGCTGCTGTTCCGCTTCACCAATTGGCTGGGCAGCCTTCCCGGCGGCAGCCTGCAGGAACTGACCAAAGTGGATATTCTCAACTGCATGGCGGTGGCGCTGGCGGCGTTTGCAGCGGCGGCGGCGTTCGGCGACGAAGGGCGCATGCGGTTTGCCGTGCTCGGCGCCGCGGGTGTCGCCATGCTGTCGCCGTTGATGGCGAACCTTCCCTGGGACTGGGCGCCGCCGCTGTTGCGCGAGTACCTGGTGCCGAGCGCGGGGCGCGGCCACTTCCCGTTCTTTCCCTGCGCCTCGTATGTTGGATTCGGCATTGCAGCCGGGCTGGCGGTGAAACGCACGGCCGACGCGCGCATGGACCGGCTGATGCAATGGTCGGTGCTGATCGGCATCGCGCTGATCTTCACCAACCAGTATTTTTCCAATCTTCCTTACTCGATCTACCCGAAGTCCAATTTCTGGACCGACAGCCCGACGCTGGTTCTGATTCGCACCGGCGTCATTCTGGCGTGCCTGGCTGGGTCCTACCTTTGGACCGAATACGGCGCGGGCGCCGGGTGGAGCTGGATGCAGACGCTGGGCAAGACGTCACTCATGGTCTATTGGGTGCACGTGGTTCTTGTGTACGGCGGCTGGACAAGGTTTCTGCACCACAACCTGACGATTTCGCAAACGGCCGTTGCTACGGTATCGCTGGGCGTGCTGATGGTCGGATTGGCCGCCGCCAAACTGTGGTGGACCGGCCGGCGTGCGGCGCGCCCGCAGCTTGTGCCCGCAACCGAGCGGGCATAGGCGGCGTCACATCGCAGAATGCCGCGCAGGCTCAGGCGTTAGAGGGAGAATGGGAGCAACCAGCATCATTACTTGATCTGCGATGTCCTCCGGCGCGCATCGATTGGTCGTTTGGGCCCACTCCTTGGCCGCGCCATAGATCGCCCAACTTGCCGCCGCCGCGATCAATTCGGGGCCGATCGCGTTCTCCTCAGGATGGCGTGTGAGCCCGTCGAGGAGCATCCGCCGCACCACCGCGATGATTGCCGACTCCATATGCGGCTCCAGTTGCCGCTCGAAGTTCGAACCCTGCATTCGCGTCAGATAACTGCAGACCGCCAGCACAATCCCCTTCAGAGCCGACGCGCAGGTGCCGTCGAACTGTACCTTTCGCTCCGCCAGCAGTTCGTGGAACCGGCTGCCTACCATACACTCCAGCAGTGCGAACTTATCCGCGTAGTGGTCGTAGAAGGTAGCTCGATTTAGCATCGCTGCATCCGTAATGTCCTGCACCGACAGTTGATCGAACTCCTTCTTTTTCAATAGCCTCTCCAGGGATTGCTGGAGTAGCTGGCGGGTACGCCGGATGCGCGGATCGAGAGTCTGGCAGCTTTTCTCAGCCATAGCTGTCCCCAAATGCCTTTCCGCTATCAGTATAAAACAACATTCGTCGTTTTTCCGTGGATCGACAGATGTCGTCTATGCATCAACTGTTGTAAAGGAGAAAAGATCCGATGGCAACCCTTCTTCGAATTGATTCGAGCCCTCTTGGCAAGGACACATCATTCAGCCGCCAACTCACAGCCGAGTTCGTCCGGGAATGGCAGCGAAAGCACCCGGACGGCAACGTCATCACCCGCGACCTGGCCAACACCAGACTGCAGCCGGTCAGTGCCGAATGGATCGGGGCCGCCTACACTCCCGAGGGCAGCCTCACGGCGCGCCAGCGGGAGATCCTCGCGGATTCCGATGAACTCATCGCGGAGCTCAAAGCGGCCGACGAGTATGTGTTCGGTGTCCCGATGCACAACTTTTCCATCCCCTCGGTCCTCAAGCTCTGGATTGACCAGGTGGTGCGAGCCGGGAAAACGTTCGTATACGAGAACGGCGCGCCAGTCGGCCTGCTTGCCGGCAAGAAGGCCACTTTCATAACCGCTTCCGGCGGCGTATATGAGCAAGGTTCGCCCTCGTCCGCGATGAACTTCGTTGAGCCATACCTGCGGAGCGTGTTTGGCTTCATTGGTGTGACCGACGCGCGCTTCGTGAATGCGGGCGGAACCGCCAAGATCCGCTACGGAGTCGATCGCGAGAGCATCTTGCAACCGGCTCTTGCGTCGATCCGCGCCCAGCTCCGGGCAGCGTAAGTCCTGGATAGGAACCTATTGAAAACCCGCGCCGAAATACAAGTCAGTTCTGAGACGGTCTTTCGACATGATCGATGACCAGGACCTCGACCGGGCCCTTGGCCGATTCGAGCTTCAGCCCGAGTTGCTCCTGGATGGCGGTGAAGATCGCCGGCGGGCCGGTGGAGTCAGTTGCAGCCGGGGGGCCTTCGGGATTGCCTGCCCCGGCGGAACGCGGCAGGCCGGCGGCCGCCTCATCCGGGGTAAAGTCCAGGCGGAGATCGAATGTTCCGGTGAACCCGGTCCTATCAACAACAGGGCGGCCCAACACCATCGAAAGCATCCTGATGAACTCCGGCATGGCCACCTTTCCTCCCTCCATGCGTACCCCAGACGATTCACCATGTACCCCTACCCTGCCGCAGGGAAAACCGGGTGCAGGCTGTCCTGGCGCGGGGGGCGACAACGTCTCGTTCGGGCCAACTGGAATGCAACCACCTTCCTTCGGCGGTTGCAATTTGAGGCCGCCTTTTGCCGCGGTAAGCGCATAGACCGGGAGTTCCTTCGTTTCGCGGTGTAGCTTGAGCTGGAACCGGTCTTCGAGGAGCGATCGCAGCATGAGAAAAGTCTCGGCCCGGCTGGCTTTCGCGTCCCCCTTGGCTTCGATGTCATAACCGTCGGATTGAATCCAGCTTGGACCTCCCGAGATCTGAAAGGCTTGAACGCCATAGGCGTTCTCGATCAGCATTATCAGCGGAGCGTTTTCCGCAAACAGTCCGCCACCAGGACGCGGTCTGACGATCATATGTGTCGGGGCTGAGATATTTCGTTTGACCGAAGCGACCTCAAATCGCGGCGTGGCATCGGACTGGCCGAACAGGCCGACAGCCGTGATGATCAGGAGAATCGCAGTGAGGACGATTCCCGTCCCGGAGCGTGTTTGCGATGCCGGCCGGGACTGACCCAGCAGCCTCGAAACGCGGTCCGCCAGCGAACCGCCATTGGCGTCGACGGTGGCATTAGCGTGGGCCGGGCGGTACGATTCCAGCTCCGCCAGAGCGCGCGCATACGCCAACACGTCGCTGGCGGCCCGTGCGGCAACGTCATCGCAGCACATCTCCCGCTCGACGCGAATATGCCCCGACACCCACCAGACCGCGGGATGGTAGAACAGCAGCGCCTCGGCCACGCTTTGCAGCATGTTGACCAGATAATCGTGCCGGCGGATGTGCGCCAGTTCGTGAAGCAGGAGCGCTTCCATTTGCTCAGCCGGTAAGCCGGTAAGCGCCCCCATCGGCGCCAGCACGACGGGACGAAGCCAGCCGACGACGGTTGGCACCTCGACCAGCGCGGACACCAACAACCGCACCGGGCGTGAGAGGCCAATCCGGGCGCCGAGTTCGCCGAGCGTCTGCCGCCATTCCGGCGGCGCAGGCCGAACCAGGGTGGATCGCATGCGCGCGGCGACGACCCATCCGCCCAACAAACGCACCCAAAACGCCATCGCGCCGGCAAGCCAGATCACAACCACCCAGGGCAAGAACTGTCCCGCCCGCACGTCAGGAATGGCCGCGCTGACGGATGCGGGCAAAGCGATGATCGCGGCAGGAGCCGCAGAGGCAGCGCGGCCGGCGAGGTGGGCCGCAATGGGAGCCGCGTCCGCCGGGCGCATCAGGTACCAGGTCGCGAATGGAGCGGCCAGCATGGCTGCGAGTGCCACGCAGGCGAGGATGTATCGCGTATTCGGGCTGGACGAGCGCGGTATGCCTTTGCGGACGGCGGCGTAGAGAGCTGAAATCACTACACCCTGCCAGAGAAAGTGAATCAGGGTCCAGCCAAGGCGTTCCACCCAAGGCTGTGACGAGAGGAACTGGATGGCGTTCATCGAGAGCGTCCTTTCCTTTCCGCAAATTCTTCCAGCATCTTGCGGATCTCGGCTAACTCCTGACGCGAAGCGGGTTCCGCTGCGAGAGCGCCCATCACGAGGCTTTTGGCCGACCCATCGAAGGCGCGTTTCAGCAGGTCGCCGGCGATCTGTTTCTGAGTTTGTTCTTTGGGTACGCCGGCTTCGTAGACGTGTGAGCGAAAACGCTCGCTGCGGATGAGCAGGCCCTTCTCCATCATCAATTGCATCTGCTTCAGCGTGGTGGTGTAGCCGCAGTCCTTGCCGAGTTCCTGGTGGACCTCGCGCACCGTCGCCGGTCCCATCCGCCAGAGAACGGCCAGGATGTCGATTTCAGCGTCGGTGGGAAGCGGCAGAGATTTTGGATCGCGATCCGAGCGGGTGAGTGCCATTTGCAGGAATCGTACAACGATTAAAAACGTATGTCAACGATTTAAATCGTACGTGCGTGCTCTCCAGCACGATTCAGTTTTCTCAGGAGGTGGCGTGCCTATGGAGATGGATCCGTGCGTGGTGGAGCGCCGGGCCGGGCATGCCCGGCCCCTACGGTTTGTCGTCGTCCTCGGGGAAGATCTGGTGCGTCAGGTCTTCGACTGGCTTTTCGCGGGAGGCGTCCCACCAGCCGCCGGCGAACGCAGCCAGAGCGAGGCCCCAGATCACCAGGTCCGTGAGATCGAGCCCATGCCGCAACGCCACGGCGCCGAAGCAGATCAGGGTGCGAAAGACCCAGCCGTAGAGGCGCGATGGTTTCGTCTGGCCCTTGCGCACGCTCACCAGGACGCGTGCCAGCATATGCGCGCAGCCGATGCCGATGATGCCCACCACGCCGCGCAAGAACTCGAATGACATCTCCTCTTACCATGCCCCAGCACGCGGCCGGTTGCAAGCCGCGAAGGCGGTGCGCCGGGGTGTCCGACATCGAAATGGAATGTTCTTCGGTCTTGGCCAATTCGCGCGAGCCATTGTCACGTATGGAAATTTCAGCCCGACCGCGTCGCGCAGGCGCGTGCTGGCGGAGTATACTTTTTACGAAAGGAAAGACAAAATGAACCGTATCTGGATAGGCTGCCTTGCCGTGGGCATTGCCCTGGCGCAGGCGCCGCACTACACGAGCCCGGCCGCTACCACAACGGTGGCTTTCGGGGACAAGCAGATTCGCATCAGCTATCACGCTCCTTCCACACACGGCCGCAAGATTTTCGGCGGATTGGTTCCGTATGGCGAGGTGTGGCGCGCCGGCGCCAACCAGGCCACGCTGCTGCATACCGATGCAGACCTGACGATCGGCAGCCTCACGGTGCCCAAGGGCGATTACTCGCTCTACGTGCTGCCGGAGGAGAACCAGTGGACGCTGATCATCAATAAGGAAACCGGACAATGGGGCATCAAGATGGGCGGTGCCACCACCGAGGACCCGGCCAAGGACCTCGGCCGCGTGGTGATGAAGCTGAGCAAGCCCGACGCACCGGTGGAAACGTTCACCATCAAGCTGAGCAAGGAAGGCGACGAAGGCACTCTGACGATGTCCTGGGCGGACACCGTCGCCTCGGTGGCATTTACCGCCAAGTGAGTGGGGCCGGTCCCCGACCTGCCAACGCCGGGCGGAAGCCGGACCGCTTGTGTCGTCCCCTGGCAAAATGTGTCTGATTGAGACAGCCCGAGCCGGCGGCAAGGACTGCCGGTGCCCCAGCGGCACCGTTTACGGCGCCTGCTTTTGAAAACGATATAGCTCGAAGGTCGGCCGGCCGTGTGCGTCACGGATGACCGCGAGCAAGCGGTGGTCGAAACCAGCAGCCGCGGCGAAACGGTCGAGCTTCGGGCGAACGTCCGGGAAGAACTCCATGTCCGGCACGTGCGTCACCCAGATGGCGTCCGGCGCAGCGATCATGCCGAGCAGCCACTGGCGGTCGGCCGGGCTCATGTCCGGCGCGGGGGCCGGGTCCATGCCGACGCGCAGCGGCAGCGCTCCCCGATCGATTAGCCGCAGACTCTCGAGGATGTTCCAGTCGGCACAGTAGACCGCGGCCGGGTGCATCGCCAGCAAATCGGTGGAGAGGGGAAAGATGGCGTCGCTCCAGGTGCGGCTGCCGCCGTTGCGGACGGATTTCCAGAAATACTCGTTGGTGACCAGAACATCGGAAGCAACCAGCAGAGCCAATATGGCGGCAACTGCCGGAATGCCGGCACGGCCCAGCCGGCGCGAAGCCGCGGCGAAGGAGACGGCCATGATCATCGCCGGCAGAGGCCACAACAGAATGGTGTGATGGACGCTGCCGCCGGCGGAGGGGGTAGTGGCCATCTCGATCCAGGCGACCGCCACGGCGATGAGCGCGAACAAGATGGCCCGCAGGTCCCGGCGGCGCGCCAGCGGCGCCAGCAGCAGCGCGAGCAGGCAGGCATAAAGCTGCAAGCTGCGCCGCGGATGGCCGAAGCGCTCCGAGATTCCTGCGCTGAGGCGCTGGGCCAGGGTGGCGGCGGCGCGCGGGGCGGGCGTTTGGTCGTCCTCGGCGAACATGTAGCCGAAGAGTCCTTCACCATCGACGGTGCGCTGGAGGATGGTGATCTTGCCGCGCAAGTCGACCGCGGTGCGGCCGGCGTTCTCGCGCAGCACCGCGAAGTGGTCGTGGATGCCGGAGAGCGCCACGGGCCACGCGCCGGCCAGGAGAGCGAGCGAGGCAATGGCCAGGCGCCGGCCGCTCCATGCCGCTCGAATTTCGCGCGGTATGGTTGCCAAGGCGCCAATCGCCAGCCCGGAGAGCATCCAGCCCGCCAGCATCTTGTCCCAAACCGCCAGGCCAAACAGGAAAAAGCCCGCAGCCAGAAAGAGAGAGTTCGCTGAGCGGTGGAACTTTACCAGCAGCAGCAGGCCGGCGCCGATCAACAGGTGCTGCAGTGCCACCGGGCCCCAGTCGAAAGTCGTGGTCAGCAGGTACTGCGAATCGGCGGCCAGAATGACGCATCCAATGACCGCTGCGCGGGCGCCCACCGTCAAGCGCAGGAAGCGGTAGAAGATCCAGATGCTGGCGGCTCCGGCCAGCAAGGCGGGGAGGCGCAGCGGCCAGACGCCGGTGCCCCAAAGATGAAAGATAGGGCGCCAGATCCATGTCTTGAGCGTGCCCAGGTAGCTCATGTGCATCAGCGGGATGCGGGCGTGTCCAAGGTGGAAGGCGTAATACCAATACTTAGGCTGATAGAGCGGGCCCGCCGGCAAAGCCTCATCCGCTTCGATGCCAAGGCTGCCGATAAAGGCTATTCCGGACAACAGGAAAAAAGCGATCGCGGCGGCGGCGCAAATTCGCTGGCGAATTTCGGTTTGATCGCGCAAAATTATTTCCTGTCGGAGTGTCAATTTCGACCGGGGTTGAAGTAAATATTGTAAGACGCGGCTGAAATTGCCGCTTCGCGGTAGGTGCGGGTGGCCGGGCGAGACAAACGCCGACCTGGCGGAACGCCTGGCTTGAGGGCCTGGCACAGTTGCACCCGGGTGTATACTGAATCCGCGGGCGGACTTCCGCATCTAATTGTGAAGCGCGGTTTCGGTAAGCGCGCGGGGATGCGAGAGCCGGTCCATGCTGGCGGCTCCGGCCAGCGGGACGGCGAGGGCAGCGCCCGTGAGCTGGCGCCAATCCGTTGAGAAAATGAAGGGTTGAATCGCTTGGGGCGCTCCGTTGCGCCGCCGCACAGGCACGGGAGTGTGCCGGTGTTGGGCCGGATGAGCCGTGGCAGCACGGGCCGGGCGCGGAAGTTTTTGCAGGCCGATTCCCCATTGACAGTCACTGAAGGTTTTTTGGATTCCGCCGATAGAGAACTGGTGCGATTGCGTCATTTACTCGGGCGGAAGAGATCGCAGGCCGATTTGGCATTTGGGTTGCTCTGTACGGACTCACCTAGCCGCCACTGGGGTGGCGACGGGCTAGTAGCCCTAACGAGGGGGGTGGCCCCGATGAAACTTTTGGCGGCATTTGCCGTCTATACAGGTACTGCTGGAGAGAGGCCAAGGGAAAGAAATCAAAAGAAATAAACCGTTGGCCGAAGGGAGAAGGACCATGAATAGGACAGAGTTGGAAAAATATCGAAGGGTGCTGGAAACGAAGCGGGCGGAGCTGGCGGCTGGGCTGCGGAAGCGCGACGAGATTGCGATCGAAAAGACGCCGGACGCGCTCGATGAGGTGCAACTCGCGGGGGAACGCGAGTTCGCGATTCGCACGCTGGATCGTGAGTCCAGTCTGCTGCGCCAGGTGAATAGCGCGCTGGCGCGCGTTGCCGACGGAAGCTACGGAACCTGTTTGCATTGCGAAGAGGAGATCAAGCCGAAGCGTCTGGACGCAGTGCCTTGGACGAAGTACTGCATTACGTGCCAGGAAGCTGCCGACCGTCACGAATTCGAATCCGAACCTGGCGACCCGGCAGACGAGTTTCTGGCCGACGCGGCATAAAGTTCACCGGTTCAACGTCCTGGTTCTGGTGTCTGCACAAGGGGCGCGGGAACATCCCGCGCCCTTCGTGTTTTTGCGAAGCGCAACTGCCAATCTGCCGCAGACGTGCGCGAAGTTACACACCACTCAGGCGCGCGCCCAATAGATTTGGGGGTTGTGGCGCAACGGAAGCGTGTTATCTTTTTGCAGAAAGCGAACCCCCGAGTGGAATTTCTACACCGCGCGCCAGGCCAGCCTTTGCATATAGGCATTCTGCCGGGCGCCTTCAACCCCGTCACCGTGGCGCATCTGGCGCTGGCGCGCGCAGCCCTGTCCCAGGTGGACGAGGTGGTATTCGTGCTACCGCGACACTTTCCGCACAAGGAATATACGGGCGCCGGGTTCGAAGCACGTGCGGCCTTGTTGCTGGCACTGGCCGTGGGCTCTCCCTCCTTCTCCGTGGCTTCCGCGGAGGGGGGTCTCTTCATCGAGATCGCACGGGAGTGCCGCGCCGCATATGGGGGTAACGTGCGCGTCTCGATGTTATGCGGGCGCGACGCCGCGGAGCGCATCGTTCATTGGGACTACGGCACGCCGGGCGCCATCGAAGAAATTCTCCGGGAATTTGGTTTGCTGGTGGCGGCGCGCGGCGGTGAGTACGCTGCGCCGCCAAGGCTCGCGCACGCCATCGGCCGGCTGGATTTGGATGGCGAGTTCGACCATGTGTCAGCCTCGGAGGTGAGGCGGCGGATTGCCGCCGGAGGCGCCTGGGAGCACCTGGTGCCGGCCGCAGTGCGCGATCAGGTTCGGAAGCTGTACGGTTGAAATTCGCGTTCGGCTACGGCGCGCATCAGAAAGTGTCGAGAGGACTCTCGACACAGCAGGCAGGACTGCCCGCGCCCCAATTATTGGCCGGTCGGACCCTGCACCTGAATTGTCACCGGGTAGCTGACGAATGTAGCCTGGGCGATGGTGAGGACCGTGTCCCACTTGGTGGGCAGGTTGGCGTTGAGGTGCAGCTCCACCAGGAAAGTGGCGAAGGTGCCCGGCAGCAAAGTGGAGGTCAGCACGTCGGCGGACGTGCCGCCGGCTATGGCGGAAACAAAACAGCACGGGGTGTCGGGTTGCGCCGTCGGCGGCGCCCCGATGGGGTAAATCGATCCCGTCGTGATCAGGCCCTGGTTCAGGGGGGTGATGATCGGCAGTCCCAGCCCGGTAGCGTAAACGTCGATGATCTCGCCCGCGGAAGCCGGGTTCTGCGGTGTGACCGGGGCGCCCTTGATATTGGCGCAGCAGAGGGCGGTGCCAAAGGGGGTCATGGTGGTGCTCGCCCCACTCGATGCGCTGGCGTTGTAAATGATACCGTCGCCATCGGGACCTGCCACGCGGGCCAGCAGGACAATGCGGTCGAAATCCGTGGCCGCATAGGCGGTGACTTGCGGATCGGTGTTGATCAGAGCCACCAGGTTGTCGCGGATGGAGTCCAGGGTATCGCCGGGCGCCGTGGTGTAAGTGTAGTTACGGCTGCCTATGGTGACGGTTTCGGAGTCCCCGGCTGCGGCCGTGCCGTCAATTGAGACCACGCCGTGCGCCTGGCTCAGGGCGTGATAGGCCTGCGCTATCCGCGGATTGTCCGACATCGAAAATATACCCGGGTTGGCGGGAACGATGGATACCGCCACCGGTGATGTGACCTGAATGCTGCCGTCGCTCATCACCGAGCGCACATAGGCGTTGATGCTGTTGAGGTTGGTGGTTAAGGTGGTGGTGATGGGTATCTCCCACGGGATTTGAGCGTTGATTTGTGTCGGGGAAACGAAATACAGCGGCGCCTGGATGCCGTTGAAATACACTTCCACCCCGCCCAATTCGGTGGGCAAAGTCGGCTGCGACAGGTCGGCCGCGACCGTGTTGGGGCCGAACGTGAACCTTGGGTCGGAGTTGATGGTGACGATCGTTCCGGGCCCGACATTGGCCGCTCCGCCGCCGCCGGATAAGGTGCCATCGTTGGCGATGCTGGCCGTGAGTTGCGCGCCGGTAGAGGTAGACGCCGAATAGGTGATGCTATTGCCGTTCGATCCGGGAACCTTGGAGGTGAGAACCACCTGGGAATTGCCCGCGTCCACGGCGGCAGTCACGTTCGGATCGCCGTCGCCGCTGTTGCTCGCATTCATCTCCGCGACAATGCTGTTCATGACGTCCGCAATGGAGTCAGTGACCCCCACCTGGTAGGTGTAAGTTTCCGTGTTCGTCGATATGCATCCCTGACCCCCACAACCGGTGGTGACGGTCAGCACGTCGCCATCGTGGATGGCGCCGCCGAAGGTGATTGTTCCGCTGGCGGTGACGCTCACGTTGGCGGCGTTGACAACCGCCTGGTAGGGGAGCGTGACGGGCATGGGAGTGTAGACGTTGATGCGCCGGTTATACGGATCCGCCACGTAGAGGTTCGTCCCGTCCCAGGCCAGAGAGGTCGGGGTATTCATGGAATCGGTCGCGTTGCTCGCCTGATCGACGGTGCCGCCGAGTTGGCCGAGAATGATATCGGCGGGAAGGGCGTCTTTCTTCGGAATCTGCTCGTACTCCAGCACGCGATCGTTGCCGCCATCGGCGACGAATAGCCGCGTGCCGTCGGAGAGCGCGAATCGCGGAAAGTTCAGCGTGTAATTGCAGGAACCCGGATACGTAGGGGCATTGTTGGCATCCGTGCCGTACGCTACCTGGCAGAGCACTGGGACTTCCACGTCGGTGGAGCCGGCCGTGGTTGCCGCAGTCCCGCTGTAAGCGTTATCCGCCACGGAACTGGTCATGTTCGGCTGGCCGATCTCTACATCGGCCGCCACGCCGTTGCTGGTGGGGATCGAATTCCAGATCAGCACCCGGTTGTAACCGAGGTCGGCGACGAACATGTGCGTGCCATCGGAAGTGACCGAGACCGGGTCCAGCATGTTGGAGGCGGTGGCGCTGGTGGACTGGTTGGCAACGGCGTTTGCGTCATAGGTGGTGAAGTTGGAAAAACCCACCACAACGTCGGCCGCTTTGCCGTTGGTGGTGGGGATGGAATTCCAGATCAGCACGCGGTTGTTCTGCGTGTCCGCCACAAACAGCTTGCCGTTTTGGATCCACACACCCTGCGGCCCGCGCAACGAACCCGCGGTAGGCGGCGTCGTCAGGGGCAGCGACTGCCAGTTGGTGAAATTCGTCTGCCCCACCACCACGTCCGCCGGGGCGTTGCTGTAGGTGGGCAAGTGATTCCAGATCAGCACGCGGTTGTGGTAGGTGTCCGCCACCACCAGGTGGACGCCGTCGGATGCCACTGCCGACGGGAGGTCCAGATTATTCTGGCTGGCAATGGTATTGATCGTGTTGATAATGAAATCCGGCTGGCCCAGCACCAGGGTCGCGGTCCCTACGCAGACCGGGCAAGGGGTCAGATAGGGCAGTTCGGCGTCCGGTTCGGGCAGTTGGCTGGAGATGTTCTGGAACATCAGCACGCGGTTGTTGACCGGCGCCGCTCCCATAATATTGGAATCCGCCACGAAAAGCGTGTTGGCCGCGAATGCGATGCCGTTAGCCGCGCCGATCACCGTGTTGCTGGAATTCGGGTCAGCGGTGGTGAACGTTACCTGGCCGATGACGGCGCGGGCGGCCTGCCCGTTCACGAAATCGGCGGCGTATAAGGCCGCCGAGCAGAAGATGATTACCGGAATACACTTCATGAGCAATGTCTGAGGACGCGTCTCGCTGGCACTGGTAAGCTCCGATTATAGCAAGCGTTAGCTCGCGGCGTGATCGCTGGTAGTGTCGACCGGCGGCCACACGCGTGTGCGGATTTCGCACAACCGGAGGACCGGCAACCTTCCCGATTCGAACCACTTAAGCGCGCCAAACGGGGCACGGCGTCGGGTAGTGCACGTAGTCCGCCGCTGCGGGCGGACGATGGTCAGGGGCGGCGGAGAGATGGCGCCTCGCGCAAGACGGAATCGCCGCTAAAGTTCCGGCTGGATGTGCCGATATCATGGCTATGTTCGAGTGGAACGACAAGTTCAGCACTGGCATTGCCAGCATAGACGTGCAGCATCAAGGGCTCTTTTCCATCGGCGCCGAGCTTTATGCGGCGATGAGCGCTGGCCAAGGCAAGGAGCGGCTGGGCACAATCCTGACCCGCCTGGTGCAGTACACGGCGGCTCATTTTGCGTACGAGGAACGGTTGATGCAGCTTCACGGCTATCCCGAGTACGCGGCTCACAAAGTGCAACACGACGCCTTGACCCGCCAGGTTTCCCAGTTTTACCAGGAGTTTCAGAGCGGGCAAATCGGCATCAGCATCCGGCTTTTGAGCTTTGTGGAGGACTGGCTGAAGCAGCATATCGGGAAGACGGACCACGGCTACGCCACATTTCTGGCCGCCAAAGCCGTGGCGTAGGTGCAGGTAGGGTTGGCAAGATGCTCTGGGCTGGGGCAGGCGCAGGGCACGCCCGGCCCTACGTGGACGTCACTGCCGTGTCGCTGCGGCCGCGAGATTCGGCGGCACCACGAAACCGCTCGCTAACGCTGACGGCACCGAACGGAATCACGCTCGTGACGGAGTGATTTGCCGGGAAAGGGCGGCATCGCCCGCCCAGAAACCTGGCCTGCGGGGGCATCGCTAATTGAGCGGGCGGATCTTGATGTTTTTGAACCAGGCTTCGTCGCCGTGATTCTGGAGCGAAATGGGGCAGCGCGCGCGCGGCTGCTTGACCAGCAGCTCCCACACCCGCGAACCTTCGCCCCACCGCTTCGTCATGGCGCGGGCCACCTCGGGTGCGTCCAGGCTGGCATCGACAACCTTCTCGCCATTGAGCCAGTGCTCGATGTGCTTGCCCCGCACGATCAGGCGAGAGTGGTTGAATTCGCCTACCGGCCGCGTGCGGTCGGTGAGCGGAGGGAAAATGTCGTACAGCGCCGCCGTCTGATGACGCGGGCCGGCATGCAACGCATCGGAATTGCGGCCGTTGTCGGTAATCTGGTACTCGAAGCCGACCACGTATTCCTGGCCGCGGCTCGGGCGGCCGGCCGGCCGGTTGGCCAGCGCCCGGTTGACCATGTCCTCGAACCGCGCGAAGGGCTGTCCGGTCAAGAGTACGCGATCCTGGATGCGGTACTTGAGGCCGCTGTTGCCGGCGGGCGAGATCTTCCAGTTCCACTGCAACTCGAAGTCGCCGTAATCCTCCTGGCTGAAAAGATCCTCTACGATCCGCGGGTGCGCCACTGCTTTCAAGCAGCCATCTTCGATGACGAAGGAATCGCCTGGCGGCGACTTTTGGGCCGGATCTTCCCAATGGCTGAAATCGTGACCGTTGAATAGCAGCGTCCAGCCGGCCGCAGTTTCCTCCGACGTCAACTGATTATCGGCGGCCCATAAACCGGCGAGCGGCAGTGCGGCCAGGAGAGCGGCGGAGCAAATCGGATGCAACATGCCTTCATGCTATCAGTTACGCCGCGGTATTATCCAAAGCCAACATGGCGTGGGCGAACCGTCGCGTGTCAGACTCGGGGGGTACGCATTCGCCGGCCTCGCCATGATCTTACGCGTGCGCAGAGAGTTCCCCACACCCTCGTTGGCAGTCTTCGTGTTTCTACAATTGCTGGATATCCTGACTACACTGCTTGGGCTGCGGGTGGGCGCGCGGGAAGGCAGTTTGTTCATCGGACGCCTCATGCAGGTGGGTCCGCTGGCGGCGTTGCTGATCTCGAAGATAATTGCGGTCTGCCTGGTTGGGATGGCGGTGCGCTGGCACCGGCCGCGCGTCGTGGTGCTGGTGAACTACTGGGTGGCGCTGGTGGTTGCCTGGAACCTGTTCGCCATCTACGCCACCGTGCTGCTGCATTGAAGCGTAGACGGTTGACAGCGCCACGCTAGCCAAGGTCAACTGTTTCCGGTGCGCCCGAGTTTCGTATCCTGCGGGTGAGGAACCCGTGAAAAGGGCTGGGGTTGCCGAGCGAGTTGTGGTGTTGGAAACCGAAAATCCGCGGGCTGAGACGGGGCCGCTGCCCAGCAGCCCTCGAAGCCGAAGACGGCGGATAACGTCCATCGTGCTAGTCGCGGTCCTTTGCTTACCTGGCGTGTTCTGGAACCTGGGCATGGCGATAAGCTGCGCCGCCGGCGGCGGCATCGACTTCAATGAGTTTTACTCGGCCAGCCGCCTGGCGGGCACCGGCCATCTGTACGACTGGGACGCTCTGCGCCACTTGGAAAAGGATCACGGGCCACCGATTCCCTGCGGGCGCCTGCCGGTCGTATCGTTCGGCATGAAGCCGCTGACACTGGCCGGCTACCTGCCGGCGCGTTTTCTGTGGCTGGCAATCTCGGTGGCGGCGCTGGTTGGGTTCGCGTGGATGTGGCCCGGCGTCAACCGGAAGGTGATGATGGCGGCCCTGGCGTGGTCCCTTGCGGCCGGCTACCTGCTGGTGCTGGGCCAGGACACGCCGGTTTGGCTGGCAGCGTTCGCCGCCGGCCTTCTGCTGCTGGAGCGCGGGAAGCCACGGCTGGCCGGCGTGGCCTTCGCGCTGTGCCTTTCGAAATACCACCTGGGGTTAGGCATCCCCGTCTTTCTGTTGGCACAAAAGCGCTGGCAGACGCTGGCGGCGGGCGGCGCGACCGTAGCGGCCCTGCTGGCAGCCTGTTTTCCGATTGAAGGTCTGGCGTGGCCCCTGCGATATTGGGAGACCGTGCGCAGGCCGATCTTTTCGGTAGCGGATGGCCGCATGCCCAATCTGCGCGGCATAGCCTACCGGTTGCCGGCCTCAAAGGCCGTTGAAGTGTTTGCTGCCGCCGCGCTTGTGCTTCTGCTGTGGCGCGTCTGCCGCCACACAAGGGAACTCGGGGTGGCTGGAGCCGCTGCGGCCGCTTGCGGCCTGTTGTTGGGGCATCATGGTTACGCCAACGATTGCGCCTTGCTGATGCCGCTGGCGGTGGTGATGTTGTGGAAGCCAGGGCCTCTCTGGATCAGAGGCTGGGCCGCGCTGCTGCTCACACCCGTGGTTACGTGGCTGCTGATTTCGTCCCAACCGGTATGGGGCCAGGCGCTTGCGGTGGGTTTCGTTTTTGCCGCGCTGCTGCTGGAAGATCGAAGGGCCTCCAGGAGCCGGGCTATACCGCCAGTTCAGCAGGCGCATCCCGCTGACTGACCTCTTCCCGCGCGAATAATGCAACAGGATCGGGCATAGACTCCCTGCCGTGCCTCCGTGCTATAACCGTGGCATGCCACATGGCGGGATGACGCGCTGACCCATGTTCCTTCTCGATCTCTTCCGCTCGTTTCTGCCGTTGCATAACCCGATCGGGTTCGGAGCGGCGGATTTCATCGAGTTGGCGTTGGCGGCGATGCTGGTGCTGATGGCCGCGCTGCGCGAGCGCATAGAGCCCGCCGCGCGCCGCCTGGCAGAGAGCGCAGTATGGTCCATGGTTTTTCTGGCGCTGCTGCCGATCGTGTTGCGGCTGGTGCTGCTGCCGCGGTTTCCGGTGCCCACGCCGAGCGGCGCCGACGATTTCAGCTACCTGCTGCTGGGCGACACGCTGGCACACCTGCGGCTGGCCAATCCGGTGCATCCCCTGCACCAGTTCTTCGAAGCCGTGTTTATCCTGCAGCAGCCGACGTACAGCTCGATCTTTCCGCTGGGGCAAGGACTGGCGCTGGCGTGTGGTCAGATCTTCGGCCATCCCTGGGTGGGCGTGGCGTTGTCGGTGGGCGCGCTGTGCGCGGGCTGCTATTGGATGCTGCGGGGTTGGACGACCGCCGGCTGGGCGCTGGTGGGCGGCGTGCTCGCGGCTTTGGAGTTCGGCCCGCTCAACCAATGGATGAACCTCTATTGGGGCGGCGCGGTTTCGGGCGTGGCCGGGTGCCTGGTGTGCGGGGCGCTGCCGCGCCTCCGCCGCGCGCCCACAACGCGCAACGCCGCGTTGCTCGGCGCGGGCCTGGGGTTGCAACTGCTCACACGGCCCTTCGAATTCGTGTTGCTGGCAATCGCGGCCGCGGTGTTTCTGCTTCCCGGCTGGCGCCGCTTTCTGCAGGCGCTGCCGATTATCTGCGTCACGCTGCTACCGGCGGTTTCGCTGACTTTGGCGCAGAACCGGGCCGTGACCGGAAGCTGGACCACGCTGCCCTATATGCTCAGCCGCTACCAGTATGGAGTGCCGGCGACGTTCACTTTCCAGCCGAACCCGGTGCCGCACCGCGCGCTGACGCCAGAAGAGGAGATGGACTATCGCGCCCAGTCGACCGTTCATGGCGACGGTCCCGACTCGCCGGCCAAATACATCGCGCGATTGAAGGAGCGGTTTCCCTTTTACCGCTTTTTCTTTTACCCGCCGCTGCTGGTGGCACTGCCGGCCTTGCTGGCGGCGATTGCGCGGCGGCGCTGGCGGTTGCTGTGGGCATTGGGCGCCATCCTGTTGTTCGCGCTGGCGGACAATTTCTATCCCTACTTTTATCCGCACTACATCGCCGCGCTGACGTGCGTGTTCGTACTGGCGAGCGTGGCCGCGCTCGAATCCCTGGGCCGCTGGCCGGCCGGGCGCGCCGCGGCGCGGCTGGTCGTGTTCCTCGCACTGATCCATTTCCTGTTCTGGTACGGCATGATGTGCGGCAACGAGACCATGCTGCTTGCCGCCGCACGTTATGACACCGCCGACTTCATCAATTACGGCGATCCCGAGGGCCGGATCGGCATCAACGATCAACTGGCGTCGCTGGCCGGGAAGCACCTGGTCTTCGTTCGCTACGGCCCGCAGCACATGTTTCACGAGTGGATCCACAACGCCGCCGATATCGACGCGGCAGACGTAGTTTGGGCAGCCGACCTCGGCTACACCGAGAATCAGAAGCTGATCGAGTATTACCCCACGCGACGCGTCTGGCTGGTGGAACCCGACGCTAGGCCGCCGGAAATTGAGCCGTATCCGTAAACGACGATGGCGTTCTGTGCAAGTCGGCAAGTGCTGACTTACCAGCCGGCGCGGTGCGCGACGTAGGTTTTGATGGCGAGACCGGCCATTAGAACCCAGACCGCGTCGCGCAGCAGCCCGCCATCGAGTGTGAAGCCTGCCAGAATGGCGAGCGCGGCATAGGTGGCCATGGCGGACGCGAGTCGCTTATTCATCGGCGGGGCATGTTGTAGGCGAAGTTGAGCTGGAGGACGACGCGCTGGCCTTTGAACTCAGTCGGCAGCGGGGGAAACGGGTTGGAGGCGCTGATGCCGGCCACGGCGGCTTCATCGAGCGACCGCGAACCGGATTGCTCCGCGTACACGAGTTTGAGCACGGCGCCAGCGCGGCCGATGGCAAACTGAATCGATACGTGGCCGCGTAAACCGAGCTTGACGCTTTCCGGCATCACCGCCATCCAGTTGCGCCTCACGGCGGCCAGCACCTCCAACAGATACGGCCGGAAATCGACGCCCATGGGATCGCTCTTCAACTCCATATTGACGCCGGGCACTCCGGGTGCGGGCGACTGGCGAATGCCGCCGTATACGAACGGATCCGACGCGCCGGGATCGCCTATGATCAGCGGTCCGCCGAGGCCCTGGCCGCGGGTCGCATCCTGGATCGCTTCCGTCACCGAACTGCGCGGAATCGGTATGCGTCCGGTGACCTGGCCGGGCGGCGCCGGGTGGCCGGCATTTTCAAGCGTCAGCTTGGGTTGTTCCGGTAGCTGGATCTGGGGTTGCACTTGGGCAAGCTGCGGCAGCTCGGGCTTGGGCGGCTCCTTGGTGGTGTCGATTTTGGGAGCTTCGGGCAGCGGCGGGGGAGGGGCTGCCTTGGCGGCGGGGGCCGAAGGCATGATCAGCGGGCGCGGCTTCTCGTGCACAACCGGCGGCGCCTGCGGCATTTCCACGCGCGGCCGTTCGGGGGAGGACCGCACCTCGAATTCCGCCGTCACTTTGCTGCGGTTGGGGGCCTTCTGGGTGAGCTCAGTGGGCGGCTCGATGAGCGGTGTAATGGTGTTCTCCAGCGCCCGCCGCGGCCCTTCGAGGATGTTCTCCGGCAGCGTGAACAGGACCACCACTACCGTCACGTGAATCGCGATGGTAGCGAGCGCCGCTTTGCGCCGGCGCGCCCCGGCGCCCGGATCGCTCCAGTCGGTCAGCAGGTGCAGTTCGGCGTCAATCGGTTCCGCGTTAATCGGTTGATCTGCTACGGTTTCCATCCCGCGCTCAGCGCGTGCGAGACCACTTGCGAGTGCTCCTTGATTTTATCAAGAATCGCCAGTGCCACACTCAAGGTTTGACGCGCCGCGGGTCCGGAACATTTCGTCACGCTGCGGTTTTCCACCGCGTCCAGAAAGGCTTCCAATTGCAGCTTGAGGGGCTCACCCTTTTCGAGCGCGGCTTGCTGGAAGCCGATTTGCCGGGCGTCATCGACCGAAAAAATGGCCAGGTCCTGGCGCGCGTAATCGAGCGACAAGTATTGCCGCGGCTGGAAGAGGCGCAGCTTGCGCACCCGCTCGGTGGAAACCCGGCTGGCGGTGAGATTGGCCACGCAGCCGTTGGGGAATTGGAGGCGAACGTTGGCGATGTCCACTTTGGGCGAAAGAATACAAATGCCGGCGGCGCGAATTTCGGCGGGCTCGGCCGCGGCCAAAGCGAGCACGATGTCCACATCGTGGATCATCAAGTCGAGTACCACGTCTACATCCAGGCTGCGCGGGCTGAACAGGTTCAAGCGGTGGATCTCGAAAAACAGCGGCAGCGTGGCGCGGCGCTCCAGTTCCAGCACGGCTGGATTGAACCGCTCCAGGTGCCCCACTTGCAGAACGCGGCCATGGCGGGCGGCGCTATCGACAATGCGGCCGGCAGCAGCGGCGTCCAGCGCAATCGGCTTTTCGACCAGGACGTCGATGCCGGCTTCGAGCAGCGCGCAGGCGACGGCCTCATGCGCGCTGGTGGGCACGGCGACGATAGCGGCATCCACTCGCCCCGCCAACTCGCGCGCATCGGTGAGGGCCGCGCCCCCGTGCGCTGCCGCAGCTTCTTCGGCGCGCGACCGATCGATATCCACGATGGCGGCAAGTTCGGCGCGCTCCGCTTCCTTCGCCACGCGGCAATGGTTGCGGCCAAACTGCCCCGCGCCCACTACGGCTAACCTGATTTTCGGCATAAGGGTTTCATTTAGAGCCACAGAGGAACACAGATCACGAACAAAAGCCGGGCATCGAATCAGTGTTTACTGTGTTCCTCCGTGGCTGATTTCTTGGCGGCTTTCTCACTGTCCGCCGGCGGCGTTTTGCAGCACGCCGACTTTCTTGAAGTCGCCGGCCCTCACATAGCTGAAATCGGCCGGTACCACGTGCTTGCGGAACGCCGAGTTCACCTCGTCCACGGTGAGCGTGTCGATTTTGGCCTCCAGCGCCTCGTCGAATTTGATGGTACGGCCGAAGCGATCGCGGTTCAGCAGCAAGCTGGCCAGCGACCCGTCTTCGGACCGCTGCAACGTCAGCTCATCCTTCCACGCCTTCTTTTCCGCCGTCACTTCTTTCTCCGTGAAGCCGTCCTTCAGCGCGCGGGCCAACTCCTCGCGGAAGTCGGCTTCCACTTTGGGAGCGTTCTGGGGAGCGCAAATGGCCCAGACCGAAACTGTGGCGCCGTCGTCCTTCCCGGGCACGCCGATTGAGGAACGGACGCCATAGCTGAGCCCGTCGGCGTCGCGAATGCGGCGCACCAGGCGCGAGGCGAACGTGACGCCGAAAAGCCGGTTGGCCATCATCACGGCGGCGTAATCGGCATCGTCCATGGCAAGCGGCGTATTCATGCCGGCGGTGAATACCGCGTTCTCTTTATCGGGCGTTTCGATTTTGCGATCGATCACGCCGGCCTTTTGGTATGGTTCCGGCACGCGCGCGAAGTGGCTGGCACTCTTCCAATCGCCGAACAGTTCGGTCGCCAGCTTCTCGATTGCCACCTCATCGAACTGACCGACGATCGCCAGTTCGCCGTTGTCGCCGCCGTAGAACTCCGCGTAAAACTTCTTGGCATCGTCGAGCGTGACTTTCTTCAGATCTTCAATTTGCTCGTCGAACGTGCTCACGTAACGCGTATCGCCGCGCGGGTAGGGCTTCAAATGGCGCTGCAACTCGAGCGGGCCGAGCGCCTGCGGCTCGGTCCTGGAAGCTTCGAGGTTCACCAGGCGCGGCTGTCGCGCCGGTTCGAATTCACTTTCAGGGAAAGAAGGCTCGCGCAGAACTTCGGCAGCCAGCCGCAAAGCGCCGGGGAGGTTGGCCGCTACCGTTTCGATACTGGCGTAGGCGCCGGTCACGCCGCCGCCCACGTTCAGTTGCGCCTTCAATTGGTCCATCTCATCCTGGATCTGCTGGCGCGTTTTGTTCTTGGTGCCGCGCATCAACAGGCTGCCCGCCATCTCCGCCGCCGCTTCCTTTCCCTCCAGCGATTTTTCATCGCCGAAGCGGATGCCCAATTGCACATGAACTGTGCCGCCGCGGGTCTTCTTGGGCAGCAGCAGCAGCGTCATTCCGTTCTGCAGCTTGATTCTTTTCGTCCGGGCCTCAATGTTGGCGGGCGCCGGATTGAATACCTCGCCTTGGGAGATCTGCTCGCCGCCCTTGTAACCCTTGAACACTACGGCCAGATCGGGCGCCGCGGGGATCTCGGCGCGATCTGGCGTCTTGTCGGGGATGAACTCGCCAAACGTGCGGTTGGATTCCTTGAAATAGGCCTTGGCGACGCGCAGCACGTCCTCAGGCGTGACGTTTTTGATTTCGTCGCGCTCCAGGAACAGCAGGCGCCAATCGCCTTCGGAAATCACTTCGCTCAGCGCCAGCGCTATCTGCTGTGTGTCCGCCAGGGCGAGATCGATCTGTTTCAGCAGCCGGGTTTTCGAGCGCTCCACTTCCTCTTTCGTGGGAGGGTCGCTGGCCAGGCTTTCGACGCTCTTCAAAAGAATGGCGCGCGCGTCGTCCAGGGATTGCTCCTGGCGTAAGATGGCGAAGGCCAATATCACGCCCGGGTCGTGCATCTCGAGATGAATCATGCCGGCAGCGGCGGCCTTCTTGCTATCGACGAGGGCCTTGTACAGGCGGCCGGATGGGGTGTCGCCCAAGAGGTCGGAAAGCACTTCGAGCGCCGCCGAATCCGGATGACTGCCGGCCGGAACGTGGTACATGACCGCCGCGCCTTCCACGCTTCCCACGCGGCGCAGTATCACGGAGCGCTCGCCATCCTGCGTGGGCTCGACCGTGTAGGTTGCCTCCAGCGTGCGTGCCGGCCGCGGAATCCGGCCGAGCGTCTCCGCCACCCACTGTAGGATCGTGGCTTGGTCGAACTTGCCGGCGATGGTCAGCACCGCGTCGTCGGGCTGGTAATACTTCTGATAGAAAGCCGCCAGCCGCTCGATCGGCACGTGTTCGATATCGGAGCGGTTGCCGATGGGAAGGTGCCCGTAGGCGTGCCACAGGTACGCGGTCTCGAGCAGCCGCTGGAACATCATATTCAACGGGTTGTTCTCGCCCGCCTCGAACTCATTCCGCACCACCGTCATTTCCTTGTCGAGGATTTCCTTTTCGACGCGCGTGTTCACCATGCGGTCGGCTTCCAGCGCGAGCGCCCAGCGAAGGTTCTCGTCGGTTGCGTTCACCGTTTCGAAGTAGTTCGTGCGGTCCCACGCGGTCGATCCGTTAAACTGCGAGGAGTGGTCGCTCACGTCCTTCTTGATGTTGGTGCGCGTCGTGGTTTCGCGAAACATCAGGTGCTCCAGCAGGTGCGCCATGCCGGTTTCGCCGTAGCCTTCCTGCCGCGAACCAACCAGGTAAGTGACGTTCACCGTGACCTTGGGCTTGGACGCGTCCGGAAACAGCAGCACGTGCAGGCCGTTCGGAAACGCATACTCAGTGATGCCCTCGACCGAGGTTACCTTTTGCACGCCGGACGGTAGCGTCTGGCAGTAAGTAGCCGCGCCCAGGAAAAGGGCGGCGGCGATGATCGTGTACCGCGAAATATGTCGCATCAGTGCCTCGTTTCTATTGGCAGCGAGTGGTGGGGCAGGCTTCCGCCTGCCAACGTCCGCCAGCGGGCGCCTTCTTTCTGTTTCTTGAGGATAATCGGCAAGAATAGTCCTCAATCAGCCTCAGGCCGGATTATAGCAAGCGCCGGGAGAGCCCAAGCCCGGTCCGTCAGGCTTCGATGCCGAAAATGGCGATGTCAGCCTCGTTGGCGGCTTCCATCATTTCCGCGCGGTCGAGCAGCAGGGTGCGCCCAGCCTCCACGGCGAGCACGGTAGCGCCGCACTCGCGCATCACCGGAACGGTTGCGCGGCCCACCGTGGGCACATCGAACAGGAGGTGCTCGCGGCGGCGCGCCACCTTGACCAGCGCCAGGCGCCGGCCGTTGACCAATCCGGCTGCGCGGCGCAGCATGGCGTCGGTACCCTCCATCGCTTCGAGCGCCACGCAGGCACGCTCGGAAATCGCCACCGCCTGTCCCACGTCGAAACCCGCTAGCACGTTGGCGACGCGGCAGCCATATTCCACGTCCGCCATTTCCTCTTTGTCCGGTTTGCGCCGCGTCATCGCGCCCGCGGTGGCCAGCAGCGGTTTGAGCAACCAGGTGGAATCGCGCAAGTGAATGCCCTCGCCTTCGAGCACCTTCGCCACGCCGCCAATCAGGCCATCGGTATTGCGGGCAGGTAATGATGCCAGCAGCTTCACCAGGCGCCAGTCGGGCACGATCGATGAAAAAATCCTGGCGTGTTTCACTTGCCCGCACATCGCCACTTCGGTGATGTCTTCGCTTTTGAGAATTTCAATCAGCTTGCTCAACTGCCCGAGCGAAATCCAGTGGCACCGTGGAGCTAGGCTGGCGACTTCCGGCGATGCCTCCTCTTCGATGGCGATCACCGTGACATCCAGGCCCAGCCGCGCCGCGCTCTCCAGCGCCAGCAGCGGAAACCGCCCGTTCCCGGCAATCAGACCGTATCGCATTTATTTGAGACCCAACGGAATCGCCATACACTATGTCCGATTACGTTGGGCAAGAATACGCTCGACCCATTCAGGGTTGACCGGGGGTTGACAGTAGGGCAAAAGCAGTCCACCGGCATTGTGCCAGGCATACGCCTCTGGCCCGACGTAACCTCCCATCCACGAGACCGGGTTCTTCATGTACCGCTTCCGGATCCACCTAGCCAACGCTTCGTACCAAGTGCGCAATTCTGGATGACTTTGATAAGCGTAGGCGTACAAACGGCCCTGAGTGGCAGCGGGACAGCCTGACCACTCGACAAGCTTGGAAAAACTTAGCTGGAGCACCGGAAGCGAATCCTCCACTCGGTAGTAGGCTGGGCTGGCCTCTCGAATGTACCTGCGGGTGAGGCTCGGCAGTAGACGTTGATCCCACAAACACAGCCACTCTCCGAAGCTGTTCTTTCGATCCAAAGGGCTCACTTGCGCTGAGTCTCCAGCGAACGGAGTCAGAACCACGGAATCGCGCTCCTGAACGAAGGACAAGAACGCCTGGCAGTCCTCCGGGAACATGTGGAAAATGATCTGCCGGCCCATCAGTCATCCATATCGCTGCGTCGAAACATATCGATGCCTCATTTAATGATGCCGCGCTCGGAAACGCGGATGAATTCGATCAGTTCCTCGATCTCAGGCAACACCGGAACCTCGACGCGTATGCGGTCGATGGCCTGCGAGGTATTGAGGCCTGCGCGCGTCAGTAGGCGGAACGCGGTTTGCAGCGCTTCGACAGTTGCCTTGTCGAAACCGCGCCGTTCCAGGCCGATCGAGTTGGCGCCAAACACGGCCGATTCCGGCTTGTGGCTGGTCAGCGAATACGGCAGCACGTCCTGCTTGATCACGCTGTAGGGGCCTATGAACGCGTGGCGGCCAATGCGGCAGAACTGGTGGATGCCGCTGAACGGGCTCACGTCCACCCAATCCTCAATGATGACGTGGCCGGCCACTCCTACGCTGTTGCCCAGAATCACGTGGTCGCCGATGCGGACGTCGTGCGCCACGTGCGCCTGCACCATGATCAGGTTATCGCTGCCGATGGAAGTCACCAGCCCGCCGCCCTGAGTTCCACGATGGATGGTGACGAACTCGCGGATGCGGTTGCGGTGGCCGATGCGTGTTTCGGCGCGCTCGCCTTTGTACTTCAGGTCCTGCGAGGCCACACCCACCGTGCTGTAAGGGAAGAAGACGTTGTCCTCGCCGATCCAGGTGGGGCCTTCCAGGTAGAGGTGGGCCATCAGCCGTGTGCGTGCGCCGATTTCCACTTCCGCCCCAATCACGCAGTAAGGGCCGATATCAGCGCTTTCCGCCACGCGCGCCCGCGCGTCGACGATCGCCGTCGGATGAATAGGCATCGGCTATGCCTGGGCGGGGCCGCTTTCGTCCTTGTCCGCCAGCTTGCACATCACTTCCACTTCGGCCACCACCGCGCCATCCACCGTCGCCACGCCCGCCATTTTGGCTACCGTTGCCTTGCGCTTCAGCACTTTCATTTCCATGCGAAGCACATCGCCCGGCACCACCGGCTTGCGGAAGCGCGCGTTCTCCACCGCCACCAGCAGCACCAGCTTGCTATGCCGGTCGGGGATGGACTTCAGCACCAGCACGCCGGCGGTCTGCGCCATGGCCTCGATGATCAACACCCCCGGCATGACGGGGAAATCCGGAAAGTGGCCGGTGAAATACGGTTCATTGTGGGTAACGTTCTTAATGCCCACCACACGCTCGGCGTCAAGCTCGATAATGCGGTCCACCAGCAGGAACGGGTACCGGTGAGGGAGAATCTCCCGAATCTCATTGATATCCAGAATGGCCATGGAAGTGAGTATTATCTCACACTGGGCGAGCGTCACCGCGTGCCCCCGCCGGAATCGAAGGTCCAGGTTTGGCGATTAAAAAGTCAATGCAACCGTCTGCTGCTCGCCCTGATACGAAATCACCTTATCCGGGTTGTCTGTAACCTCCACGCCTGTGCCATGGCCCTTCCGCACGATCAGCACGTGAAAAGTCCGCGCCTTCAACATGCCCGGGAAACTTCCCTTTCTGGCATCGATTCTGAGCTGTCGCCGCGAATCGTCCCAGCTAAATTCGATCGTCGAATAGACACCCTTCTCGTAGTCGTAATTGTCGTTCTCGTCCTCATACAGCGTGAAGCTGCCATTGGCGCCGGGGTAGATACGCAGCTCGATGGGGTCGGCCGGCCTTTCCGTTGAGTATTGAACAAATGGACCCATCGGTATGATGGATCCCGACCTGACCATGAGCGGGATTTTGTCGATGGGAGCATCCGCAACCACGCTTCTGCCGCCGGATAACACTTCTCCCGTCCAGAAATCGATCCACTGAGTACCGGACGGCAGATAAACCGTGCGTGTCTTCTGTCTCGGCTGGGCCGGCCTTTCCTCGCGGGCGAAAATCTCCGGCGTTTTCCAGTACATCTGGGCACGAAAAGCGCCAAGCACGGCGTTCGATGTCTCGAACGCGAAATCATATTCCTTTCCGGCGTGCAATTCGACAGGAACGGTGTGCGACTCCATCGAGTCGTAGTTGTGAGCCACCTCCTTGCCGTCCAGATACACTCGCCTCGGTCCGAAACTCTTCATGTTGAACCGGTATTTTCCGGTTTCGGTCGGAATCAGCTTGCCTTCCCAGCGCATCGAGAATTTGGGGCCGGTAATGAAACTCGGCCAGCCAGTGTACCAAAACAAATTGATGTCCGGCTCCACGGCTTCGTGACACAGCGTCTTGAAATCCGCATCGCAGTAATATCGGGCCGTCAGGCCCGGCTTCCCATCCTTCGTCCTGAAGTGCTCAGGCGTAATCAAAATCGTGTTTTCCGGCGGGCGATGGTACATATACTCCGTCACCGGAGAAACCATGATCGCAGGGCCGAACATGAACTGGTCGTCAATCGAATATGTCCTTTGGTCCGGGGTGAAATCCATCGGCAGGCCGCGCATGATGGAGTACCCGTCGTGAGTTACCCGCCACGCCAGAGAATAAATGTAGGGCAGCAGACGGTACCGAAGGTTGTCGAATTTGACGAGCGAGGCGGTATAATCGCCAAACTCCCAGATCTCGCGCGGAGTCTCCGATCCGTGCGACCGGAAAATGGGGGAGAAGGCTCCGAGCTGAAACATCCGCGTGTACAGCTCCTGATATGCCGGGTCCTTGCCGCCGTTCGAGAACACTCCGCCCTGACATCCGAGCGAAAATGCGCCGATATCGAAGGTCCAGTAAGGAATGCCGGCCATGCTGTGATTGATCCCCGCGGAGATCTGCTTCCGGTAAACGTCCCAGTTGGCGCCGATGTCTCCCGACCAGGTGGCTGCTGCAGCCCTTTGCTGGCCGGCGAATGTCGACCGTGTAAGAATGAAAACCCGCTTCTGGTCCGTCTCTTTCCGCTGATTCTTATAGACGCCTTCGGTGATGACGAGGGAGTAAGGATTGAGATATCTGGCGAACGAGCCAAGATGATTGTTCTCCACCCTCTTCATCTCGTACTCTTCCGATTCCTTGGTGAGCGCGTTGACGATGTCAGGTTCGGTCGAATCCATCCACCAGGCATCGACTCCTTTGGAGAAGAGCCCCTGACTTGCATACTTCCAGTACAGATCGTCGGCCGCCGGATTGTATGCATCGAAGAACCGGAACCCGGCCCAGCCCACGGGCGAATACAGATATCCCCGCCGTTCCATGTCCTGGTAAATTGGCGAAGCGGGCCCGAGCCCGCCCCAGATGGAAATCATCAAGTGGAAGTGCTCCTGGTGCAGCAGATCGATCATTTCCTTCGGCCGCGGGTACTTGGTTTGGTCGAAGAACATTCCGCCCCACATGTCATTTCCGCCCCAATAATTCCAGTCCTGGACGATGTTATCGATGGGAATCCGGCGCCGGCGGTATTCCTGCGCGATGCCAAGCAGTTCGTCGCGGGTTGCGTAATGCTCTTTGCTCTGCCAGTAGCCGTAAGCCCACTTGCCATACATCGGCGCCTGCCCGGTGAGCTGGCGGTATCCGGCAATGGCTTGGTCGATCGTCGGGCCGTAGAGGAAGTAGTAATCGATATTGTCCGCCACTTCGGACCAGAACGACGTCGCTTCACGAGAGTCGGCGAAGATCGTCTTGGAATAATTGTCCCAGAAGATCCCCCAGCCTCCGGTGGAGACCAGCATGGGTGTCACCGCCTCGGTGTTGGACTGCACCAGCTTCACGGTCCGTCCACGGTAATTCATATAACCGGACTGATGCTGCCCAAGCCCGTACACGCCCTCGTCCGGAGTCAGCGTGAAGTTCTGTTGAATGCTGGACGCGGTCTTTTCCTGCTCGATGTGACATGGAGTGAAGACCGCCCGCCCCTGCTCTTTCAGAAGTGCGTGGTTGTCATCGGCGAGATACTGAATCGTCCCATCGTTCTTGTTCAGCCGCACTTTGAGCTGTCCCGAGCTGAGCGTGACAGTCGCGTCGTTCTCTTCGAATCGCACGCTCAGCTCCGGCACGTCCTTCTGAATCACCGAGAGGCTGGTTTTTTCCGGCGTGCCGCCGGCCGGCCATTTCACCACACGTACCGTGCCCTGGGAGTAGAACTGCACCCTGACGTTCAAATCGCCGGTCGTTAGTTGAACGCCGTTTAGGATGCGCTGCACTATCGGGGGAGCGTCGTTCGACGCAGCAGAATGGCCCTGGCAAACAGCCGGCAAGGCGCTCGCGCAGAGGGCGAAGCACACCGCCAACGCCCGCGCAGCGGAGATAGAAGGTTTCAGTGTCATGCTTCCTTTCGTGCCGTGCCCGGTGCCGCGAACCACGGTCACGTTGCCTTCCAAATTGAAATAGCTTTCATTTCGGAACGGCGAGCGTCGAAGACTCTTGACTACGAATCGAGCGCCAGTTTACTTCGCGGCTTTCCGCTTAGCGGCCCAGCGCTTCTTAACGGCGGCGATGATGGCTCGTCTGCCGGCCGCGGAAAGCTTCCGTTTCGGCTTCGCCGCTTTCGCCGCAGCTTGAGGCTTCTTGATTGCAGCCCATCTTTTCCGTTGCGCCTCGGCAATGCGCGCACGGCCGGCAGCACTCATCTTGCGGCGCTTGCGTCTTGCGGGTTGCGGCGCGATGGCGGTCTCGGCGGGGCGGCCGGAGACCATCTGCCGAAGCGCGGCGATCTGAGCGTCTAATTGAGTCTTTTGGGACTCGAAGCCTTCAATGGCGGCGGCGATGATTTCATTTGTCAGTTTTGTAGGCATAGGATTTAAGTCAGTCTTCAGCGTTTACGTCCAACTCATACACTAACTGATTTCACGTGACGATGGTCGGCCAGAGAACGAGGGCGGTGATTCAAAGAGGCGTACCTTGCCGCGGGCATCTCTCAGCCGGTTTTGGTTTTGCGAGCGCGTGTCTTGGTGGCAACCTCGACTGGCGGGGCCGCAGCTTCGACGGAAGTGCCGGCTGCCGCGGTGGCAACCTTGGCGGGTTTGCGCTTTTCGGCCAGGCTCTTTTTCAGCGCTTCCATGATATCGATGACCGGCGCTATGTGCGCCTCGGGCGTCTCGACCACCTTCTTGCCCTCGATCTTGGCCTCGATCATCTGCCGCAGGTTTTCGCGGTAAGAGTCGTGGTATTTCTGCGGCTCGAACTCGGCCTCGAGCGACGTGATCAACATTTTGGCCATGTCAAGCTCTTTGTCCTTGACCAGGCTGGTGTCGGTGCGGAACTCATCCACCTGGCGGATTTCGTCCTGGTAAAACATGGTGTGCGAGAGAATCCCCTTGGCGCCCGGCCGGAGCACGATGACATGCTCGCGGTTGTGCATGGCTACCTTGGCGAGGGCGAAGTAGTTCGATTCGCGCATGGCCTGAAACAGCAGCGCGTAGGGCTTCTCGCCGCCTTCATCGGGCGCCACGTAGTAAGAGCTCTCCAGGTACACCGGGTCCACGTCAGCGGCCTTGACGAATTCGAGGATCTCCATTACTTTGGCGGTCTTGGGCGCCACCTTCTTGATGTCTTCGTCGTCGATGACCACGTAGCGGTCCTTTTCGTATTCGTAGCCTTTGACCAGTTCGCTGCGCGGCACCGGCTTGTCTTCGAGCTGGCAATAAGTGACCTGGCGGATACGCGAATTATCGTCTTTGTGGAGCTGGTTGAAACTCAAGGTTTCGCTGCGTGCGGCGCTGAACAAGCGCACGGGAAACGAAACCAGCCCGAATGTGATGTGCCCCTTCCAAACGCTCGATGCCATAAAACGCGGCTCCCGAACCGCGATACGACTCTGAGGCTCCCAACATACTACAATGCCCGATGAGATGTAAACGGCGTGTTGTAAAGGTACTTATGCCGCTCGAAGAGTATGCGAAGAAACGCCGCTTCGGCAACACCCCGGAACCTGCGCCGGGAGGGCTGCAGGGCCCAGGCAATTACTTCTGCGTGCAGCGGCACGATGCCACGCGGCTGCACTACGATTTTCGGCTGGAGATCGACGGCGTGCTGAAATCGTGGGCGGTGCCGAAGGGCCCGACGCTCGATCCAACAGTGAAACACTTCGCGGCGCACGTCGAGGATCACCCAGTCGAGTACGGTGATTTCGAAGGCAACATTCCGGCCGGCAATTACGGCGCCGGCAGCGTGATGCTGTGGGACCGCGGCACGTTCGAATTGCTGGGCGACGCCTCCGGTGCCGAACAACTGGCGCGCGGCGACCTGAAATTCCGCTTGCACGGCGAAAAGCTGAACGGCGATTTCGCGCTGGTCCACATGAAGGGCCGCGGCAAGGGGAATGAGTGGTTGATCCTCAAGAAGCGCGACCAGTTCGCCACGCCGGGCTGGGATGTGGAAGCCCACGCGACGAGCGTACTTTCCGGGCGCACGCAGCAGGAGATTGCGCAGAACCTTCCAGCTCGGAAGAGCAAACGCAAGACCGCAGGCGCGGCGGACCGGGTGTGGAAGAGCAGCCGTCCGGCGCGGCACGGCGCCAAGACTGCGGCCGCCGCGCAGCCCACGGCAGCCAGAAAGAGAGTCAGCGTCAATTGGGAAAAGATCCGTGGCGCGCGCGCCGCGGAAATGCCGGCAGCTTTGGAGCCGATGACGGCCACGCTGGCCGGCCAACCGCCGCACGGCAGCGAATGGTTGTTCGAAGTGAAATGGGATGGCGTGCGCGCGATTGCGTTTATCGAACATGAGG
>JBAVYH010000204.1:0-10403 GCA_049698695.1 Bryobacteraceae bacterium | reverse complement strand
GCCGGCGCCGCCGCGGGCGCCATCACTTCATCCATCGCGCGCCGCATCGCCGCCAGCAGCGGCAACTGCCCCGCCACGGCGCGCTTCATCAGGAAGCCGGTGATGATCAGCCGGTTGATCTCGTTGGTGCCTTCGAAGATGCGGTTGATGCGCGAATCGCGGTAGGCGCGCTCGGCCGGATATTCCTCCACGTAACCGTAGCCGCCGTAAATCTGCACCGCGTGATCCACCACCATGTCGAGCATTTCCGATGCCCACACCTTGAGGATCGAGCACTCCACCGCGTATTCCTCGATGCGCTTCTGGATCTCGCGCGAGGCGCCTGCGGCCTCCGCGTCCAGCCCGGCCAGCGCGGCGTCGATCATGCCGATGGTGCGATAGACCATCGATTCGGCCGCGTAGATTCCCGCCGCCGACTCCGCCAGCTTCTCCTGGATCATTCCGAAGTCGCAGATCGATTTGCCGAATGCCTTGCGCTCTTTGGCGTAGCGCACCGCGTCCGCGAGGCTGTGGCGCGCCCCGCCGACGCACGCCGCGGCCAGCTTGAAGCGGCCGATATTCAAAATGTTGAACGCGATGTGATGGCCCTTGCCGGCTTCGCCAAGCAGGTTTTCCGCCGGGATGGCGCAATCGTTCAAGACCACCGGGCAGGTGGAGGAGCCGCGAATGCCCAGCTTGTGTTCCTCCGCGCCAATCGACAGGCCCGGCGTTCCGCGCTCCACCAGGAACGCCGAAAACTTCTCGCCATCGATCTTCGCGAAGATGGTGAACAGGTCGGCGAAGCCGCTGTTGCTGATCCACATCTTCTCGCCGTTAAGCGTCCACTGGCGGCCGTCCGCGCTGAGCGCGGCGCGCGCGCGGCAATTGAGAGCGTCGCTGCCCGAACCCGATTCCGACAGCGCGTACGCTGCGATCCATTCGCCCGTCGCCAGCTTGGGCAGGTATTTCCGCTTCTGCGCCTCCGTCCCATACCACACGATGGGAAGCGTACCGATGCCCGTGTGCGCGCTGAATGCCACCGAAAAGCTGCCCAGCTTGCTGATGTTTTCCGCGATCACTGCCGAGCTGATTTTGTCCATGCCCAGCCCGCCGTAGGCTTCCGGCACGTCCACGCCCAGCAGGCCCAGCTCGCCGGCTTTGCGCATCAAAGCGCGTGTGACGCCGAAGTTCTTGGCTTCGATTTCAGCCGCTGCCGGCATCACTTCCTGGTCGACGAACTCGGCCGCGGTCTTGGCGATCTGCCTGTGTTCCTCGGAAAAATCCTCGGGCGTGAATACTTCCTGGGCCGTGCGTTCCTCGATGAGAAAGCTGCCCCCTTGAATGCGGTTTGCCGCCGTCGGCGTCATGGTTGCCATAATCCCCCTCCGGTTCAAACAGGCGTCATCGGCAGTTGCGTGTCCGTTCTCTCGGAATCGCATCTCCGATGCGCATCGGAGCCGCGACCGTCGGGGAGCGGTTGCCTGCGCAACACCAACTCGCCGTCCCTAATTCATGTTCTCAAAAATCCCGGCCGCCCCCATACCGCCGCCCACGCACATCGTCACCAGCCCGTAGCGCACTTTGCGCCGCTTCATTTCATGCAGCAGCGTGGCCGTGAGTTTGGCGCCGGTGCAGCCCAGCGGGTGCCCGAGCGCGATGGCGCCTCCGTTGACGTTAACCTTCGCCGGGTCCATCTCGAGCTGCCGCATCACCGCCAGCGCCTGGGCCGCAAACGCCTCGTTGAGCTCGATCAGATCGATTTCGTCCAGCTTGAGCCCGGCCATCCGCAGTGCCTTGGGAACCGCGTGCACCGGACCCATCCCCATTTCTTCCGGCAGGCAGCCTGCATACGCATAGGCGACGAAGCGCGCCATCGGCCGCAGCCCCAATTCGCGCGCGCGTCCGTCCGCCATCACCACCACCGCCGCCGCGCCATCCGACATCTGCGACGCGTTTCCCGCCGTCACCGTCCCCTTCGCGTGGAACGCCGCCTTGAGGCCGGCCAGGACCTCGAGCGAAGTATCGGCGCGTGGTCCTTCGTCGGTCGCAAACTCGGCCTCCTGCTTTTCGATCTTCGAGTGCGCGCCCGGCGCCGCGAAGGACACCGTGACCGGCACGATCTCTTCCCGAAACCAGCCGGCCGCTTGTGCCGCCAGCGCTTTCCGGTGGCTCGATAGCGCGAACTCGTCGGCGTCGCGCCGGCTGATGCCGTAATGGCGCGCCACGCGCTCCGCAGTCAGACCCATCGAAAGATAGGAATCCGGATAATGCTGTTCCAGCCACGGGTTCACCGAGATCTTGTTGCCGCCCATAGGCACCATCGACATGGATTCGGCGCCGCCGGCCAGGATCGCGTCCGCGCCGCCAGCCCTCACCCGCTCTGCTGCCAGCGCGATCGCCTCCAGGCCCGAAGCGCAAAACCGGTTCACCGTCATTGCAGCTGATTGGATCGGCAGCCCCGCGCGCAGCGACGCGATCCGCGCCAGGTTCATCCCCTGCTCGCCCTCCGGCATGGCGCAACCGACGATCACATCCGCGATCTCGCGTGCCTCGAGCGAGGGCACGCGGTCGAGCGCCCCGCGCATCGCCGCCGCCGCCAGATCGTCCGGCCGCGTCGCCCGCAGCATTCCCTTCGGCGCCTTGCCCACCGCCGTCCGCGCCGCGCTCACGATCACCGCTTCCCTCATGCGCGCACCTCCTCTCGTTGTGGGGCAGGTTGGTAACCTGCGCGCCGATTGCCAATCGGCGCAGCCGGGCAACGCCCGGCCTTGCCCATCCTCAATTCCTCAGCGGCTTGCCGTGCTTCAGCGTGTACGCAATCCGCTCCTGAGTTTTCTTCTCGCCGCACAAGGAAAGAAAAGCCTCCCGCTCCAGATCCAGCAGATACTGCTCGCTCACCGGCGTGCCCGGCGTTACCGCGCCACCCGACATCACGTACGCCAGATGGTTGGCCACCGTTACATCGTGATCGCTGATGTACTCGCCCTCGCGCATCATGCGCACCGCCAGGCGCAGCGTGGCAAGCACGTTTTCGCCCGGCGCTGGTATCGCCAGCCGCGCCGCCGGCGGAGCGTAGCCCGCCGCCGCCAGCTCGCCCGCCAGCCGCTGTGCATCCGCCAACAGCCGCTCGCGATTCATCGTGATGCCGTCCCCCGCGCCCAGAAATCCGTAGCCGCGCGCCTCTTCCGCCGACGTCGACACCTTCGCCATCACGCAGGTTTCGAACGCGCGCCGCAGCGCGTCCATCACCTCCACCGAATCCCCGCGCCCGCTTTCCCGCACCGCCGCGGCGCGCTCGATGGCGGCCACCGTCATTTCCTTCGACCCGCCGCCTGCCGGCAGCAACCCGACGCCGGTCTCCACCAGGCCCATGTACAGCTCGGCGTACGCCTGCCGCCGCGCCCCATGCAGGGCGATTTCCGCGCCGCCGCCCAGGCACAAACCGAACGGCGCCACCACCACCGGCCGCGGGCAGTAACGGATCATCGCGGTCATCTGCTGGAAGGCGCGGACGGCGCGATCGATTTCGTCCCATTCCTCTTCTTGCATGCTCAGCAGCAGTTGCATGAGGTTGGCGCCCACCGAGAAATTGTCCGCGTCGCTTGCCACCACGAACGCCGCGAACTGGCGCACGGCGTCGCCATCGGCGGCAAGCGTTTCCGTCACCATGCGCACGATGTCTTCGCCTACAGCGTTCTTGGGCGAGTGCATCTCGATGCAGGCTACGCCGCCGCCCAGGTCCACCAGGGACGCCCCAGGGTTGGACCGCACCACGCCGCGCGCCGCGCGAGCGCTCGAAATGCGCGCCACGCCGGGCGCGGTCTCCACTTTCCGCCACGCCGCCGACGCCGGGTCGAAGCATTCCCGCCCGTGATTGCGGTACCAGCTTTCCCCGCCCGCCGCGAGCAGCCGCTCGGCCGCGGCGCTCACCGGTTCGCCCGCGGCTTTGGCGCGTGCCACGGTGGCGCGCACCCCGGCCGCATCCCACATTTCGAACGGACCCAGTTTCCAGTTGAAGCCGGCGCGCATCGCCCGGTCCACGCTGGCTGCGCTGTCGGCGATTTCCGCGAGCGCGCCGGCCGCGTAGTTCCACAGCCCGGCCGCCAGGCGCCAGTGGAACCGCGCCGCCTGATCGCGCGCCGGATCGCCGGCCAGAAGCTGGCGAATTCGCTCCGCCACGCTCTCGGTATTCTTCACCATGTCGAGCGCAGCGAACCGGGGAGGGTTCGCCGGCCGGTACTCGAGCGTCTTCCAATCGAGTGCCAAGCGCGTTTCCGTCCCGTCCGGCCCCTTGGTCTTCTTGTAGAATCCCTGCCCGGTTTTGTCGCCCAGCCAGCGCCGCTCGAGCATCGTTTCGAGGAACGCAGGCAGCGCCATCTGTTCCGCTGCGCCCGCCTCCGCGCGCGGGAAGTTGCGCGCCACGTGCACCAGCACGTCGATTCCCACCAGGTCCGCCAGCCGGAACGTCCCGGTGCGCGGAAAGCCAATGGCCGTGCCCGTCAGTGCGTCCACTTCCTCGATGCTGAGATCCTCGGCTTGCATCAGGCGAACGGTCTCGAGCATCAGGAACACGCCGATGCGATTGGCGATGAAGTTCGGCGTATCGCGCGCGGGCACCACCTCTTTGCCCAGGCGCACGTCGGCGAACTCAGCCACCGTGCGGCTCACCGCCGCATCGGTTTCCGGTGTGGCGATCAATTCGAGCAGCCGCATGTAGCGCGGTGGGTTAAAAAAATGCGTCCCCAGCCAGCGCGCGCGAAGCCGCTCCGGCAGCGCGCCGCCGATCTGCGCCACCGGCAACCCGCTGGTGTTGGTGCTGAAGATCACGCCGGCCTTCAGGTGAGGCGCCACCCGTTCCAGCAGGCTGCGCTTGATGGCCAGATCCTCGGTGACGGCTTCGATCACCCAGTCGCAGTCCGCCAGCAGCGCCAGGTCGTCGGCAAAATTGCCGGTGGTAATGCGAGAGGCGAAGCTGGAATCGTAGAAAGCCGCCGGCCTGGCCTTTCGCAGCGCCTCGAGAGCCCGCGCCGCCACCGCGCCACGCCTGGCGCCTTCGGAAGGGATATCGAGCAGCACCACCGCCAGGCCCGCATTCGCCAGGTGTGCCGCGATGCGCCCGCCCATCGTCCCCGCACCCAGCACACCCGCTTTCAGGATCGGCGGCAATTGGCGGGCCTGTTCGAACTCGGAACCGGCGCTCATGCCTGAACTCCTGTCTTGCGCCGCCCGGCGGAAGCACCACCGGGACGGGCAATTGCCAGCTTACCCACGGCTCCGCCAAAGCGCAACTGAAAATATCCCGCAGGTAACGCCGAAACGGCGGCGCTCGACACTGCACTGGCAAACCTGCCTGCCCGCCCGGATTTGAGCACCGTCTGAACGCCTTGGCGCACTGAAACCGAAAGAGAGCGGATGGGCCCAGAGTCGCGCAAAGCCGTGGTAGATTTGGAAAAGCGGTGCAAATCTTGGCGAGGACGAGCCAATGTTTGGCTGTGCTAGATTGGGTGTTGTCGCTTTTTGACGATCGAGGTTGCGGGGTTGGCCTAGCGGTCGGGCGTCAGCCTTCCAAGCTGATTTAGACGGGTTCGACTCCCGTACCCCGCTCCATCCTTCAGTCCCCGACGCCGGCGACCGGAGTTCGCGCATGTCCGATTACGGCCGCATCCGCGTGTTTACCACCGGCGGCACCTTCGATAAAGAGTATAACGAGCTTACCGGCCAGCTTTTCTTCCAGCGCACCCACCTGGCCGATATGCTGCGTCTGGGCCGCTGCAATCTGGATCTAGCGATCGAGAGCCTGATGATGGTCGACAGTCTCGAAATGAGCGATCGCGACCGGGAGCTGATCGCCGAGCGCTGCCAGCAGGCCGAAGAAAATCGTATCGTGATCACACACGGCACCGACACCATGGAGCGGACCGCGGCAGTCCTGGGAACCAGGTTCGAGCACAAGACGATTGTGCTGACGGGCGCGATGGTGCCCTACACATTCGGCAGCTCCGATGGGCTGTTCAATCTGGGAACCGCGCTGGCTTTCGCGCAAACACTAGCCCCCGGTGTTTACGTGGCGATGAACGGGCGATGCTTCCAGTGGGACGAGGTTCGAAAGAACCGCGAACTGGGCATCTTCGAGTCGCTAAGGAAATCTTAGCGAATCATTGTCAAGTACTATAAATAACTAAATCAGAACAGTTTACAAGCGAACCTTGTCACTCTCCCGTGGAGTGTGCTAATAATAAACACGGACCCTCGCGGGAACCCTTCGAGCGAGGTTCCACCTTGTTTACCAGGAATCGACATTCACCAAGGAGGTTTAATTTGATGAAAATTCGTCCGCTCTACGATCGCATCGTGGTCAAACGAATTGAGCAGAAAGAACAGATGCAAGGCGGCCTGTACATTCCCGACAGCGCCAAAGAGAAGCCCCAGGAGGGCGAGGTTGTGGCGGTGGGAAAGGGCAAGCGCCTGGAAGACGGCAAAGTGGTTCCGCTTGATGTGCAGGTCGGCGACCGGATTCTGTTCGGCAAGTATTCCGGCAGCGACATCAAGATGGATGGCGAAGAGTACATGATCATGCGCGAGGACGAAGTTCTCGGCATTCTGGATGCGAAGCCCCAGGCGGCGCAGAAAGCTAGCTAAGGAGTCGAAGAAAAGATGGCGAAACAGATTGTTTATTCGGAAAACTCGCGGCAGGCAATTTTGCGCGGCGTCAACCAGCTTGCCGACGCAGTCAAGGTGACGCTCGGCCCGAAGGGCCGCAACGTGGTCCTCGAGAAAAAGTTCGGCGGGCCGAACATCACCAAGGACGGCGTCACCGTAGCCAAGGAAATCGAGCTGAAGGACCCGCTGGAAAACATGGGCGCGCAGTTGGTACGCGAAGTCGCCTCGAAGACCAGCGACGTAGCCGGCGACGGCACCACCACGGCGACCATCCTGGCGCAGGCGATCTTCCGCGACGGCGTGAAGGCTGTAGCTGCCGGCGCCAACCCGATGGCACTGAAGCGCGGCATCGAGAAGGCCGTGGAAGTGGCCACCGAGGAAGTAAAGAAACTCTCCAAACCAGTTACCGGCGACATGATCGCGCAAGTGGGCACGATCTCCGCCAATAGCGATTCGACCATCGGCAACATCATTGCCGACGCGATGAAGAAGGTCGGCAAGGACGGCGTGATCACGGTCGAAGAGTCGAAGACTATGAACACGGAGCTGGAGACGGTCGAGGGCATGCAGTTCGACCGTGGCTATCTCTCCCCGTACTTCGTCACCGACGCGGATCGCATGGAAACGGTGCTCGAGGATCCCTACATCCTCATCCACGAGAAGAAAATCAGCAACATGAAGGATCTGCTGCCGCTGCTCGAACAAATCGCGCGCTCCGGCAAGCCACTGCTGATCATCGCCGAGGAAGTGGAAGGCGAAGCGCTGGCCACGCTGGTGGTGAACAAGCTGCGCGGAACCCTGAATGCCTGTGCCGTGAAGGCGCCGGGCTTCGGCGATCGCCGCAAGGCCATGCTGGATGACATTGCCACCCTCACCGGCGGTAAGTCCATCATGGAAGAGACCGGCATCAAGCTCGAAGGCGTGCAACTGAAAGACCTGGGGCGCGCCAAACGCGTGACCGTGGACAAGGACAACACCACAATCGTCGACGGCGCGGGCGAGGATAAGGACATCAAGGGCCGCATCAAGCAGCTCAAGGCGCAGATCGACGAGACGACGTCCGATTACGATCGCGAGAAGCTCCAGGAACGGCTGGCCAAACTGGCCGGCGGCGTGGCGGTGATCAAGGTTGGCGCCGCGACCGAAACCGAAATGAAGGAGAAGAAGGCCAGAGTGGAAGATGCGCTGCACGCAACGCGCGCCGCGGTGGAAGAAGGTATCGTCCCCGGCGGTGGCGTGGCTCTGCTGCGCGCTTACAAGGTGCTGGCTGCGCTCAAGGGCACCGGCGACGAGCAGATCGGCATCGATATCGTCAAGCGGGCTTGCGAAGAGCCACTGCGCCAGATCGTGATCAACTCCGGTACGGAAGGCGCGATTGTGGTCGAGAAGGTGCGGGAGAATTCGAATCCCAACTTCGGCTTCAACGCTTCGACCGATACCTATGAAGACCTGGTGCTGGCCGGCGTCATCGATCCGACCAAGGTGACGCGCACGGCGCTGCAGAACGCCGCTTCCATCGCCTCGCTGATGCTGACCACCGAAGCCATGGTGGCGGAGATTCCCGAGAAGAAGCCGGCCCCGATGGGTCCCGGCGGTCACGGGCCCGAGATGGATTACTAAGGGCTCGTACTGATCCGAGCCGCGACCGTGAGGGAGCGGTTGATTGGTCGCAGAGCCGCGCTCTCCCCTTTTCGAAGGGGAGGGCGCGGCTTTTTTGTTTGGGCGGTGTTGATCCGAGTAAGCCGCGGGGTGGAACGATCGGCACACCCCCCCGCCCGCCAGCGGGCGCGCCTTATGCGCTGAGTGAGGCACCGCCCATGGTCGACAGGCGGCTGCGGATCTGGTTCATCAGATCGGATGCCAGGAACGGCTTGCGGAGGACCGGGAAATTGTGTTCCTCGCAGAGCGCTTCTTCTTCCGGCGGCAAAATGGTGCCGGTCATCACGATGGCAAGCATTCGCGGGACGGCGTGCAGAAACTCGACGCCCAATTCCACGCCGTTGCCATCGGGGAGCATGTAGTCGAGCAATACCGCGTCGGGTTTGTGCTGCTCGAAGGCGCGCTTGGCCTCGGCGGCGCTTTCGGCGGTGATCAGGTTCCAGCCTGCATCGGCCATGAGCCGCTCGAGGAAGCGCAGGAGGTCGCGGTTGTCGTCGACCAGAAGCACGGTGGGTTGCGAGGCGGGAACGGCCACGGCGGCATCGCGCAGCGCGGATATTTCGAGCGCCTCGCGGCTCTCCGCGACCCCCGCCAGCACCCGCGCTCCGGGCGCGACCTGATTGGTGGCGACCAGCGTGGCCAGCGGTTGAGTCAGGTAGCGGTGGATGGTTCTTTTCAACTCGCGCGCGCCGTACTCCGCGCTGGTGCCTCGTTCGAGCAGAAACTGCCGCGTTTCCAGCGGCACTTCGAGAGTGAAGGAGCGTTCCCCGAGCCGCGTGTTCACGTGATTCTGCAAGTCCGCGATCTGCTGATCGAGGATCGCCGAGAGTGCCTCGATCGAGAGCGGCTGATAGGTGATGATGCAGTCGACGCGGTTGATGAATTCGGGTGAAAAACGCTTGCGGACGGCCACCATTCCGATGTTGCGCAGTTTGCCGGTGAGATCGGGCCGCGGGCCGGCGCCCGCCGACTGGAAGCCGAAATCAGGGTGAATCTCGCGCAGCATTTCGCGGGAGCCGAGGTTGCTGGTGAGGAAGACCAGGCTCTTTTCGAAATTGACCGAGGTATTGTCACCCAACCTGAGGACGCCCTTGTCCAGCACGCCCAGCAGCAGGCGGGTGAGCGAGGGGGCGGCCTTTTCAATTTCGTCGAACAAGACCAGTGACAGCTCGCACTGCTCACTGGTGCTGGCATTGAGGCGTTGCTGGGTGAGCATGGGCTGGGTCTCGCGATGGCCCAGGTAGCCGGGAGGCGCGCCAATCAGCTTGGCGACTTCATGCTCGAGTTGGAACTCGCCGCAGTCCACTTTGAGCATGTTTTTTTCCGAGCCGTGCAGCGTATCGGCCAAAGCTTCGACGGTCTTGGTCTTGCCGGTGCCGGTGGGTCCGAGCAGCAGAAAAACGCCCACTGGACGCCCTTCCGGAGCGAGGCCGGCCTGGAACATCTGCACATAAGGGACAATCAGCCGCGTCGCATCGGGTTGTCCGACCACCTTGCGGGACAGTACTGCGGCGAGCTCTTCAGCCGGCTCGGCGGCTTGCTTGCGGGAACGGCTTTGTGCGCCTCTTGGCTTGTCCACGGCACCCTCTGCCTTGATTGTAGCGGCGGCAGACCTGGCAACGCGGCTGCGCCGACGCTCTCCCAACTCGTTTGGATCTTTCATGCTGGTCAATTGAGCTGCTGATCGAGTGAGTTACCTGCACCCCTCTCAACTCGCGAAAGAATTCTCGATAGGCAGTGATCGAAGGGATACTACTTGACTTTTAGCACGCCTTGTTGCGCGCCGTATGTGCAGTTTCATACACCGAATGCTTTTCTGACGAGCGTGGGAAGAGATGGCGGGAAATTTAGCGGTGGCGGAATGTGATCCGTCCCTTGGTCAGGTCGTAGGGAGACAACTCCAAAGTGACCTTGTCGCCGGCCAGGACGCGGATGCGATTCCGCCGCAACCTGCCGGCTAAGTGCGCCAATACGACGCGTTCATGTTCGAGCTGTACGCTGAACAGCCCGCTGGGAAACTTTTCCAATACCGTGCCGGTGACCTCGATACAGTCTTCCTTGCTCATAAACCTCCAGGTTTGGGATCGGATGGGGGAACCGGCCGC
>JBAVYH010000203.1:0-27134 GCA_049698695.1 Bryobacteraceae bacterium | reverse complement strand
TCACGTTGCGTTGCAAGCTAAACCGGCTTTTCACACGGCGCGCCCTGAAATGTTCGTGGTTGGACCTACCGCTCCCTCACGGTCGCGGCTCAGAAAGCGATCGGAGCCGCGACCGTCAGGGAGCGGTAGGCTATTGCCGGGCGCGCTCAGTTGGCCCCGTGGCCGATCAGCACGCGGGGAATGGTGCGCAGCAAGATCTTCCAATCGAGCGCCAACGACCAATTGTCGATGTACTGCATGTCGAGCTTCATCCAGCGGTCGAAATCGACGCTGTCGCGGCCGGAAACGGCCCACAGGCAGGTGAGTCCGGGACGCATGCGCAAGCGCCGCCGCTGCCACCGCTGATAGTGTTCCACCTCGCTGGGGACGGCCGGACGCGGGCCCACCAGCGACATATCGCCGCGCAGCACGTTCCACAATTGGGGCCATTCGTCGACGGAGAACTTGCGCAGGTACCGGCCGACGGTGGTGAGGCGGGGATCGTCGGGGATTTTGAACGCGGTTTGGCGCGTGCTGAGGTGGGCCAGCGAGGGCTTGAGCTGCTCGGCGTTTTCGCACATCGAGCGGAACTTGTAGAACCGGAACTGGCGGCCGTTGAGCCCGCAACGCACTTGCGTGAAGATCGCCGGGCCGGGCGACGTGAGCCGGATCAGGGCCGCAATCGCCGCCATGAACGGCGCCAGCACCAGGAGGCCGGCGGCGGAGATGGCAACATCGGTCAAGCGTTTCACCAGCAGGCGGATCTCGTCGTCGGGCGCGGCCGTGAACGTCAGTAGCGGGGTGGATTCCAGGCGGTCCAGCGAAACCGTACTGTTGACGTGCGGAAAGAAATCCACCGCCACTCGGGTGCGTACGCCCTCTTGATCGCAGAGCAGAAAAACTTCTTCCAATTCCGCCAGGCTCTCACTGCCGACGGCGAAGATAATCTCATCCACCACGTGCTGGCCCAAGAAGGATGGCAGCTCGGCCACGGGATACACCTTGTGGACGGCGCCGAGAGCGATCTCAGCCGGCGCGCCGCCCGACTCGCTGAAGAACCCGCGCAAGCGAACGCCATACTTCGCCGAGTTCTCCACCAGGCTCGCCAAACGGATGGCGCGCTCCCCGGTGCCGACCACCATGACATAGTGAGGGGTGGCAAATTCACGGCGGATGACGCCCACCACGCGACCGGCAGTGAGCCGGAACACCAACAGCAGCACCCACGCCAGAGCGGAGTAAAGAACCAGGAAAAAACGGCTGAGGTCCATCCGCAGCGAGTACTCGAAGACCAGTAGGCAGAGTCCGCCATAGACGCATTGCCGCGCGGAGTCGCTGAGGATGGTGCGCGGGTGGGCGGAATCGAGCTTGTCATAGACCCCGAGCCACAACCCGATCGTCAGCCAGGCGAATAGCGAGAAGCCCAGCACCAGGACCATTTTTTCGGCGGTGAGGTAAAACAGAAAATGCCAGTGCTGGACGACGCGCAGGCGGTAGGCGAGCTCAAAGGCGAGCGCGACCAGGATCGCGTCCGACAGTCCGAACAGCACACGGGCGTTACGCTGGTGACGAAACATTCGCGCTCAGGATAGCACGGGCTGGGACGCGGACGACCCGCGGCAGCGGCGCATTTTGCCATCGCTCGGCAGCTTCCCAACGGCGGCCCTGCCTCATTGCGGGAATCCGAATTTTCCGGCCAATCGCTTCAGGATGGAAGAATTCTTCCGGGCGAGACCATATCGCGCCAAGGTTGGGATTTCGTTGTCGATGTCGAACGAATCGGAACCGGTATTCTGGCGGAGCGGAACCTCAACCGGCCCCAGTTTCGGCGCCGCCTCCGCGGCAACGGAAACGACCCCTGGTTGCGCGGGGATGCTCGGCGCGGCGAGGGTAGGGATGAGGGCCAGATTCATGGCCGCATCGCGAATGTAGCGCATCCCCACCGAGGAACATGTATCGCCGTAAGCCATCAGCAGCGCCGAATCGCAAATGGAGTTGATCAGCCGCGGAATTCCTCCCGACCAGCGCACCACGCCTTCAAACGCTTCCGGCGGAAATGGAGGCTCGCCGGAGCCGCCCGCTTTTGCCCAGCGGAACCGTATGTAATCCGAGGTTTCCGCGGGCGTGAGCGGATCGATGTACAGACGCAACGCAATCCTCTGTTTGAACTGGCGCAACTCGTGCCGGTCCAGAAGATCGTCCAACTCACATTGGCCTAAGAGCACGATCTGCAGGAACTTGTCCGCGCCATACTCGTAGTTCCCCAGCAAGCGGATTTCTTCCAGAACTTCGTCGCTCAATTTGTGAGCTTCGTCGATGACCAGCATCGCAATCCGGTTACTGCGATAGGCCTGCAACAGGAAGTTCTGCAACGTCCAGAGACGCTGCGCCTTACTGGGGGGAATGTCGTTGATTCCGAAGTCCAGCAGCAGAAGTTCAATGAACTCCGGCGGCGTGAGGGTCGGATTCAGCAGAATGCTGGACAGGACTTGACCGGCGGGCAACTGACTTACAACGGCACTGAGGAGGGTTGTTTTTCCAGTGCCTGCATCGCCCGTCAGAACTACGAAACCCCTTCGGCCGAGAACCGCGTACTGTAACCCCGCCAACGCTTCGCGGTGCTTAGGCGAAAGGAAAAGAAACTCCGGGTCAGGCGTCAGGTTGAACGGCAGCTTTTGTAAGCCGAAAAACTCCGTGTACATATCCAGAACCGCGGCCGCCAGGACAATTCCGCCGGAACGACGCCGCTTCTTTGAGTGTAGCGCGTCGGGATGGTCGCTTCCCGAGGATGCACGGGTCTCGCGGGTGTACGGGTAATAACACTTCAGCACCGTGATATCCTGATTGTGGCATCGCCACGGTGGAAGAATGCCGCGCGCATATCTCCTGTTTCTTCTGGGCGTTTCTGTGCCTGCCTGGCCAGCGCCGCAGGCCAGCCCTGAATCGGCGCCGGTGGAGCGGGTCCGGCGGCGGATGGCGGAAAACATCGCGCGCCTTCCCAATTACACCTGCCTGGAAACCATTGAGCGCTCAGTCAACGGCCCGAACGGAGAAAAGCCTTTGTTCAGGGACCGGATTCACCTCGACGTGGCATTCATAGGGCAAACCGAGATGTTTGCCTGGCCCGGTTCGAATCATTTCGAAGCTGGCCTATTAGACGAGCTCCCTCTGGGAACGGGCGCGATCGGCAATGGCGGCTTCGGCGGTTGGGTAAGTAGCCTCTTCGGTCCTTCGGCTCCCGCTTTTATTCCTGCTGGAGCGTGTATGGTCGAGGGCCGCCGTGGATTGCGGTACAGCTTCCGCGTGCCCCTGAGCTCCAGCACGCACAAGATTATCATAGGCGATCGCCAGGCAATTTCAGCCTATACGGGCTCCATCTGTGTGGATCCGGACGGACTGGACATCATGACGCTGGAAGTAGCTGATGAGCAGGCCCCGGCGCCTCTGGTGAGTTGCTCGGAACGCGTCCGCTACGGACGCACTCGCGTCGGTGCCGGCGATTTCCTGCTGCCGCAATACGACGAGCTGAGCGCCACCGATTCGCAAGGTAACCAGAGCCGCAACCGTACAAGCTTCACAGGCTGCGAGCAATATATCAGCCACTCGTCCATCTCTTTCGACACAGAGCACGAGCCGGCGCCCGAGCCACATGAAGCCGCACCGGTTCGACAGGAGACAACAAGAGACAACGAACTTCCTGGCGGGATCTCTCTCGACCTGAGGCTCGAGACTCCGATTACCTTCGAGGCGTCGGCTGTCGGTGACGCGATATCGGCGCAACTCCACCGCCGTATCCGGGCTTCCGGGGTTTCCATTCCGAAAGACGCCATCGTATCCGGCCGCATTCGGGCTCTGGAGCAGTACTACCAGCCGAAGAAGGACTTCATCGTAGGCCTGGAGTTCTTCTCTCTGAGCTTTAACGGCAAGCAGGCACTGTTCCGCGCCCGGCTGGTCGGACCGCATCTTCAAGCGGTGCGTAGTCGCTTGGGGGACACGTTGCCAGGGGGGGACGACTCGGGCGGTCCCGTCGCCGTCGCCCCTGACGAAACCAGCGGCCTGGACATTCTCCCAGCTATCGACTCTGCGCCCGGCTCCGGTCTTTTCCGCGTTCCGGGAGCTGGCCTGAACCTAGCCCGTGGACTGCGTATGATTTTCGAAACAGAGGGTGGGAAGCCCTAACGGCACTATCGGCTCTGTGCGTGATCGCACGTGTCGCACCGCTCCGCCGCGCCACGTAACATCTCGTAATCGATTCCGTTATTTTGTGGCCTGATTGATTTTCGCCAACGTTCCTTTGATGTCTGCCGCGAAAGGTGAGTGCGGTTCGTCCTGAAGGGACTTTTGCAGGGTCCTTCGGGCTGCGTCGGACTGATGGGCGGAGAGGTAGGCCATTCCCAGGTGAAATGCGAACATGGCGTTGTTCGGCGCCGCTTTCACCGACTCCTGCAACTGCGCCACGGCGGAATCGAACGATCCCAGCTTGTAGTAAGCCCAGCCGAGCGTATCGGCCGCCAGCGGCGAGCGGGGCATCTTCTGCTTCACTCTTTGCGCCAGAGAGAAGGCCACGTTGACATCGCCGCCGTGATCGAGATACAGAAAAGCCAACTCGCCGGCGGCGATGGCAGATTCCGGGTCGATCTCATGCGCCTTTTCGCAGAGCTTTTTCGCTTCTTCCCAGTTGCCTTCTCGCTCGTACTGAGCCTCCAGCGCGAGATAGTTTGAGAGGTTATGAGGATTGGCCTCAATCGCCTTGCGGAAGTCCTGCTTGGCCTGGTCAACGGCGCCTCTGGCGAGGTGAATGTTTCCGAGCAGGCTGTACACCTGCGGCGTCTTCGGATCGAGCGCCATCGCCTGCTTCAGGTTGGCCTCGGACTTGTCCAGATCCTTGAGGTCGAAGTAACCCAACGCCAGCAGGAAGTGTAACCCAGCATTCTGCGGGTTCTGCCGGACCAGGCCGGCAATGCGCTCGACGGCTTGCGCGGTCTTGGCCTGAACCAGATACAAGTTGAGCAATTGGGCTAAGGCGGGAAGCGATGTTGGATCTTGCTTGAGCAGGTCCTCGAGCGCCGCTTCAGACTGCTGTGGTTCACCCTTCGCCATCAGAGCCTTGGCGTTGGCAAGCTCCGCCAGAGGCAGTCCCGGCCGCTGCTGCAGAGCGCTGCCGGCCAGGCGCAGGGCTTCGTCGTTTTCTCCTGCGGCGGCCGTCAGCGACGCCAGCGCGGCTTGAGCGTCGGCCATTCCGGGAGCCAGCGTGAGGGCCCGGGCGAACGAGGCCTTGGCCAAATCGGACATATGCAGTGCCCGTTGGGCGACGCCCAGGAAGTAATATCCAACGGCGGACTGCGGATCGGCATGAACTGCCTTCTCCAGAGCCGAGACCGCGTCCTGCTGTTTGCCTCGCGCGATCAAGATCCGGCCGTCTGCGAGGAGCGCCCGTGGATTGTCCGGGCCGGCGGCCATAACCTGCTGCTCCAGGGCGGATGCTTCCTGGATGCGGTTCAGGCCTATCAGCACTTCGACCAGGCTTATCTTGACGGAAACGTCCTTCGGTTTGGCGCTCATCAGCGATCGGAGTTCGGCGGCCGCCTTCTCTCTCTGACCGGTGGATACATAAAAATGCCCGAGCGCCTGGTAAGCCTGCGGGTCGTTGGGGGCAATCGTCTTGATTCCCTGGTAGAGTTTCTCAGCGTCGGCCAGTTTTCCGGCGCGGACCAGGATTCGGGCCCAGAGAACCCGCGGCAAGAACGCGAGGGGGTCCAGTTCGACGGCTTGACGGATCTCCGCCTCGGCCTCGGCCAATTTGCCCTGCGTGAAGTAGAATTGCCCCAGATTGATGCGAGCTTCAGCCGATTTCGGGTTGACTTCGATCGCCTTCCGGTCAACCGCTTCCGCTTCGGCCGCCTGTCCCGCGGACAGATAGACAGCCGCCAGGGCTATGTAGTGCTCGACCTGGTGGGGAGCGAGATCGGTGGCGTGCTGGAATTCGCGAATCGCGTTCGGCGGGTCGCGGGTCAACAAATACTTTTCGCCGAGTATCGCGTGGGCGCGGGCGTTTGCGGGATCGGATTTCAGAACCGTTTGCGCGGCAGATTCAGCCTGGTCGAACTGCCGGTGGGCGATCAGCAGGCTCGCCAGCTCCAATTGCGTGTTCGAGTCCTTGGGGTCGAGCGTCACCGCGTCCAAGAACTCGTGGTAAGCGGCTTCCGAGTTGCCCAGTTTCAAATAGCCTTCAGCCAGCCGCGAATGAGCCTTCGCGAATCGGGGATCGAGAGCCACCGCGTTGCGGAACTGGATGACCGCTTCCCGGTATTTGCCGGAGTTGAAGTACGCTTCGCCACTATTGAGGTATTTGATTTTCCGCTGATTGGGATCCGACGAACAGCCTGCCAAAGCGATGGCCAGCGAGGCCACCAAGAAACTTCGATGTAGAGCGGCGCCGTGCGTCCAGTGCATGAACCTCACCCAGTGCCCGAGCGAACCGGTGTTCGGGCCGATTTTCCCTCGCACAATGTTACCAAGGGATACAGTTTTATACATTGCCACCCGTACTAGAACTTTTCGACTGGCCAAGTGCTTTAAGGACAACAGATCCGGTTAATCCCTTTGTTCCCCGCCGTTTGCATTGCCCTTTAGTACGATTGACAACCTCCATGACGGGCTGTAATCTTGATCAAGCCTGATGAAGCAGCTACGGCTGCAGCATGAAATTGGCAGGTGTTTCCGCGGGTTTCGTTGACCCAAAGCGACGGAGCATGGAAAGGGACGACAATGAAGCTGATTCGGAGGTTGGCTTTTTGGGGAATCGTGGGCGCGCTGTTGTTTGCTGGCGGCGCTTTTGCCCAAGTGACTATGGAGTTGACCGGCGTCGGCACCGGCGCCAACCTGGGTGGTGTCTACACTAGCCCGTACGTGGCTTCGATAAATGGAACGTCGACGTATGTGATTTGTGACGATTTCTTGAACGACATCTCGATTGGCGACGTCTGGCAGGCATATCAGAACCCACTTTCCTCTGTAACGTCGAGCGGTCCTCAAATGTTCACGACTCCGGATTACTCGCCTTACACGATTCAGCAGGAGTATGATGCTGCGGCAATACTGGCCGAAGATGTGTTGAACACATTTCTGTCGAATTCGCCCTTGGCCGAGGAATACTCTTTTGCCATCTGGACCCTTTTCGACCCGGCCGCCATCAATGGATACGGTGGCAACACTCTAAGTGTCTCCCAGCAGAATTTGGCCCTCGGGTTTATGAATTCAGCTCTGGCTCAGGCGGCTACAAGCGGAGCGCCGTCGGGCGTGAACGTAACGATTTATACACCTGACGGGTCTATAACCGGAGGCCCTGATGGAGGCAAAGGGCTAACAGCGCAAGAATTTCTGGTAATCTCCACACCTGAGGCATCGTTGTCGGCTACTTTAGGGGTCTCGCTTGCGTCGCTCGTCGGCCTGATCTTCCTGATGCGGCGCCGGCTGGTCAGGGCTGGCTGAGCGCGTTGAAGTGGCTGCGCCGGAATCGAGCGCAGAGAGACTGTCGTCAGATCAAGTTCAAAATGTCGGAGTGGCAGAACGCCACTCCGGCATTTTCGTTTCCGGGCTCCCCTTCCTGGATAGCTGAATCGATAAGGCAGCATCGGGCACGGCAGGTGAATGCCTTTGCGTGGACAACGCGCCAGCGCCGCCTTCAGCCCGAAATATGTTCGCCCAACGCGCGCTCCACTTCCTGCGGCTCCAGGCGCTCGCCGTTGTTCAAGCGCGCGAGGAGGGATTCGATGATCTGCTTGGCTTCATCCTTCTTGTAGTTCTTGATGAAACCGTCGTAGAAATGCTCGCCCGCCAGGGCGTGGTTGATCTCGGTCTCCTTGTTGTGGTCCTGCAGCTCGGTGAAATAGACCACGCGGTAGCGACCGGTGTACTCGGTTTCACGGTAAATCTCGAACATCACTTTGTCGGCCTCAAAGAGCATGTTTTCCGAGATTATCACAGGCGGAGGGTGGCGTCAGCGAGGCAGCCAGCCTGTTCCAGTCGATGGCGTACCGAAATCCAGCGCCGGTCTTGCGTCACGCCGTCCCGGCGATCGCGGATTGCGGTTCTCCCATCAATCTGCCGACCGTGGTCAACAGTTCTCGAGCCAGAAACGGTTTTTGAAGTATCGCCACCGATTTTGAGCCGAGCCTTTCCAGATCGCCGGAATCGCGGGGGCTCCAGTTGCTCACGGGATAACCGGAGGTCAGAATCACAGGCATGTCGGGAGCCTCAAACCGAAAAAGCAGGGCGACCACGATCCCCGAGCTTGTGGGCAACGTCACATCGGCGACCAGAAGGTCGACCTGACGATGATGGTTGCTGAAGAGGTCCAGGGCTTCCTCCACGGTGGCTGCTTCGAGCACCTGGTATTGCTTCAGCATGCGCCGCAGGAGTTTCCGGAGCGTCGGCTCGTCTTCCAGCACGAGAAGCGTCTTCATTTCGACACCACTGGTGTATGGCACCCTTAGGCAGCGGGCGGGCCAACGTCGCTCCGCACCGGTCTCCGTTTGGGCACCACGAACAGCCGCGCCGCACTGGTCCCTTTGACCTCCCGTATGGCGCTCAGCAGATCCCAGATAGGCGAGCCACCCTTAAACCCTCTTGCCAGCCACAGGTTGAAAGCAACATCCGCAACCAGCCGGTCGTCGGCCGATATGGGAGTGGCTCGCCGGAAGGGGATCACGCGTGAATTACGACCTGGCATCATGCCGCAGCATCCTTTGCTACGTTGTTAACTCAAAAAACTGGGCGCAACCCGTGCCCACTCGGAGGGGATAGGTGTGGGTTGCGCCCAGTGTGGGGCGGCGCCTTAGCGGTGCTCCCCGCCCCAAACCCGCAATATCCGTACGGACGCCTCTTCGCGCAGGCCGTACCGCTGGCCTCCCCTCTCAGTGCATCCGCTTCCGCTCAAACTCCCACCGAATCTCCAGGTCCATTGCGTCGACAACTGCCCTGGGGCCTTGCCACTACACGCACGCTCCGCGCGCAGTTCGCCTCTGAATATCAATGGTGCTCCCCTCATATGACGGTACCCAGCTTCTTAGAATATATTCAAGATAAATCTGGGCTTACCGCTGCGTCTGTTCAATATTGCTCAGATCGGCACTATTTTTTCGAGCGCGGCGACGCCTTGGAAGCAGGAGCCTGCACTCCGGATTGGGTGGCTTCGGCATCGAGCAGAACTACACTGAGAAGCGAGTTATGGACACTCAGCCCGCCGTTGTACTCGATAAAGCCAAGCTTCCTGAATTTGTTCATGAAGAAGCTGACTCTCGAGCGCGTGGTGCCGACCATTTCCGCCAGTGTTTCCTGGCTGATCTTCGCGATCAGGGGCTCGGATTTTCCTTCCTTGCCAAAATTTGCCAGCAGCAGGAGAATTCGAGCCAGGCGCTTCTCGCTGGAGTTGAAGAGCTGATCCACCAGGTCCTCCTCGACCCGAATGTTGCGGGACAGGAGATGCATCATGAAAACCTCTGAGAATTCGGGCCGCCGCCGAATCAGTTCGAGCATGGTTTGTTTCGCCACACGAACGATCGTTGAGTCGCCGATTGAGGTGGCGGACTTTAGCCGGATGGGTTGAGCCGCCAGACAGGATTCCCCGAAAAAGCTGCCGGCCCCAATGATGGCGAGGACTGCTTCGCGCCCAGAGTTCGATACGACGGAGAGCTTTACCCTGCCTTTCTGGAGATAGAACACTGCATCCGCAGGGTCACCCTGAGAGAAGATGACCTGTCCACTCGTGTGATCGATGTTGGTCCCTCGGTTGCCGATGTGGGTTAGCAGCACCCTCGGGTCGAATGGCAAAACTGGCTGGGGTTCGGCAGGCCGTCTACGGCCGCGAACCCGGCTCACGCTGCCGCTGCCAGCGGCGGTACGGTCTTTCGGGTTCACAGAGACACTCCATGATCCCGGAACCCGCCGCTACGGCTCTCCAAAGCCGTAAAGGCGCCGAGTCCCCGATCTCGACATCATTTTACTCAAAGTTCCGGCACCGAGCAACGGCGATCTGGGGCAGCAGCGGCCAACCTCGGACCGATCCACCGGCACCGCTTCAATGCATGGTGGCGGCGATGATCCAGCAGAGGCCCAGCGCCACGGCGCCGGCCAGAATCGCCACGGCGAGGTTGCGTTCCTCGACGACCTCCTTCCACAGTTGGAACGGCGCCAGCTTGATGACGATGGCGAAAGCCACCACGAAAGCCGCCAGGCCGAGCGCCGTGTAGAGGATGGCATTCAGGAAACCGGATCCGGTCATACGCGCCTTCCTTACTGTAGGCGGAGCGCGGGGCGCGGGGCAACTGCGGGCGCGACGCACCGGCGTCTTGAGCAAACTCCGCCGCCGCGAGCGAGAATAGCTTTGTGCCCGCCGAATCCCGCCCTCCGCAAGTGCCCGTATGGCGCACCGCGGCGCTGGTCTACGCGTCGCTGCTGGCGGACGTGGCCCTCTTCTTCCATAAGCCCCTCTTCAGCACCGCCTATGTTTTCCCCTGGGACTTCCGGGGCGTGCAACTGCCGATGATCACGTTCCTGATGGACCAGCTCCATCAGGGCCACTTCCCGCTCTGGAACCCATTCAGCTATTGCGGATACCCGGTCTTCGCGAATATCGAGGCGTGCTTTTTCCACCCGTTGATCCTCGCCTGCGCATTCATCGCCGCACACACCTCGGCCGGCAGCCTGCCGATGCTCCTCGAGTGGGCTGTGGTCTTGCAAGTGTGGGTGGCCGGCATTGCGGCGTATCATCTCTTTAGGAACTTCGGCACTGGGGCCATCCCCGCCTGGGCCGGTGCCATCATGTTTCAAACCGGCGGATACTTCGCCTCCCGCGCCGAGCACATTGGCGCCATGATGGCGGTGGCCTGGATGCCGCTTGCCTGGCTGGCGGTTTTCAAGCTGCGCGACCAGTTCCGGCCGCCCTGGCTGGCAGCGCTGGCGGCGGCGCTCGGCATGTCCGTCCTGGGCGGCTTCCCGCAACCGACGCTCGCCGTCTTCGTCTCGACGGCGGTGCTGGCCCTGGTTCTCATCGCGGTCCGGCTGGCGCGGCCCCAAGTGCTGCTGAGCACGGCCGGCGGCTGCGCGCTGGGCATTGCGCTCGCCGCAGTGCAATTCCTGCCCACCATGCAGCTCACCGAGCACAGCGTCGCCAGATATCGGGCGGATTGGCTTGGAAAAGGCGGCGGGCTGCATTGGGAGAGCCTGGTATCGCTGGTGGCGCCGGATCATTATCATATCTTCGACATGAGCCAATTCGTCGGCCCAGGCGACCCGACTTTCCTGTATCTATACTGCAGCATTGCCGGTTTAGCGCTGGCTATCTATGGACTAACCCGCTGGCGCAATCGATACGCGCTGGCGCTGGGGCTGATGGTCTTGATTGGCGTGCTTTGGATGTTAGGCGAACAGACGCCTATCTGGAGATTGATTTATCCTATCCTGCCCGAGAGAATCAGGCTCGGCATTCATCCGGAATACACTTACTGCATTGTCAGTCTCGGCCTTGGCGGCCTGGCGGCGGTTGGCCTGGACTCGCTCAGAATCGCGAACGCGTCTCGCCTGGCGATTGGAATCGTGATTGCTGCGGACTTGTTTCTGGTCGGGTCCGGCCGGCTCATGAACTGCGCCTCGATCAGGGACGAGCCGGGAGTGACGCGCGCGGCCTTCGACGGCAGCCCCGTGGTGCTCAACGAAATCCGGGGCTACGCCAATCGCGACTATCCGCCGGCACGAATCGATGCGGTGGATGGCGGCACGGCGTGGGCCACCAGCGGGCCGACCATGCAGGTGCCGACCGCCAACGGCGTGAGCCCGATGGCATTGGAGCACATCATCCAGTTGCGCCTGTTACTGCATTCGGGCGAGCGCTGGGGCTGGTATTATCCGATCGAAAACCTCGCTTCGCCGGCTCTCGACCTGATGAACGTGAAATACCTGGTAGCCAGCCAAACCGGCGCGGCGCGCCTGCGCTTGTTGCCGCAGTTTCGCAGCGTGGAGAGCCTGCCTCTGGGCCTGGAGCTATTCGAGAATTTATCGGCGATGCCGCGCTTCTTCCTGGTGAACACGGTTAGACCAGTATCGTCGGACCGGGAAGCCAGAGAGTTAGTGGAACGCCATTTGGTTAGTTTCCGCGATACCGCGACCGTCAGCCAGGCGGTGGCTGGCCTCAATGTGGCAGGCAGTGGAGGCGATGGCGCGGTCCAGGTAATCGACTATGAGCCGGACTCGTTGCGCCTTTCGGTACGCACCCCGCACGCGACATTTCTGGTGCTGGCGGAGAACTTCTATCCGGGATGGCGCGCGTGGGTGGACGGCGCTCGGGCCGGGATCGTGCGAACCGACATCGCGTTCCGCGGCCTGGTGGTCCCAGCCGGCACTCACGAGGTGGTAATGCGGTTTCAGCCGATGATATTGCCGGTATCGCTCGCTATCTCGCTGGTGACGGCACTGTTGCTGTGCGCGCTGGCGTTGAGGCCGCGGACGGCGCGTGCAAGGACAGATGGCCTATTTGCGAAATGATGTACTAAGCTGGAGTACTTGACGATTATGACTGCAGCTTCCGGGCGTGCGGCTGAACGCGCCAGGTGGGCCCGGGCCCGGCGCGTCTGGCCGCGCCTTTGGCCGCCGCTCTTGGTAGTGGCCGGCGTGGTCGCGGTCTTTTGGAAACTCGTCTTCACCAAGCAGTACACCTTCCTCGCCAATCCCGACCAGGCCGACCAGATAATGCCATGGCTGGGGGCGGAGATACATGCCATTCGCCATTGGTCGATTCTGCTTTGGAGTCCCTATGAGTGGTTCGGCCAGTCGCTGATCGGCCAGGTGCAGCCGGGGGTGACCAGCCCGTTCACTTTCCTGCTGGCGCTGGCGCCGCTGCACAACGGCCAGATTCAAGTCTTCTATGTGGACCTCTGGTACGTATTGATCCACTGCGCGGCCGGACTGTTCGCCTATTGGTTTTTCGTCGATCTGGGCTGCACCGCCGGGCCCGCGGTGCTGGGGGCGATTTTTTACGCCACGGGCGGCTTCTGCGGCAACACCGAGTGGCCGCAGCAAGTGGCGCCGGCCATCTGGGCGCCGCTGGTGTTCCTGTTCCTGCTGCGGTCGCTGCGCGGCCGGGCGCCGGTCAAGAATGCCGCATGGGCGGGCGTGGCGCTGGGAGCGTCCTGGCTCTGCGGCCATCACGCGCCGTCGCTGGCGCTGACTTACGCCGTGGCCGGAGTGGGCGCAGCCGCTTTGATCCGCCACGGCGCGCGCAAGCAGGCCGCCTTGCGGCTGGGCGTGGTATTCGGGGTGATGGCGCTGGTGGCCGCGGTGCAGTCGGTGCCCGCCGCCGAGTACGGCAAGCTGGCCAAGCGCTGGACGGCAACCGGCGGGCTCACCTGGAACCAGAAAGTGGAATATCCCGAGCACGAAGACAGCGGCCTGCGCCCCACCGACCTTTTGTACCTGGTGATGCCCGGCGGCGGCGGCCTGCGCTCCGACCCGTTCACGGGCACGGTGGCGCTCAGCCTGGCGGCGATCGCGGTCTGGAGCTCGTTCCGCCGGCGCGAGGTGCGGATGTTTCTGCTGCTGGCCATCGCCGCTCTGCTGTACACGTTGGCCAAGTTCGATCCTCTCTACGGAATCCTCTACGCGCTGGGGCCGCTGGTCGAAAAATCGCGGGCGCCGATTATCGGCCTTTGCATCTTTCAATTCGCCGTGGCGTCGCTGGCGGCGCTGGGCGCTCAAGCCCTGGTCTCCGGCGGCGCCGCGCACTGCCGCGCGGTAGTGAAAGCACTGCTCTGGTTCGGCGGTGTCACCTTCGGGCTCTTCCTGCTGATGGCTTACCTCAGACCGACGGTGGCGAGCGGCGTGGTGGATGCCGATCCGCGCCCAGGCATGATCGGCCTGGTGGCGGTGCTGGCGGCGGCGCTCTACTACCTCTGGTTCCGCGGCTTGCTGAGCCGGCAGTGGCTGCTCGGGTGCGCCGCCCTGCTTCTCATCGTCGAACAGGGAAACGAGGTGGGCTGGAATTGGGCGCACGTACGCGACGCCAAGCACATGGTGCTGGTCAACGCCCTGTACGATACGCGCGATCTGGCTGTTTTTCTGCGCTCGATGCCCGGCGAGAAGCGCCTGGAGATCAACGACAACGACGTGCACTTCAGTTTCGGCGACTGGTATCGCATCCCCGCCGCGCACGCTATGACCGTCAGCATGCTGACCGCGACTTCGGAGCTGGGCGGCTGGTGGGACGATCGCCTGGTGCGCATGTACGGCATGAACTACGCAGTGAGCCGCGCGCCCACCCGCGGCGGGCAGCAGGAAATGTTTACCGGCAAGAGCGGCATCAAGATCTGGCACAATCCGGACACGTTTCCGCGCGCCTGGACCGTGCACCAGACGCTTGCCGCGCCCAACGACGACGCGGGCGGGGACATGGTGCGCGACCCGGCGGTCGATTTGCGCAAAACGGCCGTGATGCTGAAAACCCAGCCAGCGCTTGTTCCGTGCGGCGGTGAAGATCGCGTGACGGGCTACTATGAGAACCCCTCGCAGGTCTGGGTCAACGTCGAGATGGCGTGCAAGGGGATGCTCATCGTCAGCGATAACTGGTACCCCGGCTGGCGCGCCGAGGTGGATGGGCAACCCGCCAAAATCTGGAAGGTCAACACGGTGATCCGCGGCGTGGTGGTGAATGCGGGCAAACACACGGTGGCGATGCGCTACCGGCCGTTTTCAGTCTACTTCGGATTCGCGTGCACGCTGCTCGGGCTGGCGGCTGCCGTGGTGCTGCACCGGCGCCGGGAGACGGACGGCGCCGACACGCTCGGCGGGACACCGAAAGAAGACTGACCAAATCTTGCCGCGCGGCCGGGCCGCGGCAATACTTTGGCTCGGCGGCGCGGCGCCATCGAGTTGATTTCCGGCGATTTCGACATTGGTACCCAAGCTGCCCATACGTTCTGCATGAGTATCGGTTCACTTACCAACATCGCCAGCGACTACGCCCAATCTCTGGTTTCCAGCATTCTGGCCAATCCGTCGTCCGGCAAAACCACTATGAACAACGCTTCGTCCATCTCCCAGGCGGCGGACGTCAACCAGCTTTCGCCTTTTGCGGAGCTGCTGAGCACCTTGCAGCAGCTTCAGCAATCGAACCCAACCCAGTACAGCCAGATTACGCAGCAGATCGCCAGCAATCTCACGACCGCCGCCACCACCGCGCAGTCGAACGGGAACACCACGGCCGCCACTACCCTCAACCAACTGGCTACCGATTTCACCAACGCCTCGCAAAACAACACGCTTCCGAATATCCAGGATCTGGCGCAGGCGGCTCACCATGGTCATCATGGCCACCACTGCCACGCCGGCTCGGGCGGCACGGATTCGACGAACCCGTCTTCCGGCAGCTCGACCAGCAGCACCGGCAGCGACCTGCTCAGCCAACTGATTTCCAGCTACCAGGCCACCGCGGGCGTCAACCAATCGGTGGACCCGATGGCCATCATCACCAGCACGCTGGCCAGCGCGGGAATCGACTTATAAGCACGCCCGGATTCCGGCCCACTTACGCGCCGCGGCACGCTACAATAATTTCGGAGTACAGGGCCGGTTATGCCGAGGAGTCTCGCCCGAAAGCTGATGCTCTCGATCACGGTGATCGTGATTATCGTGGCGGCGGTTTCCGGGCTGGTTAACATCACGACCGAGGAGCAGCAGCTTCTCAACACCATGATCCTGGGAGCGGACCAGCTCTCCAAGGGAATCTCCAGCGCCATCTGGCATGCCATGCTGGACGACCACCGGGAGGCCGCTTACCAGGTGATGCAGACCATCGCCGAAAAGCAGGGCATCGAGCGCATTCGGATGCTCAACCACAGCGGCCAGGTGACGTACTCCACCGGCCGCAACGACCGCGGGCCGGGCAAGGTGAGTCCGATCGACCTTTCCTCGCACGTGAAGATCGCCGGCGCAGGCAACGGCCACCGGCTGCTGGAGATGGTGACGCCGATCTACAACGAGCGTTCGTGCAGCGAAGCCTCCTGCCATGCGCATCCGGCCGGCGTCAAGGTGCTGGGAGTGCTCGATGTCGCGCTCACGCTGCAAAGCGTGGATCACGAAGTGGACGGCATGAAGCTGCGCGTGCTGGTGGTCACGGCGGTGGAAATCGGGCTGATCAGTTTGTTCATCATTCTGTTCACGCGGCGCTTCCTGAGCCGGCCGATTGCAGCGCTGGTGGAAGGAACCAAAGCGGTAAGCCAGATGGAACTGGACCGGCCGCTCGAAATCGTCGGATCGAGCCAGGAGCTGGACGAGCTGGCGCAAAGCTTCGAAGTAATGCGCGAGCGGCTGCGCGGGGCGCTGGGCGAAATCAACCAGTTCACGCAGAAGCTCGAAACCAAGGTGGAGGAGCGCACCGAGCAACTCAAGGCGGCGCAAAAGAAGCTGGTGCAAAGCGACCGCCTGGCGTCGCTCGGCCAGCTTTCGGCCAGCGTGGCGCACGAGATCAACAACCCCATTTCCGGGGTACTGAACCTGTCGATGCTGATGCAGCGGATGCTCACCGACGACGGCGTCCCGCCCGGCCGGCTGGTGGAGTTCCGCCGGTATCTTTCGCAGGTGACCAACGAAACCTCGCGGGTGGGGCACATCGTAAGCGACCTGCTGGCGTTCTCGCGGCGCGGCAAGCCGCAGCGCGCGCCGGCCGACCTGAACCGGATTGTGCGCATGACGCTTTCGCTGGTGCAGCACAAACTCAAGCTCAGCAACGTGGAGGTGGAGGCCGACCTGCGCGAGGGGCTGCCGCCGGTGCTGTGCGACCCTTCGCAAATCCAGCAGGTGGTGCTGAACCTGGTGCTCAACGCCGCGGAAGCCACGCAGAGCAAGGGAGTGGACAAGCGGCAGGGCCGTGTTTCGATACACACCTTCACCGCCGACGGCATGGAGATGCTGACGGTGGCGGACGACGGCGAGGGCATCCCTCCCGAGAACCTGGCCAGAATCTTCGACCCCTTCTTCACCACCAAGTCCGAAGGAAAGGGCGTAGGGCTGGGGTTGGCGGTATCCTACGGCATCATTCAGGCGCACGGAGGCGATATCGAAGTCAAGAGCACGGCGGGGGCCGGCGCCACCTTCACCGTGTCGCTGCCCCTGGAGCAGCCGGCGCAGGGCGGCGGATCGGGACCGGCGCCGGCTGGACCGGGATGAAATATTTTTACGTGGGTGCCACGCCGGACGTCGACCGGGAAGCGCTCACGGTGATTCGCGAGCGGGCGGTGAGCGAGTTTGAGGCGCCGGTTCGAGAGATCGAGTTGCCCGGGCTCGAGTTCGCGTATGACGCGGTCCGCGGCCAGTACGGCTCGATTCCCGTGCTGGAGATGCTGGTGCGGCTGTGTCCCGGCGACGCGCTCAAACTGCTGGGGCTGACGGAGCGGGACCTATTCATCCCGGTGCTGACTTTCGTGTTCGGCCATGCGCAACTGGGCGGCCGTACGGCGGTGGTTTCCCTGGCCCGCCTGCACCAGGAGTTTTACGGGCTGGCGCCGAACCGCGAGGTTTTTTTGGAGCGCGCGCAGAAAGAAGCGCTGCACGAATGCGGCCACATGTTCGGGCTGGTGCACTGCCCGGACGGCAATTGCGCCATGTCTCTGGCTAGCGGGGTGCGGCAGATCGATTTCAAGCGGGCGGCGTTCTGCGCCCGCTGCGCGGCGCGAATCGAACGGAAACCGAGGGGGTGACGGCAATGAAGACCCACTGGCAAATCCTGGTTGTGGACGATGAAGAGGTGATGGCCGAATCGCTGGCCGCCTGGCTGCGCGAGGACGGTTACGCGGTGGACACCGCCAACTCCGGACGCGAAGCGGTGGAGAAGGCCGGGCAGCGCGACTACGCCATCTATTTCGTGGATCTCAAAATGCCCGGCGGCATGGACGGGATCGAGACCATGATGCAGGTGCGGCGGCTGCACGCCGATGCCTCGATCATCATCATCACCGCCTATGCCACCGTGGACACCGCCATCACCGCCATGAAGGAAGGCGCGCAGGAGTACATCGTCAAGCCCTGCAACCCGGAAGAGATCTCGCTGCTGGTCAGCCGCATCATCAAGGTGAAAAACCTGCAGCGCGAAAACAGCATTCTGCGCAAGAAGCTGTCGCGGCAATACCGCTTCGGCGACGTGATCAGCAAGAACGCGCGGATGCTGGACATCCTCAAACTTTCGCAGGAAGTTTCGAGCCTGCGGAGCACGGTGCTGATCCAGGGAGAAAGCGGCACCGGCAAGGAGCTGATTGCGCGCGCGATTCACAACTCGGGCGACCGGGCGGCGAAGCCGTTCGTGGCCGTCTCCTGCGCCGCGCTGGCGGAGACGCTGCTCGAAAGCGAGTTGTTCGGCCACGAAAAAGGCGCTTTCACCGGCGCCAACCAGCAGCGGCGGGGCAAGTTCGAGATGGCCGAGGGTGGCACAGTTTTTCTCGATGAGATCGGCGATATCTCGCCCAAGCTGCAGGTGGATCTGCTGCGCGTGCTGCAGGAACGCTGCTTCTACCGCGTGGGCGGTTCCGAGGAAGTGAAGGTGGATGTGCGGGTGATCGCCGCCACGCACGTGAATCTGCAGCAGGCGGTGGCCGAGGGCAAGTTCCGCGACGACCTTTACTACCGGCTGAACGTGATCGAGATCCGCATCCCGCCGCTGCGCGAGCGGCGCGAGGACATTCCGCTGCTGGCGCAGCACTTCCTGGAACGGATTTCGCACGAGCTGGGCAAGGAAGTGGGCGGGATCTCCGAAGGCGGCCTGAAGGTGCTGCTGGATCACAACTGGCCGGGCAATGTGAGGGAGTTGGAGAACGCGGTGGAGCGGGCGATGGTAACCTGCCGCGGCGCTGAGCTCACCGAAGACGATTTCGCTTTCCTGGCGCAGAACGGCCAGGCCGGGCAAAAGGAGTGGGCGCCGCCGCCGGGCATGACCATCGAGGAGATGGAAAAACTGCTGATCGCGGCGACCTTGCAACGCACCGATGGCAATATCAAGGAAGCGGCCGGGGCGCTGGGCATCGACCGTTCGACGCTCTACGAGAAAATCAAGCGATACGAGATTCCACGATAGGGGACGGCAGAGGGCATTGAAGATGCGCCCGACCACTCCCTAACGGTCGTGGCTGCGAAGGGTTTACGGAGCCGCGCGCGTCAGCAAGCGGCGGTTTGGAACGTCTTCAATAGATTCCGATCTCACTTTCTTTATTCTTGGCGCCGCGGCGCTCAAAAAAGCGCCGCCTTGCCGGGACTGGAGGAATCGATTCCTTTCTCCTCTCGAAGAGGAGTACAAGTCGCTATGGCCGCCCTACGAACGTTGCACGGCGTGACCCGGTTTCAAGTTGCCCCCTGCAGGGAGGGACCGCGGTTAGGCACCGGACGTCGCTCCGAAACGGGCTGCTTCTCGGCGAGCGAGCAGCTCTTTTTCGATTTCAGAGTAACAGCGGGGTGCGCAGGAGCTGGCGAGCGGAAGTGGCAAATCACTGAAAGCGAAGGGCGAAGCTTTTTTCGAAAGGGTGTGAACAGACGGCAAAAGCCGGAGTAAAGCCAGGACAGTCACACGTTGATCAGGCATCAATAAATTGTATTGGATGTAACAAAAAGACATCCATTTCCTCATCGCTCAATATAGAACTGTATCGTAACTAACGCAAATGGCTAACTTAAAGTACTCATAATTGAGTATTTACTTTACTCATGCTGCGACAACCTGTAGTATTGTCTCCAACGTAGGATTTCGCGCGTTAATCTGCTGGAATTTTGAGGGCTCACTCCTCGACGGAGGCGGCCTGCCGAAGGTGTTTTTATGACTGCGCTGGCCTGACGGCGGGTAAAGGCGTGGCCAAACTAGCCATGGATATTGGAGGTATATTCCGTGCCACATCTCTCTGGTTCCGCCTTATTTCTTGCGATAGTGTCAACGGCCACTTTGGGCGAGGCCGGCACGCTGATGGTTGGCCCGAATGCACAGGGGCCGGTGGATCTATACGCGACTGACGGAACATTAGCGGGAACATATGGGCCGGCCGGAGCGACGGCCGCCGCATCGGATGGCCTCGGCGATACCTTCGTGTCAGTGCCGGATCTGAACACCAATCAGACTGTGATTTATGAGTTTGGCTCGAATCCGAGCACTCCGATCGGACAGTACACATTTCAGGGGACCAACCCTGGGGAAAGCGACGGATACCTGGACGACCTGACTTATGGAGGGTCTGGTACGTTGTGGGCGGCCGGGTACAATGGCGTCCTGTACGACATCAACTTTGCTTCAGCGACGATTCTCAGTTCGTTCAGCACGGGCGCGACGGATGCGGGTGTTGGCACTGACGGCAAGGTACTGTACGCGACGACGGGCTTTGGCAGCGGCATGATCGACACGTACGCTTTCGACGGCACTGCGCTGTCGACGATTTTCACTGGACTGACTGACACTCTTGGAATAGGGTATGACCCCTCGACTCAGACGCTGTGGGTGGGAGGAGACGGCGTCGTCTCCCAGGTGGACGCCAATGGCGATATTCTCAACTCCTTTGCCGTCACAACGGCACTGGGGGATCCGATTGTCGCCTCGGGCATCGAGATAGTGACTCCCGCGGCCGCCGCCGTTCCCGAGCCTGCAACGCTGGCGCTCTGCTGCCTTGGCTTGCTATGCCTGGTCGTCCGCGGACTGAAGCGAACAGGAGCGCCCCGTGCGGCTTACCGTGGTGCCGGCGCCGTTCGGGCAAGTGTCTTGATGGCCCTGACGGCGGCGGCTCACCCGGCGTTTTGTACTCCCACGATCGCTTCCCTGTCTCCGTCGCTCGCGGCACCGCAAACCGTCGGTACTGCCATCACGTGGACCGCATCCGCCTCGGACGGGACCAATCCGCTATGGTACAGGTTCAGCGTAAGTGCTCCCGGCGGTTCTTTCTCGATCTTTCGCGACTATCAGTCGGTCAACTCGTTCGTTTGGACGCCCACCCAGTTCGATGGCATCTACCAGGTACAAGTTACCGTCAAGAATCAGACCGATCAAAGCGTCAGCTCCCTGGTCGAGTTATTTGCGGTCAGTTCCCGCGTGACCACCCAGCCACTGGTAAGCGCCACGCCTAACCCGCTGGTGGCCCTTTATTCGGCGCCCCCCTGCCCGCTGGGAACTTCGATGCGAGTCCGATTTTGGAAGCAGGGAACGACGCTTTATAGCGCCACTCCCACCCGCCCCTGCGCGTCAAGCTCGAGCATGAATTTCTACGTCGCAGGAATGATACCGAACACTACTTATTCGATCCAGCACGACCTGATCAGAGGACCGCAGATCACCTCCGGGCCGTTGTTGTCGTTCACTACGGGCACTCCCACGGTTTCCGTCTCGCCCGTCATCCTGGCGCAGCCGCAGCCCCCCACCAGCCAGACGCTGGGAGTTCTTCTTTTTGCCGGTCTGGACAATCTGAACGGCGCGCTCGACATGAACGGCAACCTGCTGTGGTATTACGCGGCCAACGGCAGCTTCATCAGCCGTCCCGAAGCGGGCGGAAACATCCTGCTGCTACTGCAACCGGGACAGAATCCGAGCCTCAATCAGGAACAGAACTCCGAACTACAAATAGTGAGGGAGATCGATATCGCGGGCAACACGATCATGGAGACCAATGCCGCCCGGATCAGCGAGATGCTTGGGTTTCCGGTGAACATGATCCACCACGAAGCCAGGCGTCTTCCGAACGGGGACCTGGTCTTGCTGACCAATACCGAGCGGTTCGCGAATCAGGGCGACGGAACGGTGGACGTGATCGGCGACGTGATCGTAGTACTGGACCCGAATTTGAACCTCGTATGGAGTTAGAACGGATTCGACCATCTGGATGTGAGCCGGCCTTCGACGAGCGGCGACGTTTGCACGTTCCCCGGCAACAACGGTTGCCCGCCCATTTATCTCGCCACTGAAGCGAATGACTGGACCCACGGAAACTCCCTGTATGTCACTTCCGATGGGAATTACATTATCTACTCGGCGCGCCATCAGGACTGGGTATTCGAGATCGATTACCAGAACGGTGCCGGCACGGGCGACATAGTCTGGAAACTGGGATACCAGGGAGATTTCACTCTGACCAACGGCGATGCCTCCGACTGGTTCAGCCACCAGCACGAGGTGGAATTTGAGTTGAACGGCCAGCAGCTCCTGTCGTTATTCGATAACGGCAACACCCGGCAGCAGCCGGCCACAACATCGAACAGCCGTGGACAGGTGTACTTGCTGGACACCGATGCGCGGACCGCTACGCTGGAGCTGAATGCAGATCTGGGAGCCTTTTCCGCCGCACTCGGCTCCGCGCAGCGGCTGACCAACGGCAACTACCAATTCGATCTCGGCCTTCTCAACCCCGCGCAATTCGTGGAAGTGAACCCGGCGGGCGCGGTCGTTTCAAAGTTCCAGATGACGAATCAGCAAAGCTACCGCTGTTTCCGGATGAAAGATCTGTACACGCCTTAGCTCCGGGGCGCGGGCGCGGTCGTCCGCCGCCCACGCTCAATGGCGTTGGCCTTACTCGGCTTCAGGTACGGGCGACGCAGTTTCGTCGGGGGCGGGCGGAGTCGGAGCGAGCGTCTGTGCCTCGCCGAGCGGGACTGGATCTGATGCGGGCTCCTCGGAGAAGGATGGCCCGGTCTCGGCGTCTTTAACCTCAGCTTCTTCAGCCTCGGCTACAGCTTCACCTTCGGTTGCAGCGTCGGCTTCCGGTGTGGGCGGGGTGTGGACAACGGGGGCGACGCGACGGGTGGCGTTCAGCGCGACCTCGCATTCGCAGCAGTCGCTGCAACGCAGGCACTTCTCGCAGATATGATTGTCGCAGGCGTCTTTGGTGCAGCGCACACAGATTCGTGTGGAAGGCTCGTCGCAGATGCTGCAGTGGAATGGCATAGTATGGCTATCTCTTCCTGGAAGGCTGGCTGGGTGAGATCAACAGGGCGCGGCAACGTTGCGCCTCGCTGTCCATCACCTGCAGTTGCCGCTCCTGGTCGGCGGCGAGATTGACCAGGTACCGCTCGAGGCGCGAGCGATTGACGCCGTTCTGGGCCGCCAAGGCGGCGAGGGCCGCGGCGTCGGCCGGGTTCTGGTATTTGCGCATCCCCTGTTCGAGCGAGCCGACCATGGTTTCCAAAGCCTGAATGCGGAACAGCACGTCAAGGCCGGCGGACAACTTCTCGGGAGTGCGAGCCAGGGCGCCGGCGGTCTCGGCCAGAGCCTTGGCCTGCACGATGGCGGATTGCCACTGCTCGAGGTACGCTTCGGGAGCTCCGTGATCGATCCACGACCGCACATTGATACGGCCGAGCGCATCCGCCAGCCGGGCGCCATGCCCGGAGATTTCCTGCAGCACCGGCGCGATCTCCCAGGGGGTGAGCATGCCCGCTGGCGGCTGCGCGGGTGGCGATTGCGCCCACAGCGCTGCGGCGCCGGTGAGAATCGTCAATGCGCGCAAAGCGGCTGCCATGATTTCAATCTATCATGCGGTGGACACGCCGGCCCCTGCACGACCCCAGGACGACATCGCAATCATTGGGACAGGTGCGCCATCACCTTGTCGAGCGGGGTGGCTGAGTCCGCGGGGGACTGGCAGGGCTTGGGCCGCGCGGCCCACAATTGGCTGGCCAGGGCGATGTTCTCTTCGGAGGCGTCGGCATAGGACTGCGGCCTCCGCCGGGAGGCAATCTCGCTGCGCGCGTTATCCACCAATGACTTCGTAGAGCCCGCCGAGGGGTCTTCCGGATGCGACGCGGCGCACTGATCCCACGAAGCAAGAACCAGTTCCAGCACCGCGCGGCTGCGCTCGAAGCGGACCGAACTGCGAAGCCCGGCTGAGGAAGGATCGAGTGCCGTTATTTGCTCGCACGAGTCCAGCCGACGGCGGATCGCGTCATCGCCCGGGTTGAGCCTCAGTGCGTGGCGAAAGGCGGAACAGGCCAGAACGTACTTCCATTGAGCCTCCTCGGCGTCGCCCATTCCGACGTATGCCTCCGCGTCGTCCTTCTTGGCCTGGAGAACATCGCGAAAGACCTCGGCCGACTCGCGCGGCAGGCCGAAGGCGAGCAGCAGTTGCGCCACCTGCTTCTTGATCTCCGGATCGCCCGGCATTTCCGCCATCAACGACAGTAGCTCGGCTTGGGCCTGCTTGGTGCGGCCCGCCTTTCCCAGTTCTCTCACCAATTCCATTCCCGCCTCCACCCTGTGCTCAGCTGCGTTGGACGGCCAGACGCCGTAGAGAGCGCGGTGATAACAGGTGACCGCCTCCTCGATCTGCCCCCTGCCGGCGGCCACTTCGGCGAGCCCCAAATTAGCGGGCCCGCTGGCCGGATGGTCGCGGAGCACTTCGCGGAGGTAGATCTCGGCTTCATCGGCGTGCTGTGCCTTGACCAACGCCAAAGCCAGGGCGAGACGGTGTTCGTCGTCGGTGGAGAGGGAGAGCGCGCGCCGGTACGGCTCGATCGCATCGGAAAAGCGCCCGTTCGCCACCAGTTCATTGGCCGCCTGAAAGAATTGCCTGGCGCGCGCGACGCGCTGCGACCGGTAGAAATAGCCGAGAGAGACAGCCATCAGCAGCAGGCCGGCAGTCACAGCGACCACCACGGCAAGCTTGGCCACGGGAGCTTTGAAGTCATCCAGCGGTTTCGCCGCCCGGCCCTGCCGGTTGCCGAATCCGTAGCCGGCGAGAATGTCCTGCAGGGAGATGACCCCGATCACTTCCGCGAGATCCGAGCGGCTGACGACGGGCAGCACCTCGACGCCGGCTTCCGCCATGCGGCGCAAGGCCGTGTCGAGAGGCTCATCGCGATAAAGATACGGATATGCGCCGGGCTCCGCCTGTGCGGCGCCCGGACCGGAAACCAGGTCGGCGAGCCTGCTCTCGCCTCGCCCGGCGCGGAGGGCGTCTTCGAGCTGGGCGGTAGTGACCATGCCGAGCACTCCGCGCTGTCCGGCCACGACCCAATTGTCCGGGACGCCGCCCGCCGCGGCGGCCGCGGCGGCCACCGTGTCGTCTGGGTGGAAGAACCTGGAGACCGGCCGGATGCCGTCGCTGACCAGGGCGACTTCCTCGCGATCGCGGGCACCCTTGGGAAGATGAACCCCGTCCTGATGCTGCAAAGCCTCGTAGATGGGCTCCTTCTGGAGGCGGCTGGAAATGAAGTAGCTGATCAGGTTCGCAATCATCAGCGGAACGATGATCGAGTAATCGCGGGTGACCTCGAAGATCATGATGACGGAGGTCAGCGGGACGCGGACAATGCCGGCGAACGCCGCCCCCATTCCCACCAGGGCGTAGGCGCCGACGCCGCCGGTATAGTCCGGCAGCAGCAGGTGCGCTACGCCGCCCATGGCGCCGCCAGCCATCGCGCCAATGAACAGCGCGGGGCCGAAAATACCGCCGGCGTTACCGGACGCGTAACAACCCGCGGTGGCCACCACTTTGAGAACCACCAGGAGCGCCATCATGCCTATGGCGATCTGCCCATTGAGCGCCAGGCTGACGTTGCCGTATCCGACGCCCAGCACCTGCGGCACGAACCAGCCGAGCACGCCCACCAGGAGTCCGCCCGCAGACGGCTGGAGCCACTCGGTCGACTTGGGCATGGCGAGAAAATGCTTGCGCAGCCAGAGCAGCAGCTTGACAAAACTCACCGATACCAGCCCGCCGACCACGCCCAGCACCGCGTACAGCACGAACTCGACCGGATGAACGAGCTGATAGGCGGGGACATGAAACAGCGGCTCATCGCCCAGCAGCAGGTGAAGGACGATCCAAGAGGTGGCCGAACTCAGCACGATCGAGCCCAGGACCGGAGCGTGAAGGTCTCCAGTGACCTCCTCCAGGGTGAAGAGCACCGCCGCGATGGGCGTGTTGAAAGCCGCCGCCAGTGCCGCCGAGGAGCCAATGGGCACGAGAGCCCTGACGCGGCTGGGGCTGAGCCCGAGGCGGCGTCCGAGCACAGACGCGATTCCGGACCCCACCTGGACGGAAGGCCCTTCGCGGCCGAGCGCGATGCCGCTAGCCAGCGAGACCGAAGACAGGCCGAACTTCCCGAGGACGGTGCGAAAGCTGATGAATCCATCGTGGAGGAACAGGGCAACCTTGGTTTGCGGGATGCCGCTGCCGCGCGCATTTGGAAAATAGCGGGATAGCAAGGCGCCGGTGCTCAACGCGCCAATCACCGGCAGCAGGAGGCGCCGCCAGGGAGAGCCGCCGGGCGGATACATCCTTCCGCCGAGGTTCTCAGTGACATAGATGAAGGCGACCACGACCAGCCCGACGATAGCCCCGATAATCAGGGTGAGCAATAAGAGAACTCTATCTTCGTGCCGGCGAACTTGTTGAGCGTCCATGATCCTCACGATCGTGCTACAGAATGCTGGGGGATGTCTTTTTAGCATACCGTCACGCGGATTGCGGCGAAAGCGAAGCTCCGCTCCGGTGCAGTAATGCCGGGCAGGAACGACAGGCAAAAACTGCCTGCCGCGGGGAAAATACTCGCGGTGGCAGGGCGGGCGGCCTTTGATTTCAGCGCTGGGAGGGTTGGAACCGCGATTGCAGCGGCGTTCCGTGATCGCGTGCCCCCTGTGCCGGGCGGCCGCCCGGAGGTCGCCCACCGACGGCGCGGCAGCCCCACACGCGGGGCGAAACCAGCGCGAGCAGAGCGTGGTACTTGTGGGCAGGACGCCGGGACGCGCGAAGGCGCACTTTGGTGCGCGGAGGTTTGAGATGGACGGTACCCGAAGCCAGGAACGCCGGAAGTGCAATCGCTATCCACTAGCCCTCCCCATCCGCTACCGGGCGACGCCGCGAAACGCACCGCCGCTGGCCGGGGGAGGAACAACGTGCGACATCAGCCCGGCCGGTCTCAGCTTCCAGTGCCTCGAAGCGCTGCCGGTGGGCTCGCACATCGAGATAGTGGCCGAGTGGCCCGGGAAAACCGCCGGGCGCTACCCCCTGGACCTAAGGATGACCGGATTTGTGATCCGCAGCAACCAAGACGGCGCGGCGGTGTGTGTCACCTCGCATAAGCTCTGCGCCGATGCCGCGGCAGCGCTGGCATACCGGGCCAGCGCATAGGCGGGGCAGCCGGGGAGCCCCTGCCCCGGC
>JBAVYH010000202.1:0-6656 GCA_049698695.1 Bryobacteraceae bacterium | reverse complement strand
CCGGCGCTCGCGCACAAGAGCGGCTTGCTGCGATACCGTGACCCGGTGTTCTGATCCGATACAGAACAGCACGGGAACTTTGGGTGACGGTTGCGGGCGCGATTGCGGCCCGAGCGGCAGCGTGCGTGCCAGGGCGGACGCGAGGCCTGCCGATCCCGCCCACAAGATGCGCTTATCGAGCGCCAGGCCCGCGGCGGCGATCCGGTCCAGATCGTCGTCGCATATTGCATCGAGCACCACCATCCGCGCGCCGGATGAGATCGCTTCCGGGATGGCTTCGTGCCCGGTGTGCACGCATCTCTCCGCCCCCTGTGCGCGAAAATGAGCGGCGACGTCGATCGGCGCAAAATCCGCAGCGCCAGTGACGCGCAAGTATCCCGCTTCCACGATGCGATTCATCAGTGGAAAAGCGGGGCAGACCACGGCGACCTTGCAACCGAAGGCGGTGATAGCCGCGGCGATTTCCGGGCCCGATTGGCCGCGCAGCGTGGAATCGATTTTCTTGAAGAGAATCGTCGGCGAGCCGGTTGGCAGGCTGGCGGCCGCGGCCGAGACCGCGTTCCGGGCTGCCGCCGGTTCCAGGTCCCGGCTGTCCGTACTCACGGCAATGACGGTCGACCCCGCAAGCCCGGCGCCCGGCGCAATCCGCACCATCGTGCGGCGCCCCCGCATCGCGAAATAAACGGCGGCATCGCAGGCGCCCGTCAGGTCGTCCGCGATCAGCAAACAGTCGAGCGCCGCCGGGTCCTGTGCCCTCATTGCGCGCCTCTATCGAGAGATTGTTTCACGACCTCGCAGCCTCAGGCCCCTTAATGCACGACCACCTTATCCACGGCCTGATTGGCGCAATCGTCTTCCACGCGGACGGCGATGGTGTGCTCGCCAGCACCGGCATCGAGCGTCAGGGCGTAGTCTAGTTCCAGGGAATCCGATAGCTTGGTCACGGGCGCGGCCAGCGTCCAATCGCCGCCATCGAGCGAGTATTCGGCCTTGGCAATGTTGCTGAGCGCGTCGGCGGCGTGCCAGCGCAGCTCGAGCTTGCCGCCATTACGCGTCGCGCTCAACCCGCTGATGCGCGGCGGCGTGTTATCGATGGTGAAAGTGTCGCTTACCAGTTGCCCGGTGAGTGCGTCGGCCAGCGGATTCGAAGGCGCGTCGGACGCCGTGATCCGGACGCGGTACTCGCCATCCGGGAAGGCCGTGGAGTCCCACGAACAGTACTTCTCCGCCACCTTCTGCTTGAGCGGCTTCCAATCGGTTTCGCCTTTGCCGCGGATCTCGACGCTGTAAGTCATGGAATCGCCATTCGGGTCGGATGCCAGCCAGCGCGCGCCGATCCATCCCTTGTCCCACTGCATGGCGGGCGTGTTGGTGGGCGGCGGCTCCAGGCTGGGCGCGGGCGCCACCGGAGGTCTGTGCCCTCCTAGCGGCGGCAGCGTCAGCATCTGCGGCTGCGCGCCGGCTACCAGCAGGGTGACCGCCACGGGGAATTTGTAGTTGGCGGGCGTGATTTCGATCTGCTCCACGCGTGGCGCCAGGTTCTTGGGCAGGTAGGCCACATCAACCGATTCCAGTTGCGGCGAGCGGCCTTCCGCGTTGGCGGTGAGGGTGGCTTTCCATTGCAGGAAACGCGCCGCGGGGGAAGCTACCGGCGCCCCTTTGGGATCCGCGATGGCGGCCGACCATGGGCTCCAGTTTTGCTGCGGCTGATCGAGGTTGCCGCTGCGCGTCGCCAGTGCCACCCGCCCGCCGTCCAGCCTGGCTTCGAAGGTGAGGCGTCCCCATTGCGACAACAAGGCGGCGTCAAACACGTCGCTTTCGAGCGTGCCCTCGCGTTCCAGGGCCGGCCCGATTTCATACAGCTTGCCCACGTTGCCGGTGACGGCGTAGAGGCGCCCGCCGGGCCCGCCGGCGAATGCCGTCACCTGGGTGGAAGCCGTTGTCAGCAGAGCGCTGTAGAGAAACGGCGTTTCGACGCGATACACGCCGCCGTGGTTGCCGGTGCCTAAAATGGCGCGGCCTTCGCTATCGAAGCCAATGGCGTACACCACATCGCGCGCGTTCGTCCAGATGCGTTCCGGGTCGCCATCAGGCGCAATGCGATAGACGTCGCTGCCGCCGGTCACTCCCGTGGATGGCGCCAGCGTCGCCGGCAGGGCCGCAACCCGGTGCGGCGCAGCTTGCGGCGGGGCTCCCGGCGCCACCACCGAAACCGTGGCCGAGGCAGCCGGCGTCAACTGGGGCGGCGGCGCCGGAGCCGGCGCGGACGGCGCCGATTTTCCGCCCACCGCGGCGGCGTAAATAGCGCCATCGGCCGCCACCGCCACCGCGGTTACTTCCGTCTTCGGCATCTGGTAGAGCACAAAACCCTCGCCGGCGGGCGAAACGCGCAGCACCAGCCCGCGCGGTTCGGTGCCCACAATCAGGTTGCCCTTCGTATCCAGCGTCATCGAGCGCACATGAGTCTCATCGGCGTGGAAGAAGACAGCGCCTTTGCCGTCGGGCGTAACGCGGTAGATCTCGCCCGGGTCGCCGGTCGCCACATAGAGATCGCCCGCCGCGTCAAACGCGAGCGCCCAGATGTACTTGGTTTTGGGATCGAAAAAAACTTCCGGCTTGGCCCCGCCGGCGATACGGTAGACTTTGCCGTCGGGCGAGGTGGCGGCGTAGACGCGGTCCTCGGCGTCGATGGCGACAGCTTGAACCACCAGGCCTTCCAGTTCCGCCGCCAGCTCTCCTTTGCCGCCGGGCCGAACCCGGTAGAGCTTGGCGTTGGGGCCGCCGCCGAGATAAAGCACGCCCTTGGAATCGCGCGCGATCGCCCACAGGTACGCCAGCGACGTGTCGAACATTTCGCGAGACTCTGGAGCCAGCGTGACCAGGCCGTCGCTGCGCAGAGACAGCTTCTTGACGTCGCCCTTTTCGAAATCGCCGTATTCGTCCTGTGACCAGAAGCGGGTGTCGCCTGCATGGAGCGCGGCGCAGGCAACAAAAACGGCCGCGGCGCGAAGAGAGAAGATCGATAGTCGGTTCATGAGGAGATTCGTGATGCGGACGGCCAATCGTGCCATGGATGCGGACGGCGCAAAGCGCGATCGAGGGCCTGTGCCGTCTTCATTTGACGTGGATCTGAAGCGAGAAGCTGCCCGTAACCACGTAATCGAACGGCAGCGCCATCTGCTCGACGGCGGTCTCGGGCGTGGTGACCAGCGAACGGCCCGGCGAGCGCCCGGCCTGCATCACATTCAGCACCGAGCCCGGCAGGCTGGGCATGGTCTTGTCGTCATAGTACGCCGTGGGGCTGGCTTCCATCAGCGAAACGTACAGCCGGTTGTTGGATCGCTCCTGGTTGAGCAGAGATACCGTCTCCGGGATGTCCAGGAAGTGGCTCATCATGCTCGCCATATTCTGCAACCGGTCAGCGGTGTCCGCATCGCTCAGCAGGATGCGATGGTCGCCCTTGGCAAAGCTTTCGGGAATGCGGATGGTGAAATCGCGTTCGATGGGTTCGCCGCGGTAGGGCCGCAGGAACACTTTCACCGGGACCTGCTGGCCGGCTTCGACATCGGTATCGGCCAGCCACGCATTTTCGATAGCGGCGATCCGCCGCTCCGGCAGCAGATCCACGGTTACGTTCACCCGCTTCACTTCCGGCGTCTTCACGTTGTTCAGGTACAGCCGGTTGAACTTGTCGCCGAACCAGCCCGCCAGCACCATCGAGGCCGGCATCGGCATCTCGCCGGTAGTCTGCATGGTGGAAAGCGCAATGTTGCGGTTGCCGTTCATCTCCACCTGGCCGCTCAGCCGGTAAGTCGCTTCCTCGGCGAACTCATTGAGCTCCGAGACCGAGTTATACAGCGTCAGCATCATCAGGTAAGGAGTCCACTTCTGTTGCACGAAGATGTGGAAGTGGAATTCCTTTTCGCGCGAGACGCGGCTCTTATCGTCGAAGGCGCGCACCCGCACATCAACCGGAATCATAGGGCTGACGCCGCCGAGCTCGCCCTCGATGCCGCTGTGCCGGTCCTGATGGAGCGCGCCGACAATCTCAGTGGCGTTGGCCATCTTGTTCGGCTGGTAGGAAGAGGCGAGCGTCATCAGCACCTCTCCCTTGCTCATCGGCATGTCCACCGGCCCCAGATTGAAGAAAGGATGCCCGAAGGCTAGCACGCGTTTGCCGTCGTTGTAAGTCACCGTGCCGAGGCCGGTGACGGTCAGGTCGCCATCCACCAGCACGCCCGCCACCGCGTCGCCCGGATTGAGCGCGTGTTCCCAGCCCGGCGCCGGCTGGCTGCCGCGAAGATCGCCGCCCGCGCCTCCCTGCACCAGGTGTACGCCCATCTCGCGGAATAGCGGGCCGAACTCGCGCAGCGTGCCGTCGGTGAAGCCGGACAGCGCCAGCGGCGCCTCAATCGGCTCCATGATAGGCATATCGGGCGGCAGCCCGGCGCTCACCGCGCCCGCCGCCACCAGTTGTCCCAGCAGATCGCCCGGCACCGCGGCCTGGTTGTTGCACGGCGCAGGCCGGCCCGGCGTGCGCGAGTCGTTCGGCCGCGATTGGTCGAAGTCCTGGATTTCCAGCATCGACTGTATCGGCGTGATGCCGCAAATGGCGTCCGGAGAAAACACGCTCAGCCGCAGCGCAACCGCGCCCACCAGCTTGCCATCGATATAGACCGGGCTGCCGCTCATGCCGGCGGCCACGTTGGTGCGCGCCGCCTTGCCGCCCATCTTGGCGATGATGATGTCCTGTTTCGGCCCCCACATATCCTTCCAGCGGCCGATGATTTCGATCGGGACCGGTTCCGGCTCCGTGCCCTGGAACACGGTCCAGGCCACGCCTTTCATGCCCGGCTTCACTTGGTCGAGCGGCAGGATCTCCACCTTGCCGGCCTTCGGGCGGGCCATGGGTGCGTCTTTGGCGAGCAGGGTGGGCGCAGCAACCGCGAACCCCAGCAGAATCGCGGCGGTGTGCAATTTCATGTAAATCGAGAACTCCAGTTGCTTCAATTGTACTATGGAGGACCGGGCGGCACCGCCGAGGGCCGCTCCAGGTGGGACAGGCGCTTTCGCCTGTCGCCGCGCCCCGCCGGCCGCGCGAAAAGCATTGGTTGGGCATGCTTGCCCGTGCGCCCCCACCACCCAGTCGGGGCGGAACAGTGCTAAAAAGTAAAGTAGGGCCGTTCCTCTCCGCATGTCCACGTCTATGAACCCGGTACGGGATATCGAAATGACTACGCTCGCCAACGGCCTGCGCGTCATCAGCGAGCGTATGCCGCACGTGCGCTCGGTGTCGGTGGGCATCTGGGTGTGCACTGGCTCGCGCCGTGAGATCGCGGAGCGCAACGGCATCTCGCACTTCATCGAGCACATGCTGTTCAAGGGCACCACCAGCCGCTCGGCGGAAGATATCGCGCGCTCGGTGGATTCGATCGGCGGCAACCTCGATGCCTTCACCGCCAAAGAGCTGGTTTGCTTCAATACCAAGGTCCTTGACGAGCACCTGTCGCGCGCCTTCGACGTGCTTGCCGACCTGGTGCTCCATCCCTTGTTTCGCGACGAAGACATCAACAAGGAAAAGGGCGTCATCCTGGAAGAAATCAAGATGGAGGCCGACAGCCCCGATTACCTGGTCCAGGAAATCTTCTCTTCCAACTTCTGGAAGGATCACCCGCTGGGCAAGCCCATCCTGGGCACGCCCGAAACCGTCGGCAAGCTCGATCGGGCCGCCCTTCTCGACTATTACGCCGCCGTCTACACGCCTTCCAACCTGATCGTAACCGCGGCCGGTAATTTGACGCACGAAACGCTGGTGGGCCTGGCCCGCCGGTATTTTGACGAACTGCCGGCCAGCCCGCCGGCGCCCGCCGACCTGGCCCCGCACACCCACGCGCGCATCGCGCTCCGCAACAAGCGCGCGCTGGAGCAGGTCCATCTCTGCCTGGGCGTTCCGTCGCACCCGCTGCCGCACCGCGAGCGCTTCGCGTGTTATGTGCTCAACACCCTGCTCGGCGGCGGCATGAGCTCGCGCCTGTTTCAGAACATCCGCGAGCGCCAGGGGCTGGCCTATGCGGTCTTCTCGGAACTCAGCCCCTATCGCGATACCGGCTGCCTGTCGGTCTACGCCGGCACTTCGCGCGAATCCGCCCGCCGCGTGGTCGAATCGATTCTCAAGGAATTCCGCGACCTGAAGGAGCAACCGGTGGGCGAGGAAGAGCTGCGCCGCGCCAAGGACTACCTGAAGGGTTCGCTCGTGCTGGGCCTGGAATCGACCTCGTCTCGCATGTCCGGCCTGGCGCGCAACGAGATCTACTTCGGCCGCTTCTTTTCGGTCGACGAGTTGCTGGAGAGCATCGAAGCGGTGGCGGCGGACGCTCTGCAAGAGCTGGCGCGAACCTTCTTCGACTCGCGCCACATCGCGCTCACCATCCTCGGCAACCTGGAAGACTTGCACGTCGCGCGCGAAGACTTGGTCTGCTGAAGCGCGAGCAAGGGTCTCTCGGGAAGTAATCAGCCCAATCGGCGCCAACCGCAGCATTTTCTAATCCAAGAATGAGCCTGAAGGGCTGAAATCTGGTTGGCGCAGTGCCGGGCTCCTTTCGCTGGGTTTTCTTGTTCGTTTTCGGGGGAATAGACCGTCGTTGCCGGCGCGGTGG
>JBAVYH010000201.1:0-91313 GCA_049698695.1 Bryobacteraceae bacterium | reverse complement strand
GGCGGGGCCTCTGCGGGCGCCGGCGCAGCAGGGGCTGCGGCGGGCTGGCTTGGAGCCTGCGCTTCCTGCTGCTGGCCGCCCTGGGCCGGCTTGTCGCCGCCCTTGTCATCGGCGTTCTTGTCATCGGAAGGCGCGACCGTGATGACCTCGGCGACGGCCTTTAGGGCTTCCTCCGGCGACGGCGTGACCGCTCCGAACGGAATCAGCAGCGACGTCCCATAACGCGTATCGTTGATGGCATCGGTGAAAAAGTCGAGGAGGATCCCCGGATCCTTGCCGGTGTCCTTGACTTCGATCTTGGTCACCCAGAATTTTTCACCTGCCACGAAGGTTCTGCTCGTCGGGGAATCCGGGACGCTGCCTGCGCCGGGGATGTGGCTGGTCCACCGGGAGAACTTTTTCAGCTTTTCGTTGGTTCTGCAGGCTGCGTTTTGCGTGACCTTGCCCTCCCTGTAGGTATTCCTGCACGGGTTGGTGCTGGTGGCCTCGAGCATCAGCACATTGTCTTTCTGAAGGACCACCACCGAACCGGCGGTGACAATATCCGACTTGTCGGCAGTCGTCTTGGTAAGCTGATACTGGCCTTCCAACTTCTTTTGGATAGCGGCCGCCCCCTGATCCTGGGCGGAGACCGCGCCCACACATACGAGCAGGAGCACCACCGGGTACACCGCCGCGCGCGTCCAAGCGGAGCGCGTGGTGTTCGAATCAATGCCTGGCATTGTTAAGTCCCTCCCTCTGCACGTGGCGCTTGTCGCGTCAGGCGCGAGCGCAAGAGCCGCCGGCTGCACAGCGATGAGCCGGGAATCGCCCGCCGGACGACTTTGCTGTCTTCCATATCTTCTAACGCACCAAAGCTTCTAATTCTAGTGCATTTCGTGCCCTGACAGTTTCATCGGAGGTGGTTCCCAAAGGACGGATGAGCCGGACAATCTGCTGGTGCACCGGAACGCCCCTTTACCGCTTCCTTCCACGCATCCCGCCGATCGAACACTTCCGACCCTGCGATAGTATCGGAGGCCTCGACCCTTGTCAAGGCTGGCTCACGGGTAGCGTACTAGTATCGACCCAGGGTTGATGAAGCCTGCTTAATCTTGGCCGCTCTTGGGGAACTTCCCGCATTCCGCGGAAGCCTGCGTGCGCCGGTGTTACATTGTGATTGAAGGCAATTGACCCGCCGTCAGATTCTCGCATTGCTCCCGGGCATGGCCGGCACGTCGTGCGCCAGGCGGGAGCCGCGGTCTTCCGATAGCCAGCCCAGGCAACGTGTCGCCGATGTGCTGGCGCCGGCCGCGCTGGAAAACGTTCACCTGGGCGGGTACGTGGGCCGCAAAATCGACCTGTGCGTTCGCCACCGGATCTTCGCACAGAACTGGGATAAGCTGGTGGCGCCATTTCGCCAGCGCGCGGAGACGGCTTGCTGGCAAACCGAATTCTGGGGCAAATGGTTTTTGTCGGCTGCCGCCGCGTGCCAGTACATGCGCGATAGAGAGGAGCGCGCGCGGCTGCGCGATTCCGTTGAGGCGCTTCTGGCCACCCAGACCGCGGATGGATACATCGGGAACTACGCCGCCGGGAGTCACCTGAAAGCCTGGGACATCTGGGGCCGCAAGTACACGCTGCTCGGTTTGCTGGCGTGGTCCGATATGGCTGGAGACCAGGCGGCGCTCGAAGGTGGCCGCCGGCTGGCCGGGCACCTGATGACCGAAGTGGGTCCCTCCGGGGCCGATATCGTACGTTGCGGGCTCTACCGCGGGATGGCAGCGAGTAGCGTGCTCGAGCCGGTGGTGCTGCTTTCCCGCCGCACCGGCGACGAGAGGTACCTGCGCTTCGCCGAGTGGATCGTTTCCCGGTGGTCCTCGGCGGAGGGGCCGCAGTTGATCGAAAAGGCGTTCACCGCGGTTCCGGTGGGGGAGCGATTTCCGCGCCCGAAGAAGTGGTTCTCCTGGGAGAACGGCGAGAAAGCGTATGAGATGATGTCGTGTTACGCAGGCCTGCTGGAGTTGTACCGCGAAACCGGACGGGCGGCCTACCGGGACGCGGCGTTGCGAACCTGGGCGAGCATTTTCGACAGCGAGATCAATGTGGCCGGCTCGGGTTCGTCGGAAGAGTGCTGGTACGGCGGCAGAGCGCGCCAAACACAACCTGCGAAGAATCCCATGGAAACCTGCGTGACGGTGACCTGGATGCATCTCTGCGCCCACTTGCTGCGGCTGACCGGCGATCCGCGTTACGCGGACGCGATCGAGACCGCCGCGTACAATGCGCTGCTGGGGGCGATGACGCCGGACGGATCGGGTTTCGCCAAGTACAGCGCGCTCGAGGGCGTGCGCGAATTCGGCGAGAAGCAGTGCGGCATGGATCTGAACTGCTGCGAGGCGAACGGGCCGCGCGGCGTCATGCTGCTGCCACAGGTTGCGGTGATGATGGGGGCGGAAGGGCCGGCGTTTAACCTCTATTCGGAAGGGGCCTGGGATTTGCGCCTAGCTTCGGGCGCTGCGCTGCGGATCGAGGCCAGAACGGGCTATCCGATCTCCGGGGTGGTAGAGCTGGTGTTCCGCCCGGCGCGGGCGGAATCTTTCCCGGTGCGCTTGCGAATACCGGCATGGAGCGCCCGGACTTCACTCAGCGTGAATGGCTCGAGGATCGACGATGTCCATCCCGGCACGTACGCCAGGGTGGAAAGGCGCTGGAAGGCGGGCGATCGCGTGCGCCTGCAACTGGATCTGCGCGGTAGAAGTCTCCGCGCGTCGGATGGATCGCGGCCGTACGCCGCGGTAGCGCGCGGACCGGTGGTCCTGGCCAGAGACGTCAGGTTGGGGCAGGAAGCGATCGGCGAGCCGGTGGTGGGCTTCGGTGGCGACGACGGCTTCATACCGCTCGAAGCAGTTGCGCCGCCATCGGGAATCACGATGGCATTCAGCGCCGGAGCCAGCCAGGTGCGCCTGTGCGATTACGCCTCGGCCGGCAACACGTGGCAGCCGGATTCGCGCTACCGGGTCTGGATGCCGGTGAACTGAAGACCCGTCTAGTCGTCTCGCCCTGTGTAGAAGTGCGAGGCAAGCAGCGCGCGACGGCCGCGCGCTTCAGTCCTGCCGCGCCCTTCGCGCGAACTGCCTTGGCCGCAGCCTTTCGCAGACTCTGGCGGCCGCGGGCTCGCACGCTGCTCCGGGCCTGCCGGGAAAGCGACTGGGTGGACGCCGCCGACCGGCCTTCGTGGCGATCTCGCCCAAGCGCTTACATCGGCGGCCTCGTGCGCGATCGCCAGATCGGCCTCAGCCGCGCGAAACCGCGCGAGCGCCGCAGCGCGCCCACTCGACGAATCCAACGTGCACGAAATCGAGCGCCCCGTCGCGCCGCGGTGGGCGCGACGGGGGTAGGTGGAGAGCGCGGCTCGTCCTGAGCGTTTCGCCGGCCGCAGCCGGATGCGGGTTTGTGGGCGCCTGTTTCCGTGGACGGCGTTTCACGGGAGGAATCCAGCCGTTTCCCTAACGGTGGAGGTTGGGACGAGCTGGCTGGCCACTCTCCGCTGAACTCTAGTTCTCGTCCGTTGTGTGTACAAACCGTTCTTACTTTTCCTTTTTTCGAAATTCCATCCCATGCCCTGGCGTGCCGCTGTACACGCAAACCAGCGCCTTGGGGTCGCTCATTCGGCAGCGGTAGACCACTATGGAATCACCCCCGTCGTCTTGTCGCAGAATCAGAGTCCCATCAGGCTCAAAGCTGATCCTGCTATCCTGCGGGCTATCCCCGATCTTCCTCGAATTGGCGGCCAAGTGGTCATCCTGCGTGGCGGAGAATTTCAGCGCCCATTCGAATTTCCCATTCCGCTTTATACCGGCACAGTCTGATCGGATAACGTCCTTACGGACGCCGCCAAAGCTACCGGTCAACACAAACCCGGTCATGACCCACGTGCCGACAAGATCCTGCTTCGCGGGAGCCTTTGCTTTCTGAAATATGGCATCCAGCTTTTGCCAGGAGTAGCCTGGATCTGAACAAGGCTCGGCCGGGGCTAGACTCGATGGGGTCTGCTGAACTGCGCCGATTAGCAGAAACGCGAGAGGGAGCAAAATGCGCATGTCAGAACCTGATGTCAGGATACTCCAACAGCGCATGGCTGTTGCCGGCGTTCAACTGAGCAGTGGCTGAGAAAACGCGCTTTTGGACGAGATAGGGGACATCGGAAAGCGGGGAGAGAAATAGCAGCCACGCGTCACCGCGCACGATCGAGTCGGCCGGTCCGAGAGTGGTTGGCGGATCGGTCCCGTGAAGTCGTGCTCACATCATTGGAAGAGAACGCATACGCCGTAGACGTGGAGAATCGGCCAATCGCATCCACGCCGCTTACGAAGGCGGCACCAAAGGAAATGCGACGGACGACGTGCAAGGCGAGTTCATTCCGGTCCGTGCGATCAGGCGCCTTTCTCGTCGTTGGCGGTTATCGCGTGTGCCAGTTCGCGCAGCCTAAGTTGATTACGCCGGCGTTCGCCCGGCGATCACGCCCGCGTCCGCCAGCCTAGTAACATCGAGCGGAATCACCCGGCCATCCACTCCGCCGATCACCTCTGCCGTGTGCTGATACGCAGGCACGCCGCCGGTGACGTAGTGTGTCACGCGGCCAGTCCCGTCGGGCGAGTCCAAAAGCGCGCGCGACACCACGTCAGCCGTGACCTCCGCGCTCGACACCAGCGTCACCCCCGAGCCCACCACGCGCTGGATGACGGGTGCAAGTACCGGATAATGCGTGCAGCCCAATATGAGCGTGTCAATCTGGGGCATACCGGACAAGTAGTGCCGCGTCAAAACTTCCGCCTCGCTCGAATCCGACAGTCCCTCTTCCACCAGGTGGACGAACAGCGGACAAGCCTGCGCCCACACAATAAGCCCCGACGCGACCAGCTTGCTCTGATACACGCCACTCGCAATCGTTCCCTTAGTGCCGATCACGCCAACGTGCCCGGTCTGCGTCACGCGCCGCGCCGCCTCAACGCCGGGGTCAATCACGCCCCACACCGGAACCGGCATTCGTTCCGCGAGGTCCGGAAGGGCACACGCTGAGGCCGTATTGCAGGCGACCACAATCGCCGAGACGTCGAGGTTTTGAAGAAAACAGGCGATCTCGTTGGCGAAGCCGCGCACCATTTCTTTCGGCTTGCGTCCGTAGGGGACGCGCGCGGTGTCGCCCACGTAGACAAAATCGCTATGTGGAAGCCTGCCGCGCAGTGCTTTCAATACGGTGAGTCCGCCGACGCCCGAATCAAAAATGCCGATGGGTTTGCTCATGCGTGTTTCGAGCCGCCCTCGCCGGCACAGATCGTGTACGTCACTCCCTATATTGTATCGACGTGTTTTGCAAGCGGTATCAGGGCGGAGGGATCGTCTGAGGATTTAAGGCATTGGAGAACCGCCAGGAGCAGAGCCTCACGGTTTTTTCACGGACTCTGTACTCCTGTGCTTTAGAATGAAGGAGCCACTTTGGATTAGCTGGAAGACAGGGTTTTCCCGGAGCGTTCGTGGAGTCGAACACGAGCCGTGAGGTTTGGCGCCGCTCCACATTGACGCGAACAAGAATGGTGCAGGATAATGATAGCCGTCATTTGGAGTTCAAAAAGGAGATCCCGGACAGAGTGCCTGCCGCCGCTATCGGAGCCGCAGGGATGGTCATCTCGGAGTCGATTCAGCCCAAACGGCCGCCCCGACTGAAATCTCTCGGGTACATCGCCCTGGTGTTTTTGATCTGCCTCACGGCCGGCGGCCGCGACCAGCCCTACTCCGGCCCCTCCTCGACTCCCCTCGCCTACCCCGGACCCCCTCGCCCGCCACGCCCCCCTGGCCTACCCCCCCGCCGCCCGGTGGCAGCAGCCTCCTACTATGTAGACTGCTCCGCCGCGAGCAACGGCACTGGGACTGAATCCAGCCCGTGGAATACGCTGGCCTCGGTCAGCGCCACGACTTTCCACCCTGGAGATAGAATTCTCTTCAATCGCGGGACAACCTGCAACGGCATATTGGAGCCACTCGGGTCTGGCAGCACCCGCTCGCCCATCGTGATCGACGCCTACGGCACCGGGCCTCAGCCGATCATCGATGGCGGAATGAACACTGCAGCGGTGCAGTTGATCGGCCAGCAGGGATGGGAGATCAACAATCTGGAAGTAGTCGGCGGCAATTATTACGGCGTCAATATCGCAGGCACCGCGCCGAACACTGCCTATACTCACTTCCGGTTGACCAATCTAAACATCCATGGCGCGCATCACACCGCCGTTGGGAATGACTCGGGAGAGGTTTTTATTACGATCGGGAATGCCGGGGAAACCATCAACGACATAGTGATCGATGGCGTGATAGCCCATGACAGTCCGGTTTACAACGGCATTTTCATCGATGCAGGGGTGTTCGCGACTTCGACATCGCCTGCGCTGCTGGGGAACAACATCACCGTACAAAACTCCTCGGTGTACAACGTCTCTGCAATAGGCATCACGCTCTTTGTCGTAACCAATGGCCTGATGCAGAACAATGTGGTCCACAACAGCGGACAATGCCCTCCCAATCCCGGATGCGGTGGCGGAACCGGTGGACTTATGGATTTATATTGCCACACCTGCGTGATTCAAAACAATGAGTCCTACGACATTCAAGACTATAGTCTGTGGGATGGCGGTGACTTTGACATTGACGTCTGGAACACTGACAATATCGTCCAATACAACTACGGCCATGATTCCATCGGCTACTGCGTCTCCGTGTTCAGCGCGAACAATCTCGCCAACACCGGCAGCATCATCCGATATAACGTCTGCTCGAATAATACGCGGTTGGCCAACAGCCCCGATCCGGGTGAGATTTTCATGAACACGAACGGCGCCGCCATCAGCGGGACCCTCGACGGCGTACAGGTTTACAACAACACCTTTTATTGGAACCCCGCCACTCCGGGCCCCGCCTTCAACACCGTCAACGCTAATTTCAGCGGCACCAATCCCAATTTTTTCAAGAACAACATCATCTACTCGACTGTGCCGAATCTGGTGCTGACCACGTCCGATTTCGCGCTCGACAACAACATCTATTGGACCGTCGGCGCACAGCCCGACTGGAATTTCAACGGCGTCGATTACACCAGCTTCGCATCCTACCAATCAGCGTCAGGCCAGGATGCGCACAGCCTCTACACCGATCCCATGTTGAACACACCGTCGTATCACAGTGTGGGCCGGCCCACTTCGGCTTTCACGCTGTTGCCGGGGTCGCCGGCCATCGGCGACGGAGTGAACGTCTGCAGCGGCATTGCCGGCACATGTTCGATGGGCACTCAGGATTTCTGGGGCAATCCGCTGCCTACTGGCTCCGGCTACAACATCGGCGCGTGGCAATGAAGGCCGCACAATGCCGGAGACCGTCTCGGAAACGAAAAGCCGCGCACTGGTCTTGCCGTTCTGCGCGGTCTTTATCCTCACCCTGACCACCTCCTGCCGATCCGGGCCCGTCTCCACTTTGCCCGATCTCACTCTGCCGGATGTCCGCGGTGGCGCATTCCATCTTCGTGCCCTACCCGCGCAGCCTCTCCTTCTCGCGTTCCTGCAAACGGTCCCCGACACCGCCGACACTCCTTCGCGCAATCAAGTCGTGTTCCTGGCCAGCATGGCTCAGCAATACGGCCCCCGCGGACTAAGAGTCGCAATTGTCGATGCCTCGGTTCTCGTGCCTGGCTCGCAGCCGTCGCACGATGCCGTCCTCAACGCCAGCTACGACTGGCACCTCAAGTTCCCGTTGCTGCGCGACCAGAATGGTCGGCTAGCCCGTCAACTTGGAGTCAGAGAGGTCCCCGCCACGTTCCTGATTGCTATCGACGGGACCATCGTACAAAGGTGGCAGGGGCGAACCCTTCCCGCGATTCTTGCCCAGGGGATCGAGAGACTGCTGGGCGGCCCACTCGGACAAGCGCCTTGATTTCCCCTAGATGTTTGGGAGAACAATGATGCCCGGCAGTCAAGACCGGACGCTTACTCACTGTCTCCGATGCAGGTACGGGACGCGAGCCAGGCCGGGTGTTTCAGCGGAACTTGCGATCCGCGCTCGTGCGCTCGGGTCAGGCTATCGACAGTTATCTATTTGTAATTCAATCACTTGCAGCTGAGTTAAGGCTGGTATTAAGGGGGTTGGGATTTGTGTTCGGCCGCCGCTACTTTTTGGCGCAATTTTCGAAATGGTCTTAGACTGAGGCAAGCGAGGGAGTCCGCCCGAAATGTGCACCGAGTGCAGCTTCGGATTTGATCCGGACAATGAGTCTCAGGTGCCCTGTCCCTGTTGCGGCACCGGTCCGACTGATCCGCATCGACCAGACGATGAATCCGACCTTGCTGCCGCGTTCGAAGACCCAGGCAAGGTGAAGTAAAACGTGGCACCACTGCCAAGGTTGGATTCCACCCAAATGCGACCGCCGTGGCGGGTTACGATTTTTCGACAGATCGCCAGACCCATGCCGCTGCCGGAACTTCTGTCGCGCGGCTGCAAACAACGAAAGATGCCGAAGATTTTCTCCGCATACTGAGGCTCGATGCCGATTCCGTTGTCACTCACCGAAAAGAGAATCTCGCCGTCGCCGGTCTGTGCGGCTACATGTATGCGCGGGATGTCCTCCGATCTATATTTGATGGAGTTGACGAGCAGGTTTTGAAAAAGCCTGGTCACTTGGACCGGGTCTCCGGTGACGCAGGGCAGTGGCTCGGGTGTAATGACAGCACCACTCTCTTCGATCAACGATTGTAAGTTGCGGACGGCGTCATCCAGCGCGGTATTGCAGTCGGTTTTCGTAAAGAAATCGGCGCCGCGGGCGTCGACCCGCGAAAAGTCCAGCAGGTCATGGATCAGCTTTTCCATGCGCTCGGCACTACCGACGATAAAGTCAATGAACTGATCGGCGTCATCGCCGACACGCCCTTGGTAGCGCTTGGCGAGAAGTTGAGCGTAGACCGATACGGTGCGCAGTGGCTCCTGCAGATCGTGGCTGGCGATGTAGGCGAACTGCTGCAACTCTTCATTGGAGCGCATGAGTTCCTCAGTCCGCTCCAGCACGCGTTCTTCCAGCCTGGCGTTCAGTTGGCGGATCTGTTCCTCGGCCTTCTTGCGTTCGGTGATATCGCGAATCGCGGTGGTGATTACCGTACCTTCCTCGATCTGTAGCGGGCTGAGACTGATCTCAACTGGAAACGCAACGCCGTTGCGAAGCGCATGCAATTCCACGGCGCGCTCCGCGGGTTGAGTCTTGATGTGGGTATAGTCTTCGTCCCAGACCGGGCGAAACTCGAAGCTCCAACCCGGCACTAGAGTCCGGATGTTCTGCGAAATCAGTTTGCCGCGGCCGCAACCGAAGAGGACCTCGGCCTGCGAATTCACCATTACAATCTCGCCGTCAGGGCGGCAAACCACCATCGCCTCCGGAGCGGCCTCCAGAAGCGACCGGAACCGCTGCTCGGCCTTTTGTAGCACTTCCGCCTGCCTTCGCAGGGTCTCCGCCTGTTTCTGCAGCTTGGCGTTGCCGCGGCTTAGTTCGACGAATACGGCCACCTTGGAGCGCAGAACCTCTGGCACGATGGGCTTGAACAGAAAATCGACGGCGCCCAGGTGATAGCCCCGAAACAGGTGTTCCTCATTTCGATAGCCGGTGAGAAAGAGAATGGGGACGTGCTTCGTTCGTGGCCGGCTGCGTATCAGCTCCGCGGTTTCGAAGCCGTCCATTTCGGGCATCCTCACATCCAACAGCACCGCCGCGAAATCATCGTTGAGAAGGTGGCGAAGGGCTTCCTTGCCGGAGCGGGCAATCACCAGCTCTTCGCCGAGCCCTCCCAGCGTCGCCTCCAGGGACACAAGGTTCTCCGGCGTATCATCGACCAGGAGAATCTTGATTTTCTGCCTTTCGGCAGGCTCCCTACCGGGTTGGCTGGTTTGCGCGGCCGACATGCAAACTCCCTATCCCGTAGCGCTCATCGCGGTCTGTGCGGATTCATCGCTGCGAACCAGCCAGACACGCAGCACCGAGAAAAGCTGATCCAGGTCGACGGGCTTCGTGATGTAGTCCGACGCACCCGCCTGGATGCACTTGGCGCGATCGCCCTTCATCGCCTTCGCCGTCACGGCGATAATCGGAATGGTGCGAAATTCATTGATCTGGCGAATGGCTTTCATCGTCTCATAGCCATCCATTTCCGGCATCATAATATCCATCAGGACTCCATCCACGTCCCGCGTCTTGCGCAGCGTCTCGATGCCTGCGCGTCCGTTTTCGGCATGGACTACTTGCAGGCCGTGGCGCTCCAGCGCCGTGGTGAGCGCGAAAATGTTGCGAACATCATCGTCCACCACAAGCACCTTCTTGCTAGCCAACCCGGTATCAGTGCGGCTGACGGAGTTCAGGATATCGCGCTGACGCTCCGTAAGATCGGCTTCCGCGCGATGCAACAGCAACGTGGTCTCCTCGAGCAAACGATCGACAGACCCCGCATACCATACCGTGCTATGGCGAGTCAGCCGGCGCATATCCGCTTCCGTCTCGGGGTCCAGGTCGGACGGTCCGCAGACGACAATCGGCGGCGTGCCGGGACTGAGCTGGGCTTGGACTTCCTCCACTAATTGCACCGCTGGAATGTCACCGATTCGAATATCGAGGACCATGGCGTCCACATACTTGTGTCTGACCTCGGCTAGCGCTTCGCCGCCCGATGCCACCGGGAGGATTTCCACATCAGATCCGGAGAGCAGTTCCTGCCAACGGGCGCGGCGGCCATCATCGGCAGCGGCGAGGAGAAGCTTCTTGTTGCGCCGTTCCAGCGAACGGTGAATTATATCGAAGGCGGCATTCAGATTGCCCTTGGTGACGGATTTTTCCAGATATGTCATGGCGCCCAAGGCCAGGCCCCGCCGGCGGTTCTCATCGCCGGTAATGACATGCACGGGAATGTGGCGCGTCGCAGGATCGTGCTTCAACCGATCCAATATGGTCCAGCCCGCCATGTCCGGCAAACCAATGTCGAGTGTGATGGCGCCGGGCCGGAACTCGCGGGCCAGTGGAAGAGCAGTTGCACCACGCAAAGCCACCAGCGCCCGGATGCCACGATCGTGGGCCAAATCCACTAGGATGCGCGCAAAGGTGACGTCGTCTTCGACGATCAAGAGTACCGGATCGCCGGACTGGATCAAGTTTCGATCGTCGTCGATTTCAATGTCGTGGACCACCGCGGCCGGAGTGCTGGAAGGTGCCGGCAGGATAATATCCAGCGATTCACCTTCCTCGACAATCACTCCATCCGCCGGGGCGGAGACGGGCCACGGGCCGTCGCTGGGCGTAGTCTGCGTCTCGGGCTTCGTGGCGGGGACCAGGGTGACGTAGGTCTGCGGCAAATACAAAGTGAAGGTGCTGCCCACTCCGGGTGTGCTCTGCAGGCGGATTTCTCCTCCCAGCAGTCGGGTTAACTCGCGGCTGATCGACAAGCCCAGGCCGGTGCCGCCGTATCTACGGCTGGTGGTGCCATCTGCCTGTTGAAAAGCCTCGAAAATGATCCGTTGCTTGTCTTGCGGGATGCCGATGCCAGTGTCGGAGACGGAGAACGCAATCACCGATTTCACGCGGCTGAGCACCGAGTGATTTGGGCTCCAACCCGTTAGGGCCCGTTCCATGCGGAGACGGACGGTTCCGTGTCCGGTGAACTTCAGCGCGTTAGAAAGCAGGTTCTTGAGCACCTGCTGAAGCCGCTTGGCATCGGTAATGACAGTCTCGGCCGTCAAGTTATCGGCGAGCTCGATGGAGAACTCAAGTCCCTTGCCGTCCGCGACATGGCGGAATGTTCGTGAACAGAAATCGCGAAGTTCGTGGAAGCGCATGCTGCCGATTTCAACATCCATCTTGCCTGACTCGATCTTGCTCAGATCGAGAATGTCGTTAATCAGCGCCAGCAGGTCGGTACCGGAAGAGTGGATGGTTTCTGCGTACTTGACCTGCTTGGCTGTGAGAGTGTTCTCGGCATTTTCCGCCAGCATCTGCGCCAAAATGAGCAGGTTGTTGAGGGGGGTGCGAAGCTCATGGCTCATGTTCGCCAGAAACTCGCTCTTGTATTTCGAAGTGAGCGAGAGCTGCTCGGCCTTTTCCTCCAGCGCGGCCTTGGCCTGTTCCACCTCGCGATTCTTGGTTTCCACCTCGTTTTTCTGCTCGGCCAGCAGGTGTGCCTTTTCCTCCAGTTCGGCATTGGTCTTTTGGAGCTCCTCGGCCAGCGCCTGGCTCTGTTTGAGCAGTTGCTCGGTTTGCATCGTTGCGGCGATGGTGTTCAGCACGATGCCGATGCCCTGAGTGAGCTGGTCGAGAAATGCGAGATTCACGTCGGTAAAATGACGGAAGGAAGCTAGCTCCAAAACCGCTCGGGCCTCGCCTTCGAAGAGAACTGGCAACACCACAATGCTGAGTGGCGTTGATTGGCCCAGGCTAGAGCTGATCTTGACGTAGTCGGCAGGAACATCGGTCACCAGGATGCGCCGCTTCTCCAAACCGCACTGGCCCACCAGACCCTGCCCCATGCGGAATTGCGAACGAACCCCGCCCTCGTCATCGGCGCCATACGCTGCAAGGAGTTTGAGCCATCCCTGTTCCTCGCCGGATCCGGTGATGTAGAACGATCCATGCTGCGCCCCCACCAACGGCGTCAGCTCGGAGAGCAACAACTTCGAAACGGTAAGCAAATCGCGCTGACCTTGCAACATTCCAGTGAACTTCGCGATGTTAGTCTTGAGCCAGTCCTGGTCCGTGTTTTTGCGAGTTGTTTCGGCCAGGTTGACGATCATCTCGTTGATGTTGTCCTTCAGGGCCGCCACTTCACCCAACGCTTCGACCGCAATGGAGCGGGTGAGGTCGCCCTTGGTGACGGCCGTGGCTACGTCGGCGATGGCGCGCACCTGGGTGGTCAGGTTGGCGGCAAGCTGATTGACATTGTCGGTCAGGTCGCGCCAGATCCCGGCGGCGCCGGGGACCAGCGCCTGGCCGCCCAGCTTTCCTTCGATACCCACCTCGCGCGCCACGTTGCTCACCTGGTCGGCGAACACGGCCAGCGTATCGATCATTCCGTTGATGGTGTCGGCCAGCGAAGCGATTTCGCCCTTGGTCTCCAGCACGAGCTTGCGTTTAAGGTTTCCGTTAGCCACATCGGTAACCACCTTGGCGATACCGCGGACCTGTGTCGTGAGATTCGCGGCCATCGAGTTCACATTGTCGGTGAGGTCCTTCCATGTCCCGCCAACGCCGCGCACTTCGGCCTGGCCGCCGAGTTTGCCTTCCGTGCCGACTTCGCGCGCCACGCGCGTTACTTCCGAGGCAAAGCTGTTGAGCTGGTCGACCATGGTGTTGATGGTGTCCTTGAGTTCGAGGATCTCGCCCTGCACGTCGACCGTGATCTTGCGGCTCAGGTTACCGTTGGCGACCGCGGTTGTGACTTGGGCAATGTTGCGTACCTGGGCGGTCAGGTTGCCCGCCATCGAATTGACGCTGTCGGTAAGATCCTTCCAGGTTCCCGCGACGCCGCGCACTTCGGCCTGGCCGCCAAGCTTGCCCTCCGTGCCCACCTCCCTGGCGACTCGCGTCACCTCCGCCGCGAAGGAGCTGAGCTGATCCACCATGGTGTTCACCGTGTTCTTCACTTCCAGAATTTCGCCCCGAACCTCCACCGTGATCTTGCGCGAAAGGTCGCCTTTCGCGACGGCGGTGGTTACTTCGGCAATGTTGCGAACCTGCGTCGTCAGGTTAGCCGCCATGGAATTGACGCTATCCGTCAGATCCTTCCAGATACCGGCGACGCCACGCACGTCGGCTTGTCCGCCCAGTTTGCCCTCGGTGCTGACCTCACGAGCCACGCGCGTCACTTCCGAGGCAAAAGAGCTGAGCTGATCCACCATGGTGTTGATCGTGTTCTTCAGCTCGAGAATCTCGCCGCGCGCATCGACCGTAATTTTGGTAGTCAAATCGCCCTTCGCGACGGCCGTGGTGACACCGGCGATGTTGCGAACCTGATTGGTCAGGTTGCTGGCCATGGAGTTGACCGAATCCGTCAGATCCTTCCACGTTCCGGCGACGCCGCGCACATCCGCCTGCCCGCCGAGCCTTCCTTCCGTGCCGACCTCGCGAGCCACACGCGTCACTTCCGAAGCGAAAGAGCTGAGCTGGTCCACCATGGTGTTGATCGTGTTCTTCAGCTCGAGGATTTCGCCGCGAACATCCACTGTGATCTTGCGCGAAAGGTCGCCCTTCGCGACGGCGGTGGTCACTTCCGCGATGTTGCGCACCTGAGACGTGAGGTTGCCGGCCATGGAGTTGACGCTGTCGGTCAGATCTTTCCACGTTCCGCCGACGCCCTTTACGTCGGCCTGGCCGCCCAGTTTGCCTTCCGTCCCGACCTCGCGCGCCACGCGCGTCACTTCCCCGGCGAACGCGTTGAGCTGATCCACCATGGTGTTGATGGTGTTCTTCAACTCGAGGATCTCGCCACGCACGTCCACCGTGATCTTGCGCGATAGATCGCCCCGGGCCACTGCCGTCGTCACTTCGGCGATGTTGCGCACCTGAGATGTGAGGTTGCCAGCCATGAAGTTAACGCTGTCGGTGAGATCCTTCCAGGTTCCCGCGACGCCACGCACATCCGCCTGGCCGCCCAGTTTGCCCTCCGTGCCGACTTCGCGCGCCACGCGCGTCACTTCCGAGGCGAACGAACTGAGCTGATCCACCATCGTGTTGATCGTGTTCTTCAGCTCCAGAATTTCGCCGCGCACTGCCACCGTGATCTTGCGGGAAAGGTCTCCCTTTGCTACCGCCGTGGTCACTTCGGCTATGTTGCGAACCTGGTTGGTCAGGTTGCTGGCCATGGAGTTCACCGAATCCGTCAGATCCTTCCACGTGCCCGCAACTCCCTTAACGTCCGCCTGGCCGCCCAGTCTGCCCTCAGTGCCGACTTCGCGCGCCACGCGCGTCACTTCCCCGGCGAACGCGTTGAGCTGGTCCACCATCGTATTGATGGTGTTCTTTAATTCCAAGATCTCGCCGCGTACGTCCACCGTAATTTTGCGCGAAAGGTCGCCGTTCGCAACGGCCGTAGTTACCTCGGCAATGTTGCGCACCTGCGCCGTGAGGTTGCCGGCCATGGAGTTGACACTATCGGTCAAGTCCTTCCATGTCCCGCCGATGCCCTTCACATCTGCCTGGCCGCCCAGTTCTCCTTCCGTGCCGACCTCGCGCGCCACGCGCGTCACCTCCGAGGCGAACGCATTCAATTGATCCACCATCGTATTGATAGTGTTCTTAAGTTCGAGAATCTCGCCCTGCACGTCCACCGTAATCTTACGCGAGAGGTCGCCGTTCGCCACGGCCGTAGTTACCTCGGCAATGTTGCGCACCTGAGCCGTGAGGTTGCCGGCCATGGAATTGACGCTGTCGGTCAAGTCCTTCCAGACCCCGCCGACGCCCTTTACCTGCGCCTGCCCGCCAAGTTTGCCTTCCGTGCCGACCTCGCGCGCCACGCGAGTTACTTCCGATGCGAAGCTGTTGAGCTGGTCCACCATGATGTTGACGGTGTTCTTTAGCTCGAGGATTTCGCCGCGCGCATCCACCGTGATCTTAGTGGAAAGGTCGCCCTTGGCCACCGCGGTGGTAACGCCGGCTATGTTGCGAACCTGGTTGGTCAGGTTGCCCGCCATGGAGTTCACCGAATCTGTGAGATCCTTCCACGTGCCGGCCACGCCACGAACCTCGGCCTGCCCGCCGAGCTTTCCCTCCGTGCCGACCTCGCGCGCCACGCGGGTCACTTCCGAAGCAAAAGAGCTGAGCTGGTCCACCATGGTGTTGATGGTGTTCTTTAGCTCAAGGATTTCGCCGCGCACCGCCACTGTGATTTTGCGGGAAAGGTCGCCATTGGCGACGGCCGTTGTCACCGCCGCGATGTTGCGCACCTGACCCGTCAGATTGCCAGCCATGGAATTGACGCTGTCGGTGAGGTCTTTCCACGTGCCGGCCACGCCTCGCACATCCGCCTGGCCACCCAAAATGCCCTCGGTGCCGACCTCGCGCGCCACGCGAGTCACTTCCGACGCAAAACCGTTGAGCTGATCCACCATGGTGTTGATGGTGTTCTTCAGCTCCCGAATCTCGCCGCGTACGTCCACCGTGATCTTGCGGGAGAGATCGCCGTTCGCAACGGCCGTAGTTACCTCGGCAATGTTGCGCACCTGGGCTGTGAGGTTGCCAGCCATGGAGTTCACACTGTCGGTGAGATCCTTCCACACGCCCGCCACGCCCTTCACTTCCGCCTGGCCTCCGAGTTTGCCCTCGGTACCGACTTCGCGCGCCACACGCGTCACCTCCGAGGCAAATGACCCGAGTTGGTCCACCATGGTATTAATGGTGGCCTTCAGCTCGAGGATTTCGCCCTGCACGTCCACAGTGATCTTGCGCGAAAGGTCGCCGTTCGCCACAGCCGTGGTTACCTCGGCAATATTGCGCACCTGAGCCGTCAGGTTGCCAGCCATGGAATTGACACTATCGGTGAGGTCCTTCCACACGCCGCCTACGCCCTTGACCACCGCTTGGCCTCCAAGCTTGCCCTCGGTACCGACCTCGCGTGCGACGCGCGTCACTTCCGAGGCGAAGGAGTTCAACTGTGCCACCATGGTATTCACCACGCGCGCGGTGTGCAGGAACTCGCCCTTGAGGGAGCGCCTATCCACCTCCAGCGCCATGGTCTGCGATAAGTCGCCTTTGGCAACTGCCCCAATTACCCTGGCCACCTCCGTGGAGGGTTGCACCAGGTCCCCAATCAGGCCATTCACCGAATCGACGCAGGCTGCCCAATCTCCCGAAACGGACCCCAGGCTGGCGCGCTGGCCGATCTTGCCTTCCTTGCCCACGACGCTGCTGATGCGCGCGAATTCGCTAGCCATGCGCTGATTCAGCTTGAAGATGTCGTTGAGTGTGTCCGCGATTTTGCCGGCAGTGCCAGTCCGGTCCACAGGCAGGCGAACGGAAAAATCGCCATCTTTGAAAGCCACCAGGGTCTCTAATAGGGCGCTCGCGTCCAGCGCATCAGTTACCAGTTCAGGCTTCATCACAGACTCCTTTTGGTTTGTTCAGAGACGCCACAGATCGTTCCAAGAGCTCTTTGAATACGGCTCCGAGACTGAGAAACTGTTCCAAGCTAGAGGGCTTTCGCAAGAAGCGCGACGCGCCAAAATGGATGGCGGCGGCACGGTCCTGCGGTGAGTCCGAGGAGGTGAGGACCACCACTGGGATGTGCGCCAGGAGTTCGGAGGCCCGGAGCCGCTGCAGGATCTCGATGCCGTCGTGTCGCGGCAGGTTTAGATCGAGGATAATCAGTGCGGGCGGCTCAGTTGCTGGGTCCGGACCCTCGGCCGACATGATGCGTAGCACCTCTTTGCCGTCGGACGCTACACGGATGGTGCACTCGACCGCGTGCTCTCGAAGCGCCTCGCGGATCAGGTAAACATCCGCGGGATTGTCCTCCGCCAGGAGTATCTCAGCCATGGCTCCTCACGTTTTGCCCCGGCTACGGCCTGAATGGACAGCAAGGGCTAAGACAATAATTGCGAGAAGTGTAAGTATTGCATCCGCAGGTAGCGCAACTTTTGAAGTCAGGTACGCGTTGGATCTCCGCTCCCCTCTTGCCGTCGAACACAGACCCATCTACCTCCATGAGTCACCAGGTCCGTCCCGCTGGACTCCTGAGAGGCATCGACGTTTGTTTGAAGCGGCACTATCCTAGCAAGTTTGCATCCACAGTGTCGTCAGGCGATCCCAGTGTGCAATGAACATCCTAACACGCCGGTCCTCTCGGGTTATGTTCGGATAATCACACAGCGGAGTCGGTGCCGGCTAGTGGCAGGAGAAATGCACTGTGGTGTGAGGTCCCCTCCCGCTACGTAGTTAAGCGGAGTGCCAAGCGATGAGTGCAGCCAGCAAGACGATTTTATTGGTGGATGACGAAGATTCCGCACGTTGGTTTGCGCGCGCCGCTCTTCGGCGGGCGCATTACACCCTGCTCGAAGCAACCAGCTATGATCGTGCCATCTCGGTTTATAACCGGCACTCTGGACGAGTCGACTTACTGTTGGTCGATGTATCCATGCCGGAGAAAACCGGGCTCGATCTGGCGCGAGCGCTACTGTCGCTTCAGCCGGATCTAAAGGTGCTTTACATGTCGGGCCGCGCAGGGGCTGCTGGATGCGAGTTTTATGGAGTGCCCCAGACAGGCGAGCATTTCCTGCAGAAGCCGTTTCGGCACGCCAAACTCCTGCAGAAAGTCGAAGGCCTAATTGGGCCGGCGGAGCCGTTGGCAGGTGCCGCGCCGGCATAAGGGCGCAAGCAACTGCCGGTTATTTGCAGTTCTGCCATCCCGGCGTCCGTAAATCTGAGGCTAAGACACCCGAATCGAAGGCCGAGTGTGAGGCTGAAGGAATTGGATGGCTCGGCCGCTTTGGCACGGAATCCTCCCAAGCCACGGGAAAACTGCGCAGGCAATCGGAGCAGATGTATCGGCCGTTGATCGGCCACATCGGTCGATTGTGCGTTTTCTTACACCACCATTGAGCGATTTGTCGATACATAGCGCAGCCACCTCGTAATTTGCCCTCGGACAACTCTTCGAGCAGGCTGGCTTGGGCTTCAGTCCGACGGCACCAGTTGTTGCCTACGCTGAAATCATCCGAACCTGCTAAGCCGCAGCGCAATCGATGAGACGATACGCCCGGCCTGGCACTTCTGCACGAACGCTGAACAGCAATCTTCGTACCAGTCGTTACTGTCATGCGTCGTGATTCGAGACAGTGTATGCTACGATACTGTGTCCGAGATAGCCAGTGCAAATTGGCCAGACAATCCTGGCACTGACAGGTTAGAATATAGTGGCATAAATGAGTCGGGATGCTGCGTCGTCTGTACGGATTCTAGTGGTAGAAGATGATCCCAGCCAGAAAGTCGACCTGGCGCAGATGGTTGTATCTCTGGGTTATGAGTGTGCCACGGCCGGAGATGGCCGCGAAGCCCTGGGCAAGTTAACATCTTTTTCTGCTGACGCGATTCTGGCCGACCTGGTGATGCCGCGCATGGACGGTATCGCACTTCTCAAGGAATTGGCCGCGCGCGGCGACCATACGCCCGTAATCATTCTGACAGCCCTGGGGAGCATCGAGCAGGCGCTTTCCATTATGCACGACCTCAAGGCTTTCTGGTTTTTGGAAAAGCCAATCCAACCGGTAGTGATGCGGTCTCTTCTGGAACGCGCCATTCGGCAAAACGGTCTGGTCCAGGAGACCAACAGGCTTCGCCGGGAGCTTAGCTACCGGGGTGTATTGGGAGATCTGGTGGGCGATTCACCCGCAATGCAGGAAGTTTTCTCGCAGATCCGCCAGGTAGCGCCGACCTCGGCATCGGTTCTGATCACTGGGGAGAGCGGCACGGGCAAAGAACTGGTTGCGCGGGCGATCCATCAGTTGAGCCCGCACAGCGATGGTCCGTTCGTAGCGGTGAATTGCGCCGCGCTGCCGGAAACCCTGATGGAAAGCGAGCTTTTCGGGCATGAAAGAGGCGCTTTCACTGGGGCCATCGGACGCAGTGCGGGCTGCTTCGAGCAGGCCAACAACGGCACTTTGCTGCTGGATGAAATTGCCGAAATGCCCATCGGCACGCAGGCCAAGCTTCTTCGTGTGATCGAGGAGTCGAAAGTGCGCCGGCTAGGTGGAACTTGCGATATGCCCGTTTCAGTGCGTGTCCTAGCCGCCACCAACAGACCCCCAGCACAAGCCGTCCAGAGCAAACATCTTCGCGAGGATCTGTATTACCGGCTGAACGTGTTTCATCTCCCGCTGCCTCCGCTGCGGGACCACAAGGAAGACATTCCCGCCATCGCCGCGGCGATGATCCGCAACCTCAACCGCAAACACGACTGCCGCGTGACGAATCTCAGTCCTGAAGTGTTGTGGAGTTGGGAGGAGTACTCATGGCCTGGCAATGTGCGCGAGTTGCGAAACCTGGTCGAGCGCGCGGTGATCGTAGCCGGTGAAGGTGAAATCCGGCTCGGGCACCTTCCGGGAGGTTCGGGGGCGCCGCAACTTGCACCACCGAAAGTCGTATCCAGCGACGTGCTGCAGGCTCGCGTGGGAAGCCCCATTGCCGAAGTGGAGGAAGCCTACATCCGATTGACGCTTCGGCACGCAGCCAACAACAAGCGTCGGGCCGCACAAATTCTGGGTCTTTGCCCGCGCACGCTGCACTATAAACTCAGGCAGTATGAAAACAGGCACGCCAAGAGCGTTGCGGCCGGCGAAAGTTGAGGAGACTAAGAGTCGTCATCGGCCGGCAGCGTCATAAGGAAGGTAGAACCTCGCCCCTCTTCCGACTCAGCCCAGATCTTGCCGCCGTGCTTTTCCACGATGATGCGGCAAGTGGCCAGCCCCAATCCGGCCCCCGAACGTTGCGCGCCAACCTTTACGAACGGTTTGAAGATGATCTCCAGATCGGTCGAGGGCAACCCCGGGCCATTGTCGCGAATCGCAAAAAGCCAGGCTGCACCACCATTCGGCAGTTGTGTTCGCCGCTCCGCCGTAATCTGTATCCGTGGGCTTGCCGGCGCGCGGTGCCGCAGTGCATTCCGAACCAGGTTCTCAAAGACCTGCAGTAACCGGTCCGCGTTTCCTGTGACGCGAGGTAACTCGCTATAAGATACCTCAGCTTCGTTCTCCCGCAGTTCGTTTGTCATCTTCGCCAGGACTGTCCGTACGATCACATCCGTTGGCGTTGATCGAAACGATGCCGCATCCAACTGCAAAGCTATCGCATAGTCGGTGAGAGCGTCCAGCAGTAGATTGGCTTGTTTCGCGCTGCCGGCGATGAACGCGAGGCGCTGCGGCACGTCGCTAGTTGACGGCGCTTGAGTGTCCCTCAGGAGCAGCTCCGCATGCGTCCGCGCGGCGCCCAGGTTCGTCCTTAGGTCGTGGCACGCGCGCAGCAGGAACTCGCTGATTTCGAGATCAGTGAACCCGCCACTACGCGGCAGGCTGGGCTCCGGCTGACCAGTGATCTGCAGCGGAGACATGCTCCTAAGAATAGCAGCTGCCGGACGATGTGGGTGCAGTTCGGTCGAGCCAGACAATCCCACATGTTCCGAATGGGAGTGACTTTGCCGCAGCCATTGCCGAGATTATTGCATTACAGGTTGAGCCTGTTCACGCCCTGCGCTCTCAAGATCTAGAGAATTAATCTCGTCAGACATCCTGTTGCAACTGGCAGAAGAAAAGAAGCGAAGGACCAGGCTGCCGGCCGGCAGAGGACGTCACGTGGGCTGGCGCACAGCTAGAACTTCACGGTTGCGCCGCCAGGAGTTTGGCGAAACTGAGTTCATGGCCGTCCGGATCAATTACGTGAAAATATCGCTCGCCCCATGAGGCATCTTCCGGCGATTCTAGTGCCAACGCTTGTGCGTTCAGCGATCGGTAGAGCGCATCGACATCATCCACTCGAAAAATCACCCGACCCCACCACCCCCGGTCATGTGTCTCACTCGCGATCAAATTGACGAACGCTTCTCCCGCCCGCAAGCTGCTGAACGCCGCACGTTCGCCGCCGTACACCAGCTCAAATCCGAGCTTCCGGTAGAATTCGATGGAACGGATCATGTCATCAACGGCCAATGTCACCGCACTGATATGCTGGATCATTCGTGATTGCCCTCCTTTCTGTTCATGTCATAATACCCGGCGGAGGTGCGCGTGCGCGTCGAAGCGTTTTTTTGGACTCGATCCGCATTGACGGCGTCACGTACGAGCATGATGTGGTGATCGACCGCGGACAGGTTCACAAACGCAAGAAGGAGCCGTCCAAACAGTTTCGCGACGCCTTCGGGCACACCCCCTTGGAGATGTCGCCGGCTGGTGATCGGCATTGGCGCCGGAGCTTTGCCGGTGGTGGAGGAAGTCAAACACCTCGCCGATACCGGCTATTTGGAATCACGGGGCAGCGATTTTACTTGCTCACCGATGAGGGCCGAAGGGCCGCCAGATGAAATGTGGGCACGCAACCGGACAGCGAACGTAGGAATCAACTGCTGTGATTTGGTGGTCTTCGGCGACTGATGCCGAGTGGGCCTCCTCCGGCGCCGAGTGCTCGGTGAATACTTCCAGTGATTATCCGCACCAAAAATGACAGCGTAATCGGGACACTTATCGCAGCTACATTGCCGTTAGGTTTGGTGTCGGGATTAATCTCCATTGATTTATCCGTTTGGCCAAAGCCTCGCGGAAACAATAATTGGCATGATGCTTGCTCTTTCCGCGCATCACCCGCGCTGCGGTGCACTGAATGTCTAGGGCTAGACCGTGGGCGTACGCGAGCTTGTCGCGCGAAAGCGACGGCAAAATGTGCGGCAGAGCGACATCGAGTGGTACCAAAAGCGAGCGCAAAAAGCCCGGCGCAGCGCTCTCGGACGGCGCGCCCGGAGGCAGCCCCAGAAACGCCGGAACTTTTTCTTCTCGCCGGACAAGGTGGGTCTGCTACCGAGGTTAGCGCCGGCGGTGAGCAGCACAATACCGGCCAGCCCCATCACGCCAGCCAGAAAAGCGGCGGCCATCCGGGGGGACTGGGCATGGCTAAGGGCCTTCACTTCTAGCGCACCCTCCCCGCAACCCTTGCCTTCGGGCCCCCGAGTTTTATGTAGGATAACAGGAGAGGTTGTTGAACATGGCGGATCAGATGGGGACTTGGGTTGTTCCGCAATCGCAGTTCGCCATTGAATACTCCATCGCGGTGTTGGACAAGATCAACCGCGCGGCGTTAGATGCGCTGGTGGCGTTACGGGGCGGCTTGGGAATCGGCGGTGTGCTGCTTGGCGCGCACGGCCCGAAGGGGGTAAAGATCCTCGCGTTTCGGGCAGTGGAGTGCGAGTATGCCCTTGGACCGACGTTCTCACTCTCAGACCATGACCAGCGCAAGTTGACAGAGTTGCTTCGAGACATCCGGCAGGACCCTGGGCTGAAGGGTGCGGAGGTGGTGGGCTGGTACGTTTCGCACACCCGCCGGACGGGGCGGCTGCTGGCTGAATCCGACCTCGATATCTATCGAACGTTCTTTCCCGAATCGTGGCAGGTGATGTTGATGCTGCAACCAACCTTACTGTCACCTACGGTGTTGCGGGGGTCTTGCTCGTGGGTGGCGCCGGAGGCGGTTACTTCAGCAGAACCACCAGCGGGAATGCGCTCTCAAACGTGCTGATCCAAGCCAATACCATTCAGACGACGCCACCCTTCCCCGTCGGCTGCAACTGCTGGACTCTCGGGGGTATCCAGGTGACGGCGGGTTTCTCGGAGCCGGGGAATAGCATCAATGGTCTTTCGATTGCGAATAACGAGTTGGACGGGCCGCTCGTTGGAATCAGCCTGATCGCCGGATTGGGTGGCGGAGAAGGACCCTTTTCCGCCGACAATAACGTCCTGTCCGCGCCGCTGATCTTCTGCAATCAAGTGGAGCAGGCCCCCACGCCGTCTCTCGAGCCCTACCCCGCGACCACCAAGGGCATCAACGTGACGGCCGGAGCGGATGGCGGCAGCGACAACCAGGTTTCGCAGTTGTATGTCGCGGACAACCTGATCGCGGGAGTTCTCAGCCCCGCGTCCACTCCCGCTGATCTTGACGCCGGATCGGGAAATACGCTAACGATTTCCAGCACTCCGACAACCCCCAATTTCCTTCGTCGCAAATGCCGAGGGCGAGAGCCCGATGATCGCGCCCGACACCTGGATCGAGATCAAGGGTGTCAATCTGGCGCCGCATCGCCGCTTGACTTTATCTTGGGATCGGTAAACGTGGTCCTGACCGACAACGGCATATCGAACTCGCCCCATGTAGCGCAGGCTGAGGCTCTTTCGCCCTCATTCTTCGTTTTCGATGGAACGCACGTCGTTGGCGTGCATGCGGACGGCACGGACATCGGCCCGGTGACGCTTTACCCCGGCTTGACGACGCCGGCCAAGCCCGGGGAAACGATCGTTTTATTCGCCAACGGGTTTGGCGCAACATCGCCGCCGGTCGTCAGCGGAGCCGTGACAAAATCCGGGAGTTTGTCCCCCATGCCCATGATCGAGATCGGCGGAATCCAGGCCAATGTTCGATTCGCCGGATTGAACGTCACGCCCGGCGAATTCCGGTTCAATGTGGACGTACCCCCGAATGTTCCGGATGGCGACCAGCCGATCACCGCGACCTACAATGGCGTCACCACGCAGGTGGGCGCGTTGCTCGCGGTGCAGCACTAGCTGAGCCAGCCCTTGGGCTCGGCGACCTCCATGGACACCGAATCATGGCCCTCAGCACTCAAATGAGTTGCCCCATCCCAGCAATTAGACGGAAAACGCGTATCCAGATCACATCCTTCGAGGGGCCGATGTGCGGGAACCCCCGATGGTCGCCGGATAGTCGTTGGCTGGCTCTGGACTCCCGCATGGAGGAGTCGCCCGAGATCTATGTGGTGGCAGCGGACGGGGGCAAGCCGCGTCGCGTTACGGAGTAAACGAACATAGCAGGCATGCAGTCCGCAATCTCCGGGAATACCTTTGACGGTCTCGCTGTCGTCTTTTTTGAAGCCAAGTACCTCAACTTTAAATCCAAGCGGTATGGAGAACGCAAAGTAACGCGGAGGTGTCCCATGACTGAATCTTCTGATCTTCGGCTAACGAGAATGCCGCTCAACAACGGCGGGGGCCATATGCCCGCACTCGGCTTCGGCACTTTAATTCCCGACGCGGCCGTGACGAAAACTGCGACCAGAGACGCACTGGAAGCCGGATTTCGACACTTCGATTGCGCGGAGCGATACCGCAACGAGCGCGAGGTGGGCGAGGCGTTGCAGGCGGGACTGGCTGCCGCAGGCATCGCACGCGAAGACATTTTCGTTACCACAAAATTGTGGAACACCAATCATCGGCCTGAGCGCGTCGAACCGGCCTTCGAGGCGAGTCGGGACAGACTCGGGCTCGGGTATCTGGATCTCTACCTCATTCATACTCCGTTTGCATTTCAACCGGGAGACGATCAGGACCCGCGAGATCAAAACGGCAATGTTCTTTACGACAAAGGAGTGACTTTGCTCGATACATGGAGAGCAATGGAAAGTCTCGTCGACCATGGCAGGTGCCGGGCCGTCGGGCTGTCGGACATCAGCTTGAACGAATTGTTGCCCATCTACGAATCCGCAAGAATTAAGCCAGCCGTGGTCCAGGTCGAAGCCCATCCGTATCTGCCGGAAACGGAGCTTCTGGAATTCTGCAAGGAGAAGGGCATTGTGTTTTTGGCCTTCGCGCCATTGGGTCACGGAATGAGGCCGGGGCTGCTGGAAGATCCAGTCATTTTGGGCATAGCCGCACGAGTTGGGAAGACACCCGCACAGGTTCTGCTGGCATGGGCGGTCCAACGTGGTACGGCTGTGCTCACCACGCCTAAAAGTGCAGCCCGTGCGCGAGAGAATTTCGACATCTCCGCGCTTCCGGAAGACGCGTTCAACGAAATCAACCGCATTCAAACCAGGCAGAGGCTCAATGAAGTGGTGAAGACAGGCGTCCCCGGTTTCATCGCACATGGCAAGTGACCTTGAGGCCAACAACAACTGGAGCAATCCATGGAAGAGGAACAAATACGTGAGGCCCTGAATGCGCACTGGCATGCGTCGGCAGTCGGTGATGCAAATGCGGAACACGATATCTACGATGACGATGCCATTTGCGACTATCCCCAGTCAGGCGAGCGAATCTTCGGGCGAACCAATTTGCAGGCCGTGCGGAGTCATCACCCCGGCAAACCGTCAGGTTTCAACGTCAAGCGAATTCTCGGAAACGGTGACCTCTGGATCACGGAATACACAATCATCTACCAGGGGCGACCGGCATCCACAGTGAGCATTATGGAGTTCCGCAACGGTCCGATTCGCGCGGCCAGCTTCCGAGTCTTTTCGTGGACGAGCAACCAGTGCCCTGGGAGGACTTCGAAACTGTTCTACGAAAAGGGCTCAGCCTCCGCCCTCCAAACTGGCCGGTTTATTTCCAGGGAGACCCGAATATGGAATGGAAGTGGGCAATAGTCGCCATTGACAGAATCCGGGGGCTGTCAGCCGAAGTTGCCCTAGTCCCGCGCCAGCTTCGTTCCGATGCGGAGATCAGGAGCCGCTGGCCGTCCGCCGAACCGGCGGTAAGCCAGCATGTGGGGTCCACTCGGGCCGGCGTCCCTACTTCTTAAACCGCAGCGTAATGCGGTTTTCCTTGCCGCCGTAGTGCAGCTCCAGGTCCTTCATCTTCTGCTTCTCCATCGGGAAGCAGAGCAGGCCGGAGACTGGCTGGAGGGTCTTCTTGCGGGGGAGCATCTTCTGGTCGAGGGATTTTTCGAGCGGGTTGTCCTGCTCATCGGACGTGATGTGCACGGTGGCCTTATTGGAGTCGACCTGGTTGGAGCCGCCGGTGCCCACCGCCATGCCGTCGGAAGGATACATGATCGGTCCGCCGACGGGCACGGGCATGCCGCCGTAAGTTGGCCCGCTCTGGAGCCCGCCGCCCTGCTGCGTTCCCGTGGCGGGGGAGATCACCATGACGTTTTTGCCGGCCACCTGGCTGGCTTCGTAGGGCGGAGTGTGCTCGCCGTCTTTGTTGGTCCACAGCACGAAATCGTCGGGGTCCACGGCGATTTCCTTACCGTACTTCGGCTCGACCCGGATCTCGGCGACGAAGAAGTGGCCCCCCAGGTCCGAACCGACCAGTTGCTTGATGTCCTGCGGGTCGATGTGCAGGGTTGCGGTCAGGATCAAGTCTTCGTTTTCGCCTTTGGCGGTCGCCGTGGTCTTCTTGGGAGCGGCGGTGAGCGCGAAAGTGGAAACCAGCAACGCGGCGAACAGACGAGTCGCCATCAGGCACCTCTGGTCCAATTATACGGCGCGGAAAAACTTCCGAGAGCCGGGGCTCGCCAGGGGCACTACCATTTGCCGGGGGCTGCTACAATGAGCATTCACCCCATCCAGGAGTATCATCCAACATGGACGAAAAAGAGCGCGCACGCGCCTTAGACCTGGCTCTCAGCCAGATCGAGAAGCAGTTTGGCAAGGGCTCGATTCTGCGGCTGGGGTCGAAGGACGCGATCGTACCTGTATCGGTGATCTCGACGGGCTCGATTTCGCTGGACGCGGCCTTGGGTGTTGGCGGCGTCCCGCGGGGCCGTATCTGCGAGATCTTTGGGCCGGAGTCGTCGGGCAAGACCACCATCGCGCTGCAGATCACCGCCGAAGCGCAGAAGAAGGGCGGAATCGCGGCTTTCATCGACGTCGAGCACGCGCTTGACCCGACTTATGCAAAGAAGCTGGGCGTGGATGTGGACAACCTGCTGGTATCGCAGCCGGATTACGGCGAGCAGGCGCTGGAGATCACGTCGCACCTGGTCAGCTCCGGGCAGATCGATGTTCTGGTGGTGGATTCGGTGGCGGCGCTGGTGCCCAAGTCCGAGCTCGAGGGCGAGATGGGCGACAGCCACATGGGCGTGCAGGCGCGGCTGATGTCGCAGGCGCTGCGCAAGCTGACGGGCGCGGTGAGCAAGTCGCGCACCTGCCTGATATTCATCAACCAGATCCGCGAAAAGATCGGCGTGATGTTCGGCAACCCGGAAACCACCACCGGCGGCAGGGCGCTGAAGTTCTACGCATCGATCCGGCTGGACATACGCCGCATCGCGGCCATCAAGGACGGCGATGCCGTGGTCGGCAACCGCACCAAGGTCAAGGTGGTGAAGAACAAAGTCGCCTCGCCGTTCCGTGAAGCCGAATTCGACATTATTTACGGGGAAGGCATTTCGAAGGAAGGCGACCTGCTCGACCTGGGCGTGGCGCAGAACGTGGTGGAGAAAAGCGGCTCCTGGTTCAGCTACAAGGGCGAACGCATAGGGCAGGGCAGGGAAACGGCGCGCCAGTTCCTGAAGGACAACGCCGACATCCGGCTGGCCATCGACAGCGAACTGCGGAAGCTGCTGGGGCTGACGAAGGCGGAAGCGACGGCCGACGGCGTGCCGGCGCCTGTGCCGGTGCCACAAGCAGCGTCGAAGCCGGCGCCTGCGCGGAGATAACTGCGCAGGCCAAGAGCGCCCTCCGGGACTTCGTGATTGCTCTGGCGTATCGCCATGTTGCACCGCTCACGTCGATGCTGTGAAAGAATTCGCCCGCAAGCGGGCGTCGGCAGGCTAAAGCCCGCCCCACCGACCGGCTGCCAAGTGGAAGTCCGCCGCCTGAGACTCAGCCTGCCATGACCGAGCAGGAGCGGCAGCGCGCGATCCTTCTCAAGCTGACCCGGCTCGAAGGTGGACTTCAGCGCCGTCCGCCAGGCATCATGCCAACCGGCCTGGATGCGCTCGACCGAGCGCTCGGCACGGGAGGCCTGCCGCTGGGAGCCATCTCCGAAATCTTTGGCTCGAGCGGATCCGGCAAGACCACGCTGGCGTTGCAAATGGTTCGGCGCGCGCAATCGAGCGGCGCCGCTGCCTGGATCGATGTCGACCGCACGTTTGACCCCTCCTGCGCCACAAGCTTGGGAGTGGCGCCCGACCGCCTGGTGGTGGTGATGCCCGAGTCGGCCGAGGAGGCGTTCGAGATGGCGGCCAGGCTGGCCGCCTCGCAAGCCGTCAGCCTGCTGATCGTGGACCCGGCAGCGGCGCTGGCGCCAGCGGTGGAATTGGATGCGGCGATTGGGACCAGCGGACCAGGACTTCATGGCCGGGTGCTGGCCTCCGGGCTGCAGAAGCTGGCTGTGTCTGTCGCCAGGAGCGGCGTGGCGCTGGTTTTTCTGAACCAAACGCGCTCGCGGATGGAAGCGGGTGCAGAAGGGGACACCAGCGCCGGCGGCGCTTCCTTGAAGCTCTACGCGGCGGTGCGCATAGCTCTGGAGCCGGCGGGAGCCGGGCTGGTGCGGTTTCGCATCCTCAAGAACACGGCCGGCGAAGGGCATGGGCGGGGCGAACTGCGGTGGATCCCCGGTGCCGGCTTCGCGGAAACCGCGTAAAACGGGGCTGCGAACCCGAGCCTGCGAAAAAAACCGAGGAAAATAGGGGTTTTTCGCGCAATCGCTCTTTACATCCCCATGGCCTTCCCGTATGATTGTTATCGATTGAGGCCCGCGCTCCGGGGGAGCGTCGGGCCGTCGGTACTGTTCGATGGAACGATGTGGCGTTCGTCGGGCGCTGAAAGCCCGGCGCAACGGCACACCGAAAAATAGAGACGGAGAATCAAAGGAGAAATATGGCGACGACAAGAATGACCCAGACGCAACTGGTGAAGGCGCTCGCCGCGCACGGTCAAGTCAGCAACAAGGTGGCGAAGGAGATCCTGGAAGGCCTGGCCACCACGGCAATCAGCGAAGTGAAGAAGAACGGCGTTTTCGTGCTGCCCGGCGTCGGCCGGCTGGTGCGTGTGGATCGCAAGGCCCGCATGGGCCGCAACCCGGCGACCGGGGAAGCCATCAAGATTCCGGCCAAGAAGGTCGTGAAGTTCCGCGTGGCCAAGGCCGCCAAGGACGCCATCGTTCCGCCGAAGAAGAAATAGGCGGCGATTCCTGCCTGGGAAACCAAAACCCCGCTGGCTCGGCTGAGCCAGCGGGGTTTTTTGTTGCGTGAATTCAAAAGCCGGTGGAGCGCCGCCCGAGCTTGCAGGCGGTTCCAGGAAGCCACTTACTTCTTCGCCTCGACTCTTTCTTGGTCCTTTTTTACGTCCGTTTCTTCATCGCCCTTGAGGGCGGTCTTGAAGTTGCGAATGCCTTCGCCCAATCCCTTGCCGAGTTCCCCGACCTTCTTGGTGCCGAACAGCAGGATAGCAACCAAGGCGATCACCAGAACCTCGGGCAATCCAAGATTGAGCGGGCCCGCAGTCAAAAGTGGCTGCATCTATGGCCTCCTTCGTCCCTCTCAATTGTAGCGGATTCCGGCGTGCCATTGTGGCTAAAGCCATAACACCGACTGTCGGGGCTTTGGGAGTAAGCCCCCTGCGCCACAGCAACTCGCGTGCTATCCGCCGGTCGTAGTGGCGCTGCGGGATAATACACCCAAGGCGCCATGGATTTCGTCGATCAGCTCAAGTCGCAGGTTCGCATCGAAGACGTGGTGGGGCAGTATGTGAAGCTGCGGAAATCCGGGCCCAGCCGCTACATGGGGTTGTGCCCCTTCCACAGCGAAAAGACGCCGTCCTTCACGGTCCACGTGGTGCACCAGTTCTACAAGTGCTTCTCCTGCGGCGCCGGCGGCGATGTGGTCAAGTTCGTGATGGAGAAGGAGGGCCTCAGCTTCTGGGAGGCGCTCAAGCAACTGGCGGAGCGCTACGGCATACCGCTGCCCAAACGCTCGCAGTACTCCGACGAAGATTCGCGGTTGCGCGGCGCCGCTTTCGAAATGCACGAAATGGCGCAGGAGGCTTTCCGCGCCAACCTGGAGTCTGCGGCGGGTGAGGCGGCGCGGGCGTACCTAGCGAAGCGCGGCGTGGCGCGGGAGACCGTCGCGCAGTTCGGCCTGGGGTACGCGGAACGCTCCGGCCACACGCTGGTTCGCATGTTCGGCGGGCGCAATTTTTCGAGCGCGCAGATGGAGCAGTCCGGCCTGGTCGGCAAGCGCGACGACGGCAGTTTCTACGACCGCTTCCGCAATCGCCTGATGTTTCCCATCCACAACGAATCGGGGAAGATCATCGGTTTCGGTGGCCGCGCCCTGTCGGCCGAAGACACGCCCAAGTACCTGAACTCGCCGGAGACCGCGATCTACAAGAAGAGCTACGTGCTGTACAACCTCCACCGCGCCAAAGAGGCCATCCGCAAGCAGGAGCGCGTCGTCCTGGTGGAAGGCTACATGGATGTGATCGGAGTCACGGCGGCGGGCATCGCGAACGTGGTAGCGAGTTGCGGCACCTCGCTGACGGCGCAGCAAGTGCAGGCGATGAAGCGGCACTCGGCGCGCATCGCAGTGAATTTCGACCCCGACGCTCCAGGCGCCAATGCCGCCGAACGTTCCATCGGGCTGTTGCTGGAAGAGGGCATGCAGGTGCGGATCGTCGAGCTCGATGGCGGCCTGGACCCGGACGAGTATTGCCGCGAGCGCGGCGCCGCCGCCTACCAGCAGCGGCTGGACGAGGCCAAGGGTTACTTTTACTGGCTGGCCGACCGCGCGCGCGCCAAGCACGACGTGCATTCGAGCGAGGGGGTGGTGGCGGTGTTGAACGCGCTGCTGCCGGCGGTGGAGAAGGTTGCCGACCCGCTGGAGCGCAGCGCCATCGCCAACGACCTGGCGGCTTACATTGGCGTGCCGCAGGGGATGGTGCTGGACAGTTTCCGAAAAACCGCAGCCAGCCGCCAGGAAAAAACGATGGAGCGGCCGAAAATTGCGCTGCGGCACGACGAGCGGCTACTGCTGAATGCAATTCTGGCCGATGAGGGAGTTAGCAAGGAGATCATCGGCGAGTTAGAGCAATCGGATGCGATCGCGAGCTTCGCGTCGCGCCGCGTGTTTCAGGCGGCGTATGCGTTGGTGGCCGCGGGCGGGCGTTTGAATTTCGAGAATCTGCATGCCCGCCTGGAAGAGGCGGACCAGAATCTGCTGGCCGAAGCAGTGCTGGAAGGCGAGGCGGAAGTCACGGCGGGCGCGGTGGCCGCGGCGATGGAAAGCATCCGGCGCAGCGAGCAGCGGGGCCGTCGCGACCAGATGAAGGCGCGCATCCGGGAAGCGGAGCGCGGAGGCAATTGGGAAGAGGCATTGCGCCTGACGGCGGAGCTGGAGGGAAGCGATCGGGCGGCGCGCGGCCGTACCTGACGGGGCGCCGAGAGCCGCCGATTGACATCCGCGCGGTGGGGTACAATGTGTTGGACTCGCTAGAAACGCCGGGAGTACGGGGCTCAGTGGCGCTGGAAGATAAGTTCGACGGATTGCAGCGGCTCGTACAGATGGGCAAGCAGAAGGGCTACGTCTTGTACGACGAAGTCAGCGAAGTTCTGCCCGGCGATCTGGGCGTCGGCGCGGAGCTCGAGGACGTTCTGGCCGGCCTCGATGTAGCCGGCATCGAGATCCTGGAAGAGCCCAAGGATTTCGACAAAAAGCTGGAAGAGGGCGAGGAAATCCTCGACCTCGAATTGCCCGCCGGGGTCGGCGAGAAGATCAACGACCCGGTGCGCATGTATCTGCGCGAAATGGGCACGGTGCCGCTGCTCACCCGCGAAGGCGAAGTGGAGATCGCGCGCCGCATCGAACGCGGGCAGAACACGGTGCTGAAATCGCTGGCACGCGCGCCGCTGGCCGTTCAGGAAATCATCAGCATCGGCGAGGAGATGGCGCGCGACACCATCTCGGCGCGCGACGTGGTGCAGATCGCCGAGCCCATCCTCACCGACGAGCTGGTGGAGGAAAAGCGCGACGAGTTTGTGCGCTCGGCGGAGGAAATCGCGCGCCACTACCGCAAAACCATGCAGTGCCGGCAGAAGCTGCAGGCCATTCCGCGGGCGATGAAGCCCAAACAATATCGCCGGCAATTATGGGAGCTGGGGCGCATCATGGTGCGGGTATCGCGCCAGGTGCGGGCGGTTCGTTTTCAAGGCCCGGTGATCCGTCATCTCATCGATTGCATCCGCGCCGCGGTGGAAGAGATGAAACCGGTGGAGCGCGAGATCGCCCGCCTGCAGCGGCGGCTCGAGACCTGGCCCGGGGCGCGCGCCGAAGGAGTGAAGGAGCTGCGCAAGGAGCAGCGAAGCTTCGCCCAGCGGTTGCAGCAACTCGAGGAGCAGTTCGGGGCTCCGGCGGCGGAGCTGCGCCGCACGCTGGAGATCATCACCAAAAGCCACCAGGAAGCGGAAGCCGCCAAGAAGGAGCTCATCGAAGCCAATCTGCGCCTGGTGGTCAGCATTGCCAAGCGCTACACCAACCGTGGCCTGCAGTTCCTGGATCTCATCCAGGAAGGCAACATCGGCCTGATGAAGGCGGTGGATAAGTTCGAATACCGGCGCGGCTACAAATTCTCGACTTATGCCACGTGGTGGGTGCGGCAAGCCATCACGCGCGCCATCGCCGACCAGGCGCGCACCATCCGCATCCCGGTGCACATGATCGAGACCATCAACAAGCTGATTCGCACCTCGCGCCAGATGGTGCAGGAGTTGGGGCGCGAACCCACCAACGAAGAACTGGCCAAGCGGCTGCAACTGCCGGTGTCGAAAGTTCGCAAGGTGCTGCGCGTGGCGCAGGAGCCGATTTCGCTCGAAACGCCGATTGGCGAAGAAGAAGAGTCTCACCTGGGCGATTTCATCGTCGATCAGGCCGGTATCTCGCCTTCCGATGCGGTGATTAACCTGAACCTGCGCGAGCAAACGGCGCAAGTGCTGAAGACGCTCACGCCGCGCGAGGAGAAGATCATCAAGATGCGCTTCGGCCTGGAGGACGGCAGCGAGCACACGCTGGAAGAAGTCGGCCAGAATTTCGCCGTGACGCGCGAGCGCATCCGGCAGATCGAGGCCAAAGCCCTGCGCAAGCTGCGTCACCCCAGCCGCAGCCACCGCCTGCGCGCCTTTCTCGAAAACGGCACCCGGGGCCTGTAAGCCCAGCGGCGGACATTCATCGGCAACCACCCCGCCAAGCATTGCTCCGTTTTGCACAATCATGTTAGGGTGAGGTTGTAAGAATCCTGGAAGGCGTAAGAAATCGGGACTCGCCGGCTGAGGCCCCGCGCAGCGCCCAGAGGCACGCGATGCCGATTTTCTTCACGCATTTCCGGGGAGCACCATTTCCTGCTGAGGAGAACTCATATGCCATTAGTGTCGTTACGGCAGGTCCTCGATGAGGCCGCCAAGGGTGGGTACGGAGTTGGCGCATTCAACGTCAACAACATGGAACAGATCCAGGCGATCATGGAGGCGGCCCGCGAAACCAAGTCGCCGGTCATCATTCAGGCCAGCCGGGGTGCCCGCTCCTACTCGCAAGACCGGTTTCTGTATCACTTGATGCTGGCGGCCACCGAGTTATACCCGGAGATTCCGACCGTCCTGCACCTGGACCACGGCAACAGCCCGGAGACCTGCCAGAGCGCCATCGATATGGGTTTCACCAGTGTCATGATGGATGGCTCGCTGATGCCCGATGGCAAGACGCCGTCGACCTTCGAGTACAACGTGGCAGCCACGCGCAAGGTGGTGGAAGCGGCGCACGCCAAGGGCGTCACCGTGGAGGGTGAAATCGGCTGCCTGGGCGGCATTGAAGACGGGCACGGCGCCGGCCTGGACGGCCTGAGCCATCTCACCGATCCCAGTCAGGCGGTGGAATTTGTCAAGGCCACCGGTTTGGACGCGCTGGCCGTCGCCATCGGCACCAGCCACGGCGCCTACAAATTCAGCAGCAAGCCAACCGGCGAAACGCTCAAGATGGCGCGGCTGATCGAGATTCACAAGCGTTTGCCCGGCGTCCACCTGGTGATGCACGGCTCTTCCAGCGTGCCGAAGGATCTGCAGGACATCATCAATCAGTACGGCGGCAAGCTGAAGCCCACCTGGGGCGTGCCGGTGGAAGAGATCCAGCTCGGCATCAAGAACGGCGTGCGCAAGATCAACGTGGACACGGACAGCCGGCTGGCCATCACCGGCGCGATCCGCAAAGTGTTTGCCGAGAAACCCGAGGAATTCGATCCGCGCAGCTATCTGAAGCCGGCGCGTGAAGCCATGAAGAAAGTCGTTGCGCTGCGCATGACCCAGTTCGGCCAGGCCGGCCACGCCAACGACTACAAGCCGCTCAGTCTGCAATCGATGGCGAGCCGTTACGCAGCGGAACCGGTGGCAGTCTAAGCGGTGAGTGATACATCTGCCGTGCGGCGGCGTGGACAGGCGAGCGGTTGGTGTCGCCTGTCTTCCGCCGGTTGCGGCAAGCCACAAACAGCCTGCCCGCCGCCGCGTCTCATTTGTTCTTTTGCATCTCAGCGACAATCGCATCCGGCACGCCGGCCTGCTTGAGCTTGAGCAGGTCGTCGTCGCCGAGGGCGAAGCGATTGGGCTCGGAGTCGATCATCTTCAGGATATCCGCATCGTCCACGTTGCCCTGGACCAGCCGGATCACCAGGTCGTTGCTGAATATGATGCCCGTCCGCACCGGCTTGGCCGGCTGCGTGCCCTTTTGGGTCTGCTTCTCCCAAGCCAGTATGTGCCGGCCCAGGGCCTGGGCAAGCGACTTATTGGCCTGGCATTGGGCCATAGCGTCGGTGACCATCCGGCTACCCGCGAGCTTGCCGGTTTTGGCAAACGCCGCCAGCGCACCATCGTAGTTCTGCATCACCATATAGGCGATGCCCAGGTTGTACCACGCCGCGGCAACGGTCTTTGGATTGCCGTGGCAGGACGCCGTATTGGCTAGCGCCGCCTGCAGCAAGCCCTTGTAGTCCGCCGCCTTGACGAGGTCGAACTCCGCGCGGAGGTTGCAGTCCTTGTCGTCCATGAACGACACCTCTTCGGTGTCGATCCACGGCTCGTACAGGCGCCGCGTCTGGCCCAGCGCCTGGAGTTGCGCGGTCGTGAGCAGATCGGCCGGGGCGGGCCACTCGGGCTGGGTGCTCGGCGATTCATTTTGCTTTGACGGATCGGCGCGAAGCGTCTGGGTCGCCAACTCCTCGCCGCTCCACCAGTCCTTCACGTGTAAGGTGGCGAGGAAGTGACCCACGGTGCGGGAGATGTGCATCGCCGGAAGGCCTGAGCCAATGATCGCCGGTTCCGGCAACGCCTGGCACTCGGAAATGTCCACGGAGATAGTGACCACCGCCGTAACGCCAGGCTCGGCCTGTGCCACCAACGGAATGTCGTGAGCCAGCAGATCCTGCCTCAGTAGCTCGGAAAAGTTTTTCGAGCATCTGCCGGTGACCTGCCCGAAGATCGCCCGGGCTCCAGCCAAGCCCTCGCCAAGGATAGGCGGATGCGGCATTTTGACTTGCAGCTTCTTTTGGCCCATGGCAGGGTAAACTGCGATGAGCAGCAGCAGGAAAAGAAAAGAACAGCGATAACGGCGGCACACTTCGAGTCTCCTCCGTTCGTCAGACGTGAGCGATGCGAGTTGAGGCGCAACGCTGCGGGTAATGGCCTCCTAGTGCGTCACGCGCCGGAACTGGCAAACGCCTTTTCATAGATGGAGGCTAACTCCACTATGCGCTCCCTCGGAACCTAAACGGGCACGTTTTTCGGGTACTGGCCCTAAAGAGTGAACGGGACAGCGCGCCCACTTCCCAACAGTTTGTTGAAGAATTCCAAACAGGTGCTCGTCCCAGGTGGAGTAACTTCGCCGGCCCTTCATCCCGCAGGCGAATCTTGTCGGTACATTGTGGAAGCGCGGGCGGTCCGTCCCGCGGTGCCCGCCATGCCTGCCCACGCCGGACCTATCGCTATTTCTTGTCCGGGGTAAAGAAGTGCACGGTCGAATAACCGCCGCCGCTGGTGGCCAACCAGAACGCGAGCTCGTTGCCGTTGCTGCCGTACAACCGGGCCGATCTGGCCGACACGGGCATTCTTACCGGCAGCCAGAGCCCTTCCGAACGGTTCAGGACGACGAGGGTGAAGGAGCTGAGTTGCTTGTTGGTGAAGTTGCCGACTACCGCGAAGACGTCGCCGGAATCGGTGATTGCCATGCCGCACAAGTAAAGAAAGTAGGGCTGGGTCCCTTGGGGCTGAGGAAGCGGATAGCTCGAGACGTTTCCGTCGCGCGATATCTCTACATAGGCGCCAGGCGCTCGCCCCCTGACGTCGTAATGCAGCCACCCGACCCGATCCGCGGCCGCCGCAAGCATGCTGTGGTCGGGCATCAAGTGGCTGGTATCCTTGATGCTGGAGCGCGGAACGAAGGCTCCCAGGCTCTTCCCGTTCCGGTCGTAGTGCCGGAGCACGCCTGCTTCGCGATTGACGCCCTTCTCCGAGTGGCTGTCGAAGTTCAGCTCAAAGCCCACGGTCCACAGGGTCCCGTCCGGAGCGACTGCGACGACGACCGGCATGTAAGGCTCGGTGCGAATCACCCGCTGGGAATCACCATCGGCGGAAATCAGGGCGATGAATGGGGCGCCGCGGCCGTCGCTTGCGTAAGACTGGCCGCACAGTGCCACTGTTCCGTCGGCTCCCCTGGCAAAGCCGTCAAGGGAGGTCTTGAATGCCTCCGGAATGGAAAACCCGGCGCTGGAGATTGGGCGGCCATCGCGGTTGAAGGCCATGAATGCGCTAGGGGTAAACACTGGCCCATCCGCCACCAATAGGGCGCCGCCGCTCCACACCGGGGGGCGCTTGCCGTCAAACACAAACGGAACGGTCATGGTCCCGGAGTCACTCACTGCGGATGGCTGCGCGTGCACGGCAATCGGCAACGTCATCGCCGCAATAACCACATAGCCGGACATCCGCTTCCGCATCATTGAAACCTCCTACTCCGGGCAACACCGAGAACTGCCACTCCAACGGCCAAAGCGCGTATTCGCCCTGATAGTCCTCTGCATAGACCCTACGCTTCGGTGCTACTGACGTCAATGACGCCCACTGTGCACAACGTGATCAAAAGCACTGCGCGAATCGCGACCGCGCACCACCTCAGCGACTACCGGCCCGCGCCGGCCCACCGCATGTAGATCCCCTATGGACCGCCGATGTTAACCAAAGTAAGGGGGAAGCCCTTTCAGACCCCGTTATCCCGTATATCCAATGGACTAGCTGCAGTACCAGCCGTAACCCCAACTATCCCTTACCTGTTTAGGAGCGACAGTACCCGACGAACGGCTCCCTGGAGTGAGAGTCTTCTAGATGTCGAGACACTACCACGAACGGCAACCGAGCATGTTAGGGTCACAATTCCGCCCGTTCCAGTCGCTGCGCGTTAGTGTGCTGGTTGGTGTGGCACTTTGCATCAATTTGTGGGCGCAAGCGCCTGCCTACACCGCCGCCGGCATTGTGAATGCCTCGGATTACTCACCGGGGCCATTTGCTCCAAGCTCGGTGCTTTCGCTGTTCGGCGCCAACCTCGCCTGGACTACCGAATCGGTTACCCCCGACAACCTGGCGGCCGGCAGTCTGCCCAATGAACTGGCAGAGGTGCGCCTTTACGTGGACAGCGTGGAGCCGGTGCCACTGTTGTATGTCTCGCCCACGCAAATCAATTTTCTGGTGCCCTCCGACCAGATTCCGGGTGATGTCACCGTCACCGTGGTGCGCCAAGGCGTGTGCGGTCCTACGGTGACGGTCACCTTGGTTGACGCCGCGCCCGCGCTGTTCGTAATGAATGGCGGCTTCGCCATCGCGCAAGATTGGAACACCAACTACACGCTGATGACGTCCGACGTGCCGGCGCACGCAGGCGACATAGCCGTGCTCTATGCCACCGGTCTGGGCCACACGGATCCGCCATGGGCGTCGGGAGTGGTGGCCCAATCCGCCGCTTACATCACGGCCATGACCACCCTGCAGGTGCTGCTGAACGGCGCCGCCATCGATTCGCACCTGGTTCTCTACGCCGGCGTGACCCCGGGGTACTCGGGCCTGTACCAGATCAACTTCACGATCCCGCCAGGTACCGGCGCGAATCCGGAGATCCGCGTGCAGATTGGACCGCAGATCAGTATCCCATCCATCAAGCTGGCCGTGGACTAAGCCCAGCTTACGTAACGCATCCGATGCTGGGTGCGTTTCATATGCAGGCGGGTTGCGCCGAAGGTCGTCCGGACGACCGGATTCCCCAGGCGGCAATCGCTCGAGCGGCCCTAGAATAAGAAGGAGGCGCGCATGTCGTTTCTTCGTGTGATGGCGGTCTGTTTTCTGGCACTGGCTGCGGTGATGGCGCAGCAGCCGGCGGCGGGCGCCGCCGCGGATCCGTGCGTGCCGGGCGTCAAGGCGGCAGACGCCGGGACCGGATACACCGTGGCGCCTGGGACCAAGCTCCCGCTCAGCTTGATCAACAGCATCAGCACCAAGCGCTCCGCGGTGGGCGACACGGTTTACCTGGAGACGGCATTTCCGGTGCTGGCCGGCGGCCGGATCGTGATTCCGGTGGGCAGTTACGTCACCGGAACGGTGACCCAGATCAAGCGGCCCGGCCGGGTGAAGGGCCTGGGCGAACTTTACATCCACTTCGATTCGCTGACATTGCCCAACGGCGTAACGCGCGATTTTCGCGGCCGCCTGAACAGCCTGGATGGCGATTCCAGGGGCCGGTTGGGCAACGAGGGTGAGGTGAAGAGTGACAGCAATAAATCGGGAGACGCGGTGACGGTAGAGGAGACCGCGTCCGCCGGCGCCGGCGTGGGCGGCATCATCGGGGCAGTCGCGGGACATCCCGGAATGGGAGTCGGCCTGGGCGCTGCTGCCGGCGCTGCCGCCGGTCTGATTGGCGTGCTGGTTTCGCGCGGTCCCGATGCCATCCTGGAGCGCGGCAGCACGGTGGAAATGGTCATCGACCGGCCCATCACTTATACCGACAAGGAATTGGATTTCGGCAATTACCAGCCGCCGCACGTCGGCAACCAGGCGCCACCGCCGGACAACTCCAAGAAAGCCGGCCCGCTCGACCGCCATCCGCTGCCTTATTGACGATGCCCCCAAGGGCCGGGATGACATCGCCGCAAGCACGCGATGCCAAGGGCGCCGGTACGCACGGCTGGCATTCGTCACTTACCAGGGGACCGAGGCCCGCGCTCCCGCCGTCGTAAAATAATTGCAGTGCCTGAAACAACCACACTTTCGGAAACTTCACAAGACTTCTATCGAATTCAGAAGCTGCCGCCATATGTATTCGCGGTGATTAACGAGATGCGCGCCAAGGCGCGCGCGGCCCAGATCGACGTCATCGACATGGGCATGGGCAACCCGGATGGGGCTACGCCGCGGGTGGTGGTGAGCAAGTTGGTGGAGGCCGCACGCAACGCGCGCAACCATCGCTACTCGCAGTCGCGCGGAATTCCCAGGCTGCGGGAGGAAATCACCAAGCGCTATCTCGGTAACTATGGCGTGGAACTGGACCCGGAGCGCGAGGCCATCGTCACCATCGGCGCCAAGGATGCGCTGGCGCACCTGCTGTTCGCCACCGTCGGTCCGGGTGATGTGGTGGTTTCGCCGAACCCTGCGTACCCGATTCACCAATACGGCGTGATCATGGCGGAAGGAACCGCCGAAGTGCTGCCGATGCCGGATGCACCGACGTTCCTCAACGCGCTCGAAGGCTTCTACCGCACCGCCGCGCGCAAGCCCAAGATGCTGCTGATTTCCTTCCCGCACAATCCCACCACGGTGTGTGTGGACCTGGATTTCATGAAAGAAATCGTGCACCTGGCGGCGGCGCACGGCACCATGATCATCCACGATTTCGCCTATGCCGACCTGGGTTTCGACGGTTACCGCCCGCCCAGCATCCTGCAGGTGGATGGTGCCAAGGAGATCGCGGTTGAAATCTTTTCAATGTCGAAGAGCTACAACATGGCGGGCTGGCGCGTGGGCTACTGCCTGGGCAACCCGAAGATGATTGCGGCGCTGGCGCGCATCAAGAGCTACCTGGATTACGGCGTGTTCCAGCCCATCCAGATCGCTTCGATCATTGCGCTGCGCGAGTGCGAAGCGGATACGCGCAAGATTTGCGCCGTGTATCAGAAGCGGCGCGACGTGCTGGTGGCAGGGCTCAAGCGCGCCGGATGGCCGGTGGAAAAACCGCGCGGTTCGATGTTTCTATGGGCTGCGGTGCCGGAGCGCTACCGCAGCATAGGGTCGCTCGAATTCTCCAAGCTGCTGCTCGAAAAAGCGCTGGTGGCGGTCTCGCCGGGCATCGGTTTCGGACCGCTCGGCGAGGGCCACGTGCGCTTCGCCCTAGTCGAGAACGAGCAGCGCATCCGCCAGGCGACGCGCGCCATCGGGCAGTTTCTTAAGGGTTAGCAGCCGCGCAAGGAGGCAAGAAACCAGTTTGAGCCACGGATGAACACAGATAAACACGGATTAAAACTCCCCTTTTGCTTATCAGTGTTTATCTGTTTCATCTGCGGCTCATATTCCTTCTTTTATGACTCAAGCCATTCGCCTCACGCCGTCGCTTCGCGAAAAAGTATGGGGTAAGACGCGGCTGGAGCCGTGGTTTGCCAACTCGGCCAGCCTCATTGGCGAAGCGTGGTTCGTCGCCGATCGCGAGCTTCCGCTGCTGGTGAAGCTGATCTTCACCTCTGAACGGCTGTCGGTGCAGGTGCATCCCGATGACGGCGAGGATGGCCCGCGCGGCAAGACCGAAATGTGGCACATCCTGGAAGCCGAGCCGGGTGCGGCCATCGCGGTTGGTTTTCGTGAGCCGATCACGCGCGCGCGGCTGCTCGAAGCCACGCGCAGCGGCGAGGTGGAGCGCCTGCTGAACTGGATCGAAGTGAAACCGGGTGAGACTTACTTCACGCCTGCTCACACGGTTCACGCCATCGGGGCCGGCATCGTGCTCTGCGAAATCCAGCAAAATTCCGATGTCACCTATCGCCTGTGGGACTATGGCCGTCCGCGGCCCATCCAAGTGGAGAAGGCGGTGCCGATCGCCGATTTGAGCGTGCATCCGGGAGCGGCTCAGCCGATGCGCGTGAATGAGCACCGCGACGAGTTGGTGCGCGCGCGCCAATTCGTCACCGAACTGGTGCGGCTGGGAGCCGGCGCCACGGAAATGCCGGAGCATCACAATTGTCAGCTATGGATCGCCATCGAGGGCAGCGGAACCATTGGCGGCGAGGCCTGGCGCCGCGGCGAGGTCTGGCTGCTGCCCGAAGCGGGCGCGCAGCCGGAGGTGAAAGCGAGCCATCTGGGCCGGTTTCTCAGAACCTGGGTGCCATAGCGGGCCCGGCCCCGCTCCCTGACGTGGCGGCTCGGCAGTGACTGGGAAGGTACAGCCGCGTTTCTGAGCCGCGCGCGTTAGTCTTCTTTCGCCACCACCACCGTGACTTCGGCGATGACGTCCTTGTGGAGCTTCACCGGGACCTTGAATTCGCCGAGCTGCTTGATGGGCTCGTCGAGCTGGATCTTGCGGCGATCGACGATGAAATTCTTGGCGGCCAGCGCGTCGGCCACGTCCTTGGCGGTGACCGAGCCGAATAACTGGTCCTGTTCGCCGGCCTTCTGCAGGATGGTGACGCTGACGCCGGTCAGAAGTTTGGACAGGTCTTCGGCCTCGCTCTTCAAGTGGGCTTCTTTGCGCAGGTGCGCCTGGCGCTCCTGTTCGACGATCTTGCGGTTGGCGTCCGTGGCAGCTACGGCGAGGCGTTTGGGCAGCAGAAAATTGCGCGCATAACCCGGCGCCACGCGCACCAGGTCGCCGCGGTTGCCCAGCTTTTCCACGTCTTCTCTCAGTATGACTTCCATGCGAGTTTTCTCCTGCCCCTAGTTCTGCGCCGCGAAGGGCAGCAGGGCGATGTTGCGCGCCTTTTTGATGGCGTCGGTAAGCCGCCGCTGATGCGGCGCGCACACGCCCGAGATGCGGCGCGGGACGATCTTGCCGCGCTCCGCCACGAAGGCATGCAGCGTCTTGACGTCCTTGTAATTGATGTCGTCCATCTTCTCGACGCAGAAACGGCAGATCTTCTTGCGCCGGAAATATTGTTTTTTCTGCGAAACGACGGCCTTGTCGCCGCCGGTGGGCCGCTGTCCGGCGCTGCCTGGTCTTCCTTTGAATTCCGCCATGGCTTAATTCTCCTTCGGCTGGCCGGGCATGGCCGGCGCCTCGCCCGTGTGGGCCGCGCTCTGGGGTGCACCGGGAGCAGCCGCGGCGGGCGGCGGCGCGCTGGCGGCGCGCTTGGCGGCCCGCTTGTCGCGCTGCTTCTTCCGCTTGTCCAGGCGCTTGCGCGTCTGATCCACGCGCACGGTGAGGAACTTGATCACCAGGTCCGAGACGCGCAAGCGGCGCTCGAGTTCCTTTACGGTATCCGCCTCGGCGGTGAATTCGAGCAGCACGTATGCGCCCTCGCGGTACTTGTCCACCCGGTATGCCAGGCGGCGCTTGCCCCATTTTTCGACTTTGTCCACGGTGACGCCCGCGGCCGTCAACTGAGTTCGCAACTGCTCGACGAACTGGTCGACTTCCTCGTCCGGCGCGTCCGGCTTAACGATGAATAGCTCTTCGTAAATCCTCATGCTTCCTCTATGTTTGAGCCTGGGGCGCGACGATTGAATTTCGTCATGGCCTTAACGACGCCCTCGGCGATTATCGAACGAACCGCATCGGCCGCATAGCCGACGAATTCGTCCAATTCCTTTTGCTGTGAGCGCCCGACCGGCGCCAGCACAAATTCCGCGCCGCTCCGCAGCGGGCGGCCCGGATGAATTCCCAACCGCACCCGCGCCACCTGGCTGGTTCCCAGGCTCGCGATCACCGATATCATGCCTTTGTGGCCGGCCGCCGTGCCTTTCGGCTTGATGCGCAGCGCGAGCCACGGCAGATCCAGTTCGTCGTAAACCACCACCAGGCGATCCGCCGGAACGGAGTGCTTCTCCATCAGCGGCGCGAGCGAAGTGCCGCTGAGATTCATATACGTTTGCGGTTTGGCCAGCATCACCTCATGCCCGTCGATTTCGCCCAACCCGACGAGCGCTCTGGAATCCTTCCGGGTGACGCGGATGCCGTGCCGCTCAGCCAGCCGGTCAATGGTGAGAAACCCGAGGTTATGCGGCGTGCGCACGTACTCCTCGCCCGGATTCCCCAGACCGGCCACCAGGAACATGGAAGCCTACTTCTTCTTGCCCTTTTCTTTTTCCTTGTCCTTGTCCTTTTCCTTTTCCTCGGTGGCGGCTTCCTCTTCCTTCTTGCCCTTCTTGATCACTTCGGGCTCGGCGGGTTCGGCGCCAGCTTCGGCAACGGGCGCGGCCTCCGCCACCGGCTCGGCTTCGGCGCGCAGCGCCACAGCGTGCGCAATCACCGTATCGGCGGCGCTCACCAACTTCATCGAGGGCGCCAACGCCACATCGCTGGCGCGCTTGCTCTGCCCGATCATCAGCTCACTCACATCCACCGAGAAGCCTTCCGGTATCTCGTCCGGCAGGCATTCGATTTCAATCGCGCGGCTGATGACTTCGAGCAACCCGCCCTGCAGCTTGACGCCCGCGGGCTCGCCCAAGGTGTGCACGGGAACGGTGATGCGGATCCGCTTGGTGAGATCGATGCGCTTCAGATCGGCGTGCAGCAGGTTGCCTTTCAGCGGGTCCACCTGCTGATCGACCAGCATGACCGGCGTGGTTTCGCCGCCTTGAATCGCCAGGTTAAAAATCGTGTTGTAACCGGTCGAACTGTGGACGATCTTGAGGATTTCGCGCGGGTTGACCGAAACGCTGACCGCGTCCTTATATGCGCCATAGACGACGGCCGGAATCTGCCCGGCGCGGCGCGTGCGGCGCGCTTCGTTCTTGCCGCGCGAGGTGCGCACCTCGGCTGTCACGGTAATATCTCTCTTCACGCAAACTCTCCTTTATTCCCCGCAAGTCCGGTTCACCCCGCGAGGGGCTGACGTGGGTTGCGGCCCGGACGGCTGCTGCCCGGCCCTAAAAAACCAATCTCGCTGGAACCGGGGTCAGCCGGCCCCACCTTCAAATAAACAGCACGCTCACCGAAGTCTCTTCGTGAATCGACCGGATAGCTTCCGCCAGCAAATTCCCGACCGACAACGCCTTGATTCGGCTCGACCGCTTCGCCTCGTCGGCCAGCGGAATCGAATTCGTAAAAACCACTTCCTTCAGCGCGGATGCCTCGATCCGCTCTACCGCCAGACCGGACAGCACCGCGTGGGTGGCGCAGGCCGAAACGCTGGCCGCGCCTTTTTCGAGCAACGCTTCGGCGCCCTTCACTAGCGTGCCGGCGGTGTCGATGAGATCGTCCACCAGCAGGCAGTGGCGCCCTTCCACGTCGCCCACCACGTTCATCACTTCGGCGACGTTGGCCTCTTCGCGCCGCTTATCGATAATCGCCAACGGCGACGAATTCAGCCGCTTGGCGAACGCCCGCGCCCGCTCCACGCCGCCGGCATCCGGCGAAACCACCGTCACATCCGGCAGGTTCTGCGCCCGGAAATACTCGATCATCACCGGCGAGGCGAACAGGTGATCCACCGGGATATCGAAGAACCCCTGAATCTGCGCGGCGTGCAAATCGAGCGTCAGCACGCGGTCCGCGCCGGCGGATTCGAGCAGCCCCGCCACCAGCTTGGCGGAAATCGGCACTCGCGGCTTGTCTTTCCGATCCTGCCGCGCGTACCCATAATAGGGTAACACTGCCGTGATGCGCTCCGCCGAGGCGAGTTTCAGCGCCTGCATCATCAGCAGCAGCTCCATCAGGTTGCGCTCCACCGGCTTGCAGGTCGGCTGGATGACGAAGACGTCGGCGCCGCGCACGTTCTCCTGGATCTGCAGGTGGATTTCGCCATCGGCGAACTGCCTCACCGTGCATGCGCCCAGCGCGGTGTTCAGGTGCTGGGCGATTTCCTGCGACAGCGCCGGATTGGCGTTGCCCGTGAACAGTTGCAGCCGGTCGTGACTCATCGCTCTTTTCGGTTTCGGGGAGGCCATACTTTCGCGCTACTCTGCTCTTCCAGTGCCCGCCACCACATGGCGCGATAACGCGCGCGGCTCACCAGGGAAAAGCGAAACGCCTTTTCTTTTCGGAAGACCCTAAAAACTTCGGATGCCTGGGCGGAGCTGGGGAAAATTCCAAACACGGCCGAGCCGCTGCCGCTCATCAGCGCCATCGAAGCTCCGGCGCGCAGCAGCCGTCTCTTGATCGCGCCGATGATGCCATGCTGCTCCACAGCCACCGTTTCAAAATCGTTGCAAGCGGCCCTGGAGACACCCCCGTCCCACACCCGCGACTGGAAAGTAACCATTTTATTTTGTTGAGATTCGCTTGTCAAACGCGAATTCAGCAGACGGTATGCTTCGGCTGTTGAAATATGAATCCCGGGGGAAACCAGAATGCCGCTCAACGGCTTGCCGTCCGGGAGCGGAAACAGTTCCGTACCGCGTCCGATGCCCACCGCGGCGCCGCCGAATAGAAAGAAAGGTACGTCGCTGCCCAACTGCTCACCGAGCTGGCGCAAGCGATCCATCGGCAGGCTGCGCCCCGCCAGCACCGGCAGCGCCAACAGCACGGCGGCTGCGTCCGACGAACCTCCGCCCAGGCCCGCGCCCATCGGGATTCGCTTCTTGAGCCGCATCTCCACGCGGCCGGTGAGGCGCATGGCATCCATCGCGGCGCAGGCCGCGCGCACGACGATGTTATCCGCTAGATGCAGATCGTCCACCAGTTCAATGGTGGTCCGGCGCGCGGGCGTGAAGGCGATGTCGATCGAGTCGGCGAGGGAAATCGTGTGAAAGACGGTGCGCAGCTCGTGGTAGCCGTCGGCCCGCTCGGCGAGCACGCGCAGCTCCAGGTTGATTTTGGCAAGCGCGCGAAGGCGCGACCGACGAGTCAAGCTCATTTGTCGTACTGGAGCAGCGAGAAGACCTCGCGGCCGGCCAGCCTGGCGCGCCCGTGGAGGAAGGTAAGCTCGACCACGAATCCCACGCCGGCCACTTGCCCGCCGGCCGATTCCACCATGCGGGCCGCCGCGGCGGCGGTGCCTCCGGTGGCCAGCAGGTCGTCGACGATGAGCACGCGGGTGCCCTTCGAAACCGCGTCCTTGTGCATCTCCAGCGTGTCCGTGCCGTACTCCAGGTCATAGGTCACGCTCACCGTCTCCGCCGGCAGTTTCTTGGGCTTGCGCACCGGCACGAAGCCCGCGCCCAGCGCATAGGCCAGCGCCGGAGCGAAAATGAAGCCGCGCGCTTCAATACCCAATACCACGTCCACCCGGGCATCGCGGTAATGGTCTTTCAATCCGTCGATCACCGCGCGCATACCTGCCGGATCCTTCAGCAGCGTGGTGATGTCATAGAAGAGGATGCCGGGTTTGGGGAAGTCCGGCACCTCGCGAATCAACTTTTTCAGGTCAGCCATCAAGCCTCAATCCGAAACGAACCCAATTCTTGCACGGGGCATTCCTGTTCTTCAACCCCGCGCACGTCGGCCCAGCGCGGCCCGCGGTGCAGCATGCCGGCCAGTTCGGCGAGCTTTGCCGCCGGACCGGCTGCGTACACTTCCACCCGCCCGTCGTCCAGGTTGCGCGCGTAACCGCTGAGGCCCAAGTCGGCCGCGGCTCGCTGCGCAAACCAGCGGTAGCCCACCCCCTGCACGCGTCCGCGCACCAGCCAGCGGCGGGCGGTTATGCGTGCAGCCATCTCAGTCCCAGCTCAGGATCACTTTGCCCGAGTTGCCGGAGACCATGGCCGCGAAGCCGCGCTCAAACTCGGTGTAGTGGTAACGGTGCGTGATCACGGGTGTGATATCCAGCCCGGATTCGAGCATCACCGTCATCTTGTACCACGTCTCGTACATTTCGCGGCCATACACGCCCTTGACGGTGAGCATGCGGAAGATCACGGTGCGCCAGTCGATGGCCATTTCGGCGGTGGGGATGCCCAGCATTGCGATCTTGGCGCCGTGGCTCATGTTTTCGAGCATGTCGCGAAACGCCGCCGCGGTGCCGGACATCTCCAGCCCCACATCGAAACCTTCGGTCATGCCAAGCTGCTTCTGCACCTCGCTCAACGTGGTCCGGCCGGCATCCACCGCCAGCGTTACGCCAAGCTTGCGCGCCAGCTCGAGCCGGTACGGGTTGATATCGGTGATCACGGTGTAGCGCGCGCCGGCGTGCCGCGCCACGGCGGCGGCCATGATGCCGATGGGGCCGGCGCCGGTGACGAGCACGTCCTCACCCAGCACCGGGAATGACAGCGCGGTATGGACGGCGTTGCCGAAGGGATCGAAAATAGCCGCCACATCCAGCGGAACGCTTTCATGATGGCGCCAGATATTGGCCATGGGCAGCGCGATGTATTCCGCGAACGCGCCTGCCCGGTTTACGCCCACGCCCAGCGTATGGGCGCACAGGTGGCGCCTTCCGGCCAGGCAGTTGCGGCAGCGCCCGCAGACCACGTGCCCTTCGCCGCTGACGATATCGCCGGGAAAGAAATCGGCGACGTTCGATCCCACCTCCACGATGCGCCCGACGAATTCGTGGCCGATCGCCATCGGCACTCGAATCGTGGCCTGCGCCCATTCGTCCCACTTGTAGATGTGTACGTCGGTGCCGCAGATGCCCGTCCGCAGCACCTGGATCAACACATCGTTGATGCCGATCTTGGGAGCTTCGACCTCTTCCAGCCACAGGCCCGGCTCAGGACGGCTTTTCACCAGCGCTTTCACAAACACTACGATAGCTTAACCGGGCTTCGCCCGCGCTCACATCACCATCAGCACCAGCCGCGAGGGATGCCGGCGGTCGTGGTAAATGGTCTGGTTGGCCTTCAACAAGCGGGTCTCGCCGGCAACGGGGGCGCCGGTGTTGGGGTTGCGGTCGAAACGCGGGAAGTTGCTGCTTGAAATCTCCACCCGGATGCGATGGCCCTTGAGAAACTCGTTGCTGGCGATACCGGCGTCGAGCGTGATCTGGTACACCTCGCCGGGCAGCGCCGGCTCGGCGCGCTCGAGCGAGTTGCGGTAGCGCAGCCGCAAAATGCCGTCGGTCAGGTTGCGCGCGTAGCCATCGGGGAACACGTCCACCAGTTTGGCGGTGAAATCAGTGTCGCGCTGGCTGGTGGAAACCCAGAGCACCGCCTTCACCGGGCCTACCACTTCCAGGTCGCGCTCGAGTGGCCGCGTGGTGAAGACCAGCACGTCGCGGCGCTGTTCCACCGGGCGCTGATCCATCGGACCCCAGGGGAACACGCGTGGGTTGCAGCACACCGCGCCGCCGCGCGTGGGCACAGGGTCGCGCGGATCGAACGTGAAGCGATCGGCCCCGGCGCGCCGCGGCGGCCGATCCTCCAACGCGCCATCGCCCGCCGCGGTGTTGGCGCGGCCCTGGCTGGCGAGGTAAAAACTGCGGGCGCGCGCGTGCTCAGGCGGCCATTCGCGCGCATCCAGCCACTGATCCGCGCCCATCACGAAGATGCGCACCGGCGCGGCACTGGCAATGGCGGTGCTCTTGCCGTTCAGCCACTGGTCGAACCACTCGATGGTCAGTCTGCGCACTGGCGCCGCGGACGCGGAGCCGAAATCCGCGCCGGCGAATTTGGCCGACATATTATGAGGCCACGGACCAATCAAAAGGTGATTCAGCCCGGACCTCTTGTGCAGCGCCGCGAAAGCCTCCAGGTCGCTTTCCACGAAGTTGTCGTACAGCCCGCCCACCGCGAATACTGGCACGCGAACCTGGTCCAGGTGCGAGCGCGTGCTGATCGATCGCCAGAAGCCGTCGAACGCTGGATGCGCCACCGCCTCCTGGTACATGCTGGAGACGCGCCCGGTGGCGGCGACGTCGGCGGTGCGCAGCGGCAGGTGCCATACGAACCGGTTGAAATCCGGGTGGTAGCCCGGCGTCTTGAGATTCTCCGCCATCCACTCCAGGCGGTTGCCCAGCTTCATGGCGCCGCCGGTCGAGTAGAAGCGGTCGCGGTAATCGTCGTCGCCCGCCACCACAGCGAAGATCGCCTTGAGGTGCGGATTGGCGCGTAGCGCCACTTTCCATTGCACAATGCCCAGGTACGAGCCGCCCGTCATGCCAATCTTGCCGTCGCACCATGGCTGGCGCGCAATCCAGTTCAGGGTGTCGTCGCCATCGGCGGGCTCCTGCGTGAGCGGCGCAAAGTCGCCTTCGGATTCGTAGCGCCCGCGCACGTCTTCCACCATCACCGCGAAGCCGTGGTCCAGCAGCGCGCGCCAGTTCGGCGCCAGTTCCTCGCCCTTGCCGTAGGGAGTGCGCACCAGGACGGCCGGCACGCGCGCGTGCTCCGAGGGCAAAAAAACGTTGGCGTAAAGGCGCACGCCGTCGCGCATGGGCACGGCCACATGCGACAGCTTTACGGCCTGCTGCCGCGGCGGTCCGCCGAAAGCAGCGGCGCAGACTGCGATGAGGCACAGCACTCGCACAACAAGTCCCAGTAAAGCCTTCCGACTAACTCCGCCCGATGGCGGGTCTGAATGTGCCCGGCCCCCCGTTGGCCGATGGCACGCGCCACCTCAGAAATCGATGTTAGCAAAACGACGTGCGCGCACAGCGATTGGCGCTCGCCAACGCCGGCCGCCACCCGAACCACGGCGCCTTGAGGAAAGCGTTGGCACTCGGTTGAATCCGTCACCAGCACCGGTTTGCCGATGCCCATCAGCCGGATGGTGATGCCCGATGTTTCGCCGGCCGCCGGATCGCGCAAATTGATGCACGCATCCACGGCGCTGGCGGCCAGCCAGAAATCCGCACCCGGCAGGTATGGGAGGCGGCGTACGTGAGGTGCCGCGAGCAGCGGAGCGGCGGCGCGTTCCAGATCGATCGAGACGAAATCGCCGGCCACCAGTAACATGGCATGCGGAACCTCGCGCGCCACGGCGGCGAACGCCTCGAGCACCTGCAGCAGCCGCTTGGTTTCCCGCAGGTAGCCGAAAACGCCGAACAGGAACGCGCCCGGCGGTATGCCCAGCCGCTTGCGGAAGCCCAGCACCTGCGACGCCGAGGGCAGTTCCGGGGGCACAAACAGGTGCGGGATTTCGACAATCCGCGCCCCGGGCGCATGGCGCCGCACAATCTCCGCCGCCGCCGGATTGTGCACCACCGCCGCCAGCGCGCGCTCCGCCACGCGCCGCAGCATAGGGAAATCGAAATAGCGCCGGTCAGCGCCGGAGGCGGCGCGACCGCGCCACAATTCGCGGCCCAGCTCGCGGTTCCATTCGCCATAGTTGTACACGAACTCTTCGGTATACGCGGCTTCATCAAGCTGGCCCAGGTAGAAATGATTCAGCACCGCGTCATGCAGCACCACCACGCCGGGCCGCTCGATCGCCCGCCGGTAGATGGCCGCGTGCAGCTTGTTATTGCCCAGGTGATAGAGCGCCACGTCGCAGCGCGCGGGCGCGACCTCCACTCGCCCGCGGCTGCGCAGATCGGCCAGCAGCGCCGCCGCGTAGTCCGCTACGCCGGTGCGCGCCGGAGGCAGCGGCGCATGGAAGCCAACGGTCACGCTTTCCGCCGCGCGCCGAACAGCGCCGTGCCCACCCGCACACAGGTGGCGCCTTCCTCGATGGCGGCCTCCAGGTCGTGCGACATCCCCATCGAAAGCCCGCTCAGCCCATGCCGTACGGCGAGCTCTCGCAAGCGGCGAAAATGCGGGCGCGCGGCTTCCGGATCCTCCGACCAGGGCGGCATGGTCATCAAGCCGGTGAGCGCCAGGTGCGGGCACTCGCGCACGGCGGCGATCAGCTCCGGCAACGCAGCGGGATCGGCCCCGCTCTTGGCCGCCTCGCCGGAAAGTTTGACTTCGAGCATCACCTCCAGTTTGCGGCCGGCCGATTCCAGGCGCCGCGTCAGCTTTGGCGAATCCACCGTCTGGATGGCATCGAACAGCTCCGCCGCGAGGCCCGACTTGTTGGATTGCAAATGGCCGATGAGGTGAAAGCGCGCTCCCGCAAGGTCACGCACCTCCGGCGCCTTGGCGGCGAATTCCTGCACGTAGTTTTCGCCGAATTCGCGCAGGCCCAAAGCGTAAGCCTGGCGAATCACCTCTGCTGGAAAGACCTTGGTGACGGCCAGCAGCGTTATGCCGGCAGGATCGCGGTGCGCCCGCTCGGCCGCGCCCTGCATGCGTGCGCGGACCGCTGCCAGCCTTTCCGCCAGAGTCTCCGCCGGTTGCACGTCCCAGTATGCCATGGGTGATGCTACGCTAAGAGGCGCCCGGCCGAAGGAGCGGAGGATTTCATCCGGCGGCACTAACATGCTCACGCGGAATGACCTGCTGTCCTCCCCGAGCCTGCAGGACAAGAACGCTGGCAACTCTGGGGACCTAATCAAGCACATCAGCTACCTCGCTCTGCTTCGCGAGTTGGCGCAGCTGCCGCAAAGCGTGAAGCCCCACATCGTGGAGGCACACGGCGGAAAAAGTGTTTACGTATCTGCCCACCGGCATCTTGTGAGCGCACGGAATGCTGATCGCTATCCGACGTCAACGCTCGGGGCGGTTCAGGCCGCGTGTTTTGCAACTGCTCCGGGTGGTGTCGGGCCGGTCGCAGGGCTGCACCCGGGAGAAATCGCCTATGCCGGGTCCACCGCCCTTCACGCCCGAGCAGTCATTGACGGCTTATCGTCCTCGCTGACCGTGCTTGACAGGGACCATGGGGTGCGAAGCACCGTGGGCCGCGTGTTCTCGGAGCCGTGTTTCTCACTCGTTCGCGGTCAGCTCCAAGTCCAAGATCCTGCTGGACCGTCGGAACCAGTTATCCTGTCTCGACTGAAGGGAGGCGCCTTCGGAACCGGGCATGTGCTGCACTTCGATCCTTTCGCGTTCGTCATGGCGCAGGATAAAGCGTCTATCCGTTCGATGTACCGGGACCTGATCCGAGAGTGCGACGCGCGCGTCAGCCGCGGAGAACTCGCGGCTGCGTCGGTGTTTTTTACCTGGGGCTCGAACGGCGCCGCAGCGACGGAGGATTTGTATGGGCTGGGATATCGCGGCGGAATGCCTAATGGGTACCAGGATCTCGTCTCGACAGTCGATCCAGAACAACGCATCGTTGTCAGGTGGTGCTGGGAACTATTCTTCGCGCTGCTTTTCATCGTGCCAAGCAACCTCAAGGTCTCCCTAGCACGAGCGATCGAAGCGGACGCGTCGTGGCTTAGCCCGCTGATGCGGCGCTTTGAGGTCGTGGCTTAGGGACACCGCTCTAGCGCACCACGAGCTCTCGCGTGCAGCCTCCCTGTTCTACACTGAAGTTCGATGCTCTCCCCCGCCGCCAAGGAGCGGATCGCCACGCTGATCGGGCCGCGCGGCTATCTCGACCGGCCCGAGGACCTGGCTCTGTACGAATACGATGGCGGCCAGGACAAGCATCCGCCCGACGTGGTGGTTTTCCCCCGCACCACGGCGGAAGTCGGCGCGCTGGTTCGGATCGCCAATGAATTCGGCCTCCCCATCGTCGGCCGCGGCGCGGGAACGGGCCTCTCCGGCGGCGCCATTCCGCGTCAGGGCGGAATGATGATCGCCTTCGCTCGCATGAACCGCATCCTCAATTTGGATACGGCCAACGAGCGCGCCGTGGTCGAACCGGGAGTGGTCAACCTGGACGTCACTGTGGCCGTGGAACGCGAAGGATATTTCTTTGCGCCCGATCCCTCGAGCCAGCGCGCCTGCACCGTGGGCGGCAATGTGGCCGAAAATGCCGGCGGGCCGCACACGCTGGCCTACGGCGTCACCACCAACCACGCGCTCGGGCTGGAACTGGTGCTGGCGGATGGCAGTATGATCGAAACCGGCGGTCTGCCGGATCTTCCGGGCTATGACCTGACCGGCCTGCTCACCGGCTCGGAAGGCACCATGGCCCTGGTGACCAAGGCCACCTTGCGGTTGATGCGGAAGCCGGAGATGGTGAAGACCGCGCTGGCAATTTATTCGAGCAGCGAGGACGCCGGGCGCACCGTCGCCGAAATCACCGCGCAGGCCATCACTCCGGTCGCCATCGAGATGCTGGATGGAGTGATGCTCCGCATGGTGGAGGAAGCCACGCACGCCGGCTACCCTATGGACGCCGCGGCCGTTCTGCTGATCGAGCTCGAAGGGATTCGCGAGGCCGTCGAGACGCAGGTGGAGCAGGTGCGCGCCGCTTGCCAATCCTGCGGCGCCATCGAGTTCCGCGTGGCGCGCACGGCGGAGGAGCGCGAGCGGCTGTGGAGCGGCCGCAAGAACGCGTTTGGCGCGGTGGGCCGCGTCAGTCCCACCTACTATGTGCAGGACGGCGTGGTGCCGCGCACGCGCATCGCCGCCACGCTTCAGTTCATCGCCTCGGTCGCCCGCGAGCACGGGCTTACCATCAGCAATATCTTTCACGCTGGCGACGGCAACCTGCACCCGATCATTTTGTTCAATCCGCGGACGCCTGGCGAAAAGCAAAAGGCGCGCCATGCGGGCGAGCAGATTCTGAAGTGGTGCATCGGCTGCGGCGGCTCTATCACCGGCGAACATGGCGTCGGCATGGAGAAAAATGAGTTGATGCCGCTCTTGTTCCCCGCCGACACGCTGGAGACGATCGGCCAGATCAAACTTCTGTTCGATCCCGAGTCCCGTATGAACCCCGGCAAACTGCTCCCCACTGGCCGCGGATGCAGCGAAATCCGCCAGCCTGCCCTGCAGCCGGGAAGCCTGGTGTACTAAGACGCCGAGGGATCCGTGGCGCACGCACTCCTGCGTGCCATCTCGAGATTATACTTGTCGCTTCGGCGAGTTTCAGGGAGTTGGCGCGATTGCTTACTGCCGCGGCTTTGCCTGGCTGGGGAGACCCCCATGTACACGGTGGCGGGCTGTGCCGATCATGTATCGTGGATCACGTGGCCCATCGCGCTGTCGCCCATCGGGCGCCCGGGCGTGAAATTATAGGTAAATGAGCCGGTGCCTTCATGGCTGACGATGGCATAGTCGCTGCCCGGACCAAAGCGTGGCTCGTTTCCCGGTCGGGGCCGCTTGCCGGAACCCGCTACCTGCTTCCCGATGGGTGCACGCGTATCGGCAGGAGCCCGGAGAACGAGGTCGTCATTCAGGGTCCCAGCGCGGCCACCGTCTCCGCGCAACACGTGGAGATTGCCAAGGACGGCGACCATTGGCGCATTCGCGACGCCAGCAGCACCAACGGAACCTACCTCAACGGTGAGAAGATCGCCGAGGCCGAATTGTGTGCCCAAGCCGTCATCCAGCTTGGAAATGACGGCCCGGAGTTTTCGTTTCTCTTGGAGGAACCGGCGCCGTCGGAACTGGAGCGGACCCTCGTCATTTCCCGAGACATCGTCCCTGCCCAATCGCGCGCCGCACAGGAGGCCCACCCGGAGAGCCACGAAGCTCTGCTTTCGGAAGCCGTGAAACGGGCCCGCCTGGCTCGAATCGAAGGCCTGGGCGGCCAGACCATGACCCTGATGCGAGACGTGGTCCACCAGGCCCTGGCGCGCAGCAGCCGGCGCTTCATGTTTGTCATCTACGCGCTCGCGGCGGTCCTGCTGCTGACTTCGGCGTACGGGTATTGGAAGATCCGGGCGCTGAAGGCGGAGAAGGCATCGATTGACCGGCGGATTGAACAGATCGAAACGCGCCTGGCGGACGGGCAGGCGACGCCGGGAGAGAGAGACCGCCTGATTGCACTGCTCGACGTGTACCAGGGTCAGGCCGAAACGCTCCAGCACAACCTGCTGTATCGCATGGGCGGGATTTACAAAGAGACGTTTGTGACGCAGCAGATCCACGTTCTGATGAGTGAATTCGGCGCGGAAGAATACAGCATCCCGCCGGAGTTTATCGAGCGCGTCAATTTCTACATCCGGCGCGACCAGGGCGTCGACCGGGCAAACATGGAGCGCGCCTTCGGCACAGACGCCCGGAAAATCGCGGCTATGCGACAGATGCTGGAAGAAGAGAAACTGCCGCCCGATTTCGCCTACGTTCCGCTGGTGGAGAGCGCCTTCGCCGCGAGGCCCAGCAGTACGGCGGGCGCCGCAGGGCCGTGGCAGTTCACCGCCATTACCGCCCGGCTTTACGGTCTGCGCGTGGACGGGGCCGTGGACCAGCGCTACAACTTGGGAGATTCCACCCGCGCCGCCTGCCATCTCCTCCGGGATTTGATCCTCGATTTCGGCGCCGGCAGTTCCGTCATGCTGGCGCTGGCGGCTTACAATCTGGGAACGACAGGCGTCAAGCAGGCGATTGTGAAATCCGTTAAGGACCCCATCAAGCAGCGCAACTTCTGGTACCTGTATCGGGTCCGCGCCCTGCCCGCCGAGACTCGCGAGTACGTACCCAAAGTATTCGCCGCCATCATCATCGCCCGCAATCCCCAGCACTTCGGGTTCTGAGGGATTCGCCGGCCGCGAGATTTGGGCCTACCCTTTGCTCTTCAGCACGTCGACCAGCTCCTGCACCGCCGCGGCGCTCTTCTGTAAGCCGGCGTGCTCCTCGGCGGTCAGTTTCAGCTCGTAGATCTTCTCGATGCCGCGCGCCCCTAGCTTCACCGGCACGCCGACGAACAGGCCGTGGATGCCGTATTCGCCTTCCAGATACGCGGCGCAGGGCAGCACTTTCTTCTTATCCTCGAGGATGGATTCGGCCATTTCCACCGCAGCCGCCGATGGCGCATAGTAGGCGCTGCCTGTCTTCAGGTATTTGACGATTTCGGCTCCGCCGTTACGCGTGCGGTCCACGATGCGGTCGATGGTGGCCTGGTCCATCAGCTCCGTCAGCGGAATGCCGGAGACGTTGCTCAGTCGCACCACGGGCACCATGGTGTCGCCATGGCCGCCCATCACCACCGCGGTCACGTTCTCCACCGAGACCCCCAGCTCCTGCGCAATGAATGTGCGGAAGCGCGCGCTATCCAGCACGCCCGCCATGCCCACCACGCGCTCCCTGTTGAACTTCGAGACCCAGTAGGCCGCCTGCGCCATCGCATCCAGTGGATTAGTCACCAGGATGAGGATCGAGTTCGGGGAGTACTTAACCGCCTCCTCGGTGGCGCTGCGCACGATCCCATAATTGGCCATCAGCAGGTCGTCGCGGCTCATCCCCGGTTTGCGCGGGAAGCCGGCGGTGATGATGACGATGTCGGAATCGGCCGTCGGCGCATAGTCGTTGGTGCCCGTGATCGTGACGTCGTAGCCCTGCACCGGCCCCGACTGCAACAGATCCAGACCCTTGCCTTGCGGAACGCCCTCAACCACGTCCACCAGGACGACATCGGCCAGTCCCTTATCCGCGATGCGCAACGCGCAATTGGCGCCCACGTTGCCCGCGCCCACAACCGTGATCTTGTTTCGCACAGCAGCTCTCCTTAAAGGTGAATTGAAGCTCGATTATAACAGCCGTTGCTCCAAGGCCCGCTGCGCTGGCATTCAAATCGCGGTCTCGAGTGCTTCGTTTGCGGGCGGCCCCAGTTCGGCGATCGAGCCGGGCTACACGAGCTGGTGGCATTGCCGGCTGCCCCCGCAACCACGCGGCACCGGGTACACTGAACTCGATGCTCAGAGCCCGTCTCACTCGAAACATTCTCACCGCGCTGGCCGCACTGGCCGCACTGTGCGCAGCCCTGGCCCAAAGCGCCTCGACGCTGGTGTGCCCGCGTGCGCCGCGCACCAACCAGGTCGACGATTACCACGGCCGCAAGATCGCCGACCCGTACCGCACGCTGGAAGACCCGGACAACCCCGCCACACGCGCGTGGATCGAAGCCGAAGTGAAGCTGACCAGCCAATGGCTGGCCGCCATCCCGCAGCGCGATGCCATCAAGCGCCGCCTCACCCGGTTGTTCGATTACGAGCGCTATCCCGCCTCGACGCTCACCAACTTCTCGCACGGTTTCATCTGGAGCTATGCCGGAGCGTTCTCCGCCGGCAATCATTATTTCCTGCTGCGCAACAGCGGCCTCCAGAATCAAGCGGTGCTGTATACGGTGGACGCCCAGGGCAACCATCCGCAGGTGCTGCTCGACCCCAATACCTTCCGCAGCGATGGCACCGCGGCGCTCTGCGGTCTGGCTCCCAGCCGCGATGGCCGCCTGCTGGCATTTGGCTTGGCGCAAGCCGGCTCGGACTGGTGCGAGTGGCGCATCCGCAACGTCGAATCGGGGCAGGACTTGCCCGAGGTACTCCAGTGGACCAAGGATGCAGCGCCCGCCTGGACCGCGGATGGCCGCGCCTTCTACTACGTCCGCTATCCGAAGCCGCCGGAGGGCCAGATCCTCACCGCGGTCAACCGCAATCCGAAGGTGATGCTGCACCGCGTCGGCGAGGCGGCCGATCGGGACCAGTTCGTTTACGAAGACCCGGCGCACGCCGATAGCGGGTTCGGCCCTGTGCTCACCGCGGATGGGCGCTGGCTGATCGTTCACATGGATCTGCCCCAGGACAGCTCCCGCAACATGCTGTACTTCGAGGACCTCTCCGCCGCCAGCCCGCGCATGACTCTGCTCACGCCCGATCCCAAGGGCATCTACGATTACGCCGGCAGCCAGGGAAGCCGCATCTACGTGCGCACCACGGATGGAGCGCCGAAGGGCCGCATCATTGCCATCGATCTTGCGCAGCCCGGCCGCGAGCACTGGACCGAAATCGTGGCGGAGAAGCCCGACAGCCTCGAACACGCGGCTCTTGCGGGCGGGCGTTTGCTGCTTTCGTATTTGCACAACGCGCACGCGCGCGCCGTCCTCTATTCGCTGGCGGCGAAGACGAGCAGCGATGTCGCCTTGGATGGCATCGGCACCGCTAACTGGTCGCCTGCCCAGCCCGACGCCAATGAGCTTTTCTACAGCTTCGTCACCTTCACCTCGCCGGCCGCTCTCTACCACCTCGATTTGCGCACCGGCCGCAGTACGCTGCTGCGCCGCAGCCAGCTCAGCTTCGGCGCCGGCCAGTACCAAACCGATCAGGTCTTCTATCCATCCAAAGACGGCACCAGGGTTTCGATGTTCGTGGTTCACCGCAAGGGCATGGCGCTCGACGGCCGGAATCCCACGCTCCTTTATGGATACGGCGGGTTCAACATCGCCCTTACGCCGTCGTTCAGCCCCGCCCTGATCGAATGGCTGGAAATGGGCGGCCTGTACGCCGAGGCCAATCTGCGCGGTGGATCCGAATATGGCGAGGCCTGGCACCTAGCCGGCGCGCGGCATAACAAGCAAAACGCGTTCGACGATTTCATCGCGGCCGCCGAATGGCTGATCCGCGACCGCTACACCTCAACGCCTAAGCTAGCGATTTTCGGCGGCAGCAACGGCGGCCTGCTGGTGGGCGCCTGCCTGAACCAGCGCCCCGACTTGTTCGGCGCCGCCATGCCCGCCGTCGGCGTGATGGACATGCTGCGGTTCAACAAGTTCACCGCCGGCGCCGGATGGGTGGGCGAATATGGGTCGCCGGACAATCCGGATGATTTCCAAACGCTCCTGGCCTACTCGCCGCTGCACAACATCCGCAAGACCAGTTATCCCGCCACGCTGATCACCACGTCCGATCATGACGACCGCGTCGTGCCCGGCCACAGCTTCAAATACGCGGCCACGCTTCAGGAGTCGCAGCAAGGGCCCGCCCCGATTCTGATCCGCATCGAAACCCGCGCCGGCCACGGCGCCGGCACACCGACATCGAAAACCATCGACGAGTTCACCGACCGCTGGGCTTTTCTGGTGAAGGTGTTGGGGCTGAATCCGAAGCTGTAAAAACTGGGTGGGTGGAGGGGTCGAACCCACGGCCACTGGAACCACAATCCAAGCGGAATTCGTACGCGGCGGTAAGCTGCTGCTGACCGCTCCTTGCCGCCGATAGCAACGCCCCATGCAGTACGCTGCCGCCGCCAAAGGGTCGCTCTTAAGCGGTCCCTCCAATGAGAGCTTGCCATCGGAACAGGAAAAAGTGGTGGCCGCAGAGAGAGCAGCGGTAGGGGTGAAGCAGCCATTGGAAAGCCGTCTCGATGGCATTCCGCGCGTCCACGCTTCTAAAATCGATGGATTTGCAATGCGGGCAGCGTGTGGAGAACAGCCCTACCGTGGCGCGCATCATGAGGCTGCATCGGCTTTCGCAGCACCGGTTGCGACGGGGCCGGCTCGGTGTGGGGGCGGCGTGGAGTAAGGTGCGCGGCGGTCGGTTCGCCGGCTGACGACTGCGCGGCTCACCTCGCGCGCTGCCGCCAGTTGTTCCGGAGTTCTCACGTCGGGCTCCGACAGTTTCACCCGTTCCTTGGCACGCGCAACCTGGCGCTTGTGTCGCTTCAGTAGTTTATTGTTCATCTGTGTCCTATTCGCCCGGCTCCTCCACAACCCCGCAGACCGTGGCCTCGGTGGTGAGCATGAGAGAGGCGATGGAAGCTGCGTTTTGCAGAGCTGTGCGAGTTACTTTGGTGGGGTCGATTACGCCGGCCTGCACCAGATCTTCGTATTGTTCGGTGGAGGCGTTGAAGCCGAAGTTTGCGTCCCGGTGGTTCTTGATCTTCTCGGCGACGACGGCGCCTTCGGGCCCGCAGTTCACGACGATCTGCCGCACGGGCTCCTCGCACGCACGACGAACGATAGTGACGCCGAACTGCTCGTCGCCCTCAAGCTTGAGCTTTTGCAGCGCGACCGAAGCGCGAAGCAGTGCAACGCCTCCACCGGGGACGATGCCTTCTTCGACCGCGGCGCGAGTGGCGTGGAGAGCGTCCTCGACACGGGCCTTTTTCTCTTTCATCTCGGTTTCGGTCGCAGCGCCGACTTTGATGATCGCAACGCCACCGGCCAGCTTCGCCAGCCGCTCCTGCAGTTTCTCGCGGTCGTAGTCCGAGGTTGTCTCTTCGATTTGCGCCCGGAGTTGCTTGATCCGGCCTTCGATATCCTTCTGCGAGCCGGCGCCGTCGATGATGGTGGTGGTGTCTTTATCCACCGTGACACGCTTGGCGCGGCCGAGGTCCTCCAGCTTGATGCCCTCTAGCTTGATGCCGGTCTCTTCCATGATGGCCTTGCCGCCAGTCAGAATCGAGATATCTTCCAGCATTGCCTTGCGGCGGTCGCCAAAGCCAGGGGACTTCACGGCACAGGCACTGAGCGTGCCGCGCAGCTTGTTGACTACGAGCGTGGCCAGTGCTTCGCCTTCCACATCTTCGGCGATCACCAGCAGCGGCTTACCCGCGCGTGCAATCTGCTCGAGAATCGGCAGCAGGTCCTTCATGTTGCTGATTTTCTTATCGTGAATCAGGATGTAAGGATCCTCGAAAACGCACTCCATGCGTTCGGCGTCGCTCACGAAATAGGGTGAGAGATAGCCGCGATCGAACTGCATCCCGTCCACCGTCTGCAATTCGGTGGTCATCGTCTTGGATTCCTCGACCGTAATCACGCCGTCCTTGCCCACCTTCTTCATCGCCTCGGCAATGATGTTGCCGATGGTCGGGTCGCCGTTGGCGGAAATGCTGCCCACCTGGGCTATCATGTCGCCGGAGACGGGTTTGGATAGCTTTTTGACTTCCTCGACGGCAACTTCCACGGCTTTGTCGATGCCGCGCTTGATAGCCATCGGATTCGCCCCCGCCGTGACCGCTTTGACGCCTTCGCGGTAGATTGCCTGGGCCAGAATCGTGGCCGTGGTGGTACCGTCCCCAGCGACGTCGGAGGTTTTCGACGCCACCTCGCGCACCATCTGGGCACCCATGTTCTCGAGCGGATCCTTTAACTCAATCTCTTTGGCCACAGTCACACCGTCTTTGGTGATGGTCGGCCCGCCATATTTCTTTTCGAGTACGACGTTGCGTCCGCGGGGACCGAGGGTCACCTTCACCGCGTCGGCAAGCTGGTTGACGCCGCTCAGGATCGCTTGACGGGAGGTGTCACTATACGTAATTTGCTTTGCCATAGATAGGTTCCTCACTATTCAGATTTGAATTAGCCGGCTTTCGAGAGGGCCTTGGGGGCTGCGTCCAAAACTCCGAGGACGTCGTCCTCGCGCATAATGATGTACTCAGTGCCATCCAGTTTGATCTCGTTGCCGGAATACTTGCCGAACAGGATGCGGTCGCCGGCCTTGACGTCAAGGGCGACCATCTTGCCGTCATCGAGCCGCTTGCCCTTCCCGATGGCCATCACTTCACCCTCCTGGGGCTTTTCCTTGGCCGAATCGGGGATAACGATGCCATTGCGTGTGGTTTCTTGTTCCTCTATCCGCTTCACCACGATGCGGTCGTATAGGGGTCGAATGTTCATGATGCTTACTAGCCTCCAGTTCGATTGAGTCGGTGACGAGCGTGCCGGATCGGAGCCGGCCTCAACTGCCATATCCGGCGGTATGGTAGGTAGTTCACGGCAAACTACCATTGACCGGAAAAGACCAGGCCCTCTTGTAGATGTCGCGGGTGAGCGGAGACAGTCATATAGGGCGTTTTCAGGAACGATTTGCCTGCCACTCCCGTAATCTCGATGCTGTTGCAGTGCTGAGATTTTGCGTTCGAGATGAGCCATCTCAAAGCGGCGCGCAGTGCCTTTTGCTTGTCAAATGCGAAGACGGTGGTCTTGATCTCTCCAGCCATGAAGAAAAAGGTCCAGCCGGCGTCCCGGATTCCCTTCTCGAATCCCGAACGAGTGCCTTTGACTGCTGCCCATCCACTGGCACCGGACTCGCTCTGGAGCAGCAGGGGTTTCGGCAGATGTGTGCCTTCCTGAACCAAAATGCTTCCCGCTGTGATTAGGTCTGTCATGGCGGCGTCAGTTCACGGAACCGGGGATCGCGCCCGCGGAGTGGGCGAGCCATGCCACCGGGTGGCAGCGGATGCTGCCATTGCCCTCGGTGATATCCGCCCAGTTGGCGTCTTCTCTCAGCCGGCGAAATACACCTTGGGTGCCCTGGTATGTACCCTCGGCCAGGACGACTCCGTCACCTTCGCGGAATTTAGGACCGGCAGGTCGAGCGCTCATCATGATCGCGTGCTCCTTCGTTTGGCGTGGTCCGGGTGACCTAAGGGGACGGTGATCAGATCGCCTGACTTAGCTCAGAGGATCTGCGAGTGGGCGGGAGTGCTCAGCCATTAACTATTATCGGTTAACTTGGCTTGCTTGTCAAGTGTGTTTGTGGGAAGATTAGATTACCTGATTGACCAAATGTAGTTAATCAGGCGGACAGGACAACCCAGTGGACGTATCCCTTTTGATCCGGCAGCGTTTAACCGAACTTGGCTTGGAGCAGAAAGACCTCGCCGTGGCTGCTCAAGTGACCGAATCCTACATTTCGCAACTGCTGGCCCGAAAGAAGGCTCCCCCCTCGCCAGGACGCACCGACATCTACCAGAAGATCGGCAAGGCCTTGAAACTGCCGAGCGGTGAACTCTCAAAACTGGCTGAGCTGCAACACAAAGAGGAATTGAGGAAAAGAGGGGCGGAGGTCCCACGGCCTCTATTCAAGGAGTGCCGCGAGTTGATTCTGCGCAAATGCGATTCCGCCCAGCAAAAAGAAGTGCGCCGGATTTTTGAGAAGGAGCCGTTTGGCGAACTCGAACGCCTGGTCACTCAAAAACTCCTGGATGTCGCCCAGGGAGTTGCCAAGGAGGAACTGCAAAGTGAAGACTGGCTCCGCCTGATGGCCCAACTCAGCGACCGCAGCTACGAGCAGGTGCGCGTTTCGATTCTCGAGTTCCTGGACACAGACGTGTTCAACGTCTCGGTTGAAAACTGTATCTCCTTCCTCGACCCGATCATTGACTCTTGGGATATCGACCTCAAGACCTTCGGCATGGAGGTTGTGCCTAACCGCCGGCTTACCGCAGGAAGCCTGAAGCGATTTGAGTTTGCCGAACAGGAGCCCCCAGAGCCCGTAGCTGCTGAACCAGGGCTCGAACAATTCCTAAAGGATGCGTCGTTGAGTGGCGATGCCACCGAAGAGGAAATCGCGTTTCTGAAGGCTCTGAAGCTGAGAGGAAAGCGACCTTCCCCAATTTATTATTACCGGGAACTGCAAAACCTGCGGGATCCACTCCATTTTCCGTCTGCAGGGCGACCTGGAGAAGCAAACTGATTGAAGCGGCGGGAGACCGCCAGGCAGCAAAGGAATGCCTTCATGAATAGCACTTCTAAAGTCCGCAAGATCGCTTTTGTCGGCGACCACTTACCACGCAAGTGCGGCATTGCTACTTTTACCTCCGACCTGCTGGCCGCCGTTCAAAGCGCGCACCCGCAGAGCCAGTGCCTGGCCGTGTCGGTCAACGACATTCCGGGAGGCTACGAGTATCCGGAGGTGGTTCGCTTCGAGATTGAGGAGCAGGACCTGTCGTCCTATCTGCGTGCCGCGGACTTTCTGAACATCAGCAACGTGGACATTGTCTGCCTGCAACACGAGTTCGGCATTTTCGGTGGGCCGGCCGGCGCTCACATCCTGGCACTTCTGCGCGAATTGAGAATGCCTGTGGTGACAACGCTTCACACGGTTCTGCGCGAGCCGAAGGCGGATCAGCGGCGGGTGATGGAGGGGTTAATCTCACTCTCTACCCGGCTGGTGGTGATGGCTGAGCGCGGACGGCAGATGTTGCAGCAGATATACCAGGCGCCGCCGGCCAAGATCGATCTCATACCGCACGGCATTCCCGATGTGGGCTTCGTCGATCCGACTTATTTCAAGGATCAGTTCGGGGTGGAAGGCAGGGTCGTGCTGCTCACGTTCGGCCTGCTTTCGCCGAACAAGGGAATCGAGAACGTGCTCAACGCTCTACCGCACATTCTTGCGGAGTTCCCCGAGGTGGTGTATATCGTCCTCGGTGCCACTCATCCCAACGAACTGCGGGAGCACGGGGAAGCGTACAGGCTCAACCTGGAGATTCTAGCTAAGAAGAACAAAGTCGACAAGAACGTCATCTTCTACAACCAGTTTGTGGACCTTGAGAATCTCAAGGAATTCATCGGCGCGGCGGACCTTTACATCACACCTTACCTGAATGAAGCGCAGATTACTTCGGGCACGCTGGCGTACGCCTTTGGCGCCGGCAAAGCAGTGGTGTCCACGCCGTATTGGCACGCCGCGGAGTTGCTGGCGGAGGACCGCGGTGTGCTGGTGCCATTCGGCGACGCTCCGGCCATCGCACGCGAGGTGATCGGGTTGCTGCGCGACGATACACGCCGGCATGCCATCCGCAAGTACGCTTACAAGATAGGCCGCGAGATGGTTTGGAGCAACGTGGCGCAGATGTACATGCGTTCCTTCGAGTGTTCCCGTCTGGAAGTGGCCGCTCGGACGCGCAAATTCCTCGCCACCAAGACGCTCGATCAAAAGCCGCGGGAGCTGCCGGCGATGAAATTGAGCCATCTTTCGCGGATGACCGATTCCACGGGGGTCTTCCAACACGCTGTTTTCAGTGTTCCGAATTTTTCCGAAGGCTATTGCACCGACGATAACGCTCGTGCCTTCGTCCTGGCCGTGCTGCTTGCTGAATTGGGTGAGGAGCCGGAGCGTGTGCGGGCACTGGCCACCACCGCCGGGGCGTTCCTCCATCACGCCTTCGATCTTAAAACGAAACGCTTCCACAACCACTTGAGTTTTGAGCGGCACTGGCTGGACGAAAAGGGATCGGAGGACTGCCAAGGGAGGGCGCTCTGGGCGCTGGGCCTGGGCGTGGGACGTTCGCCCTTTCGGAGCTTCCAGATGATGGCGGGGCAGCTCTTCGCGCTGGCATTGCCTGAGCTGACCGGGTTCTCTTCGCCTCGGGCTTGGGCCTTCGGCTTGCTCGGCATCCACGAATATCTTCGCCGGTTGAGCGGTGACAGCCTGGTCAATCAAACCCGGGAGGCATTGACTTGCCATCTCATGGAGCTCTTTGAAGCGAGCGCGCATCCGGATTGGCAATGGTTTGAAGAGGAACTGTCATACGACAACGCGAAGCTCGCGCACGCCTTAATTGTGAGCGGACATGCTACTGGACAACCAGCGGTGCTGCAGCGCGGCCTCGATGCTCTACGCTGGCTGACCGAGTTGCAGATGTCCGAGAAGGGCCACTTTCGGCCCGTTGGCAGCAATGGGTTTTACCGCCGCGGCGGCACCCGCGCCAATTTCGACCAGCAGCCCATTGATGCGCAGGCAACAGTCTCGGCCTGTCTGGAAGCCTACCGCGCCACATCGGACGTCTGGTGGTATGAGCAGGCACAGCGCGCTTTTGACTGGTTCATCGGCTGGAACGATCTCGGACTCGATCTTTACTCTTCCGAGACAGGCGGCTGCCGCGATGGGTTGCATGTGGATCGGGTCAACGGAAACCAGGGAGCGGAATCGACCCTCGCCTTCCTGCTTTCATTGGCGGAGATGCAATTAGCACAAAACATACTGACGAGTTTTAGAGAACCGATCGCGATCACGGAGTAGCCGCCAACGCCCATGCACCTCAAACGTACAGCCACATTCGTCAAGCCCGACCAGTCCCGCGTTCTCCTGCGGCCTTTCAGTCCGGGTGGTCCCGAGCGGGTTGCCGGGATCGTCGCCAGGATCATGGCGCTCCCGGAAGAGCGCGTCTGCCAGTTGCTGGCCGAGGTGACCACTCAGTTTTCCCGGCGCCACCACCAAATCCACGATCGCTTCCTGCAGCGCTTCGAACAGGTCCGTGAGTCTTTGGCGGGGGTTGAGGACATTTCCGAACCAAGACGACTCCTGGTCGGCTCCTACTTCCTGGCTGAATACTCTTTGGAATCCGCTGCCCTGTTCAATCCTTCCATCGTGCCGCATCCTGACCAAGCCGGTCTCGCGGCAGGCGCTCTGCGGTTCATTCTCAGCTTGCGCGCCACCGGAGAAGGACACATTTCTTCCATTGCGTTTCGAACCGGTATCATCTATTCCGATCGCCGGATCGAGGTCTTTCCCCCGGCTGGCTTTCTCATCGAGCCGCGACAGATCCCAAACCCCGTGTACGAAAAGCCGCTGTTCGAGCGAAAACTCTCTGAGCTGGGATTGACGGGCGAATTCACGCGCCGCGTGATGAAAAAACTCAGGGAGTCGTTTGCGCTGGAAGATCTTCGCGCCGCGCTCCAAGCGGAGCAGTTTCGCCTTCCGGATGGAATGTCGCAGGAGGATCAAGACGCCTCGCAGGGGATTTGGATACTCGCCCGGTCCAACTACGAGGTCCAGTTCCGGCCGGAGCAGGACTTGTCCGAGCGCATCTTGTTCCCAGCCACACCCTCCCAACGTAATGGCATCGAGGACGCCCGCTTCGTTTGCTTTCGCAACGACGATGGTACCTGCATCTACTACGCGACCTTCACCGCCTTCGACGGCAGGGTCGTCGTGCCGGAACTGGTGGAGACTTATGACTTCCTCAACTTTCGATTCATTACACTAAACGGTCCGGCCGCCGAAAACAAAGGCATGGCGATCTTTCCCCGGAAGATCGGCGGCCTCTATGCCATGCTCTCCCGCCAGGACAACGAGAACATCTACCTGATGTTTTCCGATAACGTCCACTTCTGGAATGAGCGCAGCGTGCTGCTTAAGCCTGTTTTTCCGTGGGAATTGGTCCAGATGGGAAACTGCGGATCTCCAATCGAGACCGATGCCGGATGGCTCGTTCTCAGCCACGGGGTCGGCCCGATGCGACAGTACTCGATTGGCGCCTTCCTCCTGGATCGCGATGACCCGAGCAAAGTGATTGGACGGCTCCGCGAACCCTTGCTCAAACCGAACCAGAGCGAGCGTCAGGGTTACGTGCCCAATGTCGTATACACCTGCGGCGCTGTCGTCCACAACGGCGAACTCATCATTCCTTATGGCATGGCCGATCATGCCACCGGTTTTGCAACCGTCCCACTCGCCGAGGTGCTGGCTGCCATGGAGCGCGAAGCCCCATTGCCATGACCATCCCCAACAAAAAGGTGGCCGTCCTGTCGCCCGTAGCCTGGCGCACGCCTCCCCGGCAGTACGGCGCGTGGGAGACGGTCGCCAGCAACATCACCGAAGGACTGGTCTCCCGTGGCTGGGATGTGACGTTGTTCGCCACTCGGGATTCCGTGACCCTGGCTCACTTGCACGCTGTAATAGAGCGTGGATACGAAGAGGATCCCACTGTCGACCCGAAAGTAGCAGAGTACCTTCATATCTCCGAGGCTTTTGAGCACGCTTCCGAGTTTGATCTTATACACAGTCACTATGACTTCATGGCGCTTTCTTACACACGGCTGGTGAACACGCCGGTGCTGACGACCATCCACGGATTCTCGTCTCCCAGAATCATGCCGGTCTATGAGAAGTATCGCGACGGATACTTTGTGTCCATCAGTAACTCCGATCGTGCGCCGGGGCTGAACTATCTAGCGACAGTCTACAACGGCATCGACCTTTCGCTGTACCCGATGCAGGAACATGGTGGCGATCACCTGGTCTTCCTCGGCCGGATTCACCCGGACAAGGGTGTCCACTTGGCCGTCGAAGTTGCGCGCCTGAGCGGGTTGCCGCTGCTCATCGCCGGCATCATTCAGGATCGGATGTACTTCCGCGAGCAAGTGGAGCCTCACCTCGGTCAAGCGATCCACTACATCGGGCCAGTGGACGTGCCGGGCAAGAACGCGTTGTTCGCGCGCGCACGAGCACTGCTGCACCTGAACACCATCCCCGAGCGATTCGGACTGGTCCTGGCGGAAGCCAATGCCGCCGGCGTGCCCGTGATCGCCATGGACCTCGGCTCTTGCCGCGAGGTGATCCAGGACGGGCAGACGGGCTTCCTCGTCAATAACGTCCACGAAGCGGTGCAGGCCCTGGAACGGCTGGGCGAAATCGATCGCATCGCGTGCCGCCAACGGGTCCAGCGGTGTTTCTCAGTCGAAACCATGGTGGAAGCGTACGAACGGGTCTACCGGGCCATCTTTGCGTTGGAAGGGAAGAGATGAATACTAAGCCGGACCTCGTAAGGCGATATGCTCACAACCCCATCCTCACCAAAGCCGATATCCCCTACCCGGTAGAGACGGTCCACAACGCAGCGGTCGTCAAGCATGAGAACAGATACATCATGCTGTTCCGTTCCCATCTGCGCACGGGACGTTCCATTATCGGTTTGGCACGCAGCCCCGACGGTTTCCACTTCACGGCTGATCCGGCACCCTTCCTGACTCCTACGCAAGACGGCTCTTTCGCCACTTATGAGGAGTTTGGTGTCGAAGATCCCCGCGTGACGTGCGTCGACGGCGAGTATCTCATCACCTACAGCGCCTATTCGCGAAATGGAGTCCGTATCGCCCTGGCAAAGACGAAGGACTTCAGTTACTTGGAAAGAGTCTCCCTCATCACGGAGGCAGACTACCGGAATGTCGTGATCTTTCCCGAAAAGTTCGACGGACTCTATGCACGGCTGGACCGTCCTCACTCGGAAATAGCTCCGTGGTCGATCTGGATTTCCTATTCGCCGGACCTGCGTTTTTGGGGCGAGTCGCAGCTCATCATGCGGCCTGAACAGTATCATTGGGATGAAATGAAGATCGGCCCGGGCGCGCCGCCAATCAAGACGGAGCAGGGATGGCTTTCCATCTATCACGGCGTTTTTCGGACGATGGATGGATCGGTCTACCGGCTGGGGGTCGCTCTTCACGACCTGCACAACCCGGCAAAGATCATCGGCGTGGGCGACTCGTGGATCTTGCAGCCGGAAGATCCCTGGGAAGTCACGGGATATGTCCACAACGTCGTGTTCACCTGCGGCGCCGTTGCCGAGTCCGATGGAACCGTGAAGATCTATTGGGGTGGCGCCGATACGGTGATGTGCGTAGGCGAAGCCAATCTCAGCGATCTGGTCGCGCTGTGCCTGGATCACGCCAGACCGGCGAAATGAGCCTCCAAGTTCGGTTCGTGAGCCGGTCGTATTGATCGCGGACACCACGACCGGAGCGTTCAGCCGACGCTATCCTGCTCGCGTCCCGCCACGGCCCCGGCCCGCGGCCGCGGGTGGTTTCCAGCGAACCGATCGGCCAAAACGGAGAAGTCTTTTAGTTTTGGGTGGGGTGGGTGGTGGGGTTCGAACCCACGGCCACTGGAACCACAATCCAGCGCTCTACCAGCTGAGCTACACCCACCGTGAAGGGGACATCCTCATCGTATCAAGGCGCCGCGGAGCCCGCAAATTCGTCACGCGGTGCGCATATATTTCCAGTAGATTCTCATGATGTCGCGGAAGGCCACAAAAAAGTCGCTTGGCTTGACTTTGGAGCCGGCGACGTCGCGCCAGACCATCAGCGGGAATTCGTAGATTCGGTCCGCCGCCGCGCGCGCAGAGCCGACGTTGCGGATGTAGCGGGCGAACACCTCCACGTCGAACACCCAGCGGCTGCAAAAGGGCTCGTCGAAAAGACTGCTGGTCGCTGGTACGGCGCGAAATACTTTGGCGCCGCACTGGGTATCGTAAACCGCCATCCCCAATACCGTGGAGGCCGCGGTGGCAAAAACTCTTCCCAAATAATGACGCACTGCATGGCGCTCCACATTGCGGCCCAAGAGCTTCACGCGGGAGCCGAACACCATATCGATCTCCGGCCGCGCCTCGAGGACGCGCAGAAACTCGGCAATGTCGTCGAGCGGCGTCGCCAGGTCCGCATCCCAGAAGCCCGCATAGGCCGCGCCGCCCTCGAGCGCAGCAAGCATGCCGCGTCGCACGGCTTCCGCTTTGCCGCCGTTCTTGGCGCATTCGAGCACGCTGGCGCGGCCTTCGTGGCCGGCGCAGATGCCGCGCAGCACCTCCACGGTGTTGTCCGTGCTGCCATCATCGACAAACAGCAACTCGGCGCCCGGCCGGTCGAGAAACTGCCGAAAATCGGGAACCGCCAGGCGGCGGCTTTCGTTGTAGCACGGGACGACGATCACGGCCCGGCGGGACTCCGCAGTACGATGATCCTGGGTCACGGGTTTTGAGGTGTGACATGGCGCGTGACACTGCAATCGCGACTCCAGCCGCGTTCTATTGACTGCGCCATGGTCACTCACATCTTCGCATAGGCTCGCCCCACCCGGCGTCCAAGGGCCCGGCCCGGCTGCACGACAGGAGACTGGCAAGGCCTTGGATTCTGAGGAACCGCTAGTGTCGTGTCTCACAAGTTCGTAACAGGATTCCGGAGCTTTGTATCAGGGCACGGCTTCAGCCGTGCAGGCGTGGGGCCCACTAAACATGGCCTTTAGGCCCTGCAATCGAGCGATAGCCAGTAACGCTCCCTAACGGTCGCAGGCTCTGATGCGCGTTCGGAGCCGCGACCGTGAGGGAGCGGTTGCCTGCGGTTCAACCGGTTGCCTCATGAAAAGCTCTCTCGGACGGTAGGCTCCTCGGCGTTAGAAATTCGTACCTGCCGCTGGAACGCCCACTCCACTCTCGTCCAGCCACATACGGCTCCGCTCGCGCCGCACCGATTATCGCAAGCTAGCAACGCCGCCCTATCTTTATTCGTCTTGTCCGTCTCGCTCCGCGGATTGGACGCTGAAAACAGCTACACTGAGACGAATTCCGGACGGTAATGCCCGAATACCATTTCATGGCCGCCGATGTGAGGGGAAGTCTGCTGGCGATGCTGATTTTCCCGTTGTTCGTGTGGGCGCCGGGCTACCTGCTTGGGTTCGCCTTCAACCTGTTTGAGTTTCGAACCCGCAGCGCCCCTTTTCGCGCCGTCTTGAGCCTGCCGCTCGCCATCGCGCTGTGCCCGATTCTGACCTACTTCGCGGCCCGATACGGCTCGATGACCGCGGCTCAGGATTTGTACCTGGCTGCGGGCCTGGCGGTGCTGGTGCTGCTGGCATTTGACGCGAAGCGCGGTTGGGCACGCCGTCCGCGGCTGCCTGAGGGATGGGCGTTCTTTGCCGCCGCTATCGGCGTGTGGCTGCTGGTGACGCTGTTTTACCTGGTGGATGTGCAAGCCGCCAACCGGCTCTACTATCCGACCAACTCGCTCGATTATTCGCTGCGCGCCTCGCTGGTTCATTCCGTGGCCACCACCGGCGTGCCGCCGCAGACTCCGCTGTTCCTGCCCGGCCCGCCGGCGGCGCTCCGCTATCACTATTTCTGGCTGATGATGTGCGCGCTGGTGAATCGTCTGGGTTCGCCCTGGGTGAGCGCGCGCCACGCCGAGATCGCCGGAACATTCTGGTGCGGCGTCGGGCTGATGGCGCTGCTGGCGGCCTGCCTGCGCCTCTTCGTCGCCAATCCGCAAACCGGTCTGGCGCGGCGCCTGCGGATCGGCGTGCTGCTGATGGGAATCACCGGCCTCGACATCCTGCCGGGTATGTACCTGCTGTTCCTCTACGTCCGGGGGCAGATGAATTTCGTCCTCCCCAGCCTGGAAAGCTGGAACGAGTACATCGACTGGTTCCTGCACAGCGCAATTTGGGCGCCGCACGCGATTGCCGCCTTAATCGCGGTCGTCACCGGTTTTCTGCTGCTGTGGCACGGGGCTGCCAAAACCGGCTGGCCCGATTGGGCGCGTTATGGCCTGGCTGCCGGTGTTGCGCTCGCATCGGCGGCCGGCGCCTGCATTTGGGTTACCTTTACCTTCGCTGCTTTCCTGTGCGTCTGGACGGCGATCTGCATCGGCAGGCGCTGGCGGCGCGAGGTGACGGTCCTGGTGATTGCGGGCATCGCCAGTTGCGCCCTCGCCTATCCGTACCTGCACGATCTCGCACAGGGCCCCGCGGGAGCCGCCGGGTCGCCGCTTCACTTTACCGTGCGGGCCTTCTCGATGACCGCCTTGGTTCCGGTGTGGCCGGGCATGCCGCACTGGCTGCGCCTGATTCTGGTGAACGGATCGCTGCTGCCGCTGAATTATGCGCTGGAGTTCGGTTTCTTTTTCTTTGTGGCGGGAATCAAGTGGCGCCAACACCGGGCCAGCGGGGAACCGCTTTCCCGGCAGGATGCGGCGTGTGTGACCATGCTGGTTACCAGTGCGCTCATTTGCACCTTCCTCCGTTCCAACGTGAATGGCAACAACGACCTCGGCTGGCGCGGATTCCTGCCCGCACAGTTCGTGCTCCTTCTTTGGGCGGTGGATATCTGGCCGCGGCGCGACCGGCTGAGCTTTCTCTCCAGCCGCCGGAAACGACTGCTGACGGCCTGCATCGCGCTCGGCGCCGCCGGCACGGTTTATGAGATCGCCATCGTTCGCTTCTACCCCATGCTGGCCGACCGGGGCGTCCTCCCGCCGCTCAAATGGATGGCTCCCGACCGCCAGTTCGGCAAGCGCAACTACGCTGCGCGCGCCGCCTATGAGTGGGTGTGCGCCAGCACGCCCGAGACCGCCGCGCTGCAGTACAACCCCGACGTTGACCAGCAGCAGACCGACGCCATGCTGTACGCCGATCGCCGGATCGTAGCCGCCGGCTCGCAGTGCGACACACCCTATGGCGGCGATCCCAAGCTCTGCGGCCCCATCCTGGCCCGCCTCGAGCGCCTCTATCCACCCGCCGGTCAACCGGCCGCAACCAGCCTGGCCGAGATCTGCCACGACCTGCCCATCGATGTGATCGCCGCTAAGGACACCGACCCCGTCTGGAGCGATACCCATAGCTGGGTGTGGGCCGGAAAGCCTGTGTTTTCCAACGCCTATATACGCCTGTTCAGTTGCCATGGGACTGCCGCCGATCCGCTGGTCCGACGGTGAGCCAGCCGCGAATCCGACCCTCCGGACTGTTCACATTTCCGCCATCTCCTTCCGGGTCATCGCGGATGATGGCGCGATTTGCCCCACTTGTTGGGTAATGTAGCGCAGGCAAGAGGCCGATCACGGCCCTCTCTTTGTTGAAATTTTCAACAAATGCAAGCTCAATTGAGGCTTTTTCGATCAAAAGGCCTGTTGGTGCTTATATTGCCTGATGGTCACCGGATCGTCCCTGCGCAGCGAGGCGGTTTGCGCGGAAAGAGGGAGCATTGCGGCGTTTGGTGCGGGATGCAGGTCACTTGATTCGCCCAGCCCTGGTTTTGCTGGCCGGCGTGGCGGTCTTCTTGGTGGTGCGCAGCGCTATTATCCCCAAGGCCTTTGGACAATACGGCCACTATCGCCCCGGCGCGCTTGCCCTGGTCCGGCAGCATCCCATCGCCTACGCCGGGCAAGCTACCTGCGTTGTCTGCCATGTTGACGAGGCCGCAGCCCGCGCTGCCGGCAAACACGCTCACGTAGCCTGCGAAGCCTGTCATGGGCCACTGGCGCAGCACGCCGACGATCCGGCGGCGCACGTTCCGCAACTGCCCGACGTCGCCAACCTCTGCCGGCGCTGCCACGAAAAGGACGCGGCCAAGCCGCGCAACTTCCCCCAGGTGGTTACCGCCGACCATTCCGGCGGCGTGGCCTGCAATCAGTGCCATCAGCCCCACAACCCGCACCTCTGAGGCAAGGAGACGAGCATGGATATCAGCCGGCGCGATTTGTTCAAAGTAGGTGGCAAGCTGCTGGTGCTGGCCTCGGTCGGCGCGACGCTGGAGCAGATCACCGGCGCCGAGCCCCCCAGCGATGCCTACAGAATGGCCGATCACTGGTGGGGAATGATCGTCGACATCGATAAGTGCATCGGCTGCGGCAACTGTGTGTGCGCTTGCTCTAAGGAAAACAACGTGCCGCAGGGCTACTTCCGTACCTGGGTGGAGCGGTACCAGATTGCGGACGAAGACCAGCCGCAGGTGGATTCGCCCGATGGCGGCATGGAGGGCTTCCCGCCTTCCACCCGCGAAGGCCTCAAGAGCTTCTTCGTCCCCAAGCTGTGCAACCATTGTGCCGATTCGCCTTGCGTACAGGTCTGTCCGGTCGGCGCCACCTTTGTCAGTCCGGATGGCGTGGTGCTGGTGGATGAAACTTATTGCCTGGGCTGCCGCTATTGCGTGCAAGCCTGCCCGTATGGCTGCCGCTACCTGCATCCTCAGAAGCAGACGGTGGACAAATGCACGCTCTGCTATCACCGCATCACCAAGGGCCTCACCACGGCCTGCTGCGAAAACTGCCCCACTGGCGCACGCCTGCTGGTGGATTTCAAGAACCCAAAGGATCCGGTGCACGAGATCCTGCGCAACAACAAGGTCGAGGTGCTGAAGCCGTACATGGCCACCCGGGCCAAGGTCTATTACGAGAACCTGGACGGCGCGGTGCGTTAGAGGAGCGACGCGATGATAGCTGGCGTAAACGGTTTCATGTACCCGAACGAGGTGGAGCTGCAATGGAGCGTTCTCATTGTGCTCTACCCCTACATCACCGGCCTGGTAGCTGGCGCCTTCATTCTGGCTTCGCTCGAACGGGTTTTCAAAGTGGACGCTGTGCGGCCCACCTACCGGCTGGCCCTGCTGACGGCGCTGGCCTTCCTGCTGGTCGCCCCGCTGCCCTTGCAGCTTCATCTGGGACACCCGGAGCGGTCGTTGGAAATGTACTTGACGCCGCACACTTCCTCCGCCATGGCCATGTTTGGCTTCGTCTACCTGTGGTACCTCGCGGTGGTGCTGCTGGTGGAAATCTGGCTCGAATACCGCACTGAAATCGTGCACCTGGCGCAAACCACCACCGGCATCCGCCGCCTCATTTACCGGGCGCTGACGCTGGGTTCTTACAACGTCAGCCCTGAGGCGCGCCGCATCGACGATAAGATCGGCTACGCCGTCACCGTCATCGGTATCCCCTCGGCGTTTCTGCTCCACGGCTATGTGGGCTTCATCTTCGGCTCGGTAAAGGCTAATCCCTGGTGGTCCTCGCCGCTGATGCCCATCGTGTTTCTGTTTTCGGCCATGGTGTCCGGTATTGCCGCGGTGATGGTGCTCTACGTGATTTCGTCGAAACTGCGCAAGGTGGCCATCGATATGCGCTGCCTGGACACCATCGCACGCTATCTCTTCTACACTTTCGTCATCGACTTCACGCTGGAGATGCTGGACCTGGTGCACCGCACCTATGAAGCGGACGAGAGCTTCCGCAGCCTGGATTTCATGGTGCACACGCGGCTCTGGTTTTCGCAGGTGATTCTGCAAATCATGCTGGGCACGCTGGTACCGCTGGCGCTTCTCGCCGCCAACCAGTTGTGGAGGTTCTCCGAGGGCGCCCGCAAGGCGATGTACATGGTCGGCGGCGGCTTAACGCTGATCGGCATCTTCGCCATGCGTTGGAATGTGGTGATCGGCGGGCAACTGTTCTCCAAGAGCTTTCTCGGCTACACCTCTTACAAGATGGAACTGGTCGCGAAAGAAGGGTTGCTGCCGGCGATCGGTCTGATGATTTTGCCGTTCGTGATTTTCCTGGTGTTGATCAAGCTGCTGCCGCCCTGGCAGAAGGAAGAGGCTCACCAAGCCTGAGGAGGTTGCCGTGCCGCAACCGGAGTGGGAGTCGCTCGCGTGCGAAGTCCGGGACCTCACCCAGCGCGTGGCCTCGATGGAGCAGCGCTTGCGCATCGCCGAGGAGCGCGGCGCGTTGCCGGGAGCCCCCTCCGATACCACGCCCGCTCTGACAGAGGCACCTGCCGTCCTTGCCGCTTCGCATGCGCTCGAACAAGCCGCGGGGCTGCTTCCGCTGCTGGGGCGCGCCCTGTTAGGCATGGCCGGCGCTTACCTGCTGCGCGCCATCACCGAAGCCGGCGCAATGCCCGACCGCGTGGGAATCGCGGCCGGCATCGTTTACGCCGGCGGTTGGCTGCTCTGGGCGGCGCGAGTTCCCCCGAAACAAACATTGGCAGCCGCGGTTTACAGCCTGACCGCGGCTACGGTGCTGGTGCCGCTGCTTTGGGAAGCCACGGTTAGTTTGCACGCCATCACTGCGGGAACGGCCGGGGCCACCCTTTTTCTCTTCGCGGTTTTCGGCATGACGGTCTCCTGGCGCAAGAATCTGCTGGTAGTGTCCACCATCGCCACCCTAGCCGCCTTAGGCGCGGGCACCGCCCTGCTGTTAGGCACCCATAATGTATTGCCCCTGACCTTGCTGTTTCTGGCCATCGCCGCGGCCGTGGAGGCATCGGCTTGCCTGGACCATTGGCTCAACGAGCGGTGGCTGACCGCCGTCACCGCCGATCTTTCCGTGCTGCTTGCCACCTGGCTGGTTACCAATGACCGGGGCGTTCCGGAAACCTATGCCGCCATCCCACACCTATGGCTCTTCGGCGCGCAGGTGGCGTTGCTGGCCATCTACCTGGCCAGCACCATCGTCCGCACGCTGCTGCGCGGCTTCAGCTTCACCCTGTTCGAGACGGCGCAAGTCGGCTTCGCTTTCCTGATCAGTGTCAGCGGAGGCTTGAGCCTTTCGCGCGCCGATGCGCGGCTGGCACCCGTCATGGCAACGCTGGCGCTGACATGCGCCGCCGCATGCTACCTGGTCTCGTTTGAGCGTCTCGAGAGGAAAGCCGGCCCGGGCCGAAACTTCTATACTTATTCCACGTTCGGCATTCTGCTGGCGCTGGCCGGCAGCCGCATCCTGCTTTCCGGCGTCGCGCTGGCGGGCGTGTGGTCGGCGCTCGCGGTCGCGGGCATTTGGGCGGGCGGCCGTTTCGGACGGCTGACGCTCCAGGTTCATGGAGGCATTTACCTGCTGCTGGCGCTGGCGGTTTCCGGCGCTCCGCAACAAGCCGCGGCATTTCTGCTGGGCTCCGCCGAGTGGCCCGGCGACAGGCTGGAGGCACTGCTGTTCGGAGCCCTAACTGCGGCGCTGGCCTACGCACTGGCGATTGGCTATCGACAGCGGGACAGCGCCTCGCCGAGTTCGGACACTCTTCGCCTGGTGCTGGCCGCTACGTTTCTCGGCCTGGCCGCGGGGGTTTTCGCCGGCGGGTTGACCGGGCTGCACCACGCCATCTCCGGCCCCGGCGCCAGCCACGCCTATTGCGCCACGCTGCGCACCAGCGTCATCGTGATCGCAGCCGTGATGCTTGCCTGGCTGGGGCCGCGTTTCGAACGCCTGGAGCTCACCCGCCTGGTTTATCCCGCCATGGCCCTCGGCGGCTACCGACTCCTCACGCAAGATCTGCACCAGGACCGCAAGGTGGCCCTGTTTCTCTCTCTGCTGATCTACGGCGCCACGCTCACCGCGCTGCCACGGCTGCGCCGAACCGCCAGCCAATGACGGCTATTCTCTGGCGGCGGTGAGGCGGACGATGGCTTTACGCGTGCCATCCACGAGGGTGCCGCTCCTGTCTGGGCCGAAGCGGGATTGCAAGCTGCGGTAGCCGGCGAGGGCTTCGTCGCGACGGCCGGCGGCTTCCAGCAGTGCGCTGCGAATGTAAGCGTGCGTGAGCGGGTCGGGATCGTCGGGGCCCTCCCGGTGCAGCAGCCAGTCGAAAGTGTCCAGGTGATCCGTGGGCGATACGGCGCTCAAGAAAGCGGCCCTGTCTTCATCGGGCTCGACGACGTGCTCCCAGTATAGGTTCAGGATGTCATGAGCCGAGGGCGCGTTCAGATCGCCGTGCTCCTTGCGAATGTCGTTCGCCACGCGAATGATTTCCACTTGGGCCTGGGGCGTATCCTCGTTACGGAGCGCGCTCAATTGCATGGTGCGCACGTAAGGCCGCAGGCCGGTCCGCGCCGAGGCCAGCGCGACGGCGAAGTGCTCACCCGCCTTCGCCAGTCCCTGGTGGTTCCAGAGAATCCAGTGGCCCCACATGGCGTGCGCGTTGGGGTTGGCTGGATCCTTCCGAAGGGCCTCGCGATAGGCGGACTCGGGGTCGAGGCTGGAGGGCAATTCACGGCCGCGCAGAAAATACGACCAGCCGAGGTGCGCCAGCAGGTCGGCCTGGCGTTGCGGCGACTTCTCCGATGCCGCGCCGCGGATCAGGACGGGTTCGAGCTTTTCGGTGATCGAGGCAAACGTCTGATCGCCCGAGACATGGATATTATCCAGCCACCCGATGGCAACATCTTCCTGGGCCTGCTGGACGCGCGCGGAACTTACGCCAAATGCGGCGGCCTGGGCGAGAGTTTTCCAGGCCGACTCATAGTCGGCAGCGCGGAGCTGCAGCGCTGCGTCGGCGAGCAGATGATCGGTGGTGCGGCGCTTCTCCAGTTGGCCGGAGAGAAAAGCCCAGCCGCCGTAGATTCCGGCGATCAGAGAGAACACGGCCGTGACGGAGCCGACCCAGGCCAATGGAGTGGAAGGCTTTCTGACCGCCATGAGACACATATTATTTCACTAAAGGCTTCGAATTAGAAGACCGCCGGTGGGGCATGTTTTGGCTTTGCTCTAGCTTGCCCGTATCACAAGGAAGCGCGAGCCTGACAGATCCAGGTCGCACATCCTCGTGGAAATCGCCGAAAACCGGCCGGCGTTACGTCCCCGGCAGCTTCGAAACGTCCCAGCCGCCGCCGAGAGCTTTGATCAGCAGCACGCTGGCATCCATACGGCGGCGGAGAATGTCCACTTCCGTGGACTGGTTCTCGAGGGCGATGCTTTGCGCAGTGATCACTTCGAGGTAAGTCACCAGGCCGCCTTTGTAGCGGTTGAGCGCGAGGTCCAACGATTGCTCCGCGGCTTCCACGGCAATGCGCTGGGCGCGCGCCTGCTCTTCCAAAACGCGCAGCGTAGCCAGGTTGTCCTCCACCTGCTGGAAAGCCGTCAGCGCCGCCTGGCGGTAGTTCGCGACCGTCTCGTCGTAAGCCGCGGTAGCGGATTCGGAAACAGCTCGCCGGCGGCCTGCATCGAAGACAGTTTCCGCCATCTGCGGGCCCACCGCCCACAGGCGGCTCGGCCAGCTCAGCCAGTTCACCGGCCTGTTGCCTTCCAGGCCGCCCGTCGCGGTCAGCAGCAAGGTGGGGAAAAACGCGGCGCGTGCAATGCCGATCTGTTCGTTGGCCTCGGCAGCGCGGCGTTCTGCGGCGGCTATGTCCGGACGCCGCTCCAGCAGTTGCGACGGAATACCCACGGGAATCACCGGCGGCGTGGTGTTCAACGGAACCGCGGCGAGCGCCAGACTTTCCGGAGTGCGGCCCATCAGGATCGCGATCGCGTGTTCGAAAGTGGCTCGCGCCACGCCCACGCCGATGTCCTGGGCGCGCGTGGTTTCCAGTTGGGTTCGCGCCTGCGCTACCTCGGCCCGCGAGCTCAGGCCGCCATCGAAGCGATGCTGCGTCAGGTCGAGGGCTTTCTGGTAGGCCACCAGCGTCTCGTCCAGAAGCTGTTTCTGGGCATCGAGGCTGCGAAGCTCGAAATAGTCGATGGCCAGCTCGGCGTGAAGGCTGAGGCGAATGGTCTGCACATCGCCCGCGCTGGCTTGCGTCTCCTCGCGCGCGGCGGCTATCGAGCGGTGGACGCGGCCCCAGGCGTCCAGTTCGTAATTGACGTCGATCGGCAGCGTGTAATCGCCGTAATCGCCGTTGACAAAACCAGTGGGCGTGTTCTGCGATTCGCGGTTGGTGGTAATCGAGGGCGCAGTCGAGATGGTCGGGTAGAGGCCGGAGCGGTTGAGTTGAATTAGCGCGCGCGCCTCTCGAAAGCGCGCTTCCGCCGCTTTGAGACTCTGGTTGGAAGGGTTGATCTGCTCTTCCAGGCCGTTCAGTTCCGGGTTGCCGAAAATCTGCCACCAGTCCGCGCGCAACGTCGTGTCGGCGGGTTGTGCCTGCTTCCACCCCTGCGACTCCGTGAACGATTTCGGCGGCTGCTCGCTGTAGGCGGGAGCGGCAGGGACAGGCGGCTTGGTGTATTTCGGGCCGACCGTGCAACCCGCCAGCAGGCAGGCGCAGGCCGCGAAAAACAAGGACGCGCGCATCACCGCCCCGTGGCCCCGGCCACCCGCACTTCGGTGCCGGAAGTCAGCGAATCCGAGGGGTTCTCGATGATGTCGTCCTCCGCGGTAATGCCGGAGAGGACTTCCACTTCCGTGCCGTAGTCGCGGCCGATGGTAATCGGCACCAACTCCGCTTGGTTGCCCCGTACCACCGCGACCTGCATACCTGCGGAGCGGAAAATCAGGGTGTTGACGGGGATCACAACCGCGCCTGTCGCGGCATGTAGCTTGAGGTGCACCATAAGAAACGCGCCGGGCAACAATTCGCCTGACGGATTGTTGACATCCACTTCGGTCAGCAGTGTGCGCGAGGCCGGATCGATCGAGTCGGCACTGCGCACAATTCTGCCGGCAACCTTGCGGCCAGGGAATTCCGCCAGAGTCAGTTCGGCTTCAGCGCCGGGTCTGACGTCGCGTGAGTACGCCTGCGGCACATTGATGTAGACGCGCAAGCGGCCGGTAGCGGCGATATCGAACAGCTCCTTGCCCGGAGCGTTTCCTCCGGCGTCGATCAACGCGCCGATATCGATATTGCGCGCCGTGATGACGCCGTCGAAGGGAGCGTAGACGTTCTGGAAGCGCTGCGTCTCTTCCAGGCGCCGCACATTAAAAGTCGCGGAATCCACCATCGCCTTCTTGGCCAGCAGATCGCCGACCTTGTCGTCCACGTCCTGCTTGGCGACCGAATCGCTCTTGAACAGCGCCTGGTAGCGCGCCGCCGTGGTCCGCGAGAGCTCGTAATTGGCCTGGGCGGTGGCCAGGTCGGCGCGGGCCTGGTCGAGCTGGCGATCCACTTCGGGGGTCTCGATCTCCGCCAGCAGTTGGCCGGCCTTGACGTGCGCGCCGATATCGAAATACCACGTTTTCAGGTAGCCGTTGATGCGGGCGTAGATCGGCGTGGCGACGTAGGCCTGGGCGTTGCCGGGAAGCACCACCTCTTCGGCCGCCGCGCCGCGCTTGGGATGGATTACGGCCACCGTGGGGACCGCCATCTCCAGCGTCTGTCGCTTCAGCGCGCTCGCGGCGTGCACCCGCGATGCGACGCCGATGACGATGTCGTACGCGATGGCGCCCGCCAAGGCGCAGAGTACAATGGCGATGCCGAGCCGGAAAGCTATAGGGAGCCGCGGCGCCGGCGGGCCATTCGGGGTGGCGGCTTTCTGGCTACTCATCTGCGGGAACCTCCGCTGCGCCTGGCTGGCGCCGGCCGTGCAGCAATGCGAAAACTGCGGGAACGAAGATCAGCGTCGCCACGGTTGCGAACAGCAAGCCGCCGATCACCGCGCGGCCCAACGGCGCATTCTGCTCGCCGCCTTCGCCCATCCCCATCGCCATCGGAACCATGCCGATGATCATGGCGAGCGCGGTCATGATGACCGGGCGGAAACGCGTCACGCCGGCGGCCAGCGCCGCGTTCACCGGATCGTGGGCCTGTTGCAGCATCTCCTTGGCGAAGCTGATCACCAGGATGCTGTTCGCGGTGGCCACGCCCATGCACATGATGGCGCCCATCATCGCCGGCACGCTGAGCGTGGTGTGGGTGGTAAACAGCATCAGGACGATGCCGGCCAGCGCGGCGGGCAGCGCTGTAATGATGATGAACGGATCCAGCCACGATTGAAAGTTCACCACGATCAGCAGGTACACCAGCACGATCGCGAACAGCAGGCCCGCCAGCAGGCCGGCGAACGATTGACGCATGGTCTCTACCTGCCCGCGCACCACCATCTCCGAGCCGCGCACCAGGTTGCGGCGATTGGCCTCCACCACCCGCTCCACATCGCCGCCAACGCTCGCCAGGTCGCGGCCGTCCACCGCGCCGAAAATGTCGATGGCGCGTTGGATATCGTAATGGTTCACCACCGCCATGCCGTCGCCGCGGCTGATGGAAGTGACATCGTTGAGAATCTCCGGCGTCCGCGGCTGTCCCACTGTGAGCGGCAGGTTGCGCAGCTCCTGCAAGGACTGCACGTCGTATTGCGGCGCCTGGGTGACCACGCTGTAGCTGACGCCGTTCTGCGGACTGAGCCAGAAGGTGGGCTGCGTCTGGAAACTGCCGCTCAGCGAAATCAGCAGGCTCTGGGCCACATCGGACTGTGTGTAGCCGCTTTCGGCGGCCTTGGTGCGATCGGTGAAGACGTGCAGCTTGGGCTGGTCGAAGGTCTGCTGAATGCGCAGGTCGGCCATCCCGGGAATGCGGCGCAGCCGGTCAAGAATGCGGTCCGCCAGGTCGCGGTTGGCTTCCACGTTCTCGCCGACAATCTGGACGTCGATTGGGGCGGGCAGCCCGAAATTGAGAATCTGGCTGACGATGTCGGCGGGCAGGAAGTAGAAATCCGTGCCGGGGAATTCCCGTGGGAGGGTGGCGCGGAGCGCGCGCACGAATTCCTCCGTCGGACGGTGCTCCTTGGTGAGCGAGACCATGATGTCGGCATCGGCCGATCCCACCGGCGCCGAATTGCTGTAGATGGTATTGATGCTGCTATAGGGCAGGCCAATTTCGTCCAGGATGGTGAGCAACTGATCGCGCGGGATCTGGCGGCGAATCGATTGCTCCACCAAGTCGCAGATGCGCGCCGTCTCCTCGATGCGCGTTCCGGTCTTGGTGCGCAGATGCAGCTTGAACTGGCCCGCGTCCGATGCCGGGAAGAAATCCCGGCCCAGCCACGGGTAAAGCAGGAAACCGGAAAGACAGGCGAGCAGGAAAAGTGGCACAAAGAGCGCGCGGCGGTGAACCAGCACGGTCAGGATGGTCTGGTAGCTGGTGCGTAGACGGTCGAAGCCGCGCTCGAACGCCCTCTGCAACAGCACCAGGGGATTGCGGCTCGGCCCGCGGTTCGGCAGGTGCAACAGGTACTTCGCCAGGGTCGGGACGAGGGTTCGAGAGAGGCCATAGGAAGCCAGCATCGCGAACACCACGGCTTCGGCCAGCGGCACGAAAAGGTAGCGCGCCACGCCGCTGAGAAAGAACATGGGAAGGAAGACGATGCAAATGGACAGCGTGGATACCAGGGCGGGAACGGCGATCTGCGAGGCGCCGTCCAGGATCGCGCGCTCGAGCTCCTTGCCTTCGTCCAGGTTGCGGTTGATGTTTTCGATTGCCACCGTCGCGTCGTCCACCAGGATTCCCACCGCCAGCGCCAGGCCTCCCAGCGTCATGATGTTGATGGTTTCGTGCAGGAAACCGAGCACGATCAGCGACGTCAGGATGGAGAGCGGGATGGAGACGGCTATGATTACCGTGCTGCGCCAACTGCCCAGGAACAACAGGATCATCAGGCCGGTGAGGCACGCGGCGATAACGGCTTCCCGGATCACCCCATTGATGGAAGCGCGCACGAAGATGGATTGATCGGCGAGGGGCTGAATCTTCAGTTCCGGCGGCAGGGTGGCGGCAACCACGGGCAGCAGTTTGCGCACGCCGTCCACCACCGCCAGCGTGGACGCGTTCCCGGCCTTGAGCACGGTGAGCAGCACCGCGCGGCTGCCATCCTGGCGGACGATATTGGTCTGCGGCGCGAAGCCGTCGCGCACGTGCCCGATGTCGCGGATGTAGACCGGCGAGCCGTTCACCACCTTGATGGGGAAATCGTTGAACGCTTCCACCGTGGTGGGGCTGGAATTCAGATCCACATCGTATTCGAACCGGCCGATCTTGGAGGTGCCTGCCGGGATGATGAGGTTCTGGTTGTCGATGGCCGCCGTAACATCGGCCGGCGAGAGCCCCTTGGACTGCATCGCCGCGGGGTTGATATCGACCATGATCTGGCGCTGCTTGCCGCCGTACGGATAAGGGATGGCGCAGCCGGAAATGGTGACCAGCCGCGTGCGGATGAAGTTGACGCCGTAGTCGAACAGCGCCTGCTCGCTCATTCCGCGCCCGCCCAGACCGAGCTGGATGATGGGCACGCTGGAGGCGTTGTAGGTGAGCAGGAACGGCGGCGTCGTGCCCGGCGGCAGCGACCGCAGGATCGGCTGGGAAACCGCGCTCACCTGGGCTACCGCGGCGTTGATGTTGGCGCCGGGCTGGAAGAAGACCTTGACGATGGCGCGCCCGTTGACCGACTGCGATTCGATGTGTTCGATATCGTTGACCGTGGTGGTGAGAATCCGTTCGTAAATGGAGGTGATGCGCTCTTCCATCTCCTCCGCGCTTAGGCCGGTGTAGTTGAAAGCCGCCGCGATGACCGGGATATCGATGTCCGGAAAGACATCGGTGGGAGTGCGCAGAATGACGACCGGCGCCAGAATCAGAATCAGCAGCGCCAACACGATGAACGTGTAGGGCCGCGCCAGCGCAACTCGGACTAGCCACATTCCTGGGTCACCCCAAATGAGCGCATCGCCTGTTCTCCATCAATGCAAACAGGCGTCCTGAACTTCGTATGTCAACCCAGCCCCGATCGAGCATTGGTTTTCAAAACGTGCCGTTAGCGGAGGCTTGGGCCCCTGCCACCTGACAGATGCTTCCTGTTGAAGAGGCGGTTTCTCCCGGGCAGAGGGCCGTTTCTTCGGCTCCCTGGGCCGGGGTGCGCCGTTTGGTAGTAAGCGGTTATGAAAAGCTAGCCGGGATAATGCCTGCAACTTCGCCCATCGACTTCAATCCTCATGGTAATGGAAATGCACCAGGGGCGGTGAGTGGCCGAGCCGCCAACAGGCCGGATCGATTGTGGTAGAACGCCAGCCGCACCGGAGATGTCGCGGCCGCCGTGCCGCCGGCGAAGCGCCTCGGCCTGGCGGTTCTTACTTAGCCCGTCTCGCCACGAACTCTTCGGTCGCCACGTCGCCCACCTGGCGCGTGAACTTGATCTCGTCGCCGGAGACTTTGCCCTTATAGCTGACGCGCAGCGGCTGGCCCTGGAAATCCAGGTTCTCCACGAAGGAGATTTCGTCGCCCTTCACCGTCCCTTCGGTGATCGCGGTATCGCCGTATTGCGACTTCGCCCGGCCGGTTAGCTTGTCGCCATCCACCTTGAAGTCGTACGTGTAATTCTGCACGCCGATCTGAGTGTCAATCGCAGCGGTCCACTTGCCTGTAACGTCGGCCCACGCCGGAACCAGCACAAGGACCGCCAGTGCGGTCCCCAGCAGCAGTCTGCGACCCTTCATCGTCAACCTCCTGTATCCGATTATTGCAGCCTGTGCCCGCTGATTTTCGCCCGCGTCACAGCTCCAGTTTATCCTGGTAGACCATCTCGGCCGGAAAGAAATCCTGCGCGAACTTGAGGTGGCCGATCTCGGCGGAGAATTCGATCTTGTCCTTCCGCGTAATCTCGTTGCTGCGCGGGAAAAGATAAACAATCACCGGTCCCTCGTCGTGCATCAGCACTTCCACGCTGGAGGGCCTCATATCCTTCTTCCCCTCGCGCTTGATTGCCGCGTGGTTCTTCAGTTCCGCGCCCAGGCTGTTGGGATCCCCATTGATCGTGTGGTTAGGTACGCCGTATACCGCAATCGCGTAATCATTCTCATCCACCGAAGGCGCATTCATCTCGTGCACGATCAGTTCCGCCGCACTCACCGGCATCGCGCTGATCCACCGCAGGGTCAACGTCGGCATCGGGCCGGAATCCGGGCTCCCGCCGTCGGTTGACCCGCGCCGCGAGCCGCCCATGCCGCCGTGCCGCCCCAATCCGGGAACTCCAATGCCGATTCCGCCGATCCCGATTCCGCCGGGCCCCATGCCAACGCGCTGCTGTCCGGGCCCGCCCGACCCGTTGGGCGTCGGCGTCACCGTCTTCGCCCATGGCGAATCGGTGAGCACCTGCCGCGCCTCCTCCACGGTCCACGCCGCGATCGGCTTGTCCTTCCAGGCTTCAGGCCCGGCCGTCAGCACTGCCGCGCCGGCGGCGGCCAACACGATCCAGGCTCGGGTGTTTCGCTTGGGCATTCATTCTGTTAAACGTGCCCCGTCCCCCGCCAGTTGCGGCGTTTCGGATTCCCGCGGCGGCGCTCCAAGACTGCAAAATCGCTTCACGTCCGTTTCAAACAGGTTATAATCGGCAGGATCGCCCGGCGGCAGTGCCCGCGAGAGGGGAGGCGCACGCTTGCTGCGCACAGCCCGCATCGAATTCAGCCCAATCACACGAGCGAAACTGATGAGACGCAAAAGAATCCAAGTCGATTTCCGAACTCGCCGGTTCCGGCCCATGGCTCTGCTGCCATTGGTTCTGGCCGCGGCGTCACTGCCCGGCTTCGGCCAGCAAACCTACGTCAGCCGGTTTGACTTGTTTACCGGCTACACCTATTTGGACAGTCCCCTGGTAAGCTTGCAAGAGAACGGCTTTCACTTTCAGGTCGGGGTGCGGGCCAACACCTGGCTATCGCTGGGATTCGACTACAGCATTTCAGCGGGCGACCTGACGCTCACGCCGAACCTGCTGCTGCCCAGCCTGCAACAGCAATTGGGCGCAGAACTCGGCCAATTGGCGGCGGCGGGCGAGATTCCCGCCGGCTACAACTTGGTGGTGCCGGCGCACTCGCGCACGCAAACCTTCGCCGTCGGGCCGCAGTTTTCTTACCGGCACTTCAGCAAGGTGACGCTTTTCATCCGGCCATCGGCGGGCGCCATCCACGAATACGCCACTCCGCAACCGCGCGACCCCATCGCCGCCGGCATCGCGGCGCAACTGGCGCCCTCCGGCTACAAGGTGGATACGGTAGCGTTCTACGGCTTCGGCGGTGGCGCCGATTTCAGCTTTTCGCGCCATGTGGGGCTGCGGGTGCAGGCCGACTTCGTGCACGATCATCTGTTCAGCGATCTGCTCCAGAACGGCCGCAATACCGTCCGTGTGTCGGTCGGCCCGTGCTTCAACTTCGGCGGCAACGTGGTGCGTTGATCGCGCAGCGTGGCTCCGAACTGAGCCGCGAGCGTGAACGAGCGGTTTCGAGGTGGCATCGAGCCTCGCGCCGCCACTATGCTGCGATGCGCGGCACTTCGCTCATCAAGGCGAGCAGGTTTTGGTCCGGGTCGCGGAAGAAGGCCATCCAGAGGTCGTGATCGGGCATGCGCGCCACCAGGTGCGGCAGCCGGTCGAAGGGCGCACCGCGGCCCTCCAGGGTTTTGGCCGCGGCTTCGATGTTCTGCGTCTTGAAGTACAGGATGGAGCTGTAGTTTTCGCCGGGTTTCTCCGCGCCGGAAAGCATCAGCCGGATGCCGGCGCAATCGAAAAACGCCATGCCCGGCACTTGAAACAGCAATTTGATTCCCAGCGTGTCGCGGTAAAAGGCGACGGCGCGCTCCAGGTCCGTGATGGTGATGGCGATTTGGCCGATGCTGGACAGGCCGAACGAAGCGCCGGCAGTTTCGGCGGTGGCAGGGCTCATGGCTTCTCCTCCGGAATGAAGCCATCATACTCCAAGCCGCTCAGCAACGGGGCGCCGATGCCGCCAGATGGTGCAGCAGGAAGCGGCAGGCGGCGCGGGCATCGGAATCATCCGGCTGGGTGCGCAGGCCGTTCCAAACGCATTCGAAAACCTCCCGGCGTTCCTCGGCCAGGGCGGGTGAGAGCGCCGGCGAAGCGGCCCGCGCGTGATATCCCCATCTTGGCCAGAGTGGGATAACGAAGGTTTGAGTTTGCGAGCCTGGTTCCGGATTCGTGTTCAAGGTGCCAACTCCCCCCAAAAACTCTTCGGCCGCGGCTTCTCATCCATTAATGGAATCCGGTTCCCCGCCGATATAGCTATAGGAGTCCAATGATCTGGCTTACCCGGCTGAACCGCGTCCCGTTGGTCCTCAACTCGGACATGATTGAGCACATCGAGGTGACGCCGGACACGGTGATCACGCTTACCAACGGGCAGATTTGGAGGGTGCGCGAAAGCGCCGAGGAGGTTATCGACCGGATTGTGGCTTTTCGCCGCCGAATCTGCGGCCCGGATGCCGCTCCGCAGGAGGCTGGCGAGGATTCCGGCGAAAGCGAGCCGGAAACGGCAGTTCCGCAGGCGAGTTCATAGCCCATGGCGACTGCTCCCCAAAAGATGCCGGACGTTTCCCCGAAGCCGGTGACTGCCGGTCTGGGGTGGCAGCGAAGACCGGCCGAGCGCAGGCCGATCCGTCCGGACCTGTCTACCATGGCGGGGATTGGCCTGGCCCTGGCCGGGCTCATCGGCGGACTGTTGCTGGAGCGGGGCAGCATCCAGGATATTGCCCAGACCACCGCCGCCATGATCGTCTTGGGAGGCACCCTTGGGGCGGTCCTGGTCACCACGCCGCTGCACGTGGTGCTGCGCGCGTTCAAAAGACTTGGCGACGTGTTCTTCGATTCCTCGCCGCCGCACTCGCTGGTCATCGACAACCTGATCTGGTTCGCCACCAAGGCGCGCCGGGACGGCATCGTGAGCCTGGAAAACGAGGCGGATTCCATCCCCGATCCCTTCCTGCGTAAGGCGCTGAACCTGGCGGTGGACGGCACCGATCTCCAGGAACTGCGGAAGATGATGGAAATCGACATTGTCCAGAACGAGCAGGCGAACGAGGCCGAAGCCAGAGTTTGGGAATCGGCGGGCGGCTACGCCCCAACCATCGGGATTATCGGCGCGGTGATGGGACTGATTCAGGTGATGAAGCACCTGGAGGACATCAAGGAAGTGGGCCACGGCATCGCCGTAGCCTTTGTCGCCACGGTTTACGGGGTGGGCTCGGCGAACATAATCTTTCTGCCGGCGGCCAACAAGTTGCGCGCCAAACTGCGCGAGGCCATTGCCCTCCAGGAGATGGTCCTGGAGGGCGTAGCGGCCATCGTCGAGGGTCTCAACCCGACGCTCATTCGCCTCAAGCTGGAATCGTTCGACCCGCGCCGCGAGCGGCCCAAGCCAAAGGCCTTTCAAGCGCCGCTGGCCGTCCCCCAAGCCAGCCAATTCCCCGGGCCCAGGCCGGTGGCGCCGGGGAGGTGAGCGCCGCATGATACGCCGAACGGTCCATCCTCGTGAAAACCACGAACGCTGGATGGTTTCTTACGCCGATTTCGTCACGTTGCTCTTCGCCTTCTTTGTGGTGATGTTCGCCTCCACGCAAGCTGACAAGGCGAAGGCGAGGGAGGTGTCGGCATCGGTGCGGGAGGCGTTGGCGCACGGCGAATTCAGCGCGGCCATTGCGAATATGTTGGGGCGCGGCCGCCATGACAAGGACAAGTACGTGAAGCCGGAGGCGTTCGAGGAGCTGCCGATTGCGGCGCCCGCCGGCCCGGTGGATTTGACGCGCTCGATGGAGACGCTCAGCCGCATCCTCGACACGGAACTGCGCGCCGGCAAGGTGGGACTCAAGCTGGAAGCGCGAGGCCTGGTAATCAGCTTGCGCGAATCAGGCTTCTTCGCTTCCGGCGAGGACGTGGTGTCGCCGGCCAGCTTTCCGACCCTGGAGAAAATCGCCGACGTGATTCAGGACCTGCCCAACCCGGTGCGCCTCGAGGGCCACACCGATTCGCTCCCCATCCACAACTCGCGCTTCCGCAGCAACTGGGAGCTTTCGGCGGCTCGCGCCATCGCCATGCTGGAAATCCTGGCCACCCGCTACCAGATTCCACGCGCCCGCATGGCCGTGGCCGGATATGCCGAAAACGCCGCCGCCGATACCAACGATACCGACGAGGGCCGGGCCCACAACCGGCGCGTCGACGTGGTGCTACTCACCGTCGAAGGCCTGCGCAGCGAACCGGGCGGCGGGCCGTAGCGGGGTCAAGGCTCCCGTGGGCGCGGAGCGCGATCAACGCGTCGACCGAAGCTCGTCGGGATGAAACACCAGGTCGCGGTCCAGGACCATCTCGAGGTGGGTGCCGGGGCGCAGCACCACGTCCTGATTGCGAGAAAGCAGGACCCCAACCAAAGCGCCGGCAGCCCCTCCGACCGCGGCGCCGGGCAGTCCTCTGGTGATAGCGCCCACCGTGGCGCCCATACCGGCTCCTTCCATCACCGTGCGGCCATCGGCCGATTTGCCGTTGCCCTCCACCTTGCCCTCATCTCCAGTCGGCCGGGCGCGAAAATCGCGCGATACGCCGTTGGGCAGAATCAGCGAATCGAAGCGGATGTATAGCTCGCCCTTGCCGGAAACGCGGCCGGCCGGCTTGGTTCGGGTGATCGTTCCGGCGACGTCGCTCCAGCGCGGGATCACCACCCGCCCGTTGACGGCGACCGGAGCGTCCGTCCGCAGATAGACGCGATCGCCCTCCTTGGCGTGCTTGGTACTCACTTCGCTGACCAGCGCCAGCAGGACTCGCGTTCCTCGGGGAACCGTGATGTCGGGCGGCACGCCCGGCTCGGTCCTCTTCGCCAGCGCCGGTTGCGGCGCGTCGCCAGCCGGTTCGGACGTGCGCAACGTGCTTGCCGGCGCAGTTTCGCTGGCTGCCGGCCGAGCGGCCACGACGGGCGCGCCTTCGCGCTGGAACACCAGCCTGCCGTTCACTTCTCCGCTGGCCCGAACCACCTGCCGGGCAATGGTCAGCGTATTGTGGTCGCGCGAGAGCGACCAGCGATCCATCACCGTGTAGTCCCGCGCGCCGGAGACCAGAGTGTTGACGAGCAGTGCCTCGCCTTCCCACTTAACGACGGAGTTCCAGGATTCGTCGCCGACGCGCTTGCGCGTTTCGCTGCCATCGAGCGCGTACGACCACCGCACAGGCCCCGCTGAGCACAGGATGCCGGCATCGCCCTGCGAGATGGCGAGGTACGACTCCACTTGTCCGAGCGAGCGAATGTCGCTGGCGGCGGGGTCCAGCACCCACTTCCCGGAAAAGTCGCGATCCGGGTCGCCGGCGCGCAGAGAAATTATGAGGCCAAACGCGATCAGCAGCGCGGTTGCCAGGCAGGAACGGCGCATGATCTGAAGGTTACCATAGGACGGCCGAACGACGAAACGGGCAGTCTTGTCTAATGCAGGATGAGCCTGAAGGTGAGCCTGTTTCTAACACAGGATGAGCCTGGAGGAGGGTGTGCGCATGCTGGGGGTTGATCATCAGCATGCAGGATGCAGAGGAATTGAGCCTG
>JBAVYH010000200.1:0-26558 GCA_049698695.1 Bryobacteraceae bacterium | reverse complement strand
ACTGGGCCGAAATCCTCACTTCTCCACTTTTCCATTCAATCCCGGTAATCTGGTAGCCGGGCAGGCCTAGCAGGATCCCTGAGCTGATCAAAACGTTTCTCCCAAGATTGTTTTATCAGCTTGGGATTACGCCCTGCCCCCGTTTCTGATCAAGAGCCACATCCGCGAGTTTTGCGCGAAATGGCCAATACTACGCGAAACCGGACTCTCTCCGGAAGTTGGGCGGAGAGTGCCTCCCTGGTCGGTACGGTTCGCTGCCCTGGTGCTTCTCGCGATCCCAGCCAAGCTATGCTCCGCAGAGGGTAATTGTGCGACTGGCGGCAAGCCCGCTCCTTTGAGGTGACGTGGATACCACGGTTACAGAGAAATCGCAGACCGCGTCCGCATTGGCCAGCATGGTGTCAGGAAGTCACTTTTCGATGCTGGGCGCGAGGGCCGAGCTGGGCCGGGAACTAGCTCTGGCAGACGAATAGGTGGCGACGCTCGGCTGGAACTCCCCCCGGCCCGCCTACGTAGTGCTTTTAGCACCCGGAGGTCCACATGCTTTGGTTTTTCGAATCTTTCTTTCCCGTGGTCTGGATCGCCTTCCTTCTCTACTGGCAAATCAAAGCCGTCGATACCAAAACCACTCAGCGTCTCGAGCCCGTAGTCTCGCGCATCCTCCGCGTCCTCACCTTCCTGATCGCGATCGTCCTCCTCTCGACAACCCTCATCCCGCTGCGCTGGCTTTACCTCCAACTCTGGCCGTCTGGTTTTTGGCCCTTCTGGCTGGGAGCCGCCCTCACCGTCGCCGGCCTTCTTTTCGCCGTCTGGGCGCGCGAGCACCTCGGCAGCAACTGGAGCCGCTCCGTCACCATTAAGCAGGGCCACGAGCTGATCACCACCGGTCCCTATGCCGTGGTCCGTCACCCAATCTACACCGGCATTCTGACCGGGTTTCTTGGCATGGCGATTGCCATCTCCCAAGTGCGCGGGTTCATCGTTTTCGTCCTCATCGTCCTCGTGTTCTGGGTCAAGCTCCGCATGGAGGAGGAGTGGATGCGCTCCCAGTTTGGGGAGACGTATGCTACCTATGCCCGACAGACCGCCGCCCTGGTGCCCTACCTCCTCTGATCGCATGCACCCCGAAATGCACTGCTCCCGGGGCGCAGATGTTTCAAAAGGTCCGGATCGCCGACCATCCAGAACGTTACGCGACCTTCCCGAATGATTTGGCGAGGGTCTGGGTCAGTTCCGGAGAGCACAGGTGGGAAAGTTCTCGCGAGCGCCGAAGCGAGGAGCCCCGAAGCCTCTCTCTTCTCTCTCTCAGTTTCTCCTGAGAGCCCTATTGAAGAGAGTCATTCACGTAGAATGCGGGGGTTAGCTGTCAACCAAAGGCGACGGCTGCTAACCAAGGAGGGCGTTGGTTCGAGTCCAGTGTGGGGACCCGGGCGTGCTCGACCGTGGTCGGGGTGGCGCGGTATTTACGCGCCGCTGCGCATCGATCTTTGGGTACCGTTCCGCTACTGGGCCAGCAATGCCGCCGATTTTGCGGCCGTACTTCAAGTTCATCAGGGTTGGATTCGTCCCTGAGACGGAGGTTACTGATACTGAGTTCAACCCGATACGGTGCCAGCGCCAGCGGCTAAAATAGGTTGACCATGGGCAAACGACGGCGCCAGCCCGGGAGTCGCACTTCCCAATGCGTCGAACCGGCGATCCCTCGTCGAGCACCATTGCTGCTGAGTCTCCATCCACTGCTTTCCACTTTCGCTCTGTTTCTTCTTGTGGCGGGGGCGCGCTGGTGGCTTATCGGCAGGTACAGCACCGATGTTCCCTGGCTTGACCAATGGGATGCCGAGGCTCAAGGACTCTATCAACCTTGGCACGCGGGAACACTGAATATCCATAGCTGGTTTGCCCCGCATAACGAACACCGTATCTTTTTCACGCGCGTTCTGGCGCTGGGTCTTTTGCAGTTAAACCGGCAATGGGACCCCCGGCTTCAGATGGCCGTAAACGCGGGTCTTTACGCGATCATTGCCGCTGCGCTCTTTCTTGTCCTTCAAAGGGGCCGCCCCCCCGGATTCCAAGTATTTTGCTGGGTGTTGCTCGCGGCGCTTGGCAGTGTTCCTTACGCCGCTACAAATACTCTGCTCGGCTTTCAATCGCAGTTTTACTTTCTCACAGGCTTCTCCCTCCTTTCGATTTATGTATTGGTGAACAGCCGCCCAGGCTCCCTGTTGTGGACTGCCGGATTCGTCAGCGGCTGTGCCGCCCTTGTCTCGATGGCTTCCGGAGATGCGTCCGCTCTCGCCGTCCTGGGGGTGCTCCTCTGTTCGACTTTCCGTTCGGCAAAGGATTTCAGACAGGAACTGGGACGAAACTGGATGACCGTTCTTGCGGCCTGTGGGCTCATCGCAGCCGGAGTCTTTTTGCGTTACAGCCCCCCTGAGAGCGCATCTCTGGCGGCGAAATCCGTCGGAGACTTTGTCGGATTTCTTCTGACGTGTCTATCGTGGCCAGGCAAGCCGATGATCGTGGTCGCCGTGATCTCCTGGATGCCGTTTTCGGCCTTTCTGGCGAACTATTTTCTAAAACGGACACGGGACGATCCTGCCGAACGCTTCATTCTCGGCGTCGGTTTCTGGGTGCTCTTGCAAGCTGGAGCGCTGGCGATGTATCGGGCCAATTCTGGCGAAGGTCTCGAATCCCGCTATACGGATATCCTCGCGTTCGGCCTTCTTGCGAATGCCCTCTGCGCGGTCTGGCTTCTGGGCAGCACGGGCAGTCTCCGGCGATGGATGCCGGTCCTCGCCATAGTCTGGTTTGCGGTGAACGGGATTGGTCTCTACGCCACGACCTCCGAGGAGTCGCTCTTCTCGTGGAAGCACAATATGGAAATTCGGCGCGCCGCGATAGCCGGATTCTTCGCGACCGAAGATCAACGTTATCTGGACCGTGCCCCGCCCTATCCCGACGCAAAGCGAATCGCCGCGCTCCTCCTGGACCCGGCGCTTGGTCCGATACTGCCGGCCGGCATCAGAAGACCACTCGTCCTGTCGCCCCGCCAAGGCTCGCCGGCGCCCGAATTTCTGAACGGCCTGAGCATGCCGGATCTGGGGAACGTGACACCCGATGTTTGGACGTTGCCAGGCATGTTTTCCCGCTTTGTCGTCATACCGCCGTCGACCCAATTTGAATACCGCATTCAAAAAACGAGCACTCTGCCTTTCCTGCTGCTGTATTTTGTCGGGGAGAACTACGATGCCGCCATCATTGATGCTCACAAAGGGCGACATAGGATCGTTTCGCTGCCGCCGGGCAATGATGACCAGGGCCATCACGCCTTCGTTTACTGTCCGACTGCGGAGTGCGTTTTGAAAGGCTCCAGCGGACCATCGCAGTTGGCGCTCATGGAGCCGAAGGAAATCGGGCCGCTGTCTATCGCGGCGTTGACCGCTGCGCTGTGGGGACACTTCGTAATGGCGGCGGGAGCCATTCTGTTTCTTGCTCTCGTTCTGGTGCCGATTGCTCGTGGTCGCAAGCGTTCTGCCGGGCGCAGCCCGGTTCCCGCCACAGCAAAGGTGCACCAGGTCGGATCAGATTGATCCGCGACGGGGAGCGGGACGTCCCGCAGAGAGTGTCGCTGCAAACGCCGGATAGCCAGGCCCACAGGAGTCGATCGGCGGACGTCAGTTTCGGCCGCTTTACCCGGAAGCGCCGTGGGCCGCGCCGCCCCAGGTGATTACCGCGTCGAGGAACACGTTGAGCATCCAGTGGACCACTACAACGGGCCAGATGCTGCGGGTGGCCAGCACGACGGTGCTGGTGGCTATGCCCCACACCAGCGTGCCCCAAAGCTCCGGGATCGGCTTGCCGAGATGCCAGGCGGTGTAGGAAAGCATCGAAACCAGGATGGCGTAGTAGCCGAATACGAACGGCCCCGGGATGCCCTGCGTACCGGGCAGCGCGTCGCGGTCACGCGCGTTGTACAGGCCGAACAGCAGGTACCCGCGAAAAATAAACTCGATGGCCACGAAGAAGAGGAAGTAACCGGCCTCGTAAAGTGCAAACTCACCGACGCTGGCGAACCGCCCGCGGTACAGCGGGTAGAGCGCTCGCATGCCGGGATCGCGCGTGCTCAGGTAGAACGCCGGTGCGCTGAAGATCAAGAGCATCGCAGCGGAGAGCAGGGCCAGCCCCCAGCGGTCACGGTGCGGCAGTCCAAGCCCGTAGTCGCGCAGGTCCTGGTGATAGACGAGCTTGATGAGCACGATGGGGACTACCACAACGAATACGAAGCCGGCCAGATAACTCAGCCACTCCTGGTCCCAAGGCACGCCGGGGAGAATGTGAGCACGTGTCGCCGGATCGCTCCCCGGCCCGCCCCAGCCGCTCCAAAACCAGGTGAGCAAGTCGAGTTTGCCGTGCGCTCCCCACAGCATAATGAGCACGAACGCGCTGCCCAGAATCATCCCGATCGGGTCATGAAAGAGCCGGACGAGGCTGTTGTAGATCAGCTTGAGGACCGTGAGCACACCCGGGTTCTCGAGCTCGGCCTCCGTCACGCGAATGGGGCGGGGATGCCTGGACTCTTCGCGGGCTTGTATTGGTTTGGTGTCAGTCCGTGGAAGCATAGTTCCTCCTGGGGTCAGCCGAGGCGCCGCCGAACGGCGTATAACAACCGAATCGCCTCATTGATGATCAGTGGGACAAGGCCCATTGGGACGGCCAGCACAGCGGCTCGCAGCCAGGGATTCCTGTCGCCGAGCAGGGCCGGCGAGAAATGCCAGAGCTGCAGCCACAGTTGGTTGGGGATCTCGACCGCCAGGAACGCCGCGGCGCCCGCCGCGAACTGCGCGATGGCGGCGCGGCCCGCCAGCAGATAAGAGATGGCACCGATGATGAGCCCGAAGAACCCGAACATCGCCACTACGATCAGCCAACCAGGTGTGTAGACGTACCAGTGCGCCAGGTATGTGAGGCTCTCGACGATCACGCCGACCAGCGCTGCCAGTGTGAAGGTCTTGATCGCCCGGTCGCGCGGCACCTCGGCGGTAATGTGGTCAGCCTGCTTTGTCCGGACCTCCCAGTCCGCTACCTCGGCACGGAGGCCGTCCTCCAGCGGCGTGGTGGCCACCCATCCGAAGTCTCGCTGCGCCGCCCCCGGCGTGACGGCCCAACTCGTCTGACGCACTTCCCGCACCTTGTCCCGCGTGACCAGGGGGCGGGTACGAGTGAAGGCGTGCAGCCACTCGGAAAGCACGGCAACCACCCAGAGCGCCGCGTGCGGAACGAGGATAGGGATGGCGAACCCCTTGCCCATTACTGTCCCGATGTCTGCGATGAACTCTGAGGCTGTGTTCGTAGTCGGGTTGGCTAGGAAATAGGTCTGATTCAGGGCCGCCGGACTGGCTGCTCCCGCCGTCATGCCCCGCACCAGATCACCCACGTAGATGAAAGAGAGCGTCTTTTCCGCCAGCCCGATCCGCGGCCGGATTCCGGCCTGGACTGCGGGAAACGTCCCGCGCGAAATGTCGGTTTCCCGCTCCCCGAAGACCGATACGGGCCGCACAATCGTTACCGGCACGCCGCGTTCCGCAAACTGCATGACGACATCTTCGGCGTCGCGCTTGGACTCCCCATACCAGGAAACAGGATGGCGCGGGGCCTTCTCGTCGATCGGGGCCGGTGATGGAGCGGGTCCGGCGGCCGCCTGGCTGGACGTGTAGAGGAAGCGGCGGAAGCCGGGGCCGCGCGCGGCCAGAACCGCTTCGAGCAGTTTCCGCGTGCCCTCCAGGTTGGTCCTTCGAAATTCGGCCTCCGACGTGCCCATCACAAGGCCGCCGAGATGGTAGACGATCTCGACCCCACGCACCGCCTCCGCAAGACCTAGCCCGGTCCGCAAGTCGCCCACGACGAGCTGAAGCCGATCGCCATACCGGTCCGACAGCGGTGCAAGCGAGCGGAGATCGGCGGTCGGCCGCACCAGTCCCACGACCTCGTCGCCCCTCGTGAGGAGGAGTTCCGCCAGGTGCGAACCGATGAAACCGTTGACGCCTGTCACGAGAACCTTGGCCATGCGATTATCTCCTTCTGCGCCGATGCGGTTTACTTCACCACATGCGGTGTGCCACGTTGAGCTTCAGGATTTCCCAGACGTCGGACCATATCCCGACGCTCCAGTGAATGAAAGCGAAATAGACGAAACTCCGCAGTCTGAGGTTGAGGAAGCCCGCCGGAATACCGGCGAGCAAAGCTGAGACGGCGAAGATCCACGGCAGCCCGACAAGGCAGCAAGCCGACAGTGCGGTGGCGACCAGAACAGCCGCCCACTGGGCGCCGCGCGAGCCCCCCAGCGCCTGTGTCAGGCCGAAGAGCAGGAATCCGCGGAACAGGCCTTCGAACCCGAAAGCGAACATCGCGTAGCTCACCAGGTGGACGGCCACATGACCCGGAGTTAGAAAGCCGGGCTCGACCAGGTAGGTGTAGTAGTGCTCGCTGCCGATGAATGCCGAGCCCAGCGGCGCGAGCACGTAAACGGGTATGAGCACGAGCAGCCACGCGGCTCCTTGACTCGTCTCGCCGAGCGAAAAGCCAAAATCCCGCAGCGGCTGGTGCAACACGAAGTGAGCCGCGATATACGGAATCCCCAGACCGAAGACCAGCGTCCCAACGAAAACGACCCAGGTCCCGAAATACACCGTGCTGCCCAAAAAAGGGTGGCCGAGCCAACGCGACAATCGCTGCTCATGTCCAAACCCAAACCCCAGTAACCACAGCAGCGCCATGAAGAGAACCGCCGCTGTGAGCACAATCAGGAGCTTTCTGCTGGCAAGTGCCATGAACCCCTCCTAAACACCGTGTGCCCGAATGTGTCGTTAAGTGGTCTGGAAATTATACACCAAATAATGGCTGATTGCCTTTTTCTTTACCGCATTCTTTGGCTCCAGTCTATATTTTTTCGTAGTCTATCGAAGGCGGGTGCCCTGGGGAAATAAGGGCACAGCAGCAATTTGCTAGAGCCGTGCCGCAGTGTTCGCGCGAGAAAGTGGCGGGGCTCTCCGGTCTCCTACGGAGAATCAGCGAGTTATGCGGGAAAAGGGCGAGGGTTCGTTTAAATTATGAGGATCAGAGTCACGTATCATCGCATCAATATGTTCTTCGCCGTACCGGTGGCGATTAGCCTTCCCGCGGGCAAGTAACTTCAATTGCCCGCAACGGCGGGAATCTCTGATGCCACACTTAATAGCCGCGGCCGCCTCGACGGAGAATCAAAAATCTGTGCGGCCATTTTCGGGAGAGATTCTCTTCCGTCTCCCGCTCACGCCATTGCTGGTGCTGGAGGTGGGGGTCGTTCTCTTGACAGGCTTTTAGAACCTGTAAAGTACTGATGGCCCGTTGCTCCATGCGCCATATTTGCCACGTATCCCACGGGGCATTACCCAAAATTGCTCAAATCCGGGCTGCGCGCGTCCTATGCTGCCCCGGTGCAGCGGACAAAACGTTTCAAGTCTTTTTCTCTGGTTTGACACTCGTTCGCTTCGGTGGCACTGGCGATAGCTCAGCGTCCAGAGCGGCATTCAAAAGCCATCGGATAGCCTCTGCGCGGTTTGTGAATCTCCATGTAAACCGGAAATTGTCGATCCGGTCCAGGAGCGCTCTTCCCACGAAAAAGTTTAGGAGGTTTTTCTCAGGCGGCACAGCAACATTTTACCCCCTTGCACACGTATGCGCCTTGTGCTATATATGCTACCTATGGTGTGTGAGGTGCATACGTGCTGAAATTCAATCTGATTACATCAAACGGCTTGCGGGGTCTCCGGGAGGACGTGCCCTTCGAGTCGCCGGATCTGCGCGATGCGCAAATGCGATCGCTAGCGATTGCTGGCATCCTCTACCGGCAGGCGGACCTAGTTTTGAGACGCCCGCGCGCGCCCTATGAGCTGAGATTCAATTTCCCCGGTGGACCTTGGGTCTGGTTCTCGAGGCGGTCAGGCCGGCCGGTACGGGGTCAAGTCCCATTGCACATCTTGGCATGGTTCGGCGGCGACGACGTGCCAGAGGAGGCGGCATGACTGATTATTGGACGGCCCGGCTTGAAGCGCTCCGAGCCAAGCGCCGGGAACGGCTGCGAAAGCTCGCATATCAGGTTGAGCTAATTGAGGGCCAACAGGCCCAGGACCCCGGATACAAGGCCGAAATGCTGGAGGCCATTGTACAAGATGAGCTGATACGCCTTGAGATCGAGTGCGGCGAGACCATCGACGACATCGCGGAAAGCGGTGGCACATGGGCATAACGCTAAAACTCGCCGCGGCTGGCCTGCTCGCGATTTTCTTCGCAAAAATGATCAGTGCCCTGCGGAATGCTGCGCAAGATCCTGTTAAATGGATGCATCGCGCTGCCCGGCGGGAACGAAATAAGCGAGTGAGGAGATAAAAACGATGGCAACCAACGAATTGTACGCCCCCACAGACCTCGGGCTCGCCTGGCTAGAGGCAAGTCGCAAGAGCGAACAGCACCTATACGATTGCATAGTGCTCCGGGGCCAGGTCTCGCGGCTTGAGCGGCGCTTGGCACTCGCCCGCAACTCGGCCGTATACGCCTGGATGATCGCGCTGGCGAGCACCGTCGCAACGGTAATCCTGATCGCTGTGATTGTTTTTGGGAGGTGAAGGCTAGCCGTCCTAACCGTAGAACTGATCGACGAGGCTCCCACCTTCTGCGGGCGATCTTCCGCCCAGACTCCTGAACTCCCGGCCCAGCTTCTGCTCAATCCGGTAAACCGCGTGAAAGAAGTTTTTCCTGTCCACATTGAGCTTGCGGCAGCAAAGTCTCCAGTCTCCGCCCAGCAAAAAGTGATAGCGAAAAACGGCGTAATCAACGGTGGATAAAGCGCGCTTAGCAATCAGGCAGAAATCCGCCATGAACTCTTCAAAGGTTCTGCGCGCGCCGCGCTCCGGGCCGCTCAAGTCCACACAGCTTATGCTTCCCTGAGTAGCCACACACTGCCGAAAGCGCGCGTAGCAGGCCCGAAACACGGCACGTTCCGCACATCGGCAAGCCTTACCACTTATTCCGTCACAGCGGGCGCAAGAGGCAATTGTAAAATTAGGCACGTTCAAACCCTAAGCCATGGTTTGAAAAGAATCAAGAACAATCAGAGATAACCAGATGCTATTCTCCTAATTCCTTGGAAACCAAACTACTTACAGGGAACAAAATGTAACATGCTGTTATTAGTCAAATCACAATAATCAGCCGCTCACCCAGCGGCGCGTTATAGCTGATTTCTGCAGTGACACTCCGCAAAAATATTTCCTGGCCCCGGTTTCCCCGTTTAAACACTCAGAAAAATGACAACCTCTCTGTATTTCCCTGGCTTGCCCTGGCTTGCACTGGGTTGCACTGCGTTAGTCCCTAACTATGCCTGTAGCGTCTGGGACCCGGAGTCCCGAGGCCAGCTTGCAGCATATACAGAGGGTCATCACGACTGATAATTAGGTAGTGCCTGATATAATGGTATTAGAAAGAGACTTACCAATGAAACTGCTTGACAGTACGGAAACCGCGCGCCGATGTAATCATTCCTTAGTCTGGCTGTACCTGGCTTGCCGGAACGGAACTGGCCCTTCATTCATCCGCGTGGGACGCAAGCTTCTTTTCCCGGAACATCTCTTGAACCTTTATCTAAGCGAAAGGCTTAACGCCGGGTTCCGGCCAGAGACAACGCAAAAGGAGGTACTACATGCTTAACATTCCACTGAATGCTCCAGCATCTTTACTCAACGGCCAAAGCCTGCTTGACACCCTCGGGGAAGACCCCAACACCTTCCAACCGGGCGATGCAGATGCGTTGCAAGACATGTACGACACGGCAACTACTGCGCAGCCCCGGTGGGTTATGGCCCTCCAGGAAGCCCTGCGCGCAGAGAGCGATCTGCGAGATACCTGGCAAAAACTTGGAGCCATGAAAACGCAGGCCAGCCAGAAACTTCAAGCGGAGTTTCTGCGGGTGATGGACGAAGGTGTGTCGAACGGATCGGCGTGTGACTGGCGCGCGTATGCGGTAACGCTGGAGGCTGACCGGAGCGCCATAGCACTGCTTCAGGACACCGAAGACCTCGTCCAGCGCGTACGCATGCCCGCTGCCCGCCTGGCCCGGCTTGAAGCAACATTCGGCCTGCGCAAATTTGACGCACTGATCGCGGCTTTAGCGGCTGCGCTTGCTCACTGCCGAATTATCGAAAGCCTCACTAAGGCAGGCATCTTTAGCAATAGTAACCGCGTAGCGCTCATTTCTGAAGAGGTAGAAGCCCTCCGATCCCACGCGCGTGAAGCCCAGCGGCAAGCGGACCAGGCGGAACAAGCGCTTCAGGAAGAGCGCGCGCGGCAGGTTGCGGCGGAACAAATTGCAGTAGCGCACGGCACCATTACCCGCGCTCAAGTTGCGGCCGCAATCCCTGTTGTTCAGGGAAGCTAACAGTTTAACGGTTTTATCGAAAGGAAAATTCACATGACAGACTCCGAGATTGCCGCAATCGTGCGCGAACAGCAGAGACTCCAGCAAGAGGAAGACGATGCTTGCGGAAAAGTGCTCGCCAAAAACACAGGTACCTGGTCTGAGGCAGATAAGGCCTTAGTCAAGCGCCAAATTGCCAAGGCTTTGGGCCAAAACACTTACTAGCTCAAACCATCGCGCACTTAGTAGTTGGGCCGCGTTGACGCGCGGCCCGTTGCATTTTTCACGCTCTGTTTTGGAAAGGGGCATTTAAGACCCCCATGGACAACAAGAGAAAGCCGCGCGCTAGGGGCGGCAGCTACAGTATATCACTGCTGCAAAAACTCATCAACCAGGAACTGCGCATTCAGGGCGAGAAGCTTGTCGGCAATCAGATCATTCGCCTGCCATACGTGATGGAAACGCGCGTCAATATCAAAAAGCTTGCGCGGGAATTGGGCATTTTATGAACGGGCACCTTGCCGAGCGTTCCTGGTTCCGGGTTCCATGCGCCTGCCCATCGGCTCCATAGCCCGTTTTTTGGTGTCCTCAAAAAGTCCAGTCACATACTTCCCCAAAAAACCACGATTCTTTTTTGATGGGCGCACAAGTTACTAAGTAGTAGTGAGTTAGTAGCGCGCTCTCCCCCAACGCCTGGCCTAGCGCTCCGCTCCAGACGCTACGGGATTAGTTAAGTTTGGCCTTGCCGATATAATTAAAGCGTAAGGAGTTTTCACGTATGCAGAATGTCGTTTCTCAAATTTACATCAGTCGAAAGACTGCCGCGAAGATTGCGGGCATGTCTATGCAATGGCTACGCCGTATGGATTCCGTTGGTATTGGCCCACCCAAGATTCGCCTTGGCCAGGGACATGGCACACTTCGCTATAACGTGAAAGAGTACATGCGCTGGCTTCAATCGTATTCCGAACCCGCGTCTGTAGGTCCGGGAAAGGAATAGGATTCATGCAAAAACAACGGTCCACGACATTGCAGGCTCGCTTGGGCTTTCAGGATGGAGAGTTAACCACGCCACGCCATGACGAAATCATGCTCTGGCTTGACGGAGCCATGGAAAGCCTCCTACCTCAACTGATGAATGTCAACCGAATCAGAACAGAGTGGGATGAGTCCGTGCTTTGGAGCACCAATAAGATGGTGGAGAAGTGGGCTGCGGTATTGAAGGATGCACGTGAGATACTTGACTCTCTGCGCGGGAAACTAGAAACCGCCCAAGCATCCTTGAATAAAATGCTCCCCACTGATCCCCTTTGGAGAATAAACGACGCGCGCAGCACGGTTTCGAAGCTTGGCAGCCGGATAGACGAAGGCACTATTACAGTTGCTGAGGCAGAGCTATTTGTCCTGCCAACCCCGCCAGAGTATCCCGGCATTCACCTTTCAAAAACCTGGGAGAAGCCCATCATGAACGGGAAATTTATGGTTGGGTTTGTAGACATGTGGGTCGAAGCCACTCCGCGAGTTCTTGGTTATCAGTGGAGCGATCTTGACGATGACGACAAGTGTACCTGTCGTTCAAGACCAGAATTGTACATTGGATACCCACACCCCGCCAAAGGAAAGCAGAAAACCTTGCTATTTGAAGTCAAACCCACTATCACTTCCCTTGGTGAAGTTATGCGGCAAGCTCGAATGTACCTGGAATATGTCAGGAAAAATACCGTTGACTTCAAGATGTTTATTGTTTGCCCGGACGATAGGTTCAAGGCGGCGCTGGAAGCCCAGGGAATTGGGTTCATTAAGTGCCCATAGCGATTAAAAGGGCACACTGCTGATGTGTGCCCCTCTCACGTTTTTTTTGTTTTGGAAAGTGGGGAGTAACCCCAATGTTGGAAAAGACAGGACCGACTGGCTCTATTGTACCACCAGTGCAAGTCCCAGAAGTACAAAAGAACCCCCAAGATACTGAAAACAGTAAGAAAATTTCTCCTGAGTCTGTGTCAATGACCGGGAGCGCAGCAAGATTTCATGCCTTATTTGCAGGATTTGAACATTCCCACGGTCAGTGCGATGTGACCGGGTATCAGCCCGGCGGCAAGGCTATTGCAAACGTTACCACCCACCACACTCCGGCCACGCCGGAATTATGGGCACGCCATCTCCAAGGCACTTACGGCCTAGGCGTCGTACCGATGCGGCAAGACGGTACGTGCTCATGGGGCGCGGTTGATCTGGATGACTACGAAACCGATGCGCGCGCCATAGCTGCGCGCGTAGATGCCTTGGGCATTCCTGCCATGGTGTGCGTTTCGCGGTCTGGTGGAAAGCATGTGTTTATATTTGTCAGGCCGGTGCCCGCGTCCCAGATGCGCCAGCGCCTGGGGGAAATAGCAAAAGCGCTGGGCTATCCCAAGGCTGAACTGTTCCCGAAACAGTCTGCGCCTACTGAGTGCGGCGGAAATTGGCTCAACATGCCGTGGCATGGCGGGGATAATAGCCGTCGCTACGCCATCAAACCGAACGGCGACACTTACGCTCTAACTGACTTCCTTGATGCGGCAGAAGCACTGAAAACAGCAACCGGGCCGGAATGGTTCAGCACTCCGTTGTCCCCGGAGTCTGCCCCTGTCAAAGCGCAGAAGTCTAAGCGGCGCGGGTTCGTGCTGCCCGATCACATTGCAGAAGGCCAGAGGAATACGGTTCTCACACGCCAAGCTGGCAAGCTGCGCAGGGACGGTTTCAATGAAGCTGAAATTCTGGCTGCATTGCGCCAGATAAACCTGGAACGTTGCAAGCCACCCAAGGATGATGCAGCCGTTGTACGCATCAGTAAAAGCATCGGGAAGAAAGCCGCTGGGGCTGAGATTGAAGAGGGCCTTATTCAGCGGCTTGCTGGCGCAATCACAGCATCAGACCACTTTGCCCGTGACATTGGCGGACTGCTCTACCACTTTGAAGAGGGCTGCTATAAGCCTACTGGGCGACGCTGCATTGAAAAACAGGTTAAGACGTTCTGCGAACAGCAAGCGCCAAAGTCTTGGACCCCTGAACTGGCCATGCGCGTAGAACAGTGGCTCTTGGTAGATGCTCCCGAACTGTGGGAGCGGCCACCATTGGACGTGCTTAGCGTTCACAACGGCTTGCTTAACGTGGAATCCAGAATCCTGGCCCCGCATTCCCCAGATCACTTGTCACCTGTTCAGATCGCAGCGGCCTTTGATCCGGCTGCCCGGTGCCCGGCAATCGACAAGTTTGTTAAAGAGGTCTTTCCTCCTGACTCCACACACCTGGCTGCGGAAGTGGCAGCGTGGCTGATGCTGCCGGATACCAGTATACAGAAAAGCGCACTCCTATTGGGTTCCGGGGCAAATGGAAAATCCGTATGGCTTACCCTGTTACTGAATTTTCTGGGACGCAAGAATGTATCTGCTTTAAGTCTCCACAAGCTTGAGGCCGATAAATTTGCAGTGGCCCGGCTAGTGGGCAAACTTTGCAATTTAAACGCTGATTTGCCCACGTCGCAATTAGTCAGTACTTCAGTTTTCAAGGCGATAACTGGCGGGGATTTCGTCAACGGGGAACGTAAATACGAAGGTAGCTTTGAGTTCCTGCCTTATTGCAGGCTCATCTTCTCAGCCAATACCCCGCCGCGTAGCGAAGACAGTACTGAGGGTTTTTTCAGACGCTGGTTGTGCATTCCCTTCAATCGAAACTTCGATGAAATGGACCCGAACACCGTACCGCGCGCCGTGCTAGATGCGCGACTGTCGGAGCCAGGGGAGCTATCCGGCCTGCTCAACAGAGCACTGGATGCGCTGCCCGCAATCCGCAAGGGCCGGTTTACGGAATCGGATAGCACACGGGCTTGCTTTAATGAATTCAGGTGTACTACTGATCCTTTAGGCCTGTGGCTCGATCAGGAGACGGTAGAACGGAATGACGCGGTAGTGCGCAAGGATGCGCTGCGAAACGCCTATAGCCAGGTGTGCCAGGAGGCCGGACGCCCGATCCTTGGCGACGTGCAGTTTACGGGTGCCCTGAAAAGACTACGGCCAAAAGTTCAGATAACACAGCGCCGGATTGAGGGAAAACGCGCGCATGTGTTCGTAGGGCTGGGATTTGTGACTCGGAGCCCGGAGCCCAGTGGGCTGTTTTAGGCCAGGGGTGTCACGGGGTGTCACGGGTGTCACGGGTGTCACCTATTGTTTCTTCCTCTGAACCACTTTTAAAAAAAAAGGGAGAGGCGGGGAGAGGGGACGGAGAGTAAGAAAAGGGGTAAACAATAAGGCCAGACTCGTGACACCCGTGACACCCCGTGACACCCCGTGACACCCCTGGCCAGGGGGTGTGTTAGGCCAGACCCGGCACACGGTGATGACCCCTGGCCAAAACGTTCGGACGTTCCCCGATGAAAGAATGTTCAAAAACCTGGAAGTATATCAGATTTTTTGCTTTGCAATGTACTTTGGATTGTAAAGTACTCTGCTATAGAATGTACTTTGCGTAGCACGAATGTACAAAAAAGTATCACGCCTGCCCCGAGCGCGCCCTGTGGGAGCGCGCGACACGGGGCCAGCGGCCCGCAGTCAGGCTCACCCCCTGGCATCACGTAGCACGCGTCAGAAGGATACCTCATGACAACGAAGACCGGCAACCCAGCCCTCACGGTAGTACGCCCCACCCCTGGCTTTGAGCCCGGCCATCCTAGATACGGAGGCAAACGCAATGCCACACAGCAAGTAAAAGCCTTGTGCGTAGAAATGGGTGTGGACCCTATGAAGCTGATGCTAACACTGATTCGGGACGGGTGCATTTCCCAACTTGTGACCAAAGAGGGCGCGAAGAAACGCGTGGAGATATCGGCCAATTTGGAGATGCGTGTTGACCTGATGAAGTACGTTTCCCGGTTCATTTACCCAACCCTCACAGCCACTGCAATCACTGGACCCTCTGGCGACGGACCAGTAGAGATCCTGAGCCTCTCAGCGATCATGGCGAACCCTGAGACTGCTAAGCTGGCGCAGCAATTGGCTCTTAAAATGGCTGCTGCGTCTGCTACTCCGCGCCCCGCACTCCTGGCCCCGGCCTCGCCAGAAGCTACGCGTGACGGGATCGCGGACCTGGCCAAGCTGGATGAAGGCGGTGCGCGGTGATCCCTGATTGCAGTCCTTGGATTGGACTCGCCAGGCCTGGATGCTCATATTGCTCAGGCTCCGCACTCCTGGAAAGTGGTATAACGTGCTACTGCGTCCTACGCCGCGTCGCGCGCGCCGTTTGCTCAGAGGTCCGGTTTCTTGAATCGCGTAGTTTAATTCGCTCCAGTTGCCCTAACGGAACTGTGCACGCACAAGGCAGAAGGATCTCAGGCAGCCGTTACAGCGAGTATTGTTGTGATGTCCACCTGGTCGCCAAGCGAACGCTCAGTGCTGCTGATTTCCTTCTCTGGCAACGCCATTGTTTGGAAGAGACCCCCTGGAGCGCGTGTGACACTGGCCTGACGCATGTTGGCTTTTTCCAGCGGTTGTATCGAATCGAGGCGACCCTAGGTAAAGTTTTCCTGGAGCTAAAACCTTATGCTCTGTATCCGCCTGGGGATTACTTCCGAACGCGTTTGGAGCGTGCGCAGCCTTGCATCGTGCCAGAAGTGCCTGTGCGCAAGGATTCCGGACCCCTGAGGCCTCCGCTCGCACCAAAGCCACCCGCGCCACCAGTTCAAATTCGAATGGTGTCCCAGGAAGTCCTTGCCGCTCGCAAAAAGAGACAGCCTGCGGTGCCAGATATCAATGATCCTGTAGCTGTTGCGCGTTTCGCCCGTGCCTGCCTTCGGGAAGGCAGCGGACTGCGTAGTATCACGGAACGCTTGCGATCCTTGGGACTGCCAATCAAGAGAAGAGAGCTGAAAAAAATGCTCTTGGCCGCGTGACGTAAATACCTATGACAATCATCAACCCGAACCATCCTATATGCGCGGAGTGTCAAGGCGCGTCGTTCAAATTCGAACCTGAAGTATGGGACTGCGCGCTCCAGCGCGTGGTGAGGCCGTGTGTGCTCTCCAGGGCGATCCTTTGTGAGGATTTGAAGCGGCTTTTGCATCCACCGCTCGCACCAAAACCACCTGCGCCAGTTCAGACCCGCATGGCTTCTCAAGAGCGGCTTGCTTCACGCAAAAAGACGCCTGTGTTGCCAGATATTCACGATCCGGCTGCAGTGAGGATATACGCTCGAGCCTGCCTTCGGGAAGGCAGTGGACTGCGTAGTATCACGGAACGCTTGCGCGCGCTGGGCCTGCCGGTTAAACGGAAAGAGCTAAAGCGGATGCTTTTGGAGCGCGCGGCGTAAATGCCATGGAATCACTATTAACACTTTATCTACAGAAAAGGTGTTGACTTTGCATCGTGAACGGCCCATACTGAAACTGATGGAACGCGAACACTACCAAGCCACAGACGATGACCTGCCCGTGATCCTGGGCGGTACTTGGGTGGACCCGGATTCAGGCAAAGTAGAGCGTAAGCTGGTTGAAACGCGCGAAAGGCTGAAAGATGACGAAGGCATTTGGATACGTCAGGGTTTCGGGCGATTCACAAATTGACGGTGACGGCTTCCCGCGTCAGCTTGCCGCAATCAAGGCTTATGCCAAGCTGCATGACATTCGCATCGTAAAAGTGTTCCGCGAGGAAGGCGTCACGGGAACTAAGGAAACGATGGATCGGCCCGCGTGGGTCGCCATGATGACGGCGCTACACAGCAACGGTGTGCGTACCATCATAATCGAACGTCTTGACCGCCTGGCGCGCGAACTGATGGTGCAAGAAGCCACCATCGCGGAACTTCAGAAGCAAGGATTCGCACTGATATCCGTTCAGGAACCGGACCTAATGTCATCGGACCCGGCGCGCATCGCATTTCGTCAAATGATGGGCGTGTTTGCACAGTATGACAAGAGCCAGATTGTCCTGAAGCTGAAGGCCGCACGGATGCGCAAGCGGGCCAAGGAAGGCCGCTGTGAAGGCCGCAAGCCATACGGCCACTACCCTGGGGAAACGCCAGCATTGGAGCGTATGCAGGCTCTGCATGCCACTGGCATGGGTTTTGATCGCATAGCAGCCCGGCTTGATGCAGAGGGATTCAAGCCACGCAGCGGCGCGCACTGGCATGGATTCGCAGTGAATCGAATCACGCAACGCGCATAAATATATTCCCTTGCCAGTCAACGCGCGCGCCGCATAGCTTCACTGGCAACCCTGGCCAGCATGGTAGCATAAGGATTCTGGAAGCCGGGCTCTGGAGCCCGGCTTCTTCACGTTGCAGTCGATTCGTTTGGAAGCATCAATGTTTGAAAAGCACTACACAGTCAGCGAGCTTAAGACTCAGTGGAACCTGGGCCGGGAAACCGTTCGCAAGCTGGTGAAAGATGAGCCCGGCGTGGTGTGCATTCGACTAGGCCGGAAGAAAGCGCACAGCACGTACAGTATTCCTGAATCTGTGGCCCAGCGCATCTATAACCGACTGCTGAACGCGGCTTAAGTCAACCCGCTACTTCTTGCCCCCAGCCAGCGCAACCAGCTTGGGCTTCTTTGGCCCTAAGGCTTCTTGAAGGATGCGCGTTAGGCGTGCCTGGCGTTCAGGAACCCACCGGGCATAATGCCTGCGGACTATCTCTTCCGTGTCGCCAATCAATTCCGCTACGTCCGCGATTGGCACGCCATTTTCAAGCAGGATGCGCACGAACGTGTGTCTAAATCTGTGTGGTGTGGGCTTCTCATCGAAAGGACCAGCTAGCCGGAACACTTTGGCGAGCTTGACTCTCCATAGTTCAGCCATCGTTCGCATTTCGCGTGATGCGCCGCAACGAAAAATAAGTCTTCCGTGGTCGCGTTCGCGCGCGCGCAGCCGCTCCACTAGCCAATCAGGTATCCAGGTATAAAGTTCCTTCTTGGTTTTGTGCATTCGCAGGAACACGTCGTTACCCTTCAAGCGTTGGCTTATATCGAACGTGGCAACATCGGAAATGCGCAACCCGGTGTAGATTGATAGCAGGATAAAATCTCTTACGTCATCTCCGCTCCAGTCACGGTGTCCGGGGCCAGGGGCTGTGGGTCCCTCAAGAGCATCACACACGGCATAGATCCGGTTCAATTCCGCATCGGTAAATGGGGTTTTGTTTGCTGGCATGGAAGACCCTTCCGGGGCTTCCAAATCCTCTGCGATATTCTCTGTGAACCATTTCCGTTTCAGGCAGAATTTAACGAAGCCTTTCAGACGTTCCAATTTCTTGGCGCGCGAGCGTTTGCCGTCCTTCCACGAAGCATAGAAGGGGTCCATGTCCAGGACACCCAATTGACTCAACCACACGTACCCGCGCGAATTGCAGTATGCGCGAAGCTGTTTGATGAACGTCTGATACTTTGCCAGTGTTGGCGATTCGATTCCACGGTTCAGCCGATTCGCAATGAATGACTCTGTGGCTTCAGCGACAGTGACCCCGCGCGCATTGGTGTTAACCCCTGGCTCCGGGGCCGGGGCCGGGGCCTGGGCCTGGGGCGCGGGCTTTTCAACCTTGGCCGCGCCGTCCCATGAATCGGCACTTTCCCAGGCAAGCGCAAGGGCCTTGGCTTCATCCCAGGTGGTTTGCTCCGTATTCTTGCGCCGGAATCCCGTGCCCAGTGTTCCAGAGGCATAGATGGGGCACACGCAGCGCTTCCAACTACGGCGCAGTTCGTCTGCTTCGTAGGTCGTTTCGTGCAAGGCACGGCCACCAATGCAATGGGAACCATGCCTGCGGTAGAGGTTCAGGGTCATCTTTCAGCCGACCCGATTGTACCATCTCATCTTGCAAGCATTACCCAAAATTGCTCAAATTTTGTGGCTATTTTGGCGTAAGTTGTTGATTTTAATATGGTGCTGGAGGTGGGGGTCGAACCCACATGCTCAGTGAAGAGCGCGGGATTTTGAGTCCCGTGCGTCTGCCAGTTCCGCCACTCCAGCGTGTAGGCGCGCGGCGCTTCTTCGAGTATAACAACATCGCGCCAGACCGCCGGCGCTGATAGCGCTGATAGAATCTCCGCTATGGGAATCGATTGGGTGCGGCGCCACTGCCTGTCGCTGGGTGGAGTGGCGGAGGTAGTGCAGTTCGAGGAGCATCTGGCATTCCAGGTGGCGGGCAAGACGTTCGCGGTAGTTAACCTGGAGCCGGGCGTCGGCAATTTTCTCACGGTCAAGGCCACTCCGGAGGAGTACGCGGAGCTGATCGAGTTGCCGGGCGTGGTGCCGGCGCCGTATGCGGCGCGCAACCACTGGGTTGGCGTCGAAACGGAAGATGCGCTGCCGGCCGGGGAAATGAAGCGCCTGATCGGCCGCTCCTACGCCATCATCGTCGCCACGCTACCGAAAAAAACGCAGGCGAAGCTGGCCCCCGCCCACCAGGGCAAGCACTAGCACGGCGTCCACGGCGTAACGCAGCGCGTCGGTCGGGTGCAGCCAGCGCACCATCACCGGGTCGGCCAGCACCATGTCGCCCGCCACTTTCCCCAGAATTGCGACGCCCACGTAGACCAGCACCGGGAAACGGTTCATCAACTTCACCAGCAGGTTGCTGGCAAACACGACGAAAGGAATGCTGAGGCAAAGTCCGAAGATGAGTAGCGCGAGGTTGCCTTTGGAGGCGCCGGCGATGGCCAGGATGTTATCGACCGACATGGTGAGATCGGCCATCGTGACGTACCAGACGGCCTGCCACAAGCGGCCGGCGGCGGGAACGCGATCGGGCGGGTCGCTGGCGTCGCCGAGCACTTTCCAGGCGATCCACAGCACGAACAGGCCGCCTGCCAACTGCAGGTACTCAAGGCGCAGCGCGCGCGCCGCCAGCGCCGTGAGCGCCACCCGCAGCACCACGGCCAGTGCTGCGCCGAGACCGAGGCCCCACCGGCGCTGGCGCGGCGGCAGCGAGCGCACGGCCAGGGCGATGACCAGCGCATTGTCGCCCGCCAGCAGCAGGTCAATCAAAACGATGGACAGGCCGCCGAGCAGAAAGTGGATGGGATTCATGCTACCCCTGTGCCGGCGCGGGCGGACGCAGAACCAAGGTCCGCGTGCGCGCAAAGTAGCGCCGCGCCGCGGCGGCGTCGCGGAGGATGCGCGCTTTCAGCGCCTCCGGGTTGGTGAACTTGCGCTCGTCGCGCACGCGCCAGAGGAACTCGACGGAAATGCGCCGCGGGGCCTCACCTGCCAGGAGATCGAGCAGGAAGGTCTCAATCGACAATTCGCTGCTGGCGCCAAAGGTGGGCCGGTAGCCGACGTTGGTGATGGAATTCCAGGCGCGCGGCGCCTCCAGATCGTGCGTGCGCGTTACGTACACGCCGGTTCTGGGAATCAGCTCGGCGGCGGTGGAAAGATTCAAGGTGGGCACGGTCTGGCGCGAGCCGATACCGCGGCCCTGCACGACTTCGCCTTCGAGCGTATACGGCCGCTCCAACCAGCGCGCCGCCAGCGCCACCCTTCCCGATTCCAGCAGGCCGCGAATCGCGCTGCTGCTCACCGGCCGGCCGCGGCGGGTGACGGCGGGCACAATCTCGGTTTCGAATCCCAGCAGGCTGCCAAGCTGGCGCAGCGTCTCCACGTTGCCCGCATGGTTGTGACCGAAGCGAAAATTATCTCCCACCAGAACGGCGCGCGCCCCCAGGCGGCCGGCCACGATCTGGCGAGCGAATTGTTCCGGCGTGAGCCGGGCGACGTCCGTGGTGAACGGCAGAATCAGCGCCTGCTCGATGCCTTCGAGCGCCATCAGCGAGGCGCGCCGCTCGGGCGACGTCATCAGCCGCGGCGCGCGCCGCGGCGCCACCACGCGCGCCGGATGAGGATCGAACATCAACACGGAAGGCTTCCAGCCGCGCTCTAGGGCAATTTGTTTCAGGCGCTGCAGAATGCTCCGGTGGCCGATGTGCACGCCATCGAAATTGCCGATGGTGAGCGCGCTGGGGCCGAAATCGGCGGGGACTTCATCGAGGCTGCGATAGATTCTCATGACGCGCCGCCGTCGACGGTGATTTCCAGGCCGTCATAGGCCAGCCGCACTTGCGGCGGCAACATACTTTCCGCCCGCTCATGCGCCAGGTCATGGCAGATATGGGTGAAGAAAGCCCGCCGCGGCGCGAGCCGCTCCACCGTCTCAAGCGATCGGGCTACGGTCGAGTGCGTAGGATGCGGCTTGTAGCGCAGCGCATCCAGAAACAGCACGTCCAGGCCGCGCAGCTTGTCGAGGGACGATTCGGGAATGGCGCTGTGATCGGTGAGGTAGGCCGCATCGCCGAAGCGAAAACCGAAAATCGTCTGGCTGCCGTGCTGGATGGGCACTGGCAGAAACTCGAGGCCAAACAACTCGATGGGCCCCCCTTCGATCAGCCGGGGCTCGAGCTGCGCCACGTTCGATTCTTTCTTCACGCCGTCGAAAATATACTGGAACACGCGTTGAATGGACGCCATGGTTTCCGGCGCCGCGTAAATCGGGATACGTTCCTTCTGGCGGAAATTGAAGGGCCGCACATCGTCCAGTCCCATGATGTGATCGAAGTGCGCGTGGGTGAACAGCACTGCATCCACGCGGTCGAGGTGCGCGCGCAGAGCCTGGGTGCGGAAATCGGGGGTGGTGTCGATGAGCACGCGGCGATCCTGGTAGCTCACCAGCACCGAGGGGCGCAGCCGGTTGTCGCGCGGATCGGTGGAAGTGCAGACCGCGCAATGGCAGCCGAGCGTGGGGACGCCCACGCTGGTGCCCGAACCTAGCACGGTGATTTTGAGCGGCGCCGCCATTCAAGCTTTCGCCTGGGCGGCCGCTTTGGCTACCTCCTCGGAGACCTGCACGAAACGGAAGCGCAATTCGGTGAGGGAATTTTCCAGCAGCCGCTGCTCCTCCAGGCTGAGATTGCCCTTGGTCTTTTCGGACACCACGCCCATCATATCGATGGTGTGGCGAGCCAGGTCGAGCTCCGGCTTAGGCTTGTCTTCCTCACTATACGGCATCAGCCCAAGCTGCATTTCGGCCTGCGCGCGCAGGGAAAGCACGAGAAAGGAAAAGGACGCGGGCGGCAGCGGGATGCGAAAATCCTCCTGCGGCTGCGGGCTATCTTCGGTGTCGCTCATCAAATGTATTCTACCTTGGGCTGGTTCCTTGATCACTGTGCCAGCGGCTCCCTCCGCCCCGGCCCCTACGGCGAGGCGGCGAAATAATGGCTTCAGCGCTGGCTTAAACCGCCATCCACAGCGAGCAATTGCCCGGTGACGAAGTTGGTGGCCTTGAGGAAATAGACCACCGCCGAGGCAATCTCGTCGGGCGTTCCACCGCGGCCGGCGGGGGTGGCCGCGACCATGCGGCGTCCGCGCTCATCGATGTCGTCGAAGGGGATCACGCCGGGAGCAACCGTGTTGACGGTGATCCGCGGCGCCCAGGCCTTGGCGAGCGCGCGCGTCAGCATAATGACACCGGCCTTCGAAGCGCAGTAATGGGCGTGCTCGGCCCACGGCCGGATGCCGCCGAGAGAGCTGATGTTCACGATGCGGCCGCCGCCGGCGGGTTGCATAATGCGCGCCGCCGCCTGGCAGCAAAAGAACACCGCCTTGAGATTGACAGAGTGGATGAAGTCCCAATCGGCTTCGGAGATTTCAAGCGGATCGAAGCGCGTGAAGCGGGCCGCGTTGTTCACCAGGCCGTCGATGCGCCCGCACTGGCGCAGGGTTTCGGCGAACAGGCGCTCGATTTCGGCCACCGATTCCAGGTCGGCCTGCACCACAGGCGCGCCGCCGCACTCCGCCGCCGTCCGCCGGGCATCCGCCTCCGAGCCGTGGTAATGGATCACCACCCGTGCGCCTTCGCGCGCCAGCCGCAGGGCAATTCCGCGGCCGATGCGTTTGGCGGCGCCGGTCACCACCACCACTTTGTCGCGCAAATCCAGGTCCGGGTTGGCTGTCACCGTTGATCTCCGGGCCCAATGGCCGGTACTGGCCAGTATACGCATGTTACGGTTTACCCGGCGAACGCGGCTCCGGGACATCGGAGCCATGGCGCCGCTGCTTCGCCAGAGAGCAGCGAGTCTCTGGGCGTACTATGTACGCCTGGCGGTCCCGGTGTTCACGGAGCTCTGAAAAAATCGGTTGGCAGGCGGAAGCGCCTGCCCCACTGCGCCTCTAACTCTTCGGCGGCGAGGTGGGACAGACGCTTTCGTCTGTCAACCCGGCTGTCCGCGCGAATTTCGTAAACTTTTCCGCACTGGTGCGATTCAGGGATTACACGGTCCGATCCTCTTGTTATAGTCAGGTTGGGAAACCGATATGGAACGGACCATTTCATTCACCTTGAATGGCAAAACGGCGGCCGTGCTGGCAGACGACGAACGGATGCTGCTGTGGGTGTTACGCAGCGATCTGGGCCTCACGGGCACGAAATTCGGCTGCGGCGAAGGATTGTGCGGGGCCTGCACGGTGATCGTGGAAAACGAGGCGGTGCGATCGTGCGCGACTCCGCTGAAGGCGGTGGCCGGCAAGCGGGTGATGACCATCGAAGGGCTCGGCCGGAATGGGCTCCACGCCATCCAGCAGGCCTTCTTGGAGCACCAGGCGTACCAGTGCGGATACTGCACGCCGGGAATGATTCTGACCGCGTACGCGTTTCTGCTGAAGACGCCGCATCCCACGCGGGAGCAGATTGCGCAGCACATGGAGGACAATCTGTGCCGCTGCGGATCGCATCCGCGCATCCTGGATGCGATCGAGGAAGCCGCCGGGGCGGTAAAGGCAGGTGCGTGATGGCTGACGTCGTAATCGCAACCGATGGCATGAAGCGGCGCGATTTCTTCGGGGTCGCGGGCGCGGGGCTGTACGTCTTTTTCGGCGCGGACCTGGCGGAGGCTCAGGAACCGGGGCGGCTGCCGGGGCGGCAACGCGGCCCGACGGATCTCAACGCATATTTGAAAATCGGCGCGGACGGCCGGGTGACCTGCCTGGTGGGCAAGGTGGAACTGGGCCAGGGTGCGATGACCGAGCTGGCGATGGCGCTGGCCGAAGAGCTCGACGTCTCGCTGAACACGGTGGACGTGGCGATGGGCGATACCGAACTGTGCCCGTATGACATGGGAACGTTTGGATCGATGACCACGCCGCTGTTCTGGCCGGTGGTGCGCAAGGCGGGGGCGGAAGCCAAAGCGGCGTTGCTGGAGATGGCGTCGGAGCGGCTGCAAGTGCCGGCCGCCCAGTTGCAGGCGGAATCCGGGACCATCCGCGAATCGGGCAAGCCTTCGAATGCGGTGACGTACGGGCAACTGGTGGAAGGAAAACGCATCGAGCGGCACCTGGAAAATGTACCGGTGAAGACGTCGGGGTTCAAAGTGATCGGCACGTCGCCGCGTCGCAAGGACGGCCCAGATAAGGTGACGGGCCGCGCGGAATACGCCGGCGACTTACTGCTGCCGGGCATGCTGCACGCGGCCATTCTGCGCCCGCCGGCGCATGGCGCGACTCTGAAATCGGCCGACACTTCGGCGGCCGAGAAGGTGAGCGGCGCGCGGGTGGTGAAAGACGGCGCCATGATCGCGGTGCTGCACGAGCGGCGCGATATCGCGGTAGCGGCGCTGGCCAAGATCAAGGCCGAGTGGGAAAACCCGCCGGCCGGTCCCAATGACCAAACCATTTTCGACCACATTCAGAAGACGGCACCGCAGCCTCGCGTGGTGGCGCAGAGCGGCGATCTGGCGGCGCACGCGGGGATGGCGGGCCTGACGCTCGAGGCAACTTACTTGAACAGTTATGTTGCCCACGCACCCATGGAGACGCACTCGGCCACGGCGCAGATCGAAGACGGCAAGGTCACGGTGTGGGCCAGCACGCAAGCGCCGTTCATGGTGCAGCGCGCGGTGGCCGCGGCGCTGGAGATGCCGCCCGACAAGGTCCGGATCATCTCCCGCTACGTCGGCGGCGGATTCGGCGGCAAGACGGAAGCCGACCAGGGAGTGGAAGCGGCGCGCCTGGCGAAAATCACCGGCAAACCGGTGCAGGTGGTCTACAGCCGTCAGGAAGAGTTTTTCTACGACCGGTTCCGGCCGGCAGCGGTGATGAAGATTCGCGCGGGAATCGTGCTGAACAGCTATAGCCTCGCCGCGGCCAGCAAGATCGTGCTCTGGGACGGCCAGGTGTTCGGGGCGGGGGAAAGGGAGGCTGATCCGTTCTACGACATCCCGAACAAGCGGGTGACCTCCGCAGGCGGATGGATGGGCGGGAACCCTCCCGGGATGAATCCGTTCGCCGTCGGCGCGTGGCGCGCGCCTTCGGTCAACAGCAACACCTTCGCGCGGGAATCGCATATCGACACATTGGCCGCGGCGATGCGAGTGGACCCGCTGGAATTCCGGCTCAACAACCTGACGAATGCGCGGGTGCGGCGCGTGCTCGAAACCGCCGCCAAACACTTCGGGTGGAAGCCCGGCCACGCGCCGGGCGGGCGCGGAACCGGAATGGCGTGCGGCATGTATGCCAACGCCTGCAACGCGACCATAGCGGAAGTGGAGGTGAACCGGGCGACGGGCGCCGTCAAGGTGAAGCGCGTGGTGTTGGCGCTGGACGAAGGATTCGTGGTCAACCCCGACGGAATGCGGCAGCAGGCCGAAGGCTGCGTCATCATGGGCCTGGGCTACTCGCTGAGCGAGGAAGTGCGCTTCCGCAACGGCGAGGTGCTTGACACCAACTTCGACAGCTACCAGATTCCGCGATTCTCCTGGTTGCCGAAAATTGAGATTGTGCTGGTGGACAATCCGGAGATGCCGGCGCTGGGCGGCGGGGAACCGCCGATCATCGCCATGGGCGCGGCGCTGGCCAACGCCATCTTCGATGCCGTGGGCGCTCGCGTGCGGCAGTTGCCGATGACGCCGGAGCGCGTGAAAGCGGCGCTGGCAAAGGCCTGAAGCGACGGAATTATTGATTCCTGCATAACTAATGTCCTACATGAGGCGCAAAGAAAGAGGACTGTGGTTCACGAAGGAACGCAGCAGCGTTGGACAACGCTGGAGGGAGCGGCCGTGGCGGCGGGTAGCGTCCGCGAGTTCCTGAACTTCGAGTTTGGCCAGGTTGG
>JBAVYH010000199.1:0-2809 GCA_049698695.1 Bryobacteraceae bacterium | reverse complement strand
AACGATCCGCGAATACATTCGCGACAGCAACAAGGCCCCCCAACCGTTCCAGTGGGTGGCGAGCGCCAACACGATCATCAGGAAGGTGCGGAAGTATAAACGAACTTTAGAGACAGGACACTAGCTGGATGAATCGGTCAGCCCGATCCAGGTGAGACTGGACATCTTCGTCAGACAGGATCGCGTCGATCTGATAATCGCCGACATTGCGCGCGTCTTGAGCTTCGACGGGGCCGTGATGGAACTCCCGAAGTGTCTCGTCGTCTTTCGCAAATTCCTGCCCGAATGCGGCGATGACGGCAGAATGCTTCGAAAAGCGCAGTCCCCGGACGAGCACAAAAGCTTGCGCGGTGTAGAACATGGCATAGTACGCACGGGATACAGCAAAATCGCGATCCCCGTCCGCAGCAAGGCGCCGGGCTGCGGCCAGACTCCGGCGAGCTTTGGTGAGCAACCCTTGTTGATTTGCGTTCACACGGCGACGCCCTCTGCGCGGATGTTCTGAAGCAGCGGGCTGTCGGCAGCCTGGGCATCTTCCGCCGAGATGTACACGCAAGTGATCACGACGTTGTGGCGAAGACAAAGATCACCTCGGAACCGGCTGATGCGGCTAGCCTCTTTGAGAGGATTAACCTGCCCATGGAGCATGACCATGACGTCGATGTCGGAGTCTGGAAGTGCATCGCCCCGGGCTTGGGATCCGAACAGGAGCAGGCCAGCTAGGCGTGGACCGTAGATTCCCTCCAAACCCCGCCGAAACTCCTGCAAGATTTGCTGCAACATTGGTGCCATGAGCAAGCCGCCCTTCCCAGTTTCCCACACACGTCCGCCGTTCGTCCGGTTTCCTCACCCGACCTTCACCGGGATGAATAACGCCGGATTCTTCTTCGCCATTTCTTGGCCCTCCCGATCCGCACGCTGATCGCCATTCTCTGAGCCGCATGTAATTTCCTCCTGCGCGGCTGGCTCCAATCACAATCTGATTCAGACGGGCGTGACTGGAGTACCCTCTTTGGAACGATCATCAAAGTTGGTAATGCGAGGTGGCAGCCTTTTGAGGATGGTGTGGAGGAATATCCGCGCAAGCTCGATAGATTCCTGCGCTTCCTGCAAGGTTGGCTCCCAGGGCGCGCCAGGATATCGGAACCTCGCTGCATACTCCGTCAAAGGCGTGACGTCTTCCACTGCTGGCGCGAGCGTGCCATCTATCCGCGTGCACAGTTCGCCCAACTCCTCAAGATTGTGGGTATTCCGAAAGGCTGAGTCGTGCCACGTAAGAAGAGCCTTCATCGCCTTCTCCGCTACTTGTTAAATCGTGCTGCGCATTGTTCAAGTCTTCCTTGGCGCGCAAAAGCCATTCCCTGGTGTTCGAGACAAGGACCGGGTCAGGCTCCATACAGCAGCTTCCCTTCCCGAACGATGGTGGATGGAAATGATGCCTTCAGATGTAACTGCCTATTGAAATCGCTCTCCGGCCAAACCTGCACGTCCGCGGCTACCCCGGTTCCACGAAGAGCGCGGTATCCAGGGTTCCCCCGCCGGAGATGCTGTGGGGCTTCATCGGGGAGAATGACCATCAGGTCATAATCGCTGTCTGGGCCAGCATCCCCGCGTGCCGCCGAGCCGAACAGGTAAATTCGGAGAGGGTGATAGACCTCGGACAACCGCCGGACAACCTCGCTTAACACGGGGTCTTCGGCAGAGGGCGGTTTGAAGGTTCCCATCTGGATTTTCGACATGCCCACCAGTCCCAGTTTGCCACAAGCAGTGGCCAAGAGGTCGGCTTTTTGTTCTGATCCTACCTTCACCCGGATGAACAGCGCCGGATTCTTCTTCGCCATTTCCTGGCCTTCCCGACCGCACGCCGATCGCCATTCTCTGAGCCACATTTAATTCCCTCCTGCGCGGCTGGGGGCAATCATAATCTGATTCCTGTTGTGACCCAGAGGGCCTCAGGTGTATCCGGGTTCCGAGCGCTCACGCAGTCCTGGGCAGCACCTCGCGGCTTAGCGCATCGCCCAGTTGGTCTTCCGCCACCTCCAACTCCCAAGAGGCCTGCATGTTCATCCAGAACCTGGTGTCGTGCCGAAGTAGCGTGACAGACTAAGGGCGGTGTCCGCCGTGATCCCGCGCTTCTCGTTAACGATGTCGTTGATGCGTGTTGCAGGCACCCTCAGGGCCATAGCCAACTCGTGTGCCGACATGCTGAGAGGAGACAGGAACTCTTCGCGGAGGATTTCTCCCGGATGAATGGGTGGAAGCCGATCCTTGTTAGCCATTCTCGTATTCACCTCGCTAATGATAGTCGACAATCTCGACGCGTTCTGCCGCGTCTTCGCGCCAGATGAAGCAGATTTGCCATTGATCGTTGATCCGGATACTATGTTGACCCTTCTTTTTCGCTATGTCCACCACATGGGCATAACGGGCGGGAATACGCGGGCGAGCGTGACCGAGCCAGTCCCGCCGCCCTGCGCATCGTCGCATGTTGCGCGATTCGCAGGAGCCCGTGTACGACGCAGGTATCATTTCCTGACCAGTGGATTGCGAAACTCCAGATCGGCTCCCGGTACGCTATCGCCAGCTTTGATCGCCTTCTTCACGTCAGCCACGCGCACCTTCACGTTCTGCTTGTTCAGCTTGCCGATGACGGTCTCGTCCCGGCGTACGAGGGTCAGATCGTGCTGATCGATTCAGTGAACCTCGGCGCCGGGCAGCAGACGACGATCGTCCTGCCGAATGAGTATCCCGATTTGGCCAACACGTCGGGGACGATCAATGTCGAGGCGAACATCAACGTTCTGTCGGC
>JBAVYH010000198.1:0-2674 GCA_049698695.1 Bryobacteraceae bacterium | reverse complement strand
AACGATCCGCGAATACATTCGCGACAGCAACAAGGCCCCCCAACCGTTCCAGTGGGTGGCGAGCGCCAACACGATCATCAGGAAGGTGCGGAAGTATAAACGAACTTTAGAGACAGGACACTAGGCCGACGATAGAGTCCCACTGGCCGCGCTCCTATAGCATAGTTCGGCGGCTTGCTCAACGGCACGTCGGATTGCTCATCGGCATCGAGTGCCACTTCCGGCTAGCGGCGTAGCTCTGGCGGTAGTTTCGGAGCGCCTGGATCACTCTCTGGGCCCGTGACGGCCGACGTCTATTCGCACGCCATCCATGGAGCGGACGGCTTGGCGGCGCGGAAGTAGGAAGGGTTGACAGGGGGCGGAACAAGACGGAAACGCGCTGCGATATTCAATCGCCGAGTGTTCAGCCCGCTGGCCCATGCGGTAAGATCAAGCGAGTGTGATCGCCCGATTTTTTATCGCTCTGCCGTTCGATATTCTCGTCACTGAAACCGGCGAGTGGCCAACTCTGGAGATTAGGACGGATGACTATCACGTCCGAGTTCATTTCCCGTCTGTTATCGCCGAACGGCCAGACCCAACCGCAAGTGTGGTTGGAGGTGTCTTCGTCAAGCTGAGCGCAGCGGTGTTCAGCGATAACCTGCTCGTAAACGGGAAGAGGGTCGCCCGGACCAATGTCCTAACCCTCGATTTCATCAAACCAGAGTTCGACCGCTCGTCAACTTTAGGAGGGTCTCACGATCCAAACTCGCAACTCGCATTCGAAATCGCGAATCAGGTCCTCGCGCGAATTCGCGTCTACTCGCGAGCGTTCGAGATCAAACCAGTTGTCATTGGACGCGATCCATGGGTCCTCCGCTATCTGACCGACGATTCCCAAGATTTGGCAGTGGAGGAGGGGAAAATACGCGGCCGCGCCGCGGGTCAGTCGAGGGTGGGTTATGCATCGGTCACTCCTGAAACTTACCAGATGATTGTAGACCGTGCCGAGGCAGCCGAGCCGTACGTTTGGGACCAACTGCTTCTGGACGCGCGAGATCAGTTGCCGAACACAGGGGCCGCGACGGTGATGGCTTCCGCTGCCTTGGAGAACTTCATCGGGTGGGCGCTGGATATCCTGGAGCGTGAGAAACCCCTACCAGAGAACCTCTGGACTTGGATAAAAGAGCGGCATGACGAGCACTGGCTAAAAACACCGTCTGTGGGCGAGCGATTCGATACGCTCCTTCGGGTCTTCACGGGCCAGTCGCTAAAGGATGAACCGGAACTCTGGAAGGGGTTCACCGAAATTCGAAAGGCGAGAAACGCCCTCGCGCACGAGGGCATCGCGGTGACAGATGGCAAGCCGGTTGACTGCGCGAAGGCGAAGGCACTCGTCGATACCGCTGAGAAGATCATCGCGTGGGTAGAACGCCTCCTTCCGGAAGCACATCGACGTGCGAGGACCGAGGCGACGGGACCTTTCGGAAGGAGAATGGCAACGGCCAAAGAGGCCGACGCACTCGGCCGGGCTCGTGTCGTCAGCGGTCAACTCGGGACCTTGCGCGCCGGTGAGAGTGTTGTCCTCGGTTTTGAACCAAAACCGGAGGTTCCGCCGAAGCCTGATCAGCCGGAAGAAGCGCCTTCCGGTGGCCAGCCGTAGATATAGTGACGGTTGGGCGAAGTCGGGCAAATGTGAATTGGTGCCAGCGCGTACCAGCGCATTCCCCGTAACTCTATGAAAACATGGTAGCGCTAACGGGAATCGAACCCGGTGACCGCCAGTCCAGTTCAGTCCAGTTGGGTCTAAGTAGTTGTGTTTTCGGTCCAGTTCAGTTCGCCACCTGGGCGTGAAGGGCCCCACGGACCGCTGACGTGCTGCCCCGGTGCTGCCCCGCAGCCAGATTCGGTTGCTGGGATCCGCGAGGTCATTTCCCGGTCAGCAAATCGAAGACTCCCTTCTCCTTGGCGCCCAGCACGGTGTCCGGCTGATTGGGGGTGCAGCGCGGACAATGTTCTGGTTCGTGGGCGGCGCCGACATGGCTGGCGTGTGGTTGCGCTCGACAGCGAAGCGGTTCATGCTTGATTTGAAAGGAAAGCCCCTCACAATGCAACTCTCGGCGAAAGCTCTAGCGATCGTGTCAGCGATTCTCTGGGGCGCTAGCATACTCCTGGTCGGGCTCGTCAACTTAGCTGCCCCATCCTACGGCAGCAATTTCCTGCATGGACTCAGCTCCGTCTATCCCGGTTTCCACGCGTCACGTACGGTACTCGACGTGTTGGTCGGCACCGGATATGGAATCGTCGACGGCGCTGTTGGCGGCTACCTGTTTGCCCTGCTTTACAACTTGTTTGTTCCGCGGGCAGAAAAGGCGTAATCAAAAGACCTTCTCAGCGGAAAGGTGCGGGCGGACGGCTTTGCGTGCATCGGCTCTTCCGATACTGCCGGAGGGCCTCCGACTTCCGTAAAAGAAGTCGCTCCGCCCACCAGGTGAACGGTTCAGAGGATGAATGTCTTTTGCTGGCTCCTCCTGATTCTCGCCGCGTTGTTTGTCGCAGGACTTTGGTTCCTAGTATAGTGTCTCATAGATAGCTTTACCTTTAGGTGGTCTTGGTTCATACTATAGGAGCGATGCCCCGTGCTCCCGCTGCTGCGCTGGTTGTCACCGCTGAAGAACGCGGCGAACTGGTGCAG
>JBAVYH010000197.1:0-5174 GCA_049698695.1 Bryobacteraceae bacterium | reverse complement strand
GGTTGGCGGGCGCGCGCTGCGGCCCCGCGACGTTCTGCCGATTGGCGATGCCGCCGTGCGGCAGCCGCGCCGGGCAGTCGATCCGCCTCCTTTTTTGCGCTCAGGCCCGTTGCGCGCCACGCGCGGGCCGCAAGCGGAGTGGTTCGGGGAGGAACTTTACCGCGGCTCCTGGGCGGTGAGCGAGGAATCGAACCGTATGGGGCTGAGGCTGCGCGGCGAGCCCATCCCCAGCCCCGCCGGCCACATGCTCACCGAGGGCGTGGGGCTGGGCGCGGTGCAAGTGCCGCCGGACGGCCAGCCGATCATCCTGTTCGTCGAGCACCAGACTACCGGCGGCTATCCCAAGCCGGCGAGTGTGATTTCCGCCGATTTCTGGTGCCTCGGCCAGTTGCGGCCGCGCGACCGGATCGCGTTCGAATCCGTTACCATCGAACAGGCGCTCAGCGCGCTGCGCGCGACCGAAGAGTGGCTGTTTTCGCTGTGACGATCGATCTGAATTGCGACCTGGGGGAGATGGAAGACGCTGCGCTCGAAGCGCGCCTGATGGAGCATGTCACTTCGGCCAACATCGCCTGCGGCGGCCACGCGGGCGACGAAGGCATGATGGAGCGCACCGTCCGACTGGCGCTGGAGCGCGGCGTGAACATCGGAGCGCATCCCGGTTATCCCGACCGCGCCAATTTCGGCCGCCTCGAAATCCCCATGAGCGAAGACGAAATCGAAGACACGGTGGCGTGGCAAATCGGCCGGCTGGAGGCGGTGGCTGGACGGCAGGGCGCGACCATCGTCCACGTGAAGCCGCACGGGGCGCTGTACAACGTGGCGGCGCGCAATCGCGTGGTGGCGCGGGCGATTGGGACGGCGGTTCAGAACTGGAAACCGCAGGCGCTGCTGTTCGGACTAGCCGGCTCGCCCATGCTCGACGTGTGGCGCGAGATGGGCCTGCGGGTGGCGGCGGAGGGCTTTGCCGACCGGCGCTATGAAGCCGACGGGACGTTGCGCTCGCGCCAGTTTGCGGATGCCCTGATCACCGATCCGGACGCGGCGGCGGCGCAGGCGGTACGGCTCGCCCGGGAAGGCGGGGTCCAGACCATCTGCGTGCATGGCGACACGCCGGGCGCGGTGAACATTCTGCGCGCGTGCCGCCTGGCGCTACAATCGTGTGGATGAGGCCCATCTTGCTGTTGGCGGCGCTGGCCGCTCCGCTAGCGGCGCAGCAATGCGGCTGGGTCTTTTCCCCGAATCCGATCCCGACGCTTACGGCCGCGGGTGGCAGCGGTACGCTTACGGCGACGCCGAGCCCGTTTCTGTGTGCGTGGACTTACAGCTCGGATTCCGCCTGGATCACGGTATCGGCTGGAGCGGCGGGAACGGGGCCCGGCGCCGGCAGCGTGAACTGGACCGCGGCGCCGAACCTGACCGCGGCGAAGCTGACGGGTAACATCCTGATATACGATTACTACACCACTTACAAACTGCCGATCACGGAAGAAGCGGCCACCTGCTCGCTCACCCTGGGCGGAACCGGCACCACGACGGGCGCAGCAGCCAGCACGGCGAGCCTGACACTGCAGACCGGCTGCGTGTGGAATGCCGCCAGCGGCGTGAGTTGGATTACGACCGGAGCTGCCGGCGTAGGTTATGCCACGGGCACGGGCAGCGGATCGTTCAGCTTTAACATCGCGGCTAACTCGTGTTATACGTCCCGCGCCGGCGGCCTTACGGTGGAAGCCGGATGGGCCACGCCGCAAGCCTCGGCGGCGGGATCGCAGCAGTACACGGTCACCCAGTCCGGATTGGACAGCAATCTGACGGTGAGCCCGGCCAGCGTCACCCTCAGCTCCGCGGGCGGCACGGGCACGGTCCAGGTGACGACCGCGGCGGGGTGCCCCTGGAGCGCGACCAGCAACGTGAGCTGGATGAAGATCACGAACATTTCGGCCACTTCCGGCAACGGATATGTCGCCTACCAGGTGCTGGCCAATACTTCGGCGGCGCGCAGCGGCATACTGCAGATTGGCCCGCAGTCGTTCACGGTGACCGAGCAGGCTGTGCCGGCGCCGGTGCCGCAGGTTGCGGGCGTGACCAGCGCCGCGAGTTTCACCCTTGGACCGGTTTCGCCCGGCGACATCATCTCAGTCTTCGGCAGCAACCTTGGGCCCGCCCCGCCCGGTGTGGGGGCGCAACTCAACTCCGCCGGCACAGCTCTCACCACCAACCTGGGCGGTACCCAGGTATTCTTCGATGGCGTAGCCGCCGCCCTTACCTATGCGGGCGCCGGACAAGTCAATGCGGTTGTGCCTTACGAGGTGGCGGGGAAGGCGACCACGCAGATGACGGTGTCATACCAGGGCGCAACGTCCGCGCCGGTGACGCTCAACGTGCAGTCTACGACGCCGGCTGTCTTCTCACTCGATTTCACGGGCCAGGGCAATGGCGCCATTCTCAACCAGAACAATTCGCTCAACGGCAAAGCCAATCCGGCGGCGCGGGGCTCGGTGGTGCAGATTTTCCTTACCGGCGGCGGCGTGACCGACCCAGCGAGCACGGATGGATGGATTACGGCCCTGATCGGCGGCCAGTGGCCGCTGTTGGTGGCGCAACCCGTCACAGTGACGATCGGCGGGGTTGCCGCCACGCAGATCAATTACGCCGGCGCCGCGCCGGACGCGGTGGCCGGGTTAACGCAGATCAACGCCGTGGTGCCAGACAGCGTGACGCCGGGAAGCGCGCTGCCGCTGGTGATACAGATTGGCACCGCGCAGAGCCAGAGCGGCATCACGATCGCGGTCGAATAGGAAAAGCGCGGCGGGGATTGCCGTTAGCCTAAAATCGAAGCTTGAGGCTGGCACTGATCGGCTATGGGAACGTGGCGCGCGCTCTCGAGCGGCTGATCGCGAACAAGCGCCGCGAGTTTGGGTTCACCATCACCGGCATTCACACGCTGCGGCACGGGACCGCGGTGGACCGAAACGGGGTCGGTGCCAAGCCCGAGTTCGGCCGGCGCGCAGGGTCCATCGAAGAGTTTCTGGAGGCGGCTGGCGCGGACGTTGCCGTCGAACTGACCACGCTCGACCCCACCAGCGGCGAGCCGGCGATCTCTCACATCCGCGCGGCGTTCGCCCGCGGCATGCACGTGGTCACTGCCAATAAAGGTCCGATCGCACACGCCTACGCCGATCTGCGCGATGCGGCGGCGCGCGCTGGGGTTGAGTTCCGATTCGAATCGGCGGTGATGGATGGCGCGCCGGTCTTCAACCTTTGGCGGCACACCATGCCGGGAGTGAAGGTGCTGGGCTTCGCGGGGGCGCTCAATTCCACGTCGAAAGTGGTGGTGGAGACGATGGAGCGCGGCGGGTCATTCGAAGACGGGCTGGCCGCGGCCCGCGCCATGGGCATCACCGAAGCGGGCGGAGCTTTCGATGTGGAGGGCTGGGACTCCGCCGCCAAGACCGCGGCGCTGGCCAACGTGCTGCTGGACGCGCGTACCACGCCGCAGCAGGTTGCGACGCGCGGCATCGCCCGCCTGACGCCGGAGCGGATCGAAGCGATCAACCGCCAGGGCAAGACCGTGCGCCTGATCAGCCGCGCGCGGCGCACCAGGGCGGGAGTCTCGCTGCGCGTCCGCGCCGAAGTACTGGACCGCGCCGACATCCTGGCAGCGCCGCAGGGCACCTCCAACATCCTGCTCTTCGACACCGACCTGATGGGCACGTTCGGCACAGTTTCGATCGACCCCGGCGTGGAGCAGACGGCCTACGGCGTGTTCAGCGACCTGGTGAGCCTGCGAGCCGGCGGTTAGGATTGGGGATTGGCAGCGCCAAGCGGCGCGTGGGCAAGCGGAAAGCATAACCGCGCCCGCAAGCGGGCGTTGGCAAGCTGAAGCATGCCCCACTTACGGCTCGGAGAACGACATGCCGGCGAAACTTACTACGCTCGAATCATCGATGTTCCACTGATCATAGCTGAGCAGTTCGCCGCGCGCGCGGGGAGCGGTCTTGAGGAAGGTGTAGAAGGGCGACGAGCCGCACCACTTCAGATCGTCGCGGTTTTCGCGCACCAATTCCCAGAAGCCGTCCGCGTCGCCAGAGTTGATGCGGGCGATGCGATCGCGGTCGCGCGTCTCGACCTCGTTCATCATGCCCTGGCCGGCGCGGGCCTTGAACGGGTCGTGGTAGCGCGCGCCCATATGCGCCATGTCCACTCCCAGAATCCAGAAAAGGCGGCTGCCTTCGCGCTCCCGCAGTTCCGCCAGCGCATCGATGAAGCGGCGCACCCGCTCGTCGTCTTCCGGTTTGCCGCCTTCGATCAGGCTCTTGGCGAAGCCTCCGCAAAGAATCGGCAGAATGCGCGCCTGAGGCCCGAGGGCGTGCTGCAGGAAGATCAGCTCCAGCTCGACGGTGTGCTCGAAAGAGTGGCAGAAATCTTCCATTTCAATGGCGCCGGGAGCGCGCTGGGCGAGCCAGTCCACCAGCCGGACATCGGTTGGCGATTCTCCCAGCGGCGTGAGAAAGTTCTTGCGCGTCAAGCCGAACTTTTCCGGGGGACCGTAATGAGAAGTAGCCAGAATTACGAACGTCCGTTCGCGATCCTGGGGCCGCAACATGCGGAAGGCGGCGCGGTAGGATTTCGCGCCACCCTCCGGGCTGGCGTGCGGCGCCGCGATCGCCATTAACGATTCGTTTCGCGATGCCGGCGCGGCGCCATCCATGTAACGAGCCAAGGTCTGGCTGAGGGTGTCGGTTTCGGCCGGGTAAGCGCCGCCGGCGTGGGCCGGTTGGCGCACCGTCTCGGCGGCGAATTGCCGGCGGCGTTCCTGTTCTATGCGGACGAAACTCTCGTCTTCCAGGAAACCGGCTGCGCTCAGGGTTTCCACCAGACCCATCGCGATTTGGCCGACGTCGAGATCGTTGGTCAGCCGCACCAGCATGGCTCGCAGGTCGAGGTCCGTCTTTTTTCCATCGAAGCATGCCAGCAATTCGGTCAGCAGCGGCGGAACAATCAGTACCGAGTCGGAGAAGTGGTGTCCATCGCGGATCAGCAGGCCGGGGTGGTCGGCTGCGGGGGACGGCATGAAATCGAGATCGAGGCGGAGACGCGGCAGGGGCTGGGACAAGTGCCTATGGTAGCGCAGGCTCGGGCGGCGGCGCGGCCACGGCTCGGCCGGGCTGACG
>JBAVYH010000196.1:0-3666 GCA_049698695.1 Bryobacteraceae bacterium | reverse complement strand
CCGGGCCCGGCGGCCTCCGCATTCGCGGGCTGGCCCTCCACGGCTGCGCCTTTGGGATGGCAAGCGTCCGGCGGCGGTGCGGGAGCGGCGCCGCGTCCGAAACCTCCGGGGCCTGGTGGCACGGGGTCCCCCAAGGCGTGGCGATGCATTCCCGCGGCGGCGGAAGGCGGCTCCGCGGGTTGCCGCCAGATCGCCTGAACGTCCAGAGTTTCGGTATCCACCGGGCGCACCGGCGTGTCGCTGGCCGCACAGGCGCGCACCGCACCGCTGCCATCCAGCAGCTCGATCTTCAGCGGCTGCCTGGCTGCGGTCTTGAGCCAATAGTAGACCAGAACGCCGGAGGGCGGATTCTGCATTTGCGGCTCCTCATGCGGCAGGGGTGTTCCGTTCATGCCGCCCGCCCGGATGGCGTAGCTCTCACCGGGCCGGAACAGATGCGCGCTGGAGGAAACGATCTGCGCACCCTGCGCAGCAAGCTGGCGCAGCGGCGTCATTTGATCCATCACCCAAAAACCGCGGCCGTGGGTGGCGACCGCCAGATCGTCGCCGTGCACCACGATATCGCGAACCGAGGTGACCGGCATGTTGTTCTGCAACGATTGCCATTGCACGCCGTCATCGATGGAAACGTACAGGCGAAGTTCGGTAGCGGCGTAAAGCAGGCCCTTGACTTGGGGATCCTCCTTCACCGAGTTGACATAAGCGTCATCGGGGATGCCGGCAGCCACGTTCTGCCAGGTCCGGCCGCCATCGTGTGTGCGATAGATGTAAGGCGGGTTATCCGCGAGGCGGTGCCGGTCGACCGACGCATAGGCGGTCTCGGCGTCGAAATGGCCAGCTTCAATCTGCGAGACCTTGCTCCAGGCCGTCATCGCCGGCGGCGTGACGTCGGCCCAGTGTTTGCCGTCATCGCGGGTGACATAGATCAAGCCATCGTCGGTGCCAACCCAGACGGTGGCGGCCTGGAGGGGCGAGGGACCGATCGAATACACTACGCCGAAGCGGTCTTTCATCGGCTGGTCGATGTCCTTGGCCGTAATCGGATCAAGCGTGGCAGGCACTGCCGGGTTCACGCGCGAGAGATCGCCGCTGATCTTTTGCCAGGTGCGGCCGCGGTCGCGCGAGCGCATGACGAATTGATTGGCGTAATAAAGCGCGTCATCCGCTTGGGAGAAGACTTGTGGAAGCGTCCAGGTTCTGCGGTCGGGATCGTTGGCATCGGGCGGAGGCAATTGTCCGCCGAGCGGCGCGGCAATGTTAAACGACTGATCGCAACGTCCCGCACCGCCGCCGTACAGAATATTTCCGTCCTTGGGGTCGGGCAGGGCGGTGGCGCTTTCGCCGGCCAGGCAGGTGGGTTGCCAGTTGCGGAATGTGAGTAGGCCCTCGTTCGACCAGGTGCTGACGCCAACAGCGCCGCTATCCTGTTGCGCGCCGTAGAGCCAGTATGGGAAACGATTGTCGGCGGCCAGGTGATAAATCTGCGCGGTCGGTTGGTTGTACCAGGTGCTCCAGGTCCTGGCGCCATCCACGCTGACCACCGTGCCCTGGTCGCTGCTGAGTACCATGCGGTTGCCGTCCTTGGGATTCACCCAAAGCTGGTGGTAATCGTCGCCGCCGGGTGCTCCCTTGACGGGTACAAAGGTCTTGCCCGCGTCGGTGGTCATGTAAGTGGCCGTGTTCATGACATAGGCGCGGTCGGGGTTAGTGGGGTCCACGGTCACAGCTTCGAAGTACCAGCCGCGGCCCCACAGGCGGTTCTCGGCGTTGACCAGCTTCCAGGTGGCGCCGGCGTTATCGGAGATGTAGACCCCCCCGCCCTGGTGGACTTTGGCTGCTTCCCCTTCACTGGGCGCCGCGCCGTGCCCGCCACGCCCCGCTGCGAACCCGCGCGGCACGGCGCTGCCGACATCATCCACCACTGCCCAAAGACGTTTGGGATTGCTGGGTGAGACCGCAATGCCGATCTTGCCGACAAACTCGCCGGTGGGCAGCCCGCCGGTCAATTGCTTCCAGGCGTCGCCGCCATCGGTGGACTTGTACAGCCCCCCGCCGGGCAGGTTGGTAGGCGCGTACACCGACCACGGCGGACGCCGCGTAGCCCAAAGCGATGCGTAGAGCACACGCGGATTCTTGGGATTGATGGCAAGATCGACTGCGCCCACATTGTTGGGATCGTCGCTCTTGGATAAAACCTTCTTCCAGGTCGCACCGCCGTCCGTCGAGCGGTAAACGCCGCGTTCGGGGTTGGCATCGTAGATGTGGCCGAGAGCCGCTACATAAACGCGATTCGGGTTTTTCGGGTCGACGACAATGCGTCCGATCTGGCGCGTGGCGTCGAGTCCGATATGGGTCCATGTCTGGCCCGCGTCGGTGGATTTGAACACGCCAATGCCGTAGGAGTTCTGGCTGCGGATGTCGGGCTCGCCCGTGCCGGCGTAGACGATGTTGGGATTCAAAGGAGCGACGGCGATGGCGCCGATCGAGCCGATCGGAATGCCGTCATCGGAGATAGGGAACCAGGTGCGGCCGGAGTTCTCGGTCTTCCACACGCCGCCGCCGACGGAGCCGGAATAAAAGGTATCGGGCTGGCTGGCGTGGCCGGCGACAGCATAAGTGCGTCCACCGCGCATCGGGCCTACATCGCGCCAGCGCAAACCGGAAAGCAGGCTGTCGGGGTATTGGCCGCTCAAGTCCGGCCGCTGGGCGAAGATTCCCAGCGACGCCAGAAGGCACAGCAGCGGAAAAAGAAGGAAACGGCGATGGTGACCCATCAAGACTTTGCTCCTGTCCGGCGGAAACGAGCCAGCCGAAAGGTACACTCTATCATCAGAAGCGGTGGCAGTTCGATCCGCCGGCAGACCTGCGCCGGTCGTCGCATTTGCCTTTCCTTGCGGCGGCCGCCGGTAACGGATCAAAATCGCATATGGACACATTCCTTTCTCCGATTGAAAAGCCCCAGGGGCTGATCATGAAGCTGGCGTATGCCATGACACGCCGGCAATTTGGCAAAGTGCTTACACCGTTGAAAGTGCATTCCGCGCGGTTACCGGCCGCATTCGGTCTGTTCTATGCGAAGATCGGCAAGCTGAATAAGAAGCTGGTTCTGCCGGCGGAAACCGTGCTGCTGATCCGTCAACAGGTGGCGCGCCTCAACGTTTGTCTTTTCTGTATCGATATCAGCCGGTCGATGGTGATCCAAGCGTCGTTCAATGAAGCCAAATTCAACGCGCTGGATGAGTACCGCACCAGCCCTCTTTTCACCGATGCGGAACGCGCGGCGCTGGACTATGTGACGGAGCTGACCAAGGCCAAGAAGGTCGACCCGGAAACTTTTACGCGCATGGCCGGCTATTATTCCGAACGCGCTATCTGCGAGATCGTCTGGCTGGTTGCCAGTGAGCATGTTTACAACATGACCAATATCGGCCTCAACATTCATTCGGACTTGCTCTGCGAGGTCAGGCGGAAGAAATAAGAATCGCGGATTGGCGGGCTGAGTCTCTTGGCGCCTTGCCGGGCGCTTGACCGGCCGTCGCTTCGGCGCCGCGTTGCCATGGTTCAGGCTGCGCTGGGTGCACGACATAAAAGTGGATCTCTTTCCAGCGTCGGGCGCGCCTTTAAGCTCCGTAGGAGCGAAAGAAAATAGCCCACGGCGCAAGCCGT
>JBAVYH010000195.1:0-8155 GCA_049698695.1 Bryobacteraceae bacterium | reverse complement strand
GTGCTGTGCGGGTCCGGAGGCGGCGCTTCGGGGCGCACCACCGGACCGCGCGGCAGCCGCAGGAAAATGAACCGCGTGCGCGAGCCGCGGTAGCGGTCGAGGATGGCCCGCAGCCAGTGACGGCGGTATTGTGCGAAATCGGCCGAATACGGCGGCGGATCGTCGAGCAGCACCTGCTCGACCTCGCGGCGCTTGGCAGGCTCGAGCCAGGCAGGCAGGGCGACGGTCTTCGCGTTCCAATCTACGCTCATGCCGGCCAGGCTGTGCCGCTCCCAAACCGCGTTATAGTACCACTCCCGCGCGTGTTCCTCCTGCAGGCGCGCCAATTCGAGGCGCGTGCGCGGGTGCTCCAGAAAGGCCTGAAAGTCGCGCTGATAGGAGAGGCCTTTGAGAAGAACCGCTTCGGCGGCGTGAGCGCGGTTGGACCAGCTCGGGTAGGAGAAGACGAACCCCGGCAGGTCGCTCACGCGCAGCAGCGGCGTCAGGTAGTTGATGTCCAGTTCGCGGTCGGCCTGGTTCTCCCAGGAGCGGTCGTCGTAGCTGTCGAGCGGAACCAGGATGGCGGCGTAACGATCGCAGTGCGGATCCACCTCGCGCAGCATGTAATACCAGCAGCGGGGCGTGGTGCCGGGCACAGAGATGGTGCCGAACGAGCAACCGGTCTCGGCGGTGAGCAGGTTGGCGACGCGCGTCTTCAGGCCCATGCGGGAATCGCCCACCGCCAGCACCTGCCGGTAGCGGCCGATGGGCCGCTGCTTCTCGATATTGAGATAGGTTTCGAGAAATCCGGCGGTGGAATCGGGTTCGAGGATGGAAACGTACCAGCCAGTGCGAAACGCCAGCGCGTCCAGCGCAAAAAAAAGCAGCAGCGCGAGGCCGAGCCGCACAGGCACCGAGAAACGACGGGTCACCAGCGATATTATAACGGCGCGCGGAGAGCGGCCGCCGCGAGGGATCGCGACCGTTCCGAGCAACGGCGGAGTGTCGCGTGTGTCGACAAATGTCGGGACGAATCTCGGCACAGCAGGCGGGACTGCACGCGCCACGCCGGCAGACCAAGCGCGGCGGATCTGCCGGTCAGACGAGAACCACCACATCCTTGGTGCGCTCGGACTTCAGGTAGGCGTTGGGATCGTGATAGAGGGCGCCTTCGGGAAGCCACTCCATCAGCGGCCCAAGATCCTGGCGCACAATGTTCTGGTAGAACTGGGGAAGCAGGTTGCTCTCCTGCTCGAAATAGGGCGGGAATTGCGGGTCGTTGTCCAGGCGGTTTCGAATTTCCCCGAAGAACCTGGCCCTCCCGAAACCCTCCGTCGAAACCGCGCGCACCACGTTCATCCAGCGTGACGTCACACCTTCGGTCGCCAGGAAGCGGCGGAAGATAGCGCGCTTGGAGAAAGAATATCGGGTCAAATCGATGATGTGATCATAGAAGGTCCGCCAGGAGTAGTTTGCCGGCCTGACGTTCATGGCGCCGTTGTTGTTGAGGAAGTGGAAGGGGAAAGGCAGCACGCGGCTGGACCGCTGGTAATCCAGGTTGAGCGCCGCGGCCCGGCCGAAGGCGGAGAGCAGCGAATAGGCCGGAAATGCGCCCGGAGACAGGTCCAGGAATCGCTTGGTGAGTTCAAAGGGATCGGGCCCTTCGTCGGTATCGAGTCCTAGCACGAAGTTGGTTTGAATGTACGGTATGTACCGCAGGATCAGGTTGACGTGTTCGGACACCTGGCGGACTTTCGCCATTCCGACCAGAGCTCCGGTCTTCGATTTGTCACCCAGGGCGAACCAGGATTCAATGCCGGGCAGGATGCCCTTGAATGAATTGCGTTGGAGCCGCTTGAGGTGCGGTTCCGAGAGCAGGGAAAGACTGCTTTCGGCGACGAAGTCGATGCTGCCGGGAGGGACCGCGTCCTCAATCATGTCCATGTAGTCGTTGAAGCGGACTCCAAAATTGGGATCGTGCCAGGCTACCAGCGGCCGTTTGAACTTGGTCAGCAGGAACCGTAGATCCTCGCGCAGCACCTCGAAGTCCATCGGTTGATAGGGCACCGTCGCATCGATACAGAAGGCGCAAGTGTACGGGCACCCCAGGCTGCCGAGCATGGGAACCATCTTGAGGAGGGGCGCTTTCCTGAGCGTGGAGTCGATGAACGGCCAACGCTCGCGGACGCCCGGGAGCGTTCTGGGCTGCTGGGCTGCCGCAAGCCGGACGCCCGCGGGACGATGCTGGGAACAATCCCGCAGGACATCACGCAGCGTGCCCTTATCCGTGAAGCCAAGCACATAGTCGAAATAGCGTGCGGCGTCTTCGGGGTAACAGCGTGCGTGCGGCCCCCCGATCACGGTGATCGCCCCTCTGCTACGGAAGAGATTACTCAGGGCGTACGCCGTGTGCGCGGCTTCGGTGAACGCACCGATGAAAACCACATCGACGTTATCCGGTAACTCCGTCAGCAGATCTTCAAAGCCGGTGTAACAAACGAAGGTAACTTCATGTCCCTCCTGTTTGCACCAGACCCCTATAACCTGGGGCATGATACTGGCGAGGCTGGCGTTCATGATGCGCGCGTACAAAGCCCGAGTGGGACCCCTGGAGACGATGTCGATGATCCCGATTCGCAGCTTTTTCATGAACCCTCCACGGCAGCGTGCTTCCCGCTTGGTGCCTTTCGCCGCGTAACCGAAATCCTGGCGGGTACCTGCCGCAGCGGTGCAGTTGGGACGAACGCCGCTTTCCATTAAGTGGCGTCGGCTGCGAGTCAGGTATCTAAGGTTAGCCCCAGTATACACCGTGAAACGTCGCGGGGACTCGGGGACTCGGCGTGGTACTGTCGCGGGCGCGCGACATGAAAATGGTGGCGTCTTGTATTCCGAGGAAATCCGCTGGCATCTGAGCGTAGGTACGCAAGGCGGCGGCGCCAGCCGAAGGGCGAAAGACAATAGCCCACGGCGCAAGCCGTGTGGAATCTGGTTGCTTCCTGCCAGCCCCGGAGCGGGGCGGAAGACTGTTGGCGAAAACCTCTTCCGCCCCGTTCCGGGGCTTGTCCTCACCGCCGACTTATCCCAACGGCTTGCGCCGTGGGCTATTTTCTTTCGCTCCTACGGAGCTTAAAGGTGCGCCTGACGCTGGAAAGAGATCCACTTTTATGTCGTGCACCCTACTGTCGCTATCTGTGACCGAGAGCCATACGGTGTGTGTTTCGGCAGGCGTGAACAAGGGTTCGCCAGGTGCGTCTACAGGGCGTGGTCGGCGGGCATGTCTTGGCCGCTCCAGATGCGGCGCGAGGTCCAGTCTTGCGCGGGGCCGGCCCAAAACGGATCTGCGGGGGCGAGGCCCAGCGGAAGGAGGACTGTCGCGCAGAGGTACAAGCTGCCGGTCGAGATATAGCTTTCGCCCAACTCCGGCTGGTGCCCACAGAACCCGATGCGCAGCCAGCCATTGCCATCGAACGTTCCCGGCGCGTCCATCAACCGGCGCATCACCGCGGTCAATGCACAGCGGACTTGCGGAGCGGTCAACGGTTCGGGCAACTCGCGACCGAGCGCCATGAGAGCCAGCAAATGAAAAGCGCCGCAGCGGTAAGTGATGGAGCGGCCGATAGCGGGAAATGTACCGTCCGGCGCAATCAGCCGCTCCTGAATGGCTGCGTAGCGCCGCGCGCGCGCCAGCACGTCGGGGAGCATTCTTTGCCAGCGGGTGCTGTGCGGCTGGATGTTGCGCAGCGTATCGAGCAACATGGGCTGGATCACGAAACTGTTGTAGTAGTCCCAATGCCAGCGCGGCCCGTCTCCGTAGACGCCGTCGCCCAGGTACCATTCTTCGTGCTTGCGGAGCGCATAATCTATCCGCACCGCGTCCCAGCGCTCGCCCATCATTGCCAGCGCGGTTTCCACCATCGCGCTGAACAGCAGCCAATTGCTGTAAACCGGAACCATCGCGTGCGACGACACCAGGGCCGTGACCAGGTTCCGTTGCGTGGTGCGATCAAGCTTCTGCCACAACTCGGTCGGCGCCCTCAACAATGCCTGCGACAGGAAACCGCAATCGACGAGCGGCTGACCGCCATCGGAAAAATTGAGGAAGTCGGGCGAGTGCGGATCGGTCCCCGACCGGATCGCCTCGCGCGCCAGGTTCGCGTATCGCTGTTGCAGGTCGCGCTCGGCGCCGGCTTCGAGCGGCGCCTCGATCCATGGGGCGATTCCGGCCAGTAGCCGCGCGATGGCTTCCAGGTGGGTGTACTTGCGGCGGTCTACCTCGTTCCCGGCGGCGCACTCCACCGGCATGTTCCGTTTCAGAGTGCCGCGAGCCAGGTTTTCGAGGACCGGTTCGGCCAGTTTGGAAAGCAGGCCGGTCCAATATGCGCGGTCGCTCTCCGCCGCCGGCTGCGGAGCGGCCTGGGCCACACCTGCGGCGCTGAGACCCGCGATTGTCTTCAGCAGCGTGCGGCGATTCGTCATAGCTTGAAGCGGCGGAACAAACAGCGGCTTGCCATCGCCAATTATAACGGCGTGCAAAGAGCCGCCGGCGGGACCGCGGAGTTCGATCACTATAATCGGTCAAGAGCTGTCCATGAGAAATCGCGCCAGCCTCACGGCTGAATACATGGCGTTGTTCCGCGCCATCGAATCCTCCGGTCCCGAGGGCTCGCGGTTATTTTGCGATCCGTTCGCAGCCCTGTTCCTGCGCGAGTGGCGCAGATTAGTCTATGGGATAGCACGCGTGGCAGCCAGCCGCCGGCTGGTGGAGCGGCTCTTCGACCGGGAGCTACCGGGCGCCAGAGCGGCAGGCATCGCGCGCACGAAGTGGTTCGACGACGAAGTCACAAGGGCTTTGGAAACTTCCAGACAGCTCGTTTTGCTGGGGGCCGGCTTCGACACCCGGGCGTATCGCCTGCCCGCCGCGCAGCGTGCCTGTTGTTTCGAGCTAGACCACCCCGAGACGTCCTCCGCCAAGCAAGCGACGCTGCGGAAAGCAATCGGATCGCTGCCGAAGCAAGTTCGCTTCGCCGGCACCGATTTCAACACGGAACCGGTCGCGGACGCTCTGCGCCGGGCCGGCTTCGATGAAACGCAGCCTGCATGTTTTGTTTGGGAAGGAGTGACGAACTATTTATCGCCGGAGGCCGTGGACAGCGTACTCCGGCAAATTGCGCAAACAGCCGCCGGAAGCGTCGTGCTGTTCACCTATATCGATCGCGAAGTTCTCGAAAGGCCGGAGCAATTCTTTGGTGGCGGGAAGCTGTTATCCAGACTCCGCTCGCTTGGGGAGCCTTGGACGTTCGGGCTTTATCCCGCGGAGCTCGAACAGTATCTTGCCGCCAGAAAATTGCGCTTGCTGCTGGATCAAGGCGCGGCAGAAGTATGGCAGCGCGCCGGCCGGCCGGAACCCGAAGTGCACGGATACGAGTTCTACCGCCTCGCGTCGGCTTGTGTGGAAGGTTAACGCCGCTCAACCCGCGATGGCGTCGGCCAAGTGGGGCTGATAGGTGCAGCGCGGGTCTTCGGCCAGGTAGTCGCCGGTGAGCGCGTAGGCGCGGGAGCGGGAACCGCCGCAGATCTTCTGATATTCGCAGATGCCGCACTTGCCGCCGCGCTGCGAGGTGTCGCGCAACGAGCGGAACAAATCCGCATTGCGGTAGACGTCGGTCAGCGGATCGCGCAACACGTTGCCGCCGCTCACCGGCAGGAAGCCGGAGGGAAAGATCTCGCCGGTGTGGGAGACGAAGACGAAACCCTTGCCGTCGCTGACGCCCGCCGTGCGGAATGCCACGCCCTTGGCGTTTTCGTTTTCGGTGGCGCCGTGCTCGGCCTTGATGCGCTGCGCCACGTAGCGGCGGTAATGCATGGCCTCGGTGGTCTTGATGCCGAAGGGCGCCGTCTTCGAAAGCTCGTACATGAAGGCGAAAACCTCTTCGTATTCCTCCGCGGCGAGGTCGTCGTTTTCAAGCGCGCGGCCGGTGACGATGAGGAAGAACAGGCTCCACATCTTCGAGCGCACTTCCTTGACGATCTCCGCCACTTCCGGCAGCCGGTGCATGTTGCGGCGGGTGACGGTGGTCTGGAACTGAGTGTCGAGGCCGATGTCTCGAGCGTGCCGCAGGGCGATCATGGCGCGGTCGAAGGTGCCGGGGATGCCGCGGAAATCGTCGTGGGTGGCAGCGTCGGGACCGTCCACGCTGATCGCCATGCGCGAAATGCCGGCTTCCTTGAACTGGTCGATGGCCTGGTTGGTGAGCAGCGGTGTGGCGCTGGGGGTGACGTTGGTGCGCAGGCCAATTTTGACCGAGTAGCGCGCCAGATCGAAAATGTCGGGCCGTTTGAGCGGGTCGCCGCCGGTGAACACCATCAGCGGTTCGCCGAAACTCCGAATCTCATCCAACAGCCGGTATCCCTGTTCGGTGGTGAGCTCGTTCGGGTGGCGCTCGGACTGCGCCGAGGCGCGGCAATGGACGCACGCCAGGTCGCAAGCCTGTGTCACTTCCCAGATCACCAGCATCGGCGCTTGATCGAAGTTCATTGGCTCCTCTGTTTCAGTGTAGTAGGACGGTGCACGTGATGGGCCACGGCCAGGTGGGGCAAATCGCCGAGAAACACAACAGCTTACAGCCTCAAGCTGTCGCAGTGGGGCAAATCACCCACCCAACAATGAGGCCACCAGCCTTGTGGGGCAGGATGATATCCTGCGGGTCGATTGGCAATCGACCCGCGCGGCGGTTGGCCCGGGGCACCCTCTGGGTCGCGCGCAGCTTACCAAGCTGCCCCACACCGAACGTCGTTACAATAGGTTCTCACGTGAATCCACAGGGCATCTTCATCACTTTCGAGGGCCCGGACGGCTCCGGAAAGACCACGCAGATGCGGCGGCTGGCGGCGCGGCTGCGCGGGATGGGGCGCACGGTGCTCGAGACAGCCGAGCCGGGCGGCACGCCGATCGGCGCCAAGATCCGCCGCATTCTGCTCGATGGCGCCAACCAGGAACTGTGCCCCACAGCGGAGCTGCTGCTTTACTTCGCTTCGCGCGCGCAGAACGTGGATGAGTGGATTCTGCCGGCGCTCGGGCGCGGCGAAGTGGTGCTGGCGGACCGGTTCACGGATTCGTCGCTGGTCTACCAGGGCTACGGGCGCGGGCTGGGCGCGGAGAACGTGATGGCGCTCGACCGCATCGCCTGCCGCGGCCTCAAGCCGCACCTCACGCTGCTGGTGGATATCGATGCCGAAACCAGCCTGGCGCGGGCGCACGCGCGCAACCAGGCGGAGACCAGCCAGGAGACGCGGATGGACGAGCAGTCGCTCGAGTTCCACCGCGAGGTCTATCGCGCTTACCACGAGCTGGCCGCGCGCGAGCCGGAGCGGGTGAAGTTGATCGACGGCCGCGCCGGGATAGATGAGATCGAAGCCGAAATCTGGCGGCTGGTGAGCCGGTATGTTTGAAAACTTCTGGGGCAACCCGCACGTGACGCAGGCCCTCGAACAGATGATGACGCAAGACCGGCTGGCACAGACGCTGCTGTTCGCCGGGCCGGAAGGCGTCGGCAAAGCCACGCTGGCGCGGCGGCTGGGCGCGCGACTGCTGCCGCGGCCGGCGTTGATCGAACAAGACGATTTGAGCCTGGAAGCCAACCGCGATGCGGTGACGGCCCGCGAAAAGTGGACGGCCGACAAGCGCAACGAAGATCCGCTGCTGTTTTCCAGCCATCCGGATTTCGTGACCTTCGCGCCGGATGGGCCGCTGCGGCAGATCACCATTCAGCAGGCGCGGGAGCTGAAGGAGCGGGCGCCATTCCTGCCGCACCAGGGGGCGCGGCGCATTTTCCTGATCGATCACGTGGACCGCGCCAACGACCAGGCGGCCAACTCGCTGCTGAAGACGCTGGAGGAGCCGCCGCCGTACCTGATCCTCATCATGACCGCGGAAAACGCCTACGATCTGCTGCCCACCATCCGCTCCCGCGCGGTGCCGTTTCAGTTCACGCCGCTGGCGCGCGAGGAGATGGGGCAGTTCGTCCAAGCGCGCGGCCTCGACCAGCCGGAGCGGCGCGTGGCGCTGGCGTCGGGCAGCCCGGGGGTGGCCGTTTCGATCGATCTCGACGCCTATGACAAGCGGCGCGCGGCCATGCTGACGCTGGCGAAAGTGGCCGCCGGCGCGGCGCCGTACGGC
>JBAVYH010000194.1:0-2974 GCA_049698695.1 Bryobacteraceae bacterium | reverse complement strand
CCAGGCTCAATTCCTCTGCATCCTGCATGCTGATGATCAACCCCCAGCATGCGCACACCCTCCTCCAGGCTCATCCTGTGTTAGAAACAGGCTCACCTTCAGGCTCATCCTGCATTAGACAAGACTGAGACTGTCGCAATCGTCAACATTTGTGTTATCCTGAAAAACGTAACGAAACGAGATTAAGAGAAGACAAGGAGCATTACTCCAAGAATGGCACTGGCGGTCGAAGCAAAACGGCAGGTATTTTCCAGCAATCAACGCCACAAGACCGACACCGGGTCGCCGGAAGTGCAGATTGCCCTGTTGAGCCAGCGGCTAACGCTGCTCACGGAGCATTTCAAGGTGCATCAAAAGGACCATGGTTCCCGCAAGGGCCTGTTGACCATGGTTGCTAAACGGCGCCGGCTTCTGACCTACCTGCGAAATACGGACCCGGAGTGTTACAAGGCAGTCTTGCAACGCCTGGGCATCCGTCGTTAGTCATTCTCCGGAAGCAGTCCCTGTTTTCCACACGAAGAAGCGGGGTGCTTTCGAGGACCATATTCCATCGGCCCCTGAGGTTAGCGCGGCGCGTGCCGCGCGGCGCGAGGGCTTCCTTCCTGTCACTCCATATTCTCGAACGGCTTTTTGCATTGCTAGGAGCCGAATTGCAACTCGTGCGGGGCTGGACCCTGGCCGAGACTAGAGGTTTTTGAAAGATTATGATTCACACAGTTGAAGTTGACCTGGGCGGCCGCAAGATTACCTTTGAAACCGGTAGGATGGCCAAACAGGCGAACGGCGCGGTCGTCGTTCGTTCCGGTGACTCGGTTGTTCTGGTCACCGCTTGCATGGCCGATCAGGCCAAACCGGGAGCCGGTTTTTTTCCGCTCACCGTTGACTATCGCGAATACACCTATGCGGCCGGCAAGTTTCCCGGCGGTTTTATCAAGCGTGAAGGGCGCATGTCGGAGAAAGAGACTCTTACCTGCCGGCTGATCGACCGGCCCGTGCGCCCATTGTTCCCCGAAGGATTCCTGAATGAAACGCAGATCATCTGCATGGTGCTTTCGGCCGATCCCGAACAGGACCCGAATACGCTGGCGATTTGCGGAGCGGCCGCCGCGCTGGCCCTTTCCGATATTCCTTTCCACCACGTGCTGTCCGGCGTCCGCGTGGGCATGCGGGACGGCCAGTATCTGGCCAACCCGACTTACACCGAAGGCCGCGAATCGAAGCTGAACATCGTGGTGGCGGGCACCGAAGACGGCATTGTGATGGTGGAAGCCGGTGCGCAGCAGGTCTCAGAGGCAGACGTTCTGGGCGCCATTGAATTCGGTCATGAGTCTTGCAAGAAGATCGCCAAGGGCATCCGCGAACTGGTCAAGCTGGCCGGCAAGCCGAAGCGCGAGTTTACCTCGCCCGAGCTCGACAAGCAGCTTTACGCCACGATCGAAAAGGCCGCGCGCGTGGAGCTCACCGATGCGCTCAACACGCAGAAGTATCCGAAGCTGGAGAGCTATGCCAAAGTGGCCGCGGTGCGCGAGCGCGTGCTGGAGCCGATTGTGGAGGAGCAAAAGGCCGAGGCCGGCAAGTGTTACGACGCGCTCAAGGAGCGCATCTTCCGCGATGAGATGTTGAAGAACCGCCGGCGCCCGGATGGCCGCGCGTTCGACCAGGTGCGGCCCATCGCCATCGAAACCGGCGTGCTGCCGCGCACCCACGGCTCCGCCCTCTTCACCCGAGGCGAAACCCAGGCGCTGGTCACCGTCACGCTCGGCACCAAGGACGACGAACAGCGCATCGAGCTGCTCGAGCCCGGCGAGGTTACCAAGCGCTTCATGCTGCATTACAACTTCCCGCCGTTCAGCGTCGGCGAAGTCGGATTCATGCGCGGCCCCGGCCGCCGCGAAATCGGCCACGGCGCGCTGGCCGAGCGGTCTCTTTCGGCGCTGATCCCGGACGAGGCCACGTTCCCCTACACGGTTCGCATTGTCAGCGACACGCTGGAATCGAACGGTTCCAGCTCGATGGCTGCGATTTGCGGTGGCTCCCTCACCCTGATGGATGCCGGCGTGCCGCTTCCCGCTCATGTGGGCGGCGTTGCCATGGGCCTGGTCATGGAAGGCAACCAGTACGCCATCCTCACCGATATCGCCGGCGCCGAGGATCACTATGGCGACATGGACTTCAAAGTGGCCGGCACGCGCGAAGGCATCACCGGCATGCAGATGGATATCAAGGTGCCCAACGTGAGCACCGCCATCCTGAAAGAAGCGCTGGAACAGGCGCGCCGCGGGCGGCTGTTCATCCTCGACAAGATGTACGAGGCCATCGCGCAACCGCGCGCCAACCTCTCGCAGTATGCGCCGCGCATCTACACCATGAATATCCCGACGGATAAGATTCGCGACGTCATCGGACCCGGCGGCAAAGTGATTCGCGGCATCGTCGAGCAGACGGGCGTCAAGATCGACGTCGAGGACGACGGCACCATCCACATCGCCTCCGCCGACGAAGCTTCCGCCAACAAGGCCATCCAGATCATCTCCGACATCACTGCCGTGGCTGAGGTGGGTAAAACCTACCTGGGTAAAGTGGTGCGCCTGGTCGATTTCGGCGCGTTCGTCGAGATCTTCCCTGGCACCGATGGCCTGCTCCACATCAGCGAAATCGCAGAGAACCGCATCCGCGACGTGCGCGACGAGCTGAAGGAAGGCGATCAGATCCTGGTCAAGGTGCTGGCCACGGAAGGCAACAAAATCAAGCTCAGCCGCAAGGCCGTGCTGCGCGAGCAGCGCGAGAAGCTGAAGCCCGGCAAGACCGACTCGCCCAAGGCCGAGCAAACCCGGTAAGCACAAACGACCGTAGGGGCCGGGCATGCCCCAGGCTTGTCCAAATTAGGTTTGAAGGAAAGGGCGGAAGCCCTGTTATTTTGAGGTTTTGGGTTCCTGACCGAACCAATCTCAACTAAGGGAGACTTCTGCCTTGA
>JBAVYH010000193.1:0-18623 GCA_049698695.1 Bryobacteraceae bacterium | reverse complement strand
CCAGGCTCAATTCCTCTGCATCCTGCATGCTGATGATCAACCCCCAGCATGCGCACACCCTCCTCCAGGCTCATCCTGTGTTAGAAACAGGCTCACCTTCAGGCTCATCCTGCATTAGACAAGACTGGCAATGTCAATACGGCTCCGGGAGACGCTATAATCTGGTTTAGGCCTTCGCTGATGGAGCCCGCCCGCCGTCTCGAGTCCGGCCCGGGAATGATAGCTCCTACTCGTGAAGAGCTATGATTCCGCAGACGCCAGTCATTCAACCCGAAACAGAGAGCGCGGCACCAACTCCGGATTCCACCGAGCCCTTCACACACATGCCAGACAACTCCCGCGTGTTGCCTGCCCTGAACCTGGCGGCGGAGGTGGCGGACCGATACGATCTTGACGCGCTGTCCGGCCTTATCGCCCGAGCACGGGCTCTGGCAGCGGGCGCCGAGCTCAGCGTTGCCGTGCTGGGACGATTCAAAGCCGGCAAGAGCAGTTTCTTGAACCACTTTTTGGGGCGCAGCGTCCTGCCGGTCGGTGTCGTGCCGGTTACTGCCGTGGTCACCGCAATCCGCTATAGCACGCACGAAGAGGCGCGCGTGCATCACCGGGATGGCCGCGATCCCGAAGTGCCGCTCGAGCAGATCGGCAGCTACATTTCCGAAAAGGAAAACCCGGAGAACGCTAAGGAAGTCGACCTGATCACAGTGGAACTACCGGAACTGCGTCGATTTCGCGGGCTGCAGTTCGTCGACACGCCGGGTCTTGACAGCGCGGTCTCGCACAATACCCAAACCTCGTTGGCGTGGCTGCCGCATGCGGGACTGGCGTTAGTCGCGGTCAGCGTCGATCCGCCCCTTTCCCAGCGCGACATCGATCTGTTGAAGAGCCTTTACCGGTACACGCCGAAAGTCGCCGTATTGCTCACCAAAGCCGACCTCCTCAACGATCAGGAACTCGTGGAAGTCACCGACTATGTGCGCGCGCAGCTTGCCAGGAACTTTCCCGGGACGCCTCGGGTCTTCCCTTATTCGACGAAGCCCGGCTTTGAGCACTTCCGCGAGACGCTTGAAGCCGAGCTTGCCGGTGGTACCTTGGAGCACCTCGCCGAAGAGCGCGGCTCCATCCTGATGCGGAAGATGGACACTCTCCTGCGCGAATCGAGCGACTTTCTGGCGCTGAGTCTCAAGTCGGCCGAGATGCTGCAGTCGGAGCGCCACGCCCTGCAGCAGCAAGTGCTCGAACAAAAAGAGGCCCTCAACGATGTGACAGCGGTGATCCGCCTGCTGGTGCAAGATGCCGCGGCGGGAGCGCGGGCCGAAATCAGTCATCGGCTCGAGGCCCACCAGGGCGAAGTGGAGAGCGCGTTGGCGGCAGCCTTCGAAAGCGAGTTTCCGAAATGGACCGGCAGCCCTGGCACGATGCGCCGCTCGTTCGAAGACTGGCTGGCGAACGCCCTGCGCGACGAGCTTACGGCGCTTTCCGACCGCCATCGCGACTCGCTGCTGGGGCCGTTGCGCCAGGTGCGGGAACGGACATTCCGCGCGCTGCAACAGTTTCGAGACCGGCTCTCGGATAGCACCATGCGAGGGTTCGGCGTGCCGCTGCGGACGACGGAAACGGAAATAGGCGTCGAGCCCAACACTCCCAACGTCAAAGTCGGCCGTGTGTTCGATAAGAACTGGGAACTGCTATCGCCCATGCTGCCTGCCTACGCGATTGAAGCCGCGATTCGCCGCCACTTCGCGCGTACCACCCCCGATCTGGTGAAACAGAATCTCAGCAGGTTCAGCGCGCAGTGGGAGGAGAGCGTCAATAGCGCGCTTCAGAGTGTCGAGATGGAAGCGATGCGGCGCCTGGATGAATTGATGGCCACGGTCCAACGGCTGGTGGGAAGCGGCAACAAGAAACGGGTGCCGCGCCTCCGTGCCGACCTGGAACGGATCGAGGCGGCGCGGAATTCGCTTGCATATTGCCTGGTGCTGCGCAGAGCCTGTTTGAAGTGGTTTGCCTTATATGGTGCGCCCGGGGTGACTCGAACACCCGGCCTTCTGGTTCGTAGCCAGACGCTCTATCCAACTGAGCTACGGGCGCGCCGTGGGGTTGACTTATTCAATGTAACCAACCGCGCGGCACTATCGCAAGCGGAGCGCCCGCGGATTCTGGCACAATAGCGGTGTCCCAATGACGGAGCGTCTCTATTACGCCGATTCCTACCTGCGCTCGTTTCGTGCGCAAGTGGTGGAGGCAGCCGCGGGCGGCCTCACCGTGTATCTCGATCGGACCGCGTTCTATCCGGCCTCGGGCGGCCAGCCCTGCGACACCGGCTCGATTGCGGGCTGTGCCGTGCTGGACGTCGTCGAGGAAGGCGACCGCATCGCTCACCATTTGAGCGTGCCGCTCACCGCCGGAGAGGCCGATTGCGCCATCGATTGGGACCGTCGCTTCGACCACATGCAGCAGCACTCCGGCCAGCACCTGCTCTCCGCCGTTTTTGAGGAGCTCTTTGCGCTCCACACCGTCAGCTTTCACCTGGGCGCGGAGAGCGCCACCATCGACCTCGAAGGCGGAGCGGTCGAGCCGAGCACCGTGCTCGCGGCCGAGCGCCGCGTCAACGCGGTCGTCTTCGAAAACCGACCGCTGACGGTGGAATTCGAAGATGCCAAAGTGGCCGCTGGTCTGCGCAAGCCTTCCGAGCGCGAAGGCACGCTGCGCATCGTCAGCATCGCGGACCTGGACCGCAGCGCCTGCGGAGGCACCCACGTGCGCTCGACCGGAGAAATCGGCCCCATCCTCATCCGCAAGATCGAGAAGGTCCGCGAAACCACCCGCGTCGAGTTTGTTTGCGGTGGCCGCGCCGTCCGCCGGGCGCGCGCCGATTTCGATGCGCTCTCCGCCGCTGCGCAACTCTTCTCTGTTTCTCTCGACGGCCTGCCCGCGGCCGCAGCGGCGCTGCTGGAGACTTCCCGCGCCGCGGACAAAGCCCGCCGCAAGCTCGAAATGGACCTGGCAGTCTTTGAAGGCCGGGACCTGTACGCCGCCACGGCGCCCGGCGCCGACGGTTTGCGACGCCACGCCCGGCGCCTGGAGGGCGGCGGCCTCGACCAACTGCGCGCCTTGGCGCAGAGCTTCACCGCGCAGCCCAAGGCCGTGTTCGTCGCCGCGCTCAACGATCCGCCTTCCCTGCTGCTGTCGGCTTCTGCCGATTCCGGCATCGATGCCGGCAAGGTCCTCAAAGCGGCGCTCACCGAAGCCGGCGGCCGCGGCGGCGGCAACGCCCGCATCGCGCAGGGCAGCGTCGGCACCCGCGAATCGCTCGATCGCGTGCTCGAAAAGCTGTAGTATTGCGCCGGATGCTGGGCCGATGTTTCAGGGCGCTATGTAGATCGGCACCGGTGCGCTGATCGCGGCGCCGATCTGAAGGCTCACGGACAGCGAGGTGGCGCCCTTCGCGAACGATTCGGGAAGCCGGAAATTCACCTGCAGCAGCCCGAAGACTTCGCCGGGCGAGTCTCCCGCGTAGTCCACTTCCAGCGAATCGTTGCCGGCAATTATGGAAACCGGCAGTGCCGGATGGCTGAGGACGCTTCCGGAGGCGGGGACGATTGTACCGTCCGGGGGGAACGCCATATTGCCTGGCGCCCCCGAGCCGGTGCCCCAGATCGAGACTATCTCACCCGCCTGCGCAGGATTCGTAGCCGAGTTCAGCGTCCCGTCCTGATTGATCGCCGCGGCGTAACCAGAAACGGGATCGTGGAAGATCTCCGGCTGGGAGGGCCGGATGTACAGATCCGCCAAGGGGAAGGTCCCGCTTGGAGTCACCAAGGTCACCCGTACCGAATCCTGACCGGACACTTCGTGGGGCACGATGGCGTTGATCTGATTTGCGCCGATGTACAGCAGCGGTGCGGCAACGCCGCCGAACAGCAACTGGTAGCCGCCGAGCGCGCTCTGTACTACGCCGCCGACAACCTGAGCACCGAGCGGTGTCGCCGGTCCCTGACCAGTGCCGTAAAACGACACCAACTCCGCCGGCGCAATCAATCCGGAAGCCGCGCTCCCCGCCGAGTTCGCAACGCCTCCCAGCAACGACGGGCCGCCTGCGGTGTTCGACAGCATCAGAAAACCGCTGCCGCCGAGGACCACAGGGTTCCCGGCCGGGGTCAACGCCAACGCTTGTCCGAACATGCCAACCGAGCCTCCGATCATCGGGTCGAACGCCGCGAAGGCTGTGTACAACGCAAGCACCGACGATCCGTCCGGCGCCAGTGCAGCCACGTAGGAAGAACCGGACGGCGCGTTCGGCGTAACCGGCAGGGTCGATGGGTCCGCCAAACCGGTGATCCAAATCGTGCCCGATGCGTCCGTGGCAACCGAGTTAACCGAGGAGGCAGTGGGGTTGTTCCCGCACCCGAAGTAGGTCAAGAACTGGAGCGCTCCGCTGGAGCCGGAGAGCTTGGCGACGAAACCGCCGGTGGGGGTAGAACTGCTGCACGACTGCACCGCAGCAGCCGTCGCGCTCGCGCCGTACAAGGCGTTACCCACCACGATGACATTCCCGCTAGAATCGAGCGCGAGCGCGCTGACGTACTGATAGCCGTCGTACCCGCCTGGCTGGATGGTCGTGCTCCACAGGACCGAACCGCCGCCCGGTGCGAATTTGACAAGTGCGGACGCGATAATTGCACCTGTGGCGTCCACGGCCAAGTCCCCGAGAATCGACTGCGCCCAAGCTCCGATGCACTCGCTGCCCGTGCACGGTACCGTGCTTGACCCGAAATAAGTCGCGAAGACAATCTTATTCAAGCTGGGCGATATCTCCGCTAAGAATGCGAGCGAGGCCCCGCCGAAGTTATCGTAGCCAGGCGCCGCCGTCTGATAGGCGCCCGCAGTCACAGGGAAGTCTAGCGCACCGGTGCCACCCCCCAGGTAGACGTTCCCCGCCGAATCCACGTCGACCCCGCTGGCGACCGTGCCCCTACCCTGGTATGATGCTGCGTACTTGCTCCCGCCGATGAGCGTCGAGGCCGTGATGCTAGCCAACCCGGAATCGAGTTTCACCACGAACGCCGCGCTCTTCTGAACGGCCGGCACCAGCGCGACCGTTACCGGAAAGTCCTTCGAGGTCGTCGAACCTGCGATCACCACTTCACCCTGCGCGTCAACCTTGATCGCCGATGGCGTATCCGCGCCTGTGCCGCCAAACTGAAAAACTGCCATGATCGCGCCCTGCGGGTTGGTTTTCGTTACGCGAATCCAGGCACGCCCGGACGAATCCTTCACGGTCGCCATTTCGTAACCGTCGCCCTGTCCATCCAGGGCGAGCAGCGGCACTGAGTTTCCCGGATTGAGGTTCAGCGAGTCGGCGGTGAAGGAAAGGCCGCTGCTCGCCGCGAGCGCGCCCACCGGAAATGCCATGAACGAAAGCGCCGCAAGGAAGCGCTTGCCGGCCTTAAATATTGAGATCATCTGGAACCTCCTGGCCCAAAAGTCGATGGCCACCCGCCTGAAGCGAGAACTGTGGACGCTCACATACAAAGACCTCTGAGGGGTTAGTTCAACTACAGCGGCGAAAAAGAAATCGCCGAGTCGCGACCGCCGGTGGCCGCGGCGGCGGAAATGCCCGCATCGCGCAGGGCAGCGTCGGCACCCGCGAATCGCTCGATCGCGTGCTCGAAAAGCTGTAGTGGAATCGGTGCCGCAGGCGTGATCTGTAGGGGCCGGGCATGCCCGGCCCGCTCGGGCGTGTACCACGACGCCGTTCAACGTACATATCCGAACTCGTCAGAGGATGTGCGTAGCCCTCCGCCAGCGGGCCGCGCGGACTCCGTGCGATACAATGAAGGCGCACAAACAATGCAGCCGAAAATAAGGTCTACAACGGTGCTCTGCGTGCGCCGGGATAACAAGGTGGTGATGGCCGGCGACGGGCAGGTGACCCTCGGCAATGAGGTGATCAAGGCCTCCGCGCACAAGGTCCGCCGCCTTTACAACGACAAAATTGTCGCCGGGTTCGCTGGTTCCACCGCCGACGCGTTCGCTCTTTTCGCCCGCTTCGAATCGAAGCTCGAGCAATTCAACGGCAACCTGCCGCGCTCGGTCGTCGAGCTGGCCAAGGAGTGGCGGACTGACCGCGTGCTGCGCCACCTCGAAGCCCTGCTGCTGGTAGCGGACCCGACCATCACCTACCTGGTAAGCGGCAATGGCGACGTCATCGAGCCCGACGAAGGCATCGCCGCCATCGGCAGCGGCGGGCCGATCGCTCTCGCCGCGGCCCTGGCCCTGGCGCGCAACACCAAGCTCTCCGCCCGCCGCATTGCCGAGCAGGCCATGCAGATCGCCGGAAAGATGTGCATCTACACCAATGAGAACGTGACCTACGAGGAGCTGGGGTAGCCATGGTGATTTATCTGCCAAGCCAGTCCGTGGACGAAGAACCGGTGCTCGACGAGCTCACTCCGCGCGAAATCGTGCGCGAGCTCGACAAGCACGTCATCGGACAGGCCGATGCCAAACGTGCCGTGGCCATCGCCTTGCGCAACCGCATCCGCCGCCAGAAGCTGGCGCCGGAAATGGCCGACGAGGTGATGCCCAAGAACATCCTCATGATCGGCCCCACCGGCGTCGGCAAGACCGAACTGGCGCGCCGCCTAGCGCGGCTGGCCAATTCGCCGTTCCTCAAAGTCGAGGCCAGCAAGTTCACCGAAGTGGGTTACGTGGGCCGCGACGTCGAAGCCATGATCCGCGATCTGGTGGATATCTCCATCGACATGGTGCGCGAGGAACGCCTCGACGAAGTGGCCGACCGCGCCGAGATGAACGCCGAAGACCGCCTGCTGGACCTGTTGATGCCGCCGCAGCCGGAGCCCAGCGAAAGTGTGGAACGCACGCGCGAGAAACTTCGCGAACGGCTCCGCGCCGGCAAACTCGACGAACGCATGGTCGAGATCGACGTCAAGGACCGCGGTCCCACGCTCGAAGTCACCACCAACGCCGGCATCGAAGAGATGGGCATCAACCTCAAAGACATGCTGCCCAACCTCTTCGGCCAGAAGACGCGGCGGCGCAAAATGCGCGTGGCCGAAGCGCTCGATTACCTGGTCCAGGAAGAAGAGCAGAAGCTGATCGATATGGACCAGGTGACGCGCGCGGCGCTCGAGCGCGTCGAATCGAGCGGCATCATCTTCCTCGATGAAATCGACAAGATCGCCGGCCGCGAATCCGGCCACGGTCCCGATGTCAGCCGCGAAGGCGTGCAGCGCGACATCCTGCCCATCGTCGAAGGCACCACCGTCAACACCCGCTACGGCTTCGTCCGCACCGACCACATCCTGTTCATCGCCGCCGGCGCCTTCCACGTTTCCAAGCCCAGCGACCTCATCCCGGAGCTGCAGGGCCGCTTTCCCATCCGCGTCGAGCTCAAGTCGCTCTCCGTCGAAGACTTCATCCGCATCCTCAAAGAGCCGAAAAACGCGTTGGCGAAGCAGTATGTCGCCTTGCTCGAAACCGAGGGCATCAAGCTGCTCCTCGCCGACGACGCGCTTGAAGAAGTGGCCAAATTCGCCGCGCAAGTCAACCAGAGCTCCGAGAACATCGGCGCGCGCCGCCTCCATACCATCATGGAGAAGCTTCTCGAAGAAGTCTCTTTCGAGGGGCCGGACCTCAAGAAAAAGACCGTAAAAGTGGATGCCACCTACGTGCGCAAGCACTTGGCCGACATCGTGAAGGACCAGGACCTCAGCCGCTACATACTCTAACTTTTTTGTGCACGAGTTGCGGGTCTTATTGGGCCCCCGGCGCTGGACGCGAATCGAAGCCTCAGACCCCGCCTTGCGCTCAACACGAGCGGGCGGTAGACTGATTCGCCGAATGGCAAAGGGCAAATTCCTTTTAGTCGGCCTCATCGGCTTCAGTCGATTGTTCGCCGCGTCCGCCTGCGAGGAACTTACAAGCCTTTCACTTGCCGATACGACAATCACGACGGCCGTCTCCGTACCGGCTGGCCCGTTTGTGGCGCCTGACGGCACAACGTTTCCGAGTCTGCCCGCCTTCTGCCGGGTCGCCGGGTCGATCCGGCCGTCCAGCGATTCCGATATTCAATTTGAAGTGTGGATGCCAAACTCGGACTGGAACGGCAGGTTTGCGGGTGCCGACAACGGCGGCTTCGGCGGGTCTATCAATTACGCCAAGATGGGCGATGCGCTCAGCCATAACTATGCCGCCGCCTCTACCGACACAGGCCACCGGGCGGGTTCCTTGGGTGCGCTGGACGCGAGTTGGGCCATGGGGCATCCGGAGAAGGTCATCGATTTCGGCTATCGGGCGATTCACCAAACGGCTCTAAAGGCACAGGCCATCGTCACTGCCTTCTCTGGCCAAGGGCCCAGTCACTCGTATTTTGACGGCTGCTCGAACGGCGGACGGCAGGCGCTGATGGAGGCCCAGCGCTTTCCTGCCGATTACGATGGAATCATCGCCGGCTCGCCTGCGAGTAACTGGACACACTTGTTCTCCTCCGGCGTGTGGGGCAACCAGGTGCTGGCGCTGCACTACCTCCCTCCCTCTAAACTGCCGGCCATCGAGGCCGCCGCGCTGGCTGCCTGCGACGATCTGGATGGAGTTGTCGATGGCGTGATCGACGATCCGCGCAAGTGCCGCTTCGATCCCTCGACCTTGCTTTGCCAGTCCACGGAAACCGATGCATGTCTGACTGCGCCGCAAATCGCGACGCTGCAGAAACTCTACGCCGGCCCGGTGAACTCCGCGGGGATTCAGGTCTTCCCCGGCTATCCAGTGGGCGGGCAAACGGGATCTAATGGATGGCCGCTTTGGGTGACCGGCGCCACGCAGGGAACGGGGGCGATGTTCTACTTCGGATATTTCTACTTCACCGACATGGTCTACGGCGACCCGAACTGGAACCCCCTCGCGTTCGATATCGACAGCGACGTGGCCGCGGCGGACCTGGCGACTGGAGCGACGCTGAACGCGACCGATCCGGACTTGACGGCGTTCCAGAAGCGCGGCGGGAAGCTCATTCTGTTCCACGGCTGGAGCGATCCCGCAATCGCGGCTGCAAGCACCATTGACTACTACCAGAGCGTAATCGCGAGTCCGGGCCCAGTCGGCCGCCAGTCTTTTATCCGCTTGTTTCTCGCGCCAGGAATGCAGCACTGCGAGTATGGGCCGGGGCCGGACAGTTTCGGCCAGGACGGCTTCGACCGGGGCGACCCGCAACACGACCTCGAGGCGGCTCTCGAACTTTGGGTGGAGCGGGGAGTGGCACCGCAAAGCATCGTCGCGACCAGGTACAATACCGACCTCGATCCATCCAGCGGCGTGTTGCGCACCCGGCCGTTGTGCGCATATCCCGCGGTGGCCCGATGGATGGGGTACGGCGACACGAATGACGCTGCGAACTTCGCCTGTGTTGACACCACCTCCAACCCAAGAAGGCCCGTGCCGCTCCGGCCTCCAATGTAAGATGTCCCTGCCCCAGCCGAGCCGCGCGGCGCTGGCATGGGCATGGTCGCCCCTTCAGCGGCCTCGCGAATGCCGCATGTTAATCTCGAAAGTTGGTATTTGAACGCGTCATCTGGATTGTGCTCGACAGCGTCGGCGTGGGCGCCATGCCGGACGCGGCGGAGTTTCACGATCCGCCCGGCGCCGATACGCTCGGCAACATCGCCCGCCTGCGCGGCCTGAATCTGCCCAACCTGGCGCGCTTGGGTTTGGGCAACATCAAGCCTCTCCAGGGAATCCCGCCCGCCGCCGCGCCAACCGGTGCTTACGGGCGCTGCACGCTGGCTTCGCCGGGCAAGGACACCACCACTGGCCATTGGGAAATGGTCGGGATTCACCTCTCGAAACCGTTCCCGCTATACCCGCACGGTTTTCCGGCGGAGGTGCTCGACGAATTCGCGCGCCGCATCGGCCGCCACTGGCTGGGCAACGTGGCGGCCTCGGGAACCGAAATCATCCGTGATCTGGGCGCCGAACACATCCGTACCGGTTCGCCCATCGTTTATACATCGGCCGATAGCGTCTTCCAGGTGGCCGCTCACGAAGAGGTCATCCCGCTCTGGGAGCTGTACAAGATTTGCGAAACGGCGCGTGAGATTTTGCGCGGTCCGTACGAAGTGGGCCGCGTGATCGCGCGCCCCTTCATCGGCGCGCCGGGCAACTTCACTCGCACCGCCAACCGTCACGATTACGCCGTGCCGCCGCCCGCGGGCATGCTGCTCGACCGCCTCGACGAGCGCGGCGTCCTGGTGCGCAGCGTGGGCAAAATTTTCGACGTGTTCCTCGGCCGCGGCATCCGCGACGGCGTCAAGATCAAGAACAACGCGGACGGCATGGCGAAGACGCTCGCCACCATGGCCGAGCCCGGCGCCGGCCTGATCTTCGTCAACCTGGTGGATTTCGACCAGCAGTACGGCCACCGCAACGATGTCGAAGGCTACGGCGCGGCGCTCGAACAGTTCGACGCCTGGCTGCCCGAGTTCGAAAGCGCGCTGCTCCCCGGCGACCTGGCGATTTTCACCGCCGATCACGGCTGCGACCCGACCGTTCTCGGAACTGATCACACCCGCGAATACGTCCCCTTACTTGCTGCCGGCCCCAAAGTGCGCGGCGGCGTCAACCTTGGCTTGCGCGCTTCGCTCTCCGACATCGGCCAGACCGTGGCCGCTAATTTCGGCGTCTCCATCAATCATGGCGCCAGCTTCTTAAAGGAACTCATATGAGAAAACCAGTCATGGCGGGCAATTGGAAAATGCACAAGACCCCCGCCGAAACCACCGCGTTCTTCGAGAAATTCCGGCCGCTGGTTGCGGCTTCCGCGCACTGCGAGATCGTGATCGCGCCGCCCTTCACCAATCTTGCCGCGGCCGTCGCAGCCGCTCACGGCACCGCCATTCGCATCGGATCTCAGAACATCGCCTGGGCCAAGGAAGGCGCTTTCACTGGTGAGATTTCCGGGCCCATGGTCGCCGCCGTCGGCGCCACGCATGCCATCGTCGGCCACAGCGAGCGCCGCCAATACTTCGGCGAGACCGATGAGACGGTGCTCAAACGCACGCAAGCCGCGCTCGAATATGGGCTCACCCCGATCGTGTGCGTGGGCGAGCGGCTGGATGATCGCGAAGGCGGCAGGACCGAAGCCGTCCTGGTCAGCCAGTTTCACAAAGGCATCGCCGGTTTGACCGCGCCGCAGTTCGCCAAGATCGTGATCGCCTATGAGCCCGTGTGGGCCATCGGCACCGGCAAAACTGCGACCCCCGAGATCGCCGCCGACGCCCACCGCGTCATCCGCGCCCAAGTGCGCGATAAGTACGGCAAGGAAGCCGCCGATTCCGCTCGCATCCTCTACGGCGGCAGCGTCAAGCCGGACAACGCTCGCACCCTCATGGCGCAACCCGAAATCGATGGCGTCCTGGTCGGCGGCGCCAGCCTCGACCCGGTCGGCTTCGCCTCCATCGTCAATTTCTAAAGCAACCCCCAGCTCGCGGAGCGCACCATGCCGTGGCGCAGGCTGTCAGCCTGCAGAGCCGAGAGTCGTCTCGGCTTTTCTTGCCTTACGTGACCGCGCATAATGTGGAACGACCACCTGCGCCAATGGATCGAACCGTCACCCCGTACACAGCCGGACCCTCGCCCGAATCAGTGTCCGCTCCTTCGTGCTATGCTCGCCTCGTTGAATGCGGAAAAGGAGAGCTTATGAAGACGTTGCTGCTGGCCGTGGCGCTGTGCGTCACCGCCTTGCATGCCCAGGCGCCGGACCCCCTGGAAGGCCTCTGGCAGGGCTATGACGGCGAGTGGGTCCACGTTTCCAAACAACTGGTGGCGCTAGCGGAAGCCTTCCCGGCCGACAAGTTCTCCTGGCGTCCCGGGCCAGGCGTGCGTTCCACCAGCGAGGTCTTCATGCACATCGCCATGGCGAACTTTTACCTGCTGAGCGTCACCGGTCCGAAAATGCCCCCCGACCTCAACTCGCCCGACCTGGAAAAAACCGTGACCGACAAGGCAAAGGTCATCGACTGGCTGAAGCGCTCCCTCGAGGCCGTCAAGACCGCCCATGCCGGAATCAAACCCGCCGACCTTCAGCGCAAGGTCAAGATCGCTGATCGCGATGCCACCGTGGATGGTATGTACCTTCGCATCATTATTCACGCCAGCGAGCACATGGGCCAACTGGTTGCCTACGCCCGCATCAACGGCATTGTGCCGCCGTGGTCCCTGCCCGCGAAATGAACCGGGTCTGCCCTGCTGTTGTACGCATCGGCTCCGAAAACAGAGTTGACCTGGCACGTTCCGCGCCCAGAGCCACGGGCCAGCGCCTAACTACGCCGGCGCCCCGTCGTTCTCCTTCGCGTTGTACTCGCGCAGCTTGTTGTGCAGCGTCTTGAGGCTGATGCCCAGAATCTCCGCCGCGCGCGTCTTGTTGTTGTTGGTATGTTCGAGCGTGCGCAGGATGAGCTCCTTCTCGGCCTCGCCCACCGTGGCGCCGATCCGAAAGTGGACCGTGTCGCGGTCCTCGGCTACTGGCGCATCGAGCGCCGCCGTGGCCTGGTACGTGCGGTTTTGCAGGAACGCGGGCATGTGCTTCATCTCCAGCGTGCCTTCGCCCGCCAGAATCAGCGCCCGCTCCAGCACGTTGCGCAGCTCACGCACGTTGCCCGGCCAATCATGGCGCGCAAACGCCTCCATTACGGCGGGCGAAAGGTCGGTGACGCGGCATTCGTGCTTCCGGTTGAGGCTGCTGATCAACGCCTCCGCCAGCGCCGGAATGTCCTCTTTGCGCGTTCGCAGCGGCGGCAAATGAACGTGGAAAACGTTCAGCCGGTAGTAAAGGTCCTCCCGTAAGTGGCCCCCGCGCACGGCGTCCTCGGGTGTTTTGTTGGTGGCCGCCACCACGCGCACGTCCACCTCGAATTCGGTCTTGCTGCCCAGCCGTCTCACTTTGGAATCTTCCAGAATGCGCAGCAGCTTGGCTTGCGTGGCCAGCGGCATTTCGCCGATCTCATCCAGCAGCAGCGTCCCGTTCTGCGCCACCTCAAAGCAGCCGGCGCGCCGCTCGGAGGCCCCGGTGAAGGCGCCCTTCTCATGGCCGAACAGCTCGCTCTCCATCAGCGTCTCGGGCAGCGCCGCGCAGTTGATCGCCACGAAAGGTCCGTGCCGCCGCGTGCTCAGCGAGTGCAGCGAGCGGGCCACCAGTTCCTTGCCCGTGCCGCTTTCCCCTGTGATCAGCACGCAGGCCCGGCTTGGGCCAGCTTGTTGCAGCAGCGCGAAAATCTCCTGCATCTTGGGCGACGTCCCCACCAGATCGCCCACCGCGCCCTTGTATCCTAGGTTCCGTTCCATGGCGCGGTTTTCGGCGCGCAAGGCCGCGTGGCTGCCGGCGCGGCGGATCAGAATCTCCAGCGGCCCCGGCTGGATAGGCTTCTCCAGAAACCAGTACGCCCCCAGCTCGTGCACCGTTTTCACCGCGGTTTCGATGTTGCCGTATGCGGTCAGCACGATGGTCGGCGGCATTTCGCCCGCGTCCCGCAGCCGCGCCAGGAAACCGAAGCCGTCCAGGCCGGGCATGTTCAGATCCGTCAGGATCACGTCGGCGGGAAAGGTGGCCAGTTTGCGCAGAGCTTCGTCGCCTTCGGCCGCCGTTTCCGGCGTCATCCCCCATGCGGAAACCATCCCCGCCAGGCCGCTGCGCTGGCTGGCTTCGTCATCCACGATGAGCACTTTGATCGATGGGTGCAAGTGTATCCTTTCGAACGCGCGCGATATAGACCCATTTTACGCCGGAGCCCCCTGGGGCGGACACCCTGCGGCGAAGCCAACCATCCGCCGCGAGGAACCGGCTGGGCGGGGTAGAATGAGGACAAGCCGTGAAAGTCATGCTTCCTCGAATCGGGCCGGTGTTTGCTCTGTGCGCTCTGCTGCCGCTGGCGGCCCTCCCGCAGCAGCCCGCGCCGGATGCCGCTAAGGCGCCGCCGCAGGAGCCCCCGCCCGGCGCGCGCTTCACCGTCCAGTCCAACGAAGTCATCCTGCCCGTCACCGTCACCGACGACAAGGGCCGCTTCGTGTCCAACCTCGATGCCAAGGATTTCCTCGTGCTCGACGAAGGCAAGCCGCAGCGCCTCACTTACTTCAGCCACAATAGCAAGCAGGCCATCGTCGTCGGCTTCCTGGTCGACCTCAGCAATTCCAGCCGGATTTACTGGAAGACTTTTCAGGATGCCACCATGGACCTGGTGTGGAACCTGCTGCCCGTCGACGATCCGCGCTTCAGCGGATACCTCATCACCTACGCCAACGACGCCGAAGTGGCCGTCAACACCACTCAGGATGCCGACAAGATTACCGACGTGCTGCGTAAGTCCAAGCCCGGCGGCGCCGCCGCCTTCTATGACGCCATTTTACTGGCTTGCACCAACCGGGCCCTGGTTCACGGCGAACCCTACGAGCCGCGCCGCGTCCTGATCGTCATTGGCGACGGGCACGACACCGCCAGCAAGAAGATCAGCTTCGAGCAGGTGGTGGAGCTGGCCAAGCGCAACCTGGTTACCATTTATGCCATCAGCACCCAATCGTTCGGCTTCAGCAATCGATCCGAAGACGAGCTGGAGCGCCTCACGCGCGAGACCGGCGGCCACGTCGAATACCCGTTGAACAAAGATCTCTACAAGGATGTCTCCGGGTATATTTCGGTGCCCAAAGACGCCGGTAACTACGTGTACGAAGCCGGCACCGGCGGTTACGCTGCGGAAATCTCGGGCGCGATTACCCGCGCCATCCTGGGTATCTCCGGCGATATCACCAGCCAATATATTCTGCGCTACGTGCCCGAAGCTTCGCCGGACGCTAAGCTCAAAGCGTATCATCACGTCAAAGTGGAGATCCCGTCCGTGCCCGGGGTGGTGATTCGCACTCGCGACGGCTACTACCCAGCCACCGTGCCATCGCCACCCGCCAGCGCGCAGTAGATCCGTCTTACTGAACTATGATTTCTTTGCCGCCCGGGACGACTTGAGCGTTGTGGGGCAGGTTGACAACCTGCGCACCGATAGCCAATCGGTGCAGCCGGGCAACGCCCGGCCCGCGCACGCAGCCATCGTCTGCTTGGTTGTGGCCCAGCTCCGCTGCAGGGCAAGGCTTACTACCCGCGCACCGCCCATAGGTTGCCCTGACAAATCGGCTCAGCGGCTGCGAGCCCGCCCGTTGACGACCGCCGGCATCCGCATTCACTCCGCCTCCGGCCGGCCCCCGCAAAGGCGCTATACTAGCCGTTGCAACGCACCGTGAGACGCGCCCGATGAGCACCGTTCCCACTATTCCCGCGCAGTCGCAACTCGGTTCGGATGAGTCCGCCACGCAGGCTGAGCTGGCGCGGCGCTGCTTATATTACATGTCGCTGATGCGCGAAACCGAGGACCGCATCGAGCGCAAACTCTACCGGCAGGGCAAGATTCTGGGCGGCGTCTACGTGGGCCGCGGCCAGGAAGCCATCCCCGTCGGCAGCGCCCTCCATTCGCTCCCCGATGACGTGCTCCTCCCCAGCCATCGCGACATGGCCGTGTTCTTCATCCGCGGCGTTCCGCTGGGCCGCATCTTCGCCCAGTACATGGGGCGCGCCGACGGCCTCACCCGCGGGCGCGACGGCAACATGCACATGGGCGATATGAGCGCCGGCTTAGTGTCCATCATCAGCGCCCTGGCCGCCACCGTGCCCGTGGCCGCCGGAGTAGCCCTGGCGCTCAAGTACCGCGGCACGGATGCGGTGGCGTTCAGTTACTTCGGCGACGGCGCCACCAGCCGCGGCGATTGGCATGAGGGCGTCAACATGGCCACCGTCTTGAAACTGCCGGTGGTCTACATCTGCAATAACAATCAGTACGCTTACTCCACGCCGCTGAGCGGCCAGATGGCCTGCGAAAATGTGGCGGATCGCGGCCCCTCTTACGCCATGCCCGCGGAAATCATCGATGGCAATGACGTGCTCGCGGTTTATGCTGCCACCGGCCGCGCCGTCGCCCATGCGCGCGCCGGCCTCGGGCCCTACCTGCTCGAGTGCAAAACCTTCCGCATGACCGGCCACTCCGCCCACGATGCCGCTGAGTACGTGCCGCCCGCCCTTTTCGAAGAGTGGGCCAGGCGCGATCCCATCGTCCGCCTGGAACAAAAAATGATCGACCATGGCTGGGACGATCGCGCGACCATCGATGCCCTCCACGCGCAGGTCCGCCAGGAAGTGGATGCCGCCGTCGCCTGGGCCGACGAGCGCCCCTATCCCGACCCCGCCACCCTCCTTGACGACGTTTACGACAGCGAGTAGTTATGCCCACCACTTACTTGGAAGCTATCCGCGAAGGACTGTGGGAGGAGATGGAGCGCGACCCGAATGTGTTTCTTCTGGGCGAAGACATAGGCGTCTACGGCGGCGCGTTCAAAGTAACTGCCGGCTTCATAGAGCACTTCGGCGAGCGGCGGGTCGTGGATACGCCGATTTCCGAGTCCGGCATTGTCGGCGCCGCCATCGGCGCCGGCCTGATGGGCCTGCGCCCTGTGGCCGAAATGCAGTTCGCCGATTTCATTTCCTGCGGCTTCGACCAGATCGTCAATTTCGGCGCCAAGTGCCGCTATCGCTGGAACGCCGCCGTTCCCATGGTGCTGCGCGCGCCCTCCGGCGGCGGCATTCATGGCGGACCCTTCCATTCGCAGAACCCCGAGATGTGGTTCGTCAAAACGCCCGGCCTGAAAGTGGTCGCTCCGGCCACCGCGTATGACGCCAAGGGGCTCATCAAGTCCGCCGTCCGCGACAACGACCCGGTGATCTTTTTCGAGCACAAAGCCCTCTACCGCCGCATCAAGGAGGACCTGCCTGCCGAAGAGTTCACCGTCCCCATCGGCAAGGCCAGAGTGGCGCGCCAAGGCCGCGATCTCACCATCGTCACTTATGGCGCCATGCTGTGGGTGGCGCTCGAGGCCGCCGAAACGCTGGCTCAAGAAGGCATCGAGATGGAAGTGGTGGATCTGCGCACCCTGCTGCCGCTCGACCGCGACACCGTCTGCGACAGCGTCAAAAAGACTTCCAAAGTGCTCCTGCTGCACGAAGACACACGCACCGGCGGCATGGCCGGCGAATTAGCCATCAGCATCACCGAAAGTGTTTTCGAGCACCTCGATGCACCCATTGTCCGCGTCACCGCGCCCGACACCCCCGTTCCCTTCAGCCCCCCACTCGAAGAAGCCTTCCTCCCCAATGCCACCAAAGTAATTGAAAAAGCCCGCTGGCTGTTCCGGTACTGAGAGCCGGAAACGCCGTCCTTTTGTTCTTTCCGCCACTTGCTTACTTTTGCTGCCGAGATCGCTGCCCCCAACTTACTCAGCGGATTCTGCTGTCTTGGTACTGCTTGAGTCCCTTGAGATCCTCCGCGGCTACCTCGCGCGTTTGGCGACCTTCGGTCTCATCGGCCGCAATCTGACGCAGCCTTGGAACGAACCGCGACATGATGTCGGGCCGCCCTCCGAGCGCGCAAACCGCAGCGTTACGCCCGGCGGGATCCGAACTGTTCAATGCCTCCCCGACGAACTGCAGCGCCGCTTCGTTGGTGGTCTTCTCCGCCATGAGCGCTTCGATGGCCGCGCCCGGCGCGTGCCCTCCCCGCTTTCTGGCGACGGTTATGATTTCGTTCACGGTCCGATCGTTGTTCGGAGCCACCGCTAATAGCGCACCGGCAAGCTGCTCGAAGCCAAGGTCGGTGTTGTCCTCGTCCGCCAGATGTGGCTCCAGGTATGGGATCACATCCGCCGGCGGGCGCGGGTGCAGCACGCCCAGGACAAACACAGCACTCGACCAGATTCTTCCGCTGCCGTCCGTCAGTGCACCAAGATCCGGAATATAATCCACCAGCAAATCGGCGCTGTCCATCCTGATCGCGACACCCATGAACACCGCAACGCCGTTCAACCGAACAGCCTCGAGGTCTGACTTCAGGCATAAGCGCGCGGATGGCAGAAGCGCTTTGACGTCCTCAGGCGAGGCTGTCGACAGCGCTTCTTCCGCTTTCTCGAACGTCTCGGGCTTTCGAACGGCCGCTGGATTTCGCTGATTGGCCATCAGATCCAATTGATTGCGGAAGTCCCGCAGGATAGGGGCTTCCTGTCCCATCAGTGAGCCGCACACAGCCGGAACCAGTACCCAAAAAATCGCCCTCATTTCGCCACCCCCGTTGCCCCCGCCGATGACATGTCATCGTCCCCCACTGCGGAGATTCTATCAGGGCCGCCTCGGTCCGGTGACTGCCCCTGGAACTTTTTTTGCCCCGCGTTCCCAGCCACTTACCGCCAGTTCCATCGGGAACCGCGCGGCGCTCCTGTCATAGTGGAATCGGATAGAGGCAGCGCGGCCCACTCCGCGCTGCCGCAACAGCTTTCTCCCCGGCCGGGGAACGTTGCACTTAGGTGGTACTGAACTTCCGGCGCCCGTGAACGGCATGCGGGGTCCCCCTTGGGCTGGACTCCCGACGGAAGATCTTGGATTCTGGAATCCATAACCGCCGGCGGTAAACGGATAGCTATGATTGCCGCCCGCCGGATAGCAGAGGGTAAGGAACGAATCGACCTGATAT
>JBAVYH010000192.1:0-8762 GCA_049698695.1 Bryobacteraceae bacterium | reverse complement strand
GCTGATGATCAACCCCCAGCATGCGCACACCCTCCTCCAGGCTCATCCTGTGTTAGAAACAGGCTCACCTTCAGGCTCATCCTGCATTAGACAAGACTTTCACTTTTGTTTCCGCCAAAAATGTGCGAACCTGGAAGCGTCTCCTGTACGACTTCTCAAGCTCAAGGAGTCGCTACGCGAGAGAAGGGTAAGCCCATGCTGCAACAGTTCCTGCTGCCGGAAACCACCGTACGCGAAGCCGGCGCCGGGTCTCAGATTGATCTCGGCGACCAAGCGGGCGGAACGTTGCTTCTGACCCTCGGCATCACGCGTATCATTGAACAGCAAAGTATCGATGTCTCGATCTGGGGCTCCGCCGACGGCGCCGACTGGGGCGCCAAGCCGGTGGCTTCCTTTCCGCAGAAGTTTTATTGCGGCACCTATCAGATCGTGGTCGATCTCACGGACCGCCCCCAGGTGCGCCATCTGCTCGCTAAATGGCAGGTGAGTCGATGGGGCAAGGGCGATCCCAAGCCGCTCTTCACGGTTTACCTGGTTGCGCAAACGCTGCAGCCCGAATTGGCTGCTGCTTCGGCATGACCGGGACGGGCGAGTAACTCAGCCCGCCCCGCACCCGCGCCTGCCTTACTCATGGTTTTTGTGTCTTATCGAAATTCGCCAGCAGGTTCTGCGTGAAACGGTAAAACCACAGATACAATTGCGAACCCAACGGCGGCGGATCCGGCAGTGCACGCGCCGCCGCAGACAGGACGATTGCCGCCACTGCTCCGGTCAACCACGAAGGAATTGCTATATTCATATCACTCCTCAAAAGCTCTTTCCCACGCCAAACTCAAACACCGGCTGAATCGAATTCGACGTGATCAACGCCACCCGCATGATGCCGGTGAGATAGAGATGCCCCTGGTTGAATCGCTGTCCTATGTCGTAAAAGACAGCTCCGCCGACGCTGAATGAGCCCAGCGTGGCGACCGGTGAGACCGCCAGCCCGGCGTCTCCCAGCGCCACCAGCGACCAATTGCCCGTTTGCGCAAACAGGTATCCCGCGCCGGTTCTGGCGGTGCTCGTAGCGCTGGTCAATTCGATGGTTGACCACGAGTACACCTTGCTCTGCCCCACTTCGACGGCGAACGTGGTCCACCCCGCAGCCGACGGCCCGGCCGCGTTGTAGCGATTGTATTCGGCTCCCGCGCCAACAAAGTAGCTCGGGGCATAGCTGACCGTATTGGGCGCTTGCGCCGACAGACAACCCGCGGCCGCGAGCGCCGGTAGAATCGCCCAAATGAGCCCGAATGTCCTTCTATTCATGCTGTGTCTCCTCTTGCTGATTCATTTGTCCTGCCGCGGCGCCCTATGACACCGCCGTGACCACCCAGAGGTCGTCCGCCAGGTTCTGGTTGGTGACATACGCGTAGGGAATCGCGAAATAGCCCGCGAGGCCCCAGTCCGTGCCCCACGAATTCGCGCCGATGAAATGCTGCGCCGGAATGCCGTCGATGCCGTGGTCGGTGTAGCCGACCAACCGCACGCAGTGGCCCCCGCACAGTTTCTCGCTCGGGTCCGGCATCGGCACCACCCCCGTCTTCGCCACCTCGTCCGACTCGAAGGAATCGTAAACCGAAATGCCGAACACGATGCCCCGTCCGGAAGCCAGCGCCCCTTGGATCGAGTTCAAGTCCTGCGGCACGCTGCTGTAGTGGATGGCCTTGAGTTTTAGAGCGTCGGTATAGCAGTGTTTCGGCGGCTTCACCGCGAACTTGCGCAGGTTATAGGGCCACTCCGATTCCGGGCAGACACCCTGCGCGCTTACGCTCTTGATCCCATCGCGGATCGACGCGCCGGCATCCTCCGTAACCGTGCCTTCCTTCGCGCGCTCGTTGTAATAGATGAACAGCCGCGAAAGCACCGTGAGCCGCTCGCTCTGCGCCAGGGCCTGCGCTTCCAGTTCGCCGGCGATTCCGTTTCCCGTGCAGGAGCCAAGCTGCCCCTGGTCGAAAATCGGCGGCTGCTCCGGCCGCATGTCCAGTTCCGCGGGCACCGGCATGGTTCGCCGCGGCCTGTAAACCATGTCGCGGTGGTCCGGCACATCCGGTTTCCAACCGTATCTGCGTTTCGTTTTCATTTCTTCTTTCAGTCCTTTCCTGTTGCCTTCGGCCGCTCTTGCCTGGCGGCTTCATTGGCGCGCCCATGCGCCTGCTCGTTGGGTTTCGGCAGGCGGTCCGCCTGCGCTGTGAACGGGAAATACCGTTCCCCGCCGGCCGGCATTGTCCGGACCCGATTTTGCTATCTTTAAAGAACCGGCTGGGGATTCCTATGATTTCGCGTGAAGAGGCGCTGGCGCTGTTTGGCTCCGACGATCTGATCGGCATCGGCATGGCCGCCGACGCGGTGCGTCGCAAGTGGCACCCCGAGGGGATCGTTTCCTACATCATCGATCGCAACATCAACTACACCAATTTCTGTACCGAGTTCTGCAGCTTCTGCGCCTTCTACCGGCCCATGGGCCACGCGGAAGGCTATGTCCTGCCCAACGAGACCATCTACCAGAAAATTCAGGAGACCATCGACCTCGGCGGCACCGGCGTCCTCATGCAGGGCGGATTGCATCCCGACCTCAAGATCGAGTGGTATGAAGACCTGTTCCGCGGCATCAAGCAGCGCTTCCGCATCCACCTGCATTGCCTCTCCGCCCCTGAGGTCGTCAACATCGCCGAGGTCAGCGGCCTCAGCCTGCGCGACACCATCCAGCGCCTGATGGATGCCGGCCTCGATTCTATTCCCGGCGGCGGCGCCGAAATCCTGGACGACGCCGTCCGTCAACGGATCAGCCGCTTGAAGTGTTCGGTCCAGGAATGGGTCGATGTTCACCGCACCGCTCACCAGCTCGGCATGCGCACCACCGCCACCATGATGTTCGGCTGCGGCGAAACCATCGAGCAGCGAATGAACCACCTGGAGCTGGTCCGCAGCCTGCAAGAGGAAACCGGCGGTTTCACCGCCTTCATTCCCTGGACCTTCCAGCGCGCAAACACTTCGCTCGGCCGCTTCGTCAAAGAGGAAGCCACCGCCGTCGAATACTTGCAAACGCTGGCCATCTCGCGCATCTACCTCGATAACATCGAAAACGTGCAATCCTCCTGGGTCACGCAGGGGCTCAAGACCTGCCAGCTCGGCCTGCGTTTCGGCGGTAACGATGTGGGCAGCATCATGATCGAAGAGAACGTCGTCTCCGCCGCCGGTGCCCACCATCGGGCCTCTGAAGAAGAGCTGCGCCGCATCATCCGTGACGCGGGCTTTATACCCAAACAGCGGGATACCCTCTACCGGACTTACTTTCTGAATTGAATTCCTTCCTCCGGTGGAACTTATTCGCCCGGCGCTCGTATTCCACCTCCGGAGGAGATTATGCGAGTCTTTGTGTTTTTTTTGCTGGCGGCTGCCTTGGTGCTGTCCGCCGCCAATGTGAACGTGAGCGGGAAGTGGTCGGGCTCCTTCAGCCTGACCCGGCCCGACGGAACCAACGACGACGGCACCGCTTTTGCCGTCTTGAAGCAAGAAGGTGGACACGTCACCGGCACCGCCGGACCCGATGAAGAACACCAATGGACCATCGCCAAAGGCGCCATTAGCGGCAACAAGGTCACCTTCGAGGTCACGTCCGATCAAGATGGCACCGTCTTCAAGTGCAACCTGGTGCTGGAGGGCGACCATCTCAAGGGCCCCGTCTCCGCCGTCGCCTCGGACGGGCAAACCATGCCCGCCAAAGTGGACTTCAGCCGCGTCAAGTGAGCCTTTCAGGCGGCGTCCAGATAGCTTTTCCAGCACCTCAGCCCCTCTGCGTTGTGGGCTTCCAGCGCCTGGAAGCCCTCCACCGCCGCGTGCTGATCCGCCAGCAGGTGGCTGCCGACCCGTGCAATCTCGTCCACATGGTCGAACCCCGCCTTCCACGCCCTGGGCGCCCAGTCGATGGCATCGGAAACCACTGATGCCACGCCCTCCGCAACGCCGTCCGCCGTCACCATGTTGAACGATTCGGTGTAACTTGGCTGCAGCAGCAGGTGCATGTGCCGCACCGTCTCGCGGAAGCGCGGCCACGTCTGCCACCCGTTCTCCACCAGCCGCGCATGCGGCAGTCCGGCCATCATCGCTCGCACCGCGTCCATGATCCCCAACCCGCCTTCCGCGCGTCCGGCCGAAACCCAAAATTCCAGTGGTGTGTTGCGCCGCCCGGCGATCTCCAAAGCCGCGCCCGCCGCGCTCATCAGGTTCTTGAGCGGCCGCGTGGCGCCGAATGCCCCCAGCCGCAATGTGCCGCCGCTGAACGGTGTTCGCAGGTAGGGCCGCCGCTCCGGCTCGAGATAATACAGGTTAGTCAGGTAAGCGCATGGAGCCCGATAAGCGGCTCGGATCCAGTCGCAGAACTTCCGGCTGTTCCCGGCCACGTGAAAGTTCCACGTCCCGCGCTCCAGTTCCATGCCGTCGCGCAAACGCCTCACCCCGTTCGCGTCGGCCTGCAGAAAACCGACGTTCGAGTGGCAATTCACCGCGAACGTGATCTCCGGGTGTTCCGCCGTCAGCCGCTGCCAGTTCTCCACCGGTATCCATGGCGCCGAAGTGACCACGTGCGAAACCGAGGAATCCAGCCGGCTGCCCAACTCCACCGCGCTCGTGATGGGCCAGACCTCGGCCGCAATACCGTTGGCGCGCAGCACCTTCGCCGTGTTCAGCGCCGCGACGCCAAGTCCAATGTGGCTGATGTTCCGGCTGGCCGCGAAGTTTTTGTATGCCAGTATAAGGCGCTTCACAGAGCGCATCGTGCGGTTCCCTCTTTCCGCCCCAATAGTAGCTGGCGGGCGCCCGCGCACCCTCCGGCCGCCGTTCGTTAACTGTCTGCCGGACTTTAAGATCCGATTTTCGATTCGCTGTGACCGGCAGTCTCGCAGTGCCCGGATTCCTTCGCCCAGGCCCGCTTCCTTGGCGGCATTTTCGCGGTTGGGCTACACTGAAAGAGAAGAGCCGTTTTGCGCCCTGGTGTTGTGATCCTTCCACCGATCGATCGACATAGCGAGTCCCATGTCATCCGCAAGCAACCCTTGCGCGACGACACCCGTCAGGCAGCGGGTAAGATCGCCATTTTTCAGTACGCCACCGTCATCGCTTTCGTGTTTCTCATCTCCGGCTTCTGGCGGCTGCAGGTTCAAAATCCGCAGTTTTATGACGAGCGGGCTCTCGCCAACAGCGTGAAATCGCAACCGATGGCGGCGCCACGCGGGCGCATCCTCGATCGCGACGGCCGCGTTATCGTCGACAACCACAGTTCTTTCCGCCTCCTGCTTACGCGCGAGAGTCTGAACGAAGCACACCTGGCGCCTATCGCTCAAGGCCTGGACCTGGACCTGGCGGATTTGCAGGCTAAAGTGCGCCGCTATCGCAGCCGGCCCAAGTACGATCCGATCGTGCTCAAGGAGGAGGTGACTCCCGCCGACCTGTCCTTCGTCGACTCGCACCGCGATTTCTTCCCCGAGCTGCTGCTCACCCAGGATTACAAACGGGCGTACCCGCAGAACGGCATGATGGCGCACGTCATCGGTTACACCGGTGAAATCAGCGAGCAGGAACTGGACCAGCCGGAGTTCGCCAAATACGATCCCGGCACCGTCATCGGTAAGTTCGGCATTGAGCGGCAGTACAACGACACGCTGGCGGGCGTGGATGGCCAGCGCCAGGTGGTGGTGGACAACCGCGGCCAGGTGCGCCAGGTTCTCAAAACCAAGCCCGCCACGCCCGGCAAGGATCTGCAGCTCACCATTGATCTGGATCTGCAGGCCGTTGCCGAACTCGCCATGGACGGCCGCAACGGCGCCGTAGTGGCGCTTGACCCGCGCAACGGCGAGGTGCTCGCCATGGTCAGCCGGCCGGCTTTTGACCTCAACAAATTCGCCGACCACATCAAGGCCGCGGACTGGAAGGCCATCGCCGACAATCCCGACCATCCCCTGATGAATCGCGCCATCCAGGCACAACTGGCGCCCGGTTCGACGTTCAAACCCATCATGGCGCTGGCCGGCCTCGAGACCGGCACCATCGACGATAAGTGGACCGTTCATTGCTCCGGCGGCGCTTCCTTTTACGGCGGCTATCACAAATGCTGGCAAAAAGGCGGACACGGCACCATCGCTCTGCACAACGCCATCGTGCGCTCCTGCGATGTGTTCTTTTACACCCTGGGCGACAAGATGGGCATCAACTCGATTGCCTTTTACGCCAACCTGGTCGGCTTCGGCCACCCGACCGGCATCGATCTGCCCAACGAGGCATCCGGCATCGTGCCCTCGCCCGAATGGAAGCTGCGCAACTACCGCGAAAAATGGTGGGCCGGTGAGACCATCTCCGTGGCCATCGGGCAGGGAGCGCTCACCGTGACTCCGATCCAGTTAGCTCGCGCCATTGGCGGAATCGCGGTCGGCGGCGTCTGGCACCATCCCCACCTGGTCCGCGAATTGGACGCAACCGAAAAGCCCGACCGGTGGCCGCTCGATCCGGATCATGTCAAGGATGTCGTTGACGGCATGTATGGCGTCGTGAACGAAGGGGGCGGAACCGGGTATGGAGTCGTCACCTTGAAGGGCATCGAGGTCTGCGGCAAGACCGGCACTGCCCAGGTGGCGTCGGCGGGTTTCGCCAAGCAAAAGGGCGGGGTGGATATGACGGACAACGCCTGGTTTGTGGGTTTCGCGCCACGCTCGGCGCCGGAAATCGTCGTCGTATGCCTGTTCGATCACGGCCGCGAAGGCTATCTGGCTGGGCCTATCGTGCGCGATGTCTTCAAGGCCTATTTTGATAAGAAGGCCAGGCTGGAGGCTCTGCGCCAGCAGCAGGGTGCCGTCACCGCCCGCCTTTCGGACATGATGCGCCTCGGCATGCCCGGCCCCGCGCTCTTCGCCCCTCGGCCTCACGATTGATATGACCCGCTATCTTTCCGCGCGCGATTTGGATTGGTCCCTGCTGCTGATCACCCTGGCGCTGTGCGGCATCGGCGTTCTGCAAATTTACAGTGCTACCCTGGATTCCCCGTTCCACTCCGCCTGGTGGCGCCAGATCCTCTATGTTGCCGGCGGCCTGCTGCTCATGTGGCTCGTCCTCGCCGTGGATTATCATGCGCTTCTGCATTATGTTCCGAGCTATTACATCGTCTCGGTAGCGGCCCTTGCGGTCACTTACGTGGTGGGTCAGTCGGCCTTTGGGTCCCGCCGCTGGATTCCGCTCGGCGGTGGTTTACATCTGCAAGTATCGGAATTTGTCAAGCTGATGATAATATTGTTGGTAGCCCGGTATCTGGCGGAGATCAAGACGGAAACGCTGGAGATCCGGGAGATGACGATACTATCGCTGCTGGTGTTGGTTCCCACGCTGCTGGTGCTGAAACAGCCCGATCTGGGGACTTCACTAACGTATATCGCCATCCTGATGGTAGGTGCATTTCTGGCAGGACTGCGGCGAAAGTATGTGATCGTAATTGCCGTGGTTACGATGTTGGTGCTTCCCGTGGGCTGGCATTTCTTGCAGCCCTTTCAACGGGCGCGGCTGGTCAGCTTTCTCGATCCCGACCGCGACCCCCAGGGAACAGGGTATCAGTTGATTCAATCCCAGATCGCGGTCGGGGCGGGTGGGATGTTCGGCAAGGGAGTTACCAAGGGAACGCAGACCCAGCTACGCTTCCTGCCGGTGTCGCAGAAAGACTTTATCTTTGCGGCGCTTGCCGAAGAGCATGGATTTGTCGGTGTAGTGATTGTTTTGTCGCTGTTCTTTGTCATGATTATGCGCATCGTCCAGAATGCGCAAACGGCGCCCGATCCCGTGGGTATGTACATCTGCATGGGGGTGGCCAGCCTGTTGCTGTTCCACGTTGTGGTCAATGTGGGCATGGTGGCGGGCTTGATGCCGGTGACCGGCATTCCGCTGCCGTTCATGAGCGCTGGTGGTTCCAGTATCTGGTCGAGCTTTTTGGCTTTGGGGCTGGTGAATAACGTCCGCCTCAGAAGATTCGTGAATTAGCCGGGCCGCCCGCAAAGGCGAGCCCGCAACAGAAAGGTTATCGGGAGCCTAAAAGAGACCCTCGCGCGTGGTGGCGCTTTTAAGCGCTCTCCCGCATCGGGGAGCGGTTCCCGGCCGTCCGGTGTATGAGTGAAAGCTCCGCCGCCGGCCAGCGTGAGCTTGTTTAGCGACCGGCACGCCGCCTGTATGTACAGGCGCTCCCGGCGCGCACGCAGGGTGCCCACCTTCCCTCCGAGACTCTCCGCGTTCCCGGGGAGGCAACGGATGTCCAAGGAGTTAGTGATTTCTTCCAACCGCCACGAAACACGTGTGGCGATTCTTGAGGACGATCAGGTCTTCGAAGTCTATCACCAGCGGGAAAATGAATATTCCCTGGCTGGAAGCATCCATAAAGGCCGCGTAACGCGGGTCTTGCCGGGCATGCAGTCGGCATTTGTCGACATCGGCCTGGACCGCGACGCGTTCCTCTATGTTTCCGACTTCTTCGAAGACAACGAAGAGTACGACAAAATCGTCACCAGCGTGGAGGATAAGGTCCTTAAGATGGACCGCACTCCGCTGGCCGCGCCGGCCACCGCATCGCCCGCTGAGGCTGAAACGGCGCCTGCTGCGGACGCAGCTGAGCCCGTCGCTGCGGCGGAAACCGAAGCCGCCGCGCCGCCCGTATTGACCGAAGCTGCCGCCCCCGAGCCGGAACAGCGCCGCGA
>JBAVYH010000191.1:0-21617 GCA_049698695.1 Bryobacteraceae bacterium | reverse complement strand
AACACGGAAAACTGTTTGTGTGCATCGCATCCGATAAACTGTTCCATATTGCTGCAGGCTCCTTTCTGGGTTTTGCTTGCAGTGTATGCAAAACCCCGCCGCAGCGCTTTCATAGCATCAATATCGGTAGCTTGCTGCGGCACGGCGGGCCGCGGGGAGCCGATCTGCGATCGAACGTTACACTTGACCATATTATCTCCAGTCCTCAGAAATACTTGGAAGGTATTCAGAGATCGGTTCAGTGTTAGAGGGCGTGGAGTTGAGCCGTCGATATCGGTGAAACCGTACGTCTTCGCGAGGTTCGCGGCCACCAGCACCTTCCCTGTGTGGCGGAGAATCTCAGGGTCGGCCGCTAGGGCGGCGACGGCCCGACCAATGAACTCAGGAGATTCGGAATTACTCAAATCGAGCCATTTCGCTGATTCCATCACTCTCTCGGTGCGGACGAGTCCCGGGTAGAGCGAAACTACGGCAACACCGTACTGCTTCAGCTCGGTCGCCATGTCTGCCGTCATCTTGTCCGTCGCGGCTTTCGACACACCATAGGCGACGTTACCGATGTGTTTTTGTGCCGCCCAAAACGAGATGTTCACGATAAGTCCCCGACCCTGAGCAATCATCGCACGCGCAGCAATCTGACTGGCTTGGTAGTGCGCGCGAACGCCAGCACGGAACATCGCGTCCCAACGCCACAGTGGCTGTTCCCAGAATGGCTTGGACCAGGTGAAAACACCCTCCTCCACCATGCGCTCGTAGCCGCCCCACACGTTGTTCACCAGGATGTCGATCGCCTTCGCTTCGCTGACGATCAGGTTAAATGCCGCCTCTACCTGGATGTCGAGTTCGTGATCGCATCGGATAAGCGTGATTTGCTTATCGAGACGCTCGCCATCCGGCACTGACCGGCCCGTCACGAAGACACGCGCCCCATTCCGGGCGAGTTCGCTCCCGATGCCTCGGCCAACGCCTTTGGTTGCGCCGGTCACGATTGCGATCCGACCGTCTAGACCCATCCCAGATATTGTATGGGACTCAGGGCGGAAGTATTGGGAAACAACCTCGCGTGGGTCGCAATCGGGAATTCTACGGCCTCAGGGAGTGCCTTTGCGCGACACCCAATGTGGTACCTCTCGTCCGCATCCGCGGTTTCGGCGTTTCGCGTCAATTTGTGCCACCTGCTGGTCGCAAGAGCACCGATCGCCCCTTGTCCCTTTGTGGTTTGATGGATACATGTACCTGCAGTGCCGGCCAGACTTTCCGCTCGCGCCGTATGTCGAGATGCTGTGGTATTGCGAGGGATACGGGGCCATGCATCGCCGGGAACGTGTGTTGCCCAACGGGCGCTTTCAGCTCATCATCGACCTTGCGCCGCGACCCGGGCCTTCGATCGTTCTGGGCATGCGCACGGGGTACGGCATTCTCGAGACTACGAACGTCCAGTCGGTCATAGGCGTGTTGTTCCGGCCGGGCGGCGCGCGGCCCTTTTTCGACCCGCCCGCAGACGAATTCTGTAACCGTCTTGTCCCGCTCGACCAGGTCTGGAGTTCCGCGAGCGGCAAATTGCGCGACCGTCTCCTGGAAGCTGGCAATCCGGCCGCGAGGCTGCGTGTGCTGGAAGCCGATCTACAGCGCCGCCTGGGACAGCCGGCGGAACTGCACAGTGCTGTGCGCTATGCGCTCGGACAATTCAGCCGCGATCCGCACGCGGCCGGCATTTGGGAGGTGGCGCGCGATGCCGACCTCAGCCGCCGCCGTTTAGCCGGATTGTTCCGCGAGCAGGTGGGGCTCACGCCCAAGCTGTACTGCCGGCTGCGCCGATTTCAGTTGGTGGTGCGCCGGATCGCCTCGGGTGCTCCGGTCAATTGGGCGCAAATATCCCTCGACGGCGGCTATTACGACCAGGCACACATGGCGCACGAGTTCCGCGAGTTCTCGGGCGTCTCGCCGGGGGTGTGGCTGGCGAGCGAACGCCCGTTCGTGAACCACGCTGTTGTCGATTGACCCGCGGTTCCCATTCTTACAAGACGGCGAGCCATCGTCTGTGCGATCCTTCGTGCATGCTTGACCAGACCAACACGCGCAGCACCGCGATACCAGGGATGCAATATCGCAACGCGGCGGATGCCATCGAATGGCTGTGCCGCGTCTTTGGATTCGAAAAGCACGCCGTGTATCCGGGGCCTGGCAACACTATCATGCACGCCGAATTGACGCTGGGCGGCGGCATGATCATGCTGGGCTCGGTGAACGAGAACGCGCCCAACCGACACATGAAGCTGCCGACTGAGCTCGGCGGTGCGCAAACCCGCGGCGTGAGCCTGATCGTGAAGGACGCGGACGAGGTCTACGCGCGGGCCAGGGCCGCTGGAGCGGAGATGGTGGAGGTTATCGAGGACAAGCCATTCGGTGGCCGCGGTTTTGCTTGCCTCGATCCGGAAGGCCACATCTGGCATGTCGGGACATACGACCCGTGGGCGAATAAGTAGGGCGCTCCTCACCGGGCGGTGTGAGTCGGATCGTCACCCACACGAAGAGAGAGGAGCGATAGTCGCTATCATCGGAAGCCAACTCCGCAGGCAAGCCGGTCCGCCGCGCTGTTTCCGAATAGCGCGTGACTCGCCCGGAACCATCAATCGCGCGCGGACAACGTCCGTAAACGCTGCGACTCGCACGGCGTGTTGAGTGCGTCAGTTGCCGAACTGGCGGCCGCCCGGACACTTCGCGGGCGCACGTTACAGAAGCCCCGCTACTGCTTACGATCAACTGCTCTATACCGATCCCAGGGCCCGCCCGGGCTGTCACATGAATCAGGCAATGGGTTCATTAATACTAGCTCGTGATTCGTTGGCTTTGTTGGCCTGTTCTTATCCCCGACCAGCGGTTCGTCAGAGACCAAAGCCGGCTGGGCCGGTTCGCTTTACTTCTGGGGGGCGGATACTTTGAGGCACCCCAACGCGATGTGGATAGTCACCTGGTTGCTAATTGCAAGTTGGCCGGCGCTCCATCGGAAACGTTTACTCCGTACTCGCGTCGGTCCACCCTAAAGTCTGTCTCGAAACCGGCAAGTGTGCCGACACCCGGCACGTCACTTGTTCCATTGATGCGCGCGGGAACGTGGACACATTTGGTCACACCGCGAATGGTCAGCTTCCCACCCAACTCCACTTCCTGCCGGTTCGTAACGGCAACCGATCCGCTAACGAAGTGAAGCGTCGGAAACTTCGCGACATCGAAGAAGTCATCTGAGCGTAGCACCGCATCTCGCCCGGAGTTACCCGTGTCGAGGCTTGCCGCCACCGCTGTGATCTCAACTCGGGAACGCTCGGGATTGGCTGGATCGTAGTGAATCGAGCCACTGAATTCACGAAAAACGCCCTCTTCCTTCATGACGACCCATTTATAGACCGAGAAGCCAATGGTACTGTAGCTCTTGTAAACCGTATAATCGGCCGCCGGCGCCTTTTCTGCGCCAACGAGACGATTACCGCTCACGGCCATTACAACGCCCACAAGGGCACACACCAACCTTTTGCACGACATCGCGAATTCCCCCTCAGTTACCTTTAATAAGCGGACGTGAATAAGTCGCGCCAGTTGACAAGCCAGTTCTTCGAGTCGCCAAACCCGAGCTTCCTCCGCCACGCATCCATCCCAGGCTGGTTCGTCCCGCGCATAGCATCTTCGCGGGTGAATCCGACAGGAGGTGGAACAAGCTCCGAGGCGCGATCGTAAACCACGCCTCGTGCGTTGGGTGCAAGCCGCGGAAACAGGCTGAGGAGGCTCAACACATCTCGGGATCGCGCCAAGGAGAGCACCGTACCGAGGGCGGCGGCATCCTGATAGCCGATGCCACCGAAGTCCAGCCACTCTAGTCCCGACTTGAATGCATCGCTGGCATCCGCGAAGAATGGCGTTCCCGGACCGACGCCCGGCCGCGTCAGAGCGGCCGCTCCCGCTGGTACGATTGCCTGACGATTGGCAAGCTGAAACTGAACCCAGCCAGATGTGACGCGCAGCAATCCTGAGCCGTTCTCGTCAACCTGAACGATAAATGCGCAGCCGAGATCGATGGCTGTAGCCGAAGGGGTCATAACGGTGAGCGTCGACGGAGGCGCCCACAGACGCGCCGCAATGGCCCCGTTGTGGAGTGCGATACGGCGGCGGCCAGCAGCCTTCATCTCCATCAGTCGAACCTTCGTATTCGGCTCGATTTCGATGAGTCCTATGGGGCCTAGACGGAGCCTGGCGCGTGAAACGTTATCCGTCTCCAACAGCCCCCCAGAACCGATCCATCCCTGGAAATTGACAGGCCGCCCATCAATCAGCGGAGTACCCGACAGTGCGACGACCTTCCAATTCTGGCCAGGCTGCCAGGCGAAATGCTGACCGATCGCTGCGGCGATCAACAAGCACGCAGCCGCAGCCAGCCAATAAAACCATCGCCCTGAAGCCCCTCTTACCCGCGGCGGAAGCGCCAACTCCGGCGCCGTGCAGGAGAAGCGCTTTAGCAGACGTTCCCACCGCTGCAACTCGGGGTCCGGCGTACCTGTCTTATCCCATGAATATCGATTCGGATCTGGTTCCATCAGCTAGTCTCTGGGCCCAACTGGGCGCGAAGCAACTTCACTCCCCGGTGCAGATTCACTCTCACCGAATCGGCCGTGAGGCCTGTCTGTTCGGCGATTTCGGGTCCGGTCAATCCTTCGACAAACCGCATCATCATGATTTCACGATATGCCTCCGGCAAACGGCGAACCTGCGCCAACAGAAACCACGCCCCTTCGCCGTCTGGCGGGAGCGCCACATCGCAGTCCAACGGTTCCGTGTGGCGGGCACTTCGCATGTGAGAGGCGGATTGGTGAAGAGCGATTTGCCGAATCCACCCCCCAAAGGCAAGTGGGTCGCGCAACGATGAAAGCCGACGCCAAGCTTGCAGAAAGATCTCCTGGGCAACATCATCGACGTCCGCCGGAGGCACGCGCGACAACAGAACACCGTGCACCATTCGGAAGAATCGCCGGTACAATTCGCTGAAGGCGCTCGTGTCACCGGCGCGCGCGGCGCCAACCATGAGCCGCAAGTCGTCCTTCTCATCTGCTATGGCACCCTCCTCCTCCAGGCTCCCGCGATATCGCGGATTACCTGAAGTTGCACGTGGAATGCAGCCTAACTCTGAAACTGCAGCGTAGCGCTCCATCGGCTCCTCCCGGGACCAAGGGCTGAATGGTTCGGAACAAGCCCTCCTCGGCGGCAGTTCTGAGCATCTCAGAAGTGAGATATCGATCGCCTTCAAACCGCAGTTCCTCCACCCATTGCAGAGGATAGCCAGCACCCCACAGTAAGAAATGAATGTGGGCAGGAACGTGCATCCCTGGATACGAACCCGGCAAAATCGTGAGCAATTCGAAGTGCCCTTCAGCATCGGTCTTCATCCAGCCATAGAGGCGCGGCGGATACTCGGCGTGGCCCTCGCCGTAATAGCCTTCAGCGTCCGTGTTGTAGGCGTAAACGGTAACGCCAGCCACGGGAGTCTCACCATCGGGAGCGAGCACTTGTCCGCTGACTATCAAGCGTTGGCCCGGTTCATCTTTCCCAATGATCTCGGTCCGCCACGATAGGCGCGTTGGCGCCGGTCGCCGGATCATGACCAACCCGTTGTCCCGCGAGTGCCGCCAGACCTCGGGTGGCAGGGAGTCGAATGGCTCCTCGGCCTCCGACGTGCCACTAATTAGCGTCAGAATACCAGCAGCTGCGCTCCAATGCGCCGCCGAACGGAGAAACTACCTACGATTATCGTAAGCCCCATCTCTTCGAGTCATTTGCCGGACCTTTCTGTATTAAGGACGCGATGAGAAGCGCCAATGTTAACCAACGGGTGCCGCTGAGACTTTGGCTCCGCAAAAGCCCGGGGACTCGACGCGCCGGCAGGGTTTGCCGGAATCGCCGCGTTCCGACTCGTGGGAAGCAGAGTATGGCCGGTGCCCACGATGTAGACCTAGCCCGCCGGATCGAGGTGGAACCCCAGCATGTGTGGTCCAGTCGAGGTCAGCCCACTGAAGCGCGAGCAACTCGCCTCTCCTAGCGCCAGTCGCTAGTGCCAACTCCACGAGGGCAAACGTCCAATCGCCGCGGCACGCTTCCCGTAGCCCTCGGATCTCACCCGGAGTGAGGGATCGTGCCTCCTGTCTTTCAACGAACGGCAGCTCAACCCGCAGCATTGGATTCACCTGGATCAGCTCCAGCCTGAAGGCTTTATTCAACGCGACGTGAAGCAACCCGGCGACGTGCCGAACAGTGCGGGCCGATATGTGTTCCCGCCGTTTTCCTTTCGCCTTCAGCAGCCCGTACAAGGCAGTTTCAAGTTGCTGGTGCGTAACGTTCCTGAACGGACAACCAAGCGAAAAAACTCGTCGAGCCCGAGATTGTACACGCGACGCGTGATCGGTGAGGAGACGCTGTCGAGCACCAACGCCTTTAGCTCCTGCCACTGGTTCGTCTGCGGAACTACAATCAAATCATTCATTTAGGATCCTCATAATGGGCATTATCGCTAGCCATGTGCACATTACCTCGGAGACGCTTGAACTTCAAGCCGGCATCAGACTCAGGGCGCCGCAGGCGGCGATACGGTCTATGCTGAAATGATGGGTTGGGGCGGACAGAACTGGAATGGCGGGTGTCGGCTGGGTGGAATTGTCATCGGCAGGTCGTGGCGCGGACAGGCAATCACTATGCGAGTTTGCGCGGCGGTTTCGTTGATGGTCTCAGCCGCGTGTCTTCACGCCCAAGCCGGCGGCTGCGAGGCCCTGCCTGCTACGAAGCCTGACGACATCAACGCTCTGGCGAATACCGGCCTTGGGCTGTCACGCGCAAAGCAGTACGATGCCGCGGCTGTCTGCTACCGCAAGGTTCTGGCCATTGACCCGAATATTCCCCAGATTCAGCTCAACCTCGGTCTGGCGGAGTTCAAGAGCGGGCGTTTCCGCCAAGCGACTGGGCCGTTCCGGGCCGTGCTGGAACTCGACCCGAAGAATATGCAGGCGCGGACTCTGCTGGGCATGAGTTACTACGGCAGCCGCATGTTCAAGGAGGCGGCAGCGAACCTCGAGATCGTGCTTGCCGCCGACCCGGAAAACGCGCAGCTACACTACTACTTCGCGGAGAGCCTGTTGTCGTCTGCCGATTACCAGAGATCGTTGAAGGAGTTCGAGTGGCTACAGCGCCACGACCCCGATGCTGCCGCCACGCACGTGCTCATGGCCGAAGCGTTAGACGCTCTCTCCCGCCCCGAGGAAGCGATCCTAGAGCTGAAGGCAGCGATCGCGAAATCGCCGGCCGAACCCAACGTGCATTTTGCCATCGGGTATATCTACTGGTCGCAGCAAAAAGACGCTGAGGCCGAACGCGAGTTCCGTCTGGAGCTGGCTCACGATCCGGCCAATGCGCAAGCGTGGGCCTGGCTGGCTGACGTCCTGATCCGCCGCAACGACTTTCAGAAGGCGAAGCCGCTCCTCGACAAAGCTCTGTCCATCGACCGGAGCGTCCGAATCGCGCATCTCGATCTCGGAATTGTCTTCGCGCAGGGCAAGCAGTACGACCGCGCCATTAAGGCGTTCAAGGAAGCGATCCGGCTCGACGATTCCAAAGCCGATGCCCATTTCCGCCTGGCGCGCGTGTACAAAGAAGCCGGCAAACCTGCCGAATCCGCCGCCGAGTTGGCCATTGTCCGCCAGTTGCGCGAGCAGAAGAACGAAGACAACCTACAGAAGGTGACCGGCCACCCGCCCGATCTGCAACCCGACAAGTAGGCCGCTGCCGGACCCGCGCCCAATGCGGACACCGCGGAGGAGATCAGGCAATGACCTATCGCTATTTCCCGCCGTGGCGCCTCGCGATTACCTGCGTCCTGATCGCGGGCTTTCCCTCTTCGATCACGTAGAACTGATCGGCCCTGACATTATGAAAATCCTGCCGGACCCCGCTCGGCCAGCTCACTTCCACGCTGTCGATGCGCGTGCTCGACCCCAGCCCGAAGTGTGCGCGCTGGTCGCTCTGCGAAAGATAGCTGCCGGCCGCAGCAATCTCACGGATCTGCGAAATGCCGCCGGTCTTCACTCGGATGCGCGCGCCCAGGGCGTCGCGATTGCTGCGCGTGCCCACCAGCTTGAAACTCACGAAGTGATTGCTCCCGCCGCTGCGGTTTCGCAATATCGACGGCGGGTCGTCGTTATTGCCCACGACAATGTCCTCGTGGCCGTCGTTAAACAGGTCGGCAAAGGCCACGCCGCGCCCGAGGTGGGGCACCGAAAAACCGTTCCCGTGGGCTTGCGCATCCGCAGTCACGTCAGTAAACGTGCCATTGCGATTGTTGTGAAACAGCAGATTGATCTGTTTGTAATGTCCCTTCACGGTCGAACTCTCCACGCCCTGATAGACGTGCCCGTTGGCGATGAAGAGATCCACCCAGCCATCGTTGTCGAAGTCTGTGAAGCCGCCTCCGAAGCTCAGGTAGCGGGCGGTGATGGTGGCGATGCCCGCCTTGCGGCTGACTTCCTCGAACACCCCGCCTCCGGTGTTGCGCCATAGATGGTGGGGCATATCCTGAAAATCGGAAACGTAGAGATCCAGCAATCCGTCGTTATCGAAGTCATCCACCGACAGGCACATCGCCGCCATGGTGTTGCCGTCCTCGGTCAGCCCCACGCCCGCCATCAATCCGGATTCGGTGAACGTGCCGTCGTGATTGTTGTGATAAAGGTAAATCTCCATGCCATCGTTGGCGACAAACAGATCGGGCCAGCCGTCGTTGTCGTAGTCGGATGCAATCACCGACAAATTCCTGCCGTTGGGCTGATAGATCTTCGCGGCTTTGGTAACGTTGGTGAATGTGCCGTCGCCGTTGTTGTGGTACAACACGTCCGGGCTACCATGATACGCACCGGGCGGGCAGCTCGATTCGGCGTCGGCGATGATACAGGTCTGTTTCACCTCCGGGCCGAAGTCCACATAGCCGCCGACGTACAAATCGAGCTTCCCATCGCGGTCGTAGTCGAAAAAGGTAGCGCCCAGATGCAGACGCGTGCCAAAGTCGGTACCGTCCACGTGCGCCTTCGCGGTGACGTCTGTGAAGGTGCCGTCCCCGTTGTTGTGGTATAGCACGTTCTTGCCGTATTGCATCACGTAGAGATCGGGATAGCCGTCGTTGTCGTAGTCGCCGACTACGCAGCCAAGGCCATAGCCGGTGCCCGGCACGCCGGCCTTTTCGGTCACGTCCGTGAACGTGCCGTCGCCATTGTTTCGATAAAGAGCGTTGCGCGCCACCAGACCCCGGCCGTACAGATCGCGCGCGCTGACGAAGTAGATGTCCGGCCAGCCGTCTCCGTCATAGTCAAAGACGCAGACCCCTGGACCAGCTTCGTCCATGATATTGGCGACGCCCTGGTTACCTTTCAGGTGGACGAAGTGGACGCCCGCCTGCTGCGTGATGTCATCGAAGCGCGGCGTGGAGTTGTCGCCGTCGTCAGCTCCGGCAAATGCCGCGGCGAGGAGCGACATCGCCGCCACCGCGCCCGCCGGAATTAGAAACCGGGCGGGAGACACGCTTCTCTCTGGGTATGATCGGATTGCTTACAGGCCAAACTCATAGACCTCAGCACACTGTCGAGCACGGCATGGAAACCTATCCTGGCCTGCCGTCCACTCATCTGCGATTATCTCACGCGCGAGCAATCCCGCTCTGGCTATGCCGCCGGTGAAGATAGGAATGCCATAGACATAGTGTCTTCATCTGTATCAGTAGCACCGGTCTCGTCAGGAATCATCGGAACAATTCGGGTCCGCGGCGGCCGGGATTCGCCCGACCTGACCGGCTGGGGCGAGACGGCGCTTCGCGGCAGTTTCGGCAGCATGCTACGAGCGCGCTCACGGTAACGACTTCTGTAACACTTGTCCGGACGCCCCATTCAACGCGCTGAGTCATTCCGGCGCCCAATGGCCAAAGACCCAGAACTTGTCGCTAGCGCTTGTGGAAAATACGAACAATCTGTTCGCCCGCGCATAGAGTCGTACCGTAACAACACCCGTAATCGCATCAAAACACAACGTTGATACCGTATCTTACCGTAATCGTCTAACAGGAGGTCATTATCCTCCTCTATAATCTCTGCGGCTTCGTCCAGCGCCATGGGGGTGCCTGGTGATGCAAGAGAGATCTCGCTTAAAAATCTCGCTGAAGGAGAGTAATGTGAAGCACGTCAGACTACGTCAGTTACTGCTATTGTGCATTCTCGCGCTAGCCTTCGCGTTCCACGTCGCGGCGCAGGAGGCAACAATCGTCGGAACGGTTACAGATCCCTCCGGGTCCGTCATGCCCGGTGTACAAATTACCGTCACGAACAACGAAACATCCGCTGTTCGTCACATCGTCAGCAACGAGGCTGGCCAGTACACCGTGCCAAGTCTTGTGATCGGCAAGTACAGTGTTAAGGCCGAGGCACCTGGCTTCAGGGCCGCCCAACAGAACGATATCGTCCTGAACGTTGGTGCGGTCGCTCGTGTCGATATCCAACTACAGGTTGGCGAATCGAAAGAGAGCGTTACCGTGGAGGCGGTCGGCACCCGGGTCCAAGCGGATTCCGGTGAGGTCAGTGAAGTCGTTACCGGACAGCAAGTTACGCAATTAGCCATGAACGGCCGCAACCTGGTCGGCCTTGCGGAACTGGTTCCCGGTGTATCCTCCACTGTGGCGGATTTCAACGGCCCCAGCGCACAGGGCAGCGGTTTCACCATCAGCTTCAACGGCCAGCGAGCCGACCACAACGTCTGGATGGTGGACGGTGGTGAGGATTATGATCGCGGCTCTGGCGGAAAATTCAACATCATGCCGTCCGTGGACTCCGTCGCCGAGTTCAGAGTGCTCACCTCGAACTATTCTGCTGACTACGGACTCAATTCCGGCGCGACTCTCACCCTGGTTTTCAAGTCCGGCACCAAGGACTTCCACGGCGGGGCGTGGGAATTCTTCCGCAATAACGACCTGGACGCCGTGAACTACTTCGTCAATGCTATCCCGGAGTCAAAGGTAACGGTTCCCGAATTACGCTATAACGTATTTGGCTTCAACATCGGCGGTCCGGTGATTCTGCCTCATTACAACAAGAACCGGAACAAGACCTTCTTTTTCGGCAACTTCGAGTGGCGGCGAATGATCCAGGGCGGCACCAATACCGTTCAGACGCCCACCGCCGCGATGGATGGTGGCGTATTCCCAGCTAATATGTCCATTAACGTGCCTAACGCCTCCGCCCTGAACCCCACGGAACTCGCCCGCTTCACCGCGCTGGGCCTCACGCCTGGCAAGCCATTCCCCAACAACACGATTCCGGCTAGCCTGATCAGCCCGCTCTCCACGGCGTTTCTCGGGCTTGGCATACTGAATGCGCCCAATACCACTAGCAACGGATTCCCTGCGTTTACTGGCGGGGCCAACGCCCCCACCTACGTGGGCGAGCAGATTGTCCGTATCGACCATCAGTTCAGCGACAAGTTCTGGGTCTTTGGCCACTGGGTGTCGGAACAACTCAGCCAGACCTATGGGACGTCCCTCTGGAGCGGCGACAGCTACCCGACCGTCGGCTCGGTGTTTGTCAACCCATCCTGGAGCGGCGTGGTTCACGCCACCTACGCCATCAGCCCGAACGTCGTCGACGAGGTTGCGTTTAACTACAACGGCAACAACATCAACGTCACGCCGGAGGGGATTTACCAGCGGACCACGAGCACCAACCCGCCGGAGTTGTTCCCGGGCAACGCCGACAACCGCCTCCCGACCCTCAATTTCGGCGGTGGCGGCATCAATTCCACTTATGATGTGTCCAACTATCCCTGGAAAAACGCCTTCGAGAATTACCAGGGACGTGAGGACCTCTCATGGACCCATGGCCGGCACAGCCTGAAGTTCGGCGCCCAGTATATGTTCCAGACCAAGACCCAGGAACTATTTGGCCAGTCGCAGGGCAACTACACCTTTAACGGTACCTACACCGGTGATGGCTTCGCCGACTTCCTGCTGGGCTATGCCGCTACGTATAACGAATTGGCCGTCCAGGACAGCGGTGACTGGCATACCAACACCATTGCCGCCTACGTGCAGGACAACTGGCGCGTGAACAACCACCTGACCCTCAATCTCGGCTTGCGATGGGAAGGCATTCCGCACACATACGAAGTGAACAATCGTATGTCAAACTTCTATCCGCAACTGTACAACCCGGCAGACGCGGCAATTCTCCTTCCCAACGGGAACATCAGCCCCAGCAGCCCGGGTCTCGCTCCCGGCGTTGGAGGGGCGTCCACCCTCAATCTGTATCAGAACGGTATGGCCATTACCGGCCAGAACGGCGCCCCCACCGATATCGTGAAGAATCATTGGAACAACTGGGGCCCCCGGCTTGGATTCGCCTATGACCCGACCAGTGACGGCAAGACCGTGCTTCGCGGCGGTTTCGGCATCATGTACGAACGCGTTCAGGGTAACGACGTGTACAACATGGGGCCGAATGTCCCGTTCAGTGCGAGCCCGACCGTGAGCAACGTGTACTTCAACAACCCGTTGCAGAGTGTCCTCACGGGCCAGACCGCCACCGCGCCGATCACCACTACCTCGATCACCGGCGAGAGCGAGTACGACTACAAGAACCCCACCACATACCAATGGAGCATGGGCGTGCAGCATGAGTTCTGGCATGGAGCGGTGGGCCAGGTGTCGTATGTCGGCAATGTCGGGACGCACCAGAGCGATGCGCTCGACATCAACTCCCCACTGTACGGTGCCGCGACTCTGCCCCTGCGCCTCCAGGTGATCGCGGGAACTTTGCCCGTCGATTCGATCCGGCCCTACCAGGGCTACGGCGGGATCCTGATGTACCAGGACGCAGGCCGTTCCAAGTACAACGCGCTTCAGGCCGAATTCCGCGCGCAGGTCGGGAAGAACCTCAGCGTGCAATTCGCCTACACCTACTCGAAAAACTATGACGACAGTACCGGGATAGCCGTCAACGGGAACTCGGGCGACTTGGCCACGATTTCGAATCCCTACAACCGCAACTACGATTGGGGACTCAGCACCTACGACCGCCCGAACGTATTCATAGCCGACTATGTCTGGGACATCCCCATCTTCAACCACGCTTCCGGCGCGACGAAAACGATTCTGGGCGGTTGGAAACTGTCCGGCATTATTACCGCGGAGTCGGGTGTGGCGTATACCGAGACGCTGGGTGGGAACACGCTGGGCATGGGTGGCAACGTCTCCAATCGGCCGGACTTGACGGGGCCGATTTCCTATCCGCACACGGAGACCCAATGGTTCAATCCGGCGGCGTTTGCCGCTCCCACCCTGGGGTCCTTCGGCAGCGAGGGTAAGGGCGTCATTCGCGGACCCGGACGGGATAACTGGGACACCTCCCTGTTCAAGGACTTTTCCTGGGAACGCGGCACTCTGGAGTTCCGCTTTGAAACGTTCAACACGTTCAACCACACCCAGTGGAACGGGTTGAACACCGCATTCGGTAGCGGCGCCGGCGTGATCACTTCTGCGTTCGATCCGCGTGTCCTGCAACTCGGTCTGAAGCTTCTCTTCTAACGGCTGAGAGGTTCGATTCCTGCCCGCTCGCGCCCCCCGGAAGGGCGTGGGCGGGCTTTCTTGTCCCACCCGAAAACTTCAGTCCGGCAGACTTTGAGTGCGCGCTCCGGGCCGGCGCACTGATGAAACAACCTTCATTCGATATGCCTCCTCAGTTCCAATTCGGGGATAAACAGGCCCGGATTCGATAGTGGGTCGGTTTGCCTTCCCACTGTTTATTAGTTATCGTTGTCTTACCCGCAATGGATTGAATCTCCATAACTTGCGGGGAGGCCTTTCAGCCTGCGGCTGCCCTGCGGAAGCGTTTCCATCCTTAGTCGGCGCAACTCGCAGGCAACTCACCGCCGCTCGTGCGATTGCTTCCCTGCCACTCGCGCCACGTACCATGCCGCACACTTATTTCAATTTCGCTAAGAGCCGGTCCTACGATGAGGTGGTATAATCCCCCCCAAGGGAGTCGTTTCAGTAGCACGACATGTATGTAGCGCGCCTTCGCGAAGACACGCACGTCTCCTTTGACGATGCGGAACGGAGAGCTATCCGCCAGCAGTTGGAGCGGATGTTGGCGAACCCCCTGTTCAAGTACAGCAAGCGCTACCCGAACCTCCTGCGCTATGTCGTGGAACACGCGCTCGAGGGTCGCACCGGGGAGTTGAAGGAACGCTCACTTGGCGTGGCGGTCTTCGGCCGCGAACCGGATTACGACACGAATGTCGACCCGGTAGTGCGCGCCACCGCGGGTGAAATCCGTAAGCGAATCGCGCAATACTATCACGAGCCGGGGCACGAGAGGGAAATCCGCATCGATTTGTCTCCCCGGGCGTACATTCCGGAATTCGCGATGCCCTCCCCGGTCCAGCCGCCTGCCGCGGCGACGGTTCCGCAAGCGGCGACTGCAGCCGCCCGTGCGGCGACCGTTCGCTGGCGCGTGTTTGCGGTAGCGGTGATCGGGCTGCTGATTGTGGCGATTGTCTGGCTCAAACCATGGGCAAGGCAAAGCGACCTCGACCATTTCTGGAAGCCGGTCCTCGATTCCTCAAACACCGTTCTGCTGTGTATGGGGCAGCGTGAGTTCCTGGGCTCGTCCCCTGAACCGGGACAGGTGGCCGTTACGGACCTGCCAGGCGCTTCCAGCGGGCCGATCACGCTTTTCCAGTTGTATTATATGGGCAGTCAGAATTTATCACTGCCGGACGTGAGCACAATCGGCAGGCTCACCGGACTTCTGCAAGCCAAAGGCAAGACGTTCCATATCCGCGGCCAGCTCTCCACGGATTTCGCTAACCTGCGAGATGGGCCGGTTGTCCTCGTGGGAGCATTCGATAACGACTGGACCATGCGGCTGATAGGGCCCATGCGGTTCAGCTTCGAGCGCGACCACGACACGTTTTGGATTAAAGACCGCCAGAATCCGTCCAGGCAGGATCGCGCCGTGAATTACCGGACACCTTACCTGAGCCTCACGGAAGACTACGCGCTAATATCCCGGACGCTGGACCCGACCACCGCCCGCATGGTCGTGGTCATCGGAGGGCTCACCGGCTATGGAACTACTGCGGCGGGTGAGTTTCTCACCGAGCCCACCTACCTCGAAGCCATGGCCAAAGGCGCGCCGAGGGGCTGGGAGCGGAAGAACATTCAACTGGTCTTGGCGACGAAAGTCATTCACGGCGCCTCCGGGCCGCCCCGCATACTCGACCGGCACTTCTGGTAAGACCGGCAGCACAGCCGGCGAAGATGCCGTTAGCGTGCCGGCTCTTTTACTTTCAGGATTTGATCGCCTGGCACATTCTTTAGTTCCTGCACGATACCGGACGGCCAATGAATCTCCACCAGGTCCACCGAGGCGTTCCGCCCCAGTCCGAAATGCACCGGGCCGGCGCTCGAGGAGGCGTAACCCACGCTCGTGGTGACGTGATTGTATTGCGCGCCGCTCTTAGTGACAATCTTGATGCGAGCGCCAATGGCGTCGCGATTACTTTTCGTGCCTTCGAGGCGTAGCTCCAGCCAATGATTCGAGCCCGGGCTCTGGTTCATCCAGATTTCAGCGGGCGCGCCGAGCGCGCTCACCACAATGTCCAGGCGTCCGTCGCCATCGAGGTCGCCCATGGCCGAACCGCGGTGCCGCGATGGCGCTTGCGCCGCGAATCCGGCTTCGCCGGTGAGCGCGGCGAACTTCATACCGCCCAGGTTGCGGAATACGGTGTTATTCTGCGCCACCATCAGGTGAGACGACGCCAGCAGCGATTGCACATGGCCGCGAGAGACGAAGATATCCTTCCACCCATCGTTGTCGAAGTCGGCGATCATCGGCGAGTAACCGGACATAGAGGCGCTCAGCTGGCCCATTTTACTCTGCGAAGTTACTTCGACGAAGTCTCCTTTCCCGGTATTCCTGTAAATGGGAAAAGTTTCGTTGTCGAGCGCCGCCAGGCAAATGTCTGGATATCCGTCGTTGTCTAGGTCACGGAAATCCACACCCATGCCCGAAATGTATGTGCCATCTTCGCGGAGCGCCACATTGGCGTCGAAAGCCACCTCATCGAACTTCCCGCCGCCCTTGTTATGAAACAACGAATTGAACAGCTTATCGTTGGCGATGAAGAAATCCATGCGACCATCCAGATCGTAGTCCGCTACTCCTACGCCCATGCCTTTGCCGGGATGCGCGCGGAAACCGGAGGAAACGGAGACGTCCGTGAACGTGCCATCGCCGTTGTTCAGGAATAACTGGTTGGGCGTCTTCCCGTAAAATCTCGGATGACAGTATTCTTTATGGCCGTTATCCAGGCATACCGGCTCCTTGTCGCCGTTCCACTGCAGGTAGTTCACAATCAGTAGATCCAGCAGGCCATCATTGTTGACATCCACCCATGCGCCACCCACGGACCAGAGTGGGCCGTACGCGGCGTCGGGTTTCGAGGATAGCCCAGCCTTCGCCGTAACGTCGGTGAACGTACCATCGCCGTTGTTGTGATAGAGCGTGTTGCGGTACACACCGCCGACGAAGATGTCCTCATAACCGTCGTTGTCGTAGTCGCCAATGGCCACGCCGGTATCGTAGCCGGTCCCTGTGAGACCCGCTTTCGCGGTGACGTCTTTGAAGTGGCCGGTGCCATCATTCTCGAACAGGCGGTTCGAGTACTTCGGCGAGCTCTTCTTGAGCGTCCTGATATCGGCACCGTTGGTGAAGAAGATGTCCAGCTTGCCGTCATTGTTGTAGTCGAAGATGGCCACGCCGCCGGCCATCGTTTCAGGCGCGTGGCGCTCGGGCGTCTCGCAGTTCTCCAGCCTGAAATCGATTGGCCGATAGGCGAATCGGATGGGGCTCTCGGCAGCAGGAGGCGCGGCAACCAGCCACAGCGCAGCTCCGGCCAGCACCGCCACGGCAGCCCTGAGTGCGCGGGTACCTGTCATAAACCTGGTGCAGCGAACGTCCGAAGCATGGCCATGTCTCCGTCACGCTCCGCTGTCACCGGCCCTTCTCCGACAATCGGAAGACTGAGTCGCACGACTCGCGTCCGGAACCCGTTGTGCCTTACAGACGACAGTGACCACGGAGCCAGGCTCATTCGCCCTCAGTTTACAGCTTAATTCAGGCCACTCGCAGCGCAGCTTGTCATAAACCTCATGGCAACGAGCGCAAGAGCCAGTGTCGATGCTGTCGGAACTGTACGCAGACTGTCGTCTTGAAATGCTGTTTAGGGATGCCCGATTCACTTGTGCCTATCGTAAATATCGAATTGGATGAGAACATGAAGTTCGCCCGCGCTCTGTCAAAGCCCTCCGTGCCCCGGCTATCGGGAAGGCAGTTCTTCCGAAGACGCGCATCCAGCGCACGGGCACTGCTTGGCTGGCCCGGACCATGGGAAACTCAGGATGTTCCAAGCACGGGGCTGTCGGCTCTCGCAAAGTTCAGTTTGCGGATTTCCTTGCCGGCCAACATCATCGCGGCGCGAAACTCAGGCTGGGGCATTGAAGCTCAGCCATGGCGTTCTCTGAGAGCATCACTCATCCGCGGGTGAGCGCAGAAGTTGCGACGCCTCCAGACGCTCGGCCATGCCAATGCGCTGTAGTTTTCCGGTGGCGCCGCGTGGAATGTCCGTTACGAACAACACTCGCTGTGGGAGTTTGCGGCGGGCGAGACGCTGGGCGGCTAAACGCAGCAAGTCGCGTTCCTCGACCTGACAACCCTCCCGGACGACGATTGCGGCGGCAACCGTCTCTCCCAACATCGTATCGGGCCACGCAAAGGCTACCGCTTGGTCCACCGCGGGATGGAGGAGCAGCGCTTCCTCAACCTCATAAGGAGAGATCTTCTCCCCCCCGCAGTTGATCATCTCCTTTAGACGGCCAACCAGACAGAGCGAGCCATCGGAATTCTGAAACCCTTCGTCCCCGGTGCGAAACCACCCGTTACAGAGAGCGGACTCGTTGACTCCTTCAGGCTGAAGATAACCAGGCATAATCTGCTCGCCGCGCAAAACTATCTCCCCGACTTGGCCCGGCGCCAACAGTTTGCCGAATGCATCCATGATGCCGATCGCAGGGCCGCTGCTAGTTCCGACTGTCGCGCAAGAGGCGCCCGGTAATCGCACGCTTGAGATTTGGTGCGCCGCCTCGGTCATTCCGTAGGCGTTCAGGACGGGCACGCCAAAAACGGACCGAAGTTTATCGTAGACGCTCGGGTACAGGGTCGAGGAGCATGAGCGAATGAACCGCAGCTTGTTGTGGCCCACAACGTCCATGTTGTGGCGCGCCCGTGCCAGAATTGCCTGGTGCATGGTGGGAACCGCGGTGTACCAGGTGGCTTGCGAGGAGTTCAGCCAGGAGAAGAATGCCGTGGCCTTGAAGCCCGGCGGAAGGCACACGGTCGCGCCCGTAGCCAGGGAAGCGAGAAGCCCCGCAACGAGTCCGTGAACGTGAAACAACGGCATCACCGAGAGGCACGTGTCGGCGGGTGAGAGTTGCAGTGTATCGGCAACCCCGCGCGTTGAGAGGACCAAGTTTCGCTGCGTGAGGGGCACGAGTTTAGGGCGGGAAGTTGTGCCGGACGTGTGGAGGAGCAACGCGATGTCGTCCGCACAGGGTGAAGCTTGTGGCGACGGGTGTGGCACCAACGGAGCCTCGCACTTCAATTCGAAGGCTCCGGGTTTCGGCCCCCCGGGTGACACGAGGAGCATCCGAGCCACGCCGCATTCCCCGGCCGCGCGCATGGCCTCCGGAACATCGTTGGAGGTTATGATTACCCTGGCGCCCAAGTCGCGGAGAGCAAATGCATTCTCATTTTGAGTAAAGGTCGGATTGAGCGGTGCGACACGGCAGTAGGTGACCAGTGCCGTGAACAGGGCGGCAGTTTCAGGTCCATTCCGGAGAGCCATCGCCACCGTTTCGCTGGCTTTCAAACCGGTTCCGTTCAGCTTCTGGTGTGTCCGTTCCACCAACGGCCGCAATTCTCCGTACGTCAATCCGTGCCGCGATGTATCAGCCACGGCCAGTGTTTGAGCGTCACCCTCAGCGAGCAAAGACGCTATCGTAAGTTTTGGGGGTTCCACTGGTCCCCTACGTTATCATGATGATTGATACCAAGCGAGTCGAGCAAATTGCTGTTCCATCGTCCCTTGCGCATTCTGATAACGAATGTCGGAATCGCCAACCGAACCGGCACGGAAATCGTCGCAATGGACCTCGCATCCGGTCTCGCGCGCTTGGGGCACTTTCCGATGATCTGGGCGCCTCAACTGGATCCTGTCGTGGCGGCCCCGCTCCTCGCCGCTGGAATACCGGTTGTCTCAAGGTTCGACGATTTGCCCAGCGCTCCCGATATCGTCCACGGGCATCACCACCTGGAAACAATCGAGGCGTTACGGCGCTTCCCCGGTGTGCCCGCAATTCACGTCTGCCACAGTGGATATTGGTGGCACGACGCTCCACCCCGCCATCCACGGATTCGCCGCTACGTGGCAGTCGACGAGTTCTGCCGGGAGCGCTTGACCGCGACGGGATGGATCGATGGCGGCCAGGTTGCTGTGGTCTGGAATGCCGTGGATTTGGATCGGCACCATCCTCGCCCGCCACTGCCACAGCGTCCACACCGCGCGTTGGTCTTCAGTAACTACGCGGGTAAAGGAACCCACGCCGAGCCTATCCGCGAGGCCTGCCGTCGAATGGGCATTGAGTTGGAAATCGTTGGCAGCGGCGCAGGAAACGCAAGCTCTGCTCCGGAGCGGCTGCTCCCCAGCTACGACCTGGTGTTCGCCAAGGCCCGGTGCGCGATGGAGGCGATGGCCACAGGCTGCGCCGTGATTCTATGCGATACCAGCGGACTGGGAACCCTGGTAACCAGGGCCGATGTGGCGGAACAGCGCCGCTGGAATTTCGGATTCCGCCTTATGCAGCGACAGATCTCTCCGGAATCGATCATGGAAGAGATCCAGCGCTACGATTCACGCGATGCTGCCGAGGTCAGTGCCTACATACGCGAAAATGCAGGGCTTGACAATGCCCTGAAACAGTACCTAACGATCTATCGATCGGTGTTGGCCGAGCCGCAACCGGTTGCTGACGAGGTGGATTGGCATCCTGCAACCACACCTCTGCAAATTGAAGATCAGGGAGCTCTCCGGCTGCGATTGCTAACCGTTCCACGGTCTTCCGCGCCGTGCCGCCACTGCACGCTCGAGATCGGTCTCTATAACGAGACATCTGTTCCCATTGCGACCGCCGCTCCGTGGCCCTGCCTGCTGATGTACCGCTGGCTCAATGGCCGCACGCGTAAAATGGTCGTCGAACACGGCTTTCGCACGATCATTCAGCCCCCGGCATGGCCCGGTGTGGAGTCCATCTATTCCATGCGAGTGATTGCGCCCGAAGAACCGGGCGATTACATTCTGCGCGTAACCATCATCCAGGAAGGTTGGCGCTGGCTCGATGTTTTGGCTCCGGAAGTCTGCGCGGAATCGCATGTGGCTATTGTTCCTGAGTCATGAGTCTAGGGGGTTGTGAATGAGACTGTCTGAAATGGCGTCGCGCCTGCAGGCGACCGTGGTCCGGGACGCCGAATTTCTGAATCTCGGGTTCTTCTTCGACGACCTTCCCGACAAACTGATATTCGTGATGGCCCCGGGATTCGTTTCGGCCGCTCAAAAGGTGATTGGAACGAAATGTGTCCTGTGCACTCCGGAACTCGCATCTTGCTTTCCCAACGTCGAAGGGTTGGCGACGACGGCGGACCCGCGGATCGCTTTCTTCCGCCTGCAGCAGTTTCTGGTGGAAGACACGAGTTTCTATGGGGCGCCGTTTCCAACCGAAATCCATTCTTCGGCTCGGATACACCCACGCGCTTGGATCGCCACGAGCAACGTAAGAGTCGGACCCAACACGATTGTCGAAGCAAATGTGGTCATCGGCGAGGGATCGTTGGTTGGCGCAGGCGTGCATGTGCGGGCGGGTTCAATCCTCGGGGCAGAAGGATTCCAGCCTGCACGGCACCTCGATGAAGTGCTGCAAATGGCTCATGGTGGAGGCTTGTGCGTGCAGGATAACGTCGAGATCTTTGCAAATGCAGTGATTGCGAGATCCGTGTTCCGTCAAATGACTACTCTGGGAGAACATTCCCGGATCGGAAACGGCGCCTTTGTGTCTCACAACGTGCAATTGGGGAAGCGCTGTTTCGTCGGCCACAACAGTACCATCAACGGGAATACCACCGTAGGCGACGACGTTTGGATCGGCCCGAGCGCGACCATCAGCAACTTGCTGAGGATCGGGGATCGATCCCGAATTTCGTTGGGCGCGGTTGTAATCCAATCCGTTCCAGCGGACGCCCACGTTACCGGGATGACCGCGCTAGTGTCCTGTCTCTAAAGTTCGTTTATACTTCCGCACCTTCCTGATGATCGTGTTGGCGCTCGCCACCCACTGGAACGGTTGGGGGGCCTTGTTGCTGTCGCGAATGTATTCGCGGATCGTTTGT
>JBAVYH010000190.1:0-22176 GCA_049698695.1 Bryobacteraceae bacterium | reverse complement strand
CCAGGCTCAATTCCTCTGCATCCTGCATGCTGATGATCAACCCCCAGCATGCGCACACCCTCCTCCAGGCTCATCCTGTGTTAGAAACAGGCTCACCTTCAGGCTCATCCTGCATTAGACAAGACTTCGCGTTGCAAGTGCGGTAGCCAATTCGCTACACTCGAGTCGGCACCATGAGTTGAAGCGCACTGAAGGAGCGGCAAACTCAGACCCGATTTTTGGAGAAACCATGGTGGTTCTTTGTGACGGGATGATACGCAGCGGGTCTACGTGGTCTTTCAATGTGGCGTTGAGGCTGCTCCGATCGTTTGATCCGAATCGGAGAGCATTCGGAGTCTATACTGAGATGCCGGCCGTTTTTGCCTCGGCGGTCCGGCCGCGGTATTCGCACCTGGTTATCAAATCGCACACGCTGGATGAGTCCAGGCGTCAATTCTGCCGCAACGGTGCGGTCAAGACCATTTACACCTGGCGCAACCCCTTTGACGTAGTCGTTTCATGTATGCGAATGTGGGGTTTTTCCTTCGAACGAAGCGTGGGCGCTCTCCGTGAGGCACTGAAGGTATGGTCGTTTCACAGGGAGACAAACAGTGCCTGCATCCTTTCATACGACATGATACTGACGCAGCCTCCCGTCGCCATAGCAATTGCTGCGGACTATTTGGGCCTTCCGGTGGAGCCGAACTGCCTGAGCCGAATTGCGGCGGACCTTTCCTTCGATAACATGAAGCGTCTTAGCCGGCAAATCGATCAACTCAATCCGAACCGACTTGCCCAAAAGGATGAGTTCGTTTTTGATCGGGAGACCCTGCTCCATCAGGATCATATCAGGAACGGCGGCATCGGCTTCGGAGTCGAGATTCTGGATGAGATACAGACATCGAACATTGATCACTTGCTGAGGGACGAGGGTTTCGCCTTTCTTTGTAAGTCACCATCCGCTGCATAGCCGCATCAGCCGGAAGGCCGTTTCTCGCTTAAGCTCAGATCTACAAAAACAAGATCCTAAACTGGGTCGTCGCCGTGTGCCGTGTCTGCGCGCCGCGATGCGAGCTCTAAAGTTCTTCGTAGCGGGGAACCATCGCCTTTGGCCCGAAGCTGCGGATGCCCGCTAGCAGGAGCGCGGGCGCAGCCATCAAATCGTGCCGGTAATTGCGGAGATCCAGCGCGCTGTCAGTTCTGACCCAGGTATCCAGGATGGAGGCTAGCACAGCCAGCGGGTTCCGCAGCAGGAATAGGAACCGGGCGCGTGGAAAAACGCGCCGGAGTTCCGGAATCACGAAATAGTAGCGAGGCGTTTTGTCCAGGAATATGCGCTTCCCAGCTTCTCTAAGCGCCCGCCCGTACAGGTGGGTGAGCATCCGCCGCACACCTTCCCAATACGCTTCCTCTCCCTCGGGGAGGCGCCCGAGAAACTCCCGGATGGCCGTGCGGGCCAAATCGGAATTGTAATCGGCGGCGATGCCCGCCATCCGCAGGGCGAAGAGAGGGTGCAGGGCGATCCAGGGCTCGGAAACCGTGTGAATCTCGGGGTGCGCGCTCAGGACCTTCTGTAGCATCGTCGAGCCCGCGCGCGGCTGCGAGATCACAAAGATCAGATTCTCACCGTCGCCAGCGACCGATTCGGCTGCACGGGACTGGAGAACAGCGGGATGCCGTCCTTCGCGTCCTTCCCGTTCCTCCGCTTCGCACCGCAGCCGGTCCGTTTCGGCGTGGGCAGCCTCCAGCACTCGCCCGCGCTCTTCCGCCGCGAGCAGGATGCTCATGGCATGAGCCGGCGCCGGCTCCAAGGCTTGCGCGGTTTCGCCCCGCATGAGCAGGGCATCCGCCATCAGCGTCTCGGCGAAGGAGAGTATTTCGCCGGCCGGCAGGAATTCACCCTTGCGCCGGTTCACGAGGAGGTGTTCCATTCTCATTCATTATTCCGCGCCGCTCGCCTTCCCAGTCTCCCACGCCAGGCGATTGGAACGCAGGCTTCCGGTCCGCCCAGTCCGCGCAGAAGGGCTGGCTCCACCAGATGCCGGCCAGCATATAGGCCAGACGCCGCCTGTCGCCGCATAAAGGAATTCGAGCACGGACCACCCAGCGGCGGGCGCGCAGTTTTAACATGAGTGTCCGTCCGTGGCATTCCTCCGGCACCTGCGCTTGAATACTGAATTTGCCGCTGGGAATAGGAAATCTCCCCAAGCTTGTCCCGTTGCATTCAATCGCCAGCGTCTGCCCGCGAAGGCGACGAAACCGGTATGGCACTGTGCCCTCGATAGAGAGGTGTCCGCGCCCCTGGGGTAGCATGTAGCGCAATACGGGCGCCGCCCAGCCGTCGCTATACAGGCCCTGCGAGTGCAGAATGGTCTGCCCGATCACCCGCCCGGCCGCAGCCGTGACGCCACCTTGGAGCAGCCGGGAAACGGGATTCAGAAAGCCAGGAGTATAAGCGGCTATTTTCTCGCACCAAATCTTGTGGTACGTTTCCAACCCATAGACGATGGCCCCGGGCGGGAGCCGCATCCCGGTTTGGCGGCGCAAGAGACCGGTGATTTCCCTGACCCGAGTCGCGCCCCCGGCGGACGATTTCGCTTCCGGATATTCGCGCAGGCACCCCATGTACTCGGGTACATACTCCAGCGGCCACCGCGCGGCTAACTTGATGAAGATGTCCCAATCCATCGTGTAGTGTAAGCTCTCATCCAGGTAGCCCAATTCGCGAATCACGTCACGGCGAAAGAAGACGGTCTGCTGGAGGATGTAGTCGGACAGGTGGACGAGCTTCCATAGATTGAGCGGCTCTGTGCAGGGAAAACGGCGGGTAATGTGGCCGTCGAGATCGATCAGATACCCCTCGCCATAGATCGCGCCGGTCGCCGGCTTTTCGCGAAACACCCGAACCGCCGTGGAAACGGCGCCCGGCATCAGCAGGTCGTCCGAGTTCAGCCAGGCCAAGATGGATCCGTTGGCCCGTTGGAAGCCCTTGTTGATGGCGTGGGCCTGCCCGCGGTCCTTTTCGGAAACGAACGTGACTCGGCTGGCGTAGTCTTTCACAACCGCCGCGGTTTCATCGGTCGAGCCGCCGTCCATTATGAGATATTCGATGTTTGGGTAATCCTGGCTCAATACACTCTCAATAGTCGCTCGAATGAAGCGCCCCTGATTGAAAGAGGGAGTGACGATCGTGACCAGGGGAGAGTGCGTGTCGTCCACACACAGCGGGCGCCACTCCGTCGTCTTCCCATGTTCCACGGATGGCCCTTCCAAGGAGGGAGCGGATTGCGTGTCGCGTGCCCGCCCGGCCAGGCTGGTCAGCAGCGGGCCCCATCGCACCGCCATCAAAAGAAGCCCGGCGCAGCAGACGCCGCCGATTCCGAGGAGCCATCGCCATCGACGAGCGACCCCATACAGTTGCGTCGGGTCCAGGCGTCCGCTGTGTACCAGCCACCCCAGAATCGCGATCGCCAGGCCGGCCATTAACACCCGCTGAACGATAAGCCGAGTTCTAGTCATCTATGGCTTGCGGAGCAACGCCGCACAACGCAGTTTGGGACCGGGTCAGAAAAATATGAACAAAAAGAATCTGCTAGCGATGATACCAGTATTCTGGACGCGAATGGAATTTGAATCACTGAGCGGACTGAGATGCCTCGCGCGACGGATTCGACCGTAGGAGCGCTGTTTAGAGAACAACTGGGTTGACCTTGTGTCGGTACACGTAAAGCAAATTGAGAACGCCAAAGCGTCAAAGAGGCGGTTCCCGATAGGTGCCACCTAGAAGAAGACATATGTGTACCATGAATTCAAACATGCGGCAATGTTTTCGATTCTTTTATGAGCAGGCTCAGATAACGCCTCCCCGTCGCTCCATGGGCGGCCAGAGAATGGGGTGTGCCAGCGATGGATCGGGTCTTCCGGGCCGCGGTGTGCCTCGCTCACCGTCGGGCGGGGCGCCACCCGCGCTGATCCTTCAGTCGCGGCGTGGCATCGCGGCCGGTTTTGTTCCTGTCAGATGTTGAAAGGTGGGCCGGGACGGTTGCGGCTCGCGAGGCACTCGCCGGCTGGACAAAAACGGAATTTGCGCAAAATGGTTTCCAGGCGCCTCCACGCCGAATCGATTCCGAGATAGCGCAGCCGATTGAAGATGCCGCCACCGGGCAATCGCGGGCAATCCGCGTCCAGATCATAAGGGTGGAGGTAGATCATTCCGGGGTGAGCTCCTCCCTTAGTTTCAGCGGACAGAACGCGGTGCGTGAGCGGCTGAGGGAATGCGTGGAAATAGAGCCCTCCGGCCGCCGGAAGCCGTAACCCGAGTAACGAGTATGTGGTGGCCGTATTTCCCATATTACGCCGCACTCCAACTTCACTTGGTGAGGGACAGAGCGCTCGAGCGGCGTTCCATAGAGGGAGGGAAAGAAGCCTGCGTGGTCCCCGAGGTCGGGCTGCTGTCATACTCCAATCCGTGTTCCACAAGTATGCCGAGCACTTTGTCACGGCTCCGGTCCGAGATCGACCACTTAGGTGCACGATAGCCGCGGACCTTTACTCCGCCGATGCTTTCCAGTTGACTTATGGACTTAAACAAGTCGGTGCGAAACTCTTTCAGATTCACCAACTCGGGTAGCACGGCGTGTGAGTAGGAATGTGATCCGATTTCGTGTCCCTCCGCCACGGTGCGTTTTACGATGTGCGGAAACTCCACGGCATAGCGGCCCGTGAAAAACATGGTAGCCCGCTGCCCGTTGGCGGCAAGCGCATCGAGCAACTTACCGACTATGCGGTCGTCGCGGGGAGGAACCCGTTCCTCGAATTCGACGAAGAAATGGGCGCGCTCAGCCTGTAAGAAACCTGTTCTGGCTTCACCGGAATCATCACAGACGGCCATGCCCAGGCGGCGCGCCTTGCCGTCGGTGAACTGGATACTGTGGCAGAAGTTCCTGAAAGCCGATTGGGGGGGCCACCTCTCGACTAGGGGATCAGAAGGAACACCCATCGGTAATCACACCTGCTAGATTGGCCCACATGGATTAAGGTGCTGGAGCACCGTCATCGATTATAGCATCGAGGAATATGGACTCCGGCTCGTCTGCGGAGCCTTTCTTTCGACGCCTCCGCAAATTCAGCTAGCACCCCGTCAAGCATGAGGCACTCCGCCTTACGCCGACTTTTCACCTCGGAGCGCCCCGGGGGCGGTTGCGCGCGTTCCGCGTACGCACAGCGTCCACCCTGCGATTCTGCGGGCCTCTTGGCGCGGGGCTGTACCCGTTGTAACCATTCCGCTTCGGGACCTTCCGCGCGAGCGAAGCCGGTCTATTCGAGGCTGGAAACGGAACGCTGCATCCGAGTAAGTGCTGGTATAGTGAATCAGATGTTTCCCGACCTCCCGCTGGTAAGTATCGTGACGCCGGCGTACAATGCGGACCGGTTTCTCGCCGACACCATCGAGAGCGTCTTGGAGCAGGACTACCCGAAGATCGAATACACGGTTGTCGCGAGCGACTCCAACGACGAGACGCAGGAGATCCTCAGCCGCTATCGGGACCGGGTCGGATCGATCAGCGTTCCGCGCCAGGGCCCAGCTTCGGCCATCCACACCGGCCTGGTGCAGGCCCGCGGAAGCATACTGGCGTGGCTGAATGCCGACGACACTTATGAGCCGGGGGCGGTCCGGGCGGCGGTGGAGACTTTGCTGGCGCACCCGGAAGCCGATGTTGTGTACGGCGACGCTTGCTGGATGGACGAGCACGGTGCCCTGCTTCGGCCCTATCCCACCATGGCGTTCGATCCCTCGGCGCTGGCGCGGGATTGTTTTATCTGCCAGCCTGCTTCGTTCTTTCGCGCGCCGGCCTACGCTGCGTGCTCCCTCGATCTTTCCCTCACCGTGTCGTTCGACTATGACCTATGGATCTCGATGGCCCTTAGAGGTTGCCGGTTCCAGCACATTCCCCAGCGCATGGCGAACTCTCGCATGCACCGCGACAACCTGACGCTGTCGCGCCACGGCGAGGTACTCGAGGTCTCGATGGCGCTGCTGCGCAAATACTACGGCTATGTTCCGGTGTCTTGGGTATTCGGATACCTCGCCTATCGGAGGGATGGCCGCGATCAGTTCTTCGAGCCTCTTCGCTATTCGCCTTTGACGTATGCGGCGAGCCTGCCCTTCGGTTTGCGGTTGAACCGCCGCTATGCGCTTCGCTATCTCGCCGAGTGGGCCTGGACGCCTGTCCGGGGAATCCGGCGAGCCCTTCTTCGAGGCCGGACGACAGACCCCGGACTGGCCCGTAGTTAAAATAGCTCCAGATCGAGCGGAGAACTTAGACCTTCTAAATGCCCGTCGGTTCAAAGGCATGAAGAGGAAGTGTGCCGACTGTCTTCGCGCGAATTGCAATTCCTCCAAAAGCAAGTCAGGATCAAGGGAGTAGAAGAGCCGGCGGACTGATTCTGCGACGACCCTTCACCTCAACCGAGCGTAAACATCTGGGCCCGTGGGGGCATGGGAAGGTAGCTACCGATATCCGAAATAACGCCGTCTGCAAAACCGATCGCAACCCACCTCTTTCGAGTCACTCGTCACATGACTTCCATACGCATGGCCCATTTGTACTGTTATCAACCGGCTCACACGGGGAGGACGGCCGCCCCGGCGGGCGTGACGCGCAGAACCAGGCAGGTGATGTCGTCGTATTGGGGCACGGCGCTGGCAAACTGATTCACGGATTCGAAGACGCGGCTCAGGCTGGCCGCGGCGCCGGTAGTCCCGAGCGTGGCAACCAGTCTCGCGAGGCGGTCCTCGCCGTACTCGGCGCCTGATTCGTCCAGGGCTTCGATGACACCATCTGTGTAGATATAGAGGGCATCTCCGGAGCGGAGTTCGGTGCGCCCACTCTGGTACCGAGACGCAGGGAAAGCTCCCAGTGGAAGTCCGCCTTCTTCCAGGCGCTCGAGCGCACCGCCGCTTCTGCGCAGGATGGGAGGGTTGTGGCCCGCGTTCACCCAGATGAGAGAGCGCGTTGAGGTGTCCAGTTCGGCAATGAAGGCAGTGATCAAGTGCCTGCCGCCGCCGCTGCGCTCGCACATGGCACGATTGAGCCTGGCAGCCAGTTCCACCAGGGGCACGGGGTCCGCCGCGAGTGTGTGGAAACCCGTCTGCACGGCGGCCATCAGCAGTCCGGCCGGGATCCCTTTGCCGGCGACGTCGGCGACAATCACCAGCAGTCGGGAATCGGCGGCGTTGGTCCGCAGGAACGCATCGTAGTAGTCGCCGGCGACGGTGTTGGCCGCTTGTGTGGCGAATGCGATATCGAGACCGGGGAGCACGGGAGGCTTCTCGGGGAGGAGCATCCGCTGGATGTCGCGTGCGATCTCCAGATCGCGCTTGAGTCCCACCCGATCGGCCAACTCCAGCACCAGCAGCCCCACGAGGATGAGGGCCGAGAACGTTGAATGGAATGAAATGTGCACGCCGGAACCGGCCGAGCGGTCAACTGAGGGGATCACCAACAGAACGAGTGCGAACAGCAGTAACACGCGTCGCACGGGCGTGAGGCGGTCATACATCGCGCCTGCCACCGCGGCCAAAACCCGGCGGTGGCCTTTTCGCGCGGACCACTCCTCACTCAGGTTGCGTCCGGTTTCAGCCGAATAGAGGTTGAGACTGCTGCGAGTTTCCCGCCGGAACTGGGCCCAGAGCTGTCCGGCATTGAGGCCGTCACTGGTGCGCCGCCAGAAAGAGCGCAGCTTGGCCACACGCAGCGGAGATTTCCCTTTAGCCATAATCGGTTCAAATCAGTGTACACCCAGCCATTTTCATTGTGTCCCCCGCGCTGCGTTTCACTTTGGGAGCCGTTCCAGGAATCCTGTGCACGGTTGACGGCGTATCCGAAGGCCCAGCCCAGGGTGGCTTGCGCGGGCCGGGCAGATACGAGCGCCCAGCACTCCATCACCGGGATGCCGCCATCTCGGCGGGGTGCGGGCGATCGCACCGCAGCCAGCGGCAATGCCGAGGAAAGGCCCGACGCCACCCAGCGGACTGCATCCGATTATCCGAATAGGTCTTGAGTGGGGCCTGGCAATCGTGTAAGGATATAGTTTGACCGTTGAATTAAATGGCTCCCGGGGAGTCAATGGACCACACTGACGAGCTCTACGACGCCATTCTGACCGGCAATGCGTGCGCTGCGGCCACGCTCACGCGAGAGGCGATTGACGCGGGCGCCAACGCCGACGAGATCGTTTCCAGGCGGATGATTCCGGCCATGGATGAGGTGGGCCGGTGCTTCGAAAGCGGAGATTGCTACGTTCCGGAACTGCTGCTGGCCGGACGCGCCATGAAGGAAGCGCTCAAGATCGTACGGCCGCTGTTGGCCGCGGGCAGCGCCGAACGGGCCGGAAGCGTCGTCATCGGAACGGTGCAGGGCGACCTGCACGATATTGGAAAGAACCTCGTCGTGGCGCTGCTGGAGGGAGGAGGTTTCCAGGTTCACGACCTGGGCGTGGACGTTCCCCCGTCCAAGTTCGTCGAGGCCGTCAACGAAAAGGCGCCGGACATCGTGGCGTTGTCGGCCCTGCTGACGGTCACCCTGCCCGCCATGAAGAGGACCGTGGAGGCCCTGGTAGGGGCGCAAGTGCGCGACCGCGTGAAAGTGCTGGTGGGCGGCGCGCCGGTGACACGGCAGTACGCCGAGCAAATTGGAGCCGACGCATACAGCGACAACGCGTTTGGCGCGGTCCGGCTGGCGCGAAGCCTGGTGGGGAAGCGCTGACATGCAATATCGCGCGTTGGCAAGCTCCGACCCGCGGCAACTGATCTATGGGCGCTCTCCGCGGCCCGTGAAGTGCGGTTTCGATCTGACGATCGGCGGCGGACTGGTGTTTCCCGAGGTGAATTTCACCCTGCCGGCGATTGAAATCGAGGACGGCACCTGGAGCGAGGTGATTTCGCAATACCACGAAATGGCGGGCAGCATCGTGAGGCGCGCGGTGGCCTTGCAGGCGCCGGGAATCGTTCTCGAATTCGAGCTGTTGCCCCCGATGACGGCGAATCCTGCGTGGGGTGCCGAAATCACCGCGCTGCTGCGCCGGCACCTGGCAGAGGCCTACGAGCGGCATGGCTTGCGGAGCGCGTTGCGCGTCACACCGACCGACATCCGGGATCAGATGAGACCGCCGGTGCTGCGCGAGGGCGCCCCTTGGGAGAAGCTACGGAAGTCGTTCGAGTTATGCATCGAGGCGGGAGCGGACATTGTATCGATCGAATCGGTGGGCGGCAAGGAACTCCACGACCGGGGTCTGATGTACGCCGACATGCGCGCCATCGTGTTCGCGTTGGGAGTATTGGCGCCGCGCGACATGGCGTGGCTGTGGGACCGGATCTCGGCGATGTGCGCCTCCGGAGGGCGCGCGATTGCGGGGGGAGACACGGCGTGCGGTTTCGCCAACACGGCGATGCAGCTTGCGCACCAGAAGATGCTGCCGGAAGTGCTGGCAGCCGTGGTGCGGGCGATGAGCGCGGTGCGAAGCCTGGTGGCGTTCGAACATGGCGCCGTTGGTCCGTCGAAAGACTGCGCTTATGAAGGGCCGGTGATCAAAGCGATTACCGGCTGCCCGATCTCGATGGAAGGCAAGTCGGCTACCTGCGCGCATTTCAGCCCGCTGGGCAATATCGCGGCGTGTGTTTGCGACCTGTGGAGCAATGAATCGGTGCAGAACGTGCGCCTGCTCGCAGGAAGCGCGCCGGAGGCTTACACGGAGCTTCTCGAATATGACTGCCGGTTGATGAACGTGGCCGCGTCCCAGGGCCAGTCCCTCTTGTTTCGTGACTGGCTGGCCGCGTCGGATGAAGACTTGAGCCCGCAAGAGGCGCTGCTCTCGCCGGCGGCTACGCTCCGGATTGCGGAGAGCATTGTCAACGCGGATACCCCGTATCAGCGGACGATTGCGGCCGGCTTAGCCGCCGTGAGCGAGTTGCGCGGCCGGGCCGGCACCGGAAGGCTCAAGCTCAACCCGAAAGAGACACAGTGGCTGGAACGGATCGAGAGCGAACTCCGCGACTTGCCCTGCGAAGACGAACTGCGGAGCGAAATGTTGGAACGATGCGGCGACGTCTTCGCGCCCGGCAGTTACGGCTGGACGTGATGGCTGAGGGTGGTGGCAGAGGGGCACGGCATCAGTTACGACGAGCGCGATCTGGGGCTGAGGCGAATCTTACGCCCCATTCCGGGGCTGGCGATGGTAACACGGCGATTCCGCACGGCTCATGCCGTGGGCTAACTGTCTTTCGATTCTGGGCGAGAGAATGTAGAAACTCCAGACGTCGCCACGAATGGCGACGCTGCAGGCCGGACGGCCCGCGCCACTTAGGGCTCAGTACTTTACTAGTTCCTCAAAATCCACATTGCCGCCGGAGAGAATCACGCCTACCGAGGCGATGCCCAGCGGCAGTTTGCCGAACAGGACGGCGGCGGCGGGAACCGCCCCACTCGGCTCGACCAGCAGCTTGAGCCGCAGCAGAAGGAATTTCACCGTCTGGCGGATTTCTTCTTCGCTGACCAGCGCTACGGATTCCGCCAGTTGTTGCAGCACGGGAAACGTGAGCGCGCCCGGCTGCGGCGCGCGCAGCCCGTCGGCGATGGTGTCGGGATGCGGCACAATGACGCGCTTGCCGGCCTGGAGGGACAGGAACGTGTCATTGGCGCCTTCCGGTTCGGCGCCAAAGATGCGGATGGCGGGATAGATAGCTTTGGCGATGGTGGCGCTTCCGGAAAGCAGGCCGCCGCCGCCGACCGGGGCAATCAGCGCGTCGAGCGGCCCGGTCTCTTCGAGCAGCTCGAGAGCCGCCGTGCCTTGCCCGGCCATGATCAGCGGATGGTCGAAGGGCGGCACCAGCGTGGCGCCGGTTCGTTCCAAGATGCCGGCGGCGATCTGCTCGCGCACCTGCGTGCGCCGGTCGTAGGTCACGATGTTGGCGCCGTGCGCGCGGGTGGCTTCCATTTTGGCGTGCGGCGCATCTTCCGGCATCACAATGGTGGCCCGGGCGCCTACGTGCTTGGCCGCGATCGCCACCGCCTGGGCGTGATTGCCGGACGAGTAAGCGACCACGCCGCGCTCCAGCGCCTCAGCCGAAAGCGAAAGAATCAGGTTGGAGGCACCACGGATCTTGAAGGCTCCGCCGCGCTGCAGGTTTTCGCACTTGAAGAAGACGCGCATCCCGGCGCGGGCATCGAATCCGGCGGAGGTGAAGACCGGCGTGCGGCGCGCCAGCGGGCGGATGCGCTCCGCCGCCTGGCGTACGTCGTCGGCTTGAATGGCCAGGTGCGTCATTTCGCGGTAGCGTTTCTTCGCGCGGACGCGAGGGCGAGGCGTGCCTCGCCTGTACAACGGACTCGTGGGCGCCGGGCATGCCCGGCCCACGGCGGCCTTGACCTGGCCCACGGCCTTGTGGGGCGGGTTGGTAACCCGCGCTCCGATTGGCAATCGGTGCAACCGGGCGTGAGCCCGGTCAGGGCCGGCATTCCTGCCGACGGGGCTCGAAAAGAACCGGCGGCAAGACCGCCGGCGCTATAGTGGCGCTCACGAAAATGTAGAAACTCCAGGGGCCGGGCATGCCCGGCCGGGCTCGCGCTGAGGAGCAGACCGGAGTATGCTTTCAACTTCCCGAAAGGATGCACCAGGTCCATTGGTTCCAGAATAACCGCACGCGGCTCGCGCCCGCTCATTCCACCGAGATCGATACCACCACTACGCCGCGTTCGCGTGAGTCGTGCTGGTCGGCGGCCAGGCCGGGCTCCACGCGGAAACGCACCACCACATCTTCCACGCCCAGCGGCAGCGGTCGTACCAGCACGTGCGCGCCGGCGCGCCGGAACTCGGCCGGCTCCAGTTGGCTGCCATTCACCGTGCCGGACAGGGTCACCGCCGCGTTGGCGGCGAAGAGCGAGTCGGGGAGAAAGAGATCGATCACCACCGTGCGCGCCCGCGCGGCGCCGGTGGCGCGGATGCGGAAAGAGAAATCCCGCCCCGTCCAGCGCCAGCCGGTCCCTTCCGCTTCGTGCCAGCCATCCAGCAGTTCCACGTTAGCCAGCCGGTCGAAGCGGCTTCGCAGAAAGCAAAAGGCGCGCTCATCGCGATCCGCGCGCACCGGGTCAGACCGGCGCGTTTCGCCTACCGAGAGGAAGTCGAGCACGTCCCAGTAAGTGCGCTTCAGCGCCAGCCGCAAGCCCGGCTCGGAAAAGACGAAGTAGTTGCTCTCGTCGTTGTTGAGCTCGGTTTCATCCACCAGGTATGCCAGCGCGACGTCTTTCGGCATCGGCGCACCCCCCGGAAAACGGCGCGCGATGCGTGTGCTCAGAAAGCAGAAGGCGGCGTGCTTCGCCAGCTCCTCCAGAACGTGGAACGGGTTGCGCAAATGATAGAGGATGCCGAGCAGGAACGCAAAATCGTACGGCCCGCCCGGCAATTGGAACGGCCGGTCGAGATCGAGCTCGACCAGTTCTACCGCCGACCCGAGCGCGGCTTTCAGGGCACGCGCCCCGCGCATGCCGTTGTGATTGTAAACCCCATGGTCGACCGCGGTTACCTGGTAGCCAAGCGATTCCAGAAAGAACGCCAGGTCGCCATCCCCGCAGCCCAGGTCGAGGACCTTGCGTCCCGCTCCATCGGGCCCGAGCATCGCCCGGTTGGCGCCGCGCAGCAGGTGATTGCAGTGGGTGAGCGACGATAGCGTGTCGTAGGGGTACCACTCGAAGCCCGGATTTCGGATGCCCAGTCTGGCCCGGCAGAGAACCTCGCGATACTGCTCGGCCAGGCCGCACAGGGCCTCGATCCCCTGCGTTGCTTCCTGCGTCCCGCCGGCGCCTGCCACCCGCATGGCGTCCATCATAACGCGCTTCCCGTCGTTTGCAGGAAACGGGGCGAGGCCCCCCCCAACTCTTACCCTTCGTCATGGGCCGCCATTAACCAAAGTTGGTCTTGGCAACACTGTCACTCGCATGGTACTAGTAGCACTAGAAACTGAACTAGTACTCCGGTAGGTACTCTAGGGACTTGTATTTGGGCATGGCTTCGGTGGGGGGCAACCCAGCCAAGGATGGGCCAAGGAGGCTCGGCTTACTATGTTGATCTTCAGAATCCTCTTCAGGGCAGCAATTCCGGCCACCATCGTGTGCTGCACGCTGTTCGCGCAAACCACCATTTCTCCTGCGAGCAACAGCGGCCGGCTCGTAAGCACCATCGCTCTCGATCGCAGTATTTATTTCCCGGGTGAGGAAGCAGTGTTGACCTTGACCGCGCGCAATGCGGGCTCGGCTCCGTTGGAGGTTGCGGCGCCGTTCTCCGCCTTCGGCTGTTTCGAGCTTTCGCGGCTGACGCCGACGGGCTCCCTGGTTCCGCTTTTTGCGCGGCCAGTGTGTCCGCTGCGGATGGTCGAGCCGGCTGGCTCGAAAATGGTATTAGCGGCGGGCGAAGAGAGCCGCGTCACGGCCAGCGGTAATGACTTATGGCCTGGCGCCAGCGCTTCCGCCGTGTCCGGCACGGCCGGCTACTATCAGCTCTTGCAGAACGTTTCCGGCGCATCGGCGGTCTTCCGGATCGCCATGCCGCGTCTGGAAGCGGCCACGGCGGTGCGCGTTCACGACATTGTTTACAACGATCCGGCTACGAACCGCGAGGTTCATCTGACAGCCTACATGCACGTTTTTTCGCTGCGCTGGAACAACCAGAGCTTTCTCTGCGTCGCCCTTTCCCCCAGCCTGCGGGATAAGGCCGTCGCCACCGATCGCACGGGAAACGTAACCGCCGTTGGCGTTCCCTATCGGCGCGTGGCCACGTTGCCCGGCCCGGTAGCTTCGGTGGCGGGCACGGCTAGCGCAGAAGACAATCTGGCGATCACCTGGGCGGATGCACGCGGTCTCAAGCAGACCCTCCTGGTGGCGAGCAACCGGCGCGATGGCGCCGTTGAGGCCGTTCAGGTGGGTCTGGACTCGACTTTCGAGAGACTGAGCTCGGCGGACACGCAACAGTTCTCCGCCACGGTCGCCGGGGCAGCCAACCGCAACGTGTTCTGGAGCGTGTCGGTGGCTCCCGGAGCGCCGGCCGGTGCGCGGCCTGGCGCGGTCACTGCCGCGGGAGTCTACACTGCTCCGGCGGGTATTGCCAAGCCGTATGCGGTGATCGTCACCGCGCAGAGCCAAGCGGATCCATCCCGGTCCGCTGCCGGCGTGGTTGCCCTGCAGCCTCGGAGTCAGGGTACTCTAGCGGCAGCCGGTGGCGGCGGCTTGAGCTTCGCGGCCAAGCCGCCGGCCACCGTCTCGTCCAACTTCGGCCCGGGCCAATAGGCCCGGCTGGGCCACACGAGACAACGGGATTCGCCGGGATCTTCGGAGTGGACCCAGTATAGCCCGCGGATGAGCCGCCAATCCTCTCGGCTCAGCCGCGGGCTTCTTTTTTTGGCCTGCCAGCCGGCAAACTATACCAATTAGTAGCGTTTCAGATCTGTAATGCCGTGAATGGCATGAGGCTTGCAGGTAAAGGAACCGACCATTTCATGGAGGGTTCCCGTGTCCAAGGGTTTTGTTGCCATCAATGTGGAACGCTGTAAAGGCTGCGCTTTCTGCGTGGAGTTCTGTCCCACCCACGTGCTGGCTCTTTCTTCTGCTTTCAATTCCAAGGGTTACCATCCCCCCCATGTCGTAGCGTCGGACAAGTGCAGCGGATGCGACCTGTGCGGCATGTACTGTCCCGACTTTGCGATCTATGGAGGGCGCTATGCACGCTGACCCGAAAGGCGTCTTAACGGGTGTTCATTTTCTCGACGGTGACCATGCATGTTGTGAGGGAACCCTCGCAGCCGGTGCGCGATTTGCCGCAGGCTACCCGATTACGCCGTCGACCGAGGTAGTTGAGCGCTTCGCGCTGAGAATTCCTACAGTCGGCGGCATTTTCATCCAAATGGAAGATGAAATGGCCTCCTCCATCGCCATCCAAGGAGCGGTGTGGGGTGGCGCGAAAGCGTTCACCGTCACCTCGGGCCCAGGCTTTTCGTTGATGATGGAGCACGTCGGCTATGCAGCCATCACCGAAACTCCGTGCGTGTTCATTAATGTGCAGCGGGGTGGTCCTTCGACGGGCCTGCCCACGCTGCCGGCGCAGGCCGACATGATGCAGGCCAAGTGGGGATCGCATGGCGACTACGGCGTGATCGCGCTCTGCCCGAATTCCCCGCAGGAGTGCTTCGATCTAACCATTACCGGATTCAACCTGGCGGAAGAGTTCCGCGTGCCGGTGATGATGATGCTCGATGAGTGCGTGGGCCACATGACGGAAAAGGTCATCATTCCGCCGGCCGAGGAAATTGAAGTGGTGCCACGGCGTTACACGCACAAGCCGCCCACCGAGTACCGCCCCTTCGAGCCTGGCGAGGACCTCGTGCCGGAAATGGTGAAGGCGGGGGACGGTTACCGCTTCCACGTCACCGGCCTGACGCACGACGAACGCGGTTACCCCAGCATGAACGTGGCCACACAAGACCGCCTGGTGCGGCGCCTGCTGGACAAGCTGAAACCGTTTTCCAACGGGCGCGCGATTTGCGATACGGCCGATTTGGAGGATGCCGAGGTGGTGGTGGTCTCCTATGGCATCACCTCGCGCGTGGCGCAGCGGGCGATCGAACTGGCGCGAAAACGGGGCAGCCGCGCCGGCAAGTTCCGCCTCATTTCGGCCTGGCCTTTCCCGGAGCAGCACATCGCCGCCCTTGCCGGCCGCGTTAAGGCCTTCGTGGTACCCGAGTTGAACCTGGGCCAGATGGTGCATGAAGTGGAACGCGCCGCTGCCGGCCGCGCCAAGGTGATCCCCGTCAGTCACGCGGGTGGGACCGTGCACGACCCCGAAGTGATTCTCAAGGCCATTGTGGAGGCGGCGAAGTGAGCGAACAATTACTCGAAGTCGAATGCGAGATTCCGGAGGGTTCCTTTAACCCGGTCGAGCCGTTTCTGCGCACCGAGCGCATCCCCCACATCTGGTGTCCGGGATGCGGTATCGGCACTACCGTCAACTGCTTCGTGCGCGCGCTACTGGCGTCCAAAGCCAACCTGGATAAGGTGGCCATTGTTTCCGGCATCGGCTGCACCGGCCGCGTGGCCGGCTACGCGCGCCTGGATTCCTTCCACACCACGCACGGCCGTGCTATTCCGTTCGCCACCGGTTTGAAGCTGGCCAACCCGGAGCTGCAGGTGGTGGTTTACTCCGGCGATGGCGACCTGTTCGCCATCGGCGGCAACCACTTCATCCACGCCGCGCGCCGCAACATGGATATCAAAGTAATCTGCGTGAACAACCTGACGTACGCCATGACCGGCGGGCAGACCGCTCCCACCACGCCCAGCCACGTCATCAGTGCTACCGCGCCTTACGGCGTCTTCGAGCCAGCCTTCAACCTGGTGCAGCTTGCCGACGCCTGCGGGGCCGCATACGTGGCCCGCTGGACCACCTTCCACGTCAAGCAGCTCGCCCGCTCGATGGAAGAGGTGATGAAGAAGAAGGGCTTCTGCTTCATTGAAGTGGTTTCGCCCTGCCCGACCCTTTATCAGCGGCGCAACAAGATGGGCGACGGGCTGGACACCATGAAGTATTACAAGCAGGCGAGCAAGACTCGCCACGGGGCGCCGACCAGCGAGTGCAGCTTGACGAAGTCCGGCGAAATCGTAGTCGGCAAGTTCATCGACCGCGAGCGGCCCGATTATTACGAACTGCTCCAGGCGCAGATGCACGAAAGCCTGGGCGAGCGTTATGCCGAACCGGAAGTGGGGTGCGCGGAATGCTGACGGAGATTCGTATTGCCGGTTTCGGCGGCCAGGGCGTAATTCTGGCCGCCGTCGTGGTGGGCAAAGCCAAAGCCATTTTCGAGGGCCGCTACGCCACCATGACGCAGAGCTTCGGCCCAGAGGCGCGCGGCGGATCTTCCAGCGCGCAGTGCATTCTCTCCGATGAACCGATTCTCTACCCGTACATAACCCGGCCCGACGTCCTGGTAGTGATGTCGCAGGAAGCGTACACCCGCTTTTCGCCCGACCTCAAGCACGGCGGAATTCTGATCGTCGAGCAGGACCTGGTGCACCTGGACAACGTGCCTGCCGGCGCCCGCGTTTACGGCGTGCCCGCCACACGCCTGGCCGAGGAGTTGGGCCGCAAGGTGGTGCTCAACATCGTCATGGTAGGTTTCCTGGGCGCCGTCACCGGCGTGGTGGCCGCCGACGCTCTGCGCAATGCGGTCAAGGACTCCGTGCCGCCGGCCCTCGAGAAGCTCAACCTCGAAGCCTTCGACAAAGGCTTGGAGTATGGAACGCACCTGATACAGAGACTCGCTGAAGAAGGCCAGGCCGAGCCCGTGCTCTCGTTCGAATCCGAGTCATAAGTGGCGCCGGCCGTGTGATGTCGCGCGATTGTGGCAGAACACTCTTTTGCGGTCGTGGCTCCGTTCGGAGCCGGGCCCGGAGGGTGCAGCGTCAACACGGCTGATCGAATCCCCGCGCGCCCGGAAAATGTGGAAACTCCAGGGGGTCGGCCGAGACCTGCCCCATCTTTACTGCACCGGTATGGTCACCGGGCCATATGGCGTGCTCGAGGGCGATGTCACCCCGCCGATCTGGATGGTGATGGGTACGTTCCCCGTTTGGGCCGTCGTAGGCACCTTGATGTTGACCTGGTACAGAGCCGGATAGCCGGGCGCCAGGCCGCTGAACGTTACGTCCCCCGCCGGCACCACAGCGCCGCCGATGGTCACCACCGGGGCGGTGGTTGTTTCGGAGAGTGGACTTGCCAGGGCTGCCACTCCGTCTCCGGGCGGATTCGTCACCGGCCCCAGGCCGTTGGCATAAAGCTGAATGTAATTTCCCCGCTTGGCCGGGTTGCCGGTGGTAATCAGGTTGTAGTTGGGATAATCAAGCGCGCAGGCGAAGTTGTTGCAGCTCTGGAAGAACGCGGGGTTGTAAGCAGCGATCGGCACCGTCGCCACGTTGCTGTACAGATCGCCATCCCACGACACCTTGACCTGCGCCGAGGTTTGCCCCTCCAATTCCCATGGCACGATCATGTTGACCTGGCCCTGGCTGACAAAGTATGGGAAGCCGGGATAGGTGGCGTTAGGCACATCAAGACTGACGGTCACGTAGTCGAAGCTGATCGGATACACGCAAGGGCCGGCCGGGCACTGTTCCAAAAAGCTGGGTTGCGAAATTGGAAAGTTCGCATTGGTGAAGTTGCTGCCAAAAATCGCAGCGTACGACCCGGGCACGAGCGTTGTCTGGTATGACGCGGCATCGGCCACTCCTCCCGCAAGAATGGCCGGAGGTGTCTGTATGTTCGCATAGAAGAGACCCCCGAAGCCGCCGGCGCTATAGTTGATGGCCGGCTGGCCCGGGGTGGAACCCAGCACCACGTCCATCCAAGCCCAGCCGTACTGATCGGTGGGGCAGGTGATGCTGCTGGTGCTGGAAGACGGCGAGCAGGCGGGGTGCCCGGAGACGCTGTTCATGGTCAAGGTGCCCGTTGCCGATACCGTGAACGTCACCGGAGCGTTGGCCACCGGCACGCCGAACGGGTCGGTCACCTGCAAATAGGGCATGGTGCCGCCGGTATCCATACCAGGCGGGCCTTCGAGAAACGTTCCTCCGGGTGTGAAGTTCGGTTCGAGGTTGTAAGCCGTTCCCGCGCCCACCAGCAGCATGAAGGGAATGTGCAGGCTCGAACCCTGCAGCGCGATGCTGCCGGAATACTCGCCGGCGGCGGGCAGCGAGCCGGAAAGCGTGACCGTCAAAGTGGCGTTCCCGCCGGCGGCTAACGTACCGCTGGAAAGGCTTGCCGCGACTGTAGCTCCCAGCGACCCAGTGCCGCCGTTTTCCGTGCAACAGGAAACTTTCGGAGTGAGCGTCACCGAACTGGATGCGATGTTGGTCACGGTGACGGTCTTCTGAATCGAAAGTGAACTGGATTGCAGAATGCCGAACGAAATGGTGGCCGGTTCGGCGGTGACAGTGGCGCCGGTGGCTGCCCCTGCGTCGAGCAGGCCGGCGCCGATCCATTGCGCATCCACCGAGGCAGCGGGACTGGAATCATCCGTGGCCACGGTTTGGGCCGAGGAATTGACGATCAACGATCGGACCTGGGTGCCGCGGAGGCCCGGGTGGGCCTGAACCGCCAGCGCCGCGGCGCCGGCCACCAGGGCGGAGGAGAAACTCGTGCCATCTGCGGCAAGGAATCCGTTGGCGCTGTACAGTTCCGAGTCGTAGGCATCGAAGGTCTGGGTGGGCACATAAAAGCCGCCGTAGAAACCGTCGGAAGGATCCCAGCCTCCGGTGGCCACGATATCGGGTTTGAGCTGGCCATCGGGGGTTGGACCGAACGAGGAATAACCGGCCACCATGTTCGCGGTGAGCGCGTCATAGCCCGCGGAAATCGAGAACTGGCTCAGCGCGCTGACGTCCAGTTCCTGCCCGCCCAGGTCAATCGTGACCTGTTGGCCGGCATTCTGATCGATGTAGTTTTTAAGGTTCTGGCCGTCGCCAGTGGAGATCGAAACCGAAGGGCCGTATTCCTGGATGCCGGATGGGGCAGAAAGATAATCGAACGGAGCAACGGCCGTACCGGCGGGCATGATGTAGACGAAGCCCACTGCGCCCGCGTTTTGCGCGTTGAAGGCCGGCGTGTCGAAGCCGCACGCGCTGTTGACAATCAAGGCAAACGAATTGGTCAACGATCCGGCCGGAAGAGCGCTGCACGCTGTGGGGTCGCCGATTTTCGATACATCCACCAGGGGAGCGGTGTTAGCGCCGTAGACAGACGGGAAGAAATAAGAGTCGCCCTCCAGCGCGACAATGTTCTTGAGGTTGGAAGGCGCGCCGGGGGCGGGGACGCTCACGTTGGGTTGCATGATGTGCGAGTTGGTGGTGGCGCCGACGGAAATCACGTCAGGCGCGTTGGAAGGCGAGCTGATGGTGTTGAAGCTGGGGTAATTGTAGCCGTCCAAATACCCATCCGCTCCGTCGTTGCCGGCGGCTACTACGATAACCGGAATGGGGATCGTGCTGGCGAGGGAACCGGCGGGCCGGGCGGTGGTGGCTGCCCGTTCGAACGCGGAGGCCACGGGGTCGCCGGTGCAAGCGGAAGGGGTGCAGCCAGAGAACGCCAACGCTCCGTATGGCATGAAGATCACGTCCATGCCATCTTTTACGGCGTCGTTGAGCGCCTGGATTTCGGTCTCATCATTGGCGTAACCAAAGGTACCGGCGATCTTGTAGACGCCGATATAGGCCTTGGGCGCCATCCCCACCATGGTGATGGCCGATCCGCTGGTCGAAACAGCCGGGGCGGTTATGGTCTCACCTGCCACAATCATCGAGGTGGCAGTGCCATGGCCAAAACGATCGTGGGGAAATGGATCGTCGGGGGCCGAATTGGCCGCCGGGTTGGCGGGGTTAGTCCCGGCGCCCAGCAACTGCATGTAACTGCGCGCCACAATCACCTTGGTGTTGGTGTAACTGCTGCACGAACTGCTGGAGCCAGGAAAGCCGCTGCAGAGGGGGAAGCCGGACGGCGCGGTAAGCGAAGGATCCTGGAATGCGGGGTTGGTGAGGTCGATGCCGGAATCGAGAACGGCGATTTTGATTCCCTTGCCAGCGTTCGATTGGCCGCCCACCGCGTTCCATGCGGTCTGGGTGTCCATCAAGGGCACGGCGCGGTTTAGCATCGCCTTCGTGCGCCGCATGGGCGTCACCGATTTCACCCCCGGAATGGCGCTCAGCTCGTCGATGCTGTGCCCAGGCGCCGAAACGAAGAGAGCATTCAACAAGTGCGATACCCGGCTGGTGACCAGGATGTGGCGGCCGGCAAGTTCGCTCGCCACAGCCGCCTGCCTGGCTTGGATTTGCCGGCGATAATCGGCGGCGGCGGCGGACTCGATGTCTGCCCGCCCCGGAAAGCGAGCCGACACTGGCGGGTCATTGAGGACCACAACATAGCGGTCCGGCATAAAAAGCCGAGAGGCCGGCGCTGCCTTAACGTGGCGGCTGGGGGTAGCAGCACGGTGCGCCGGCGCCGCTGCCGCAGCCAACGCGAGCAGGGCGACGCAAGCCAGTTTCAGTGTGCCGAGGGACATGCTGGAAGGATGGAACCAGCGAGGTGCGGGTTTCGCGCAGTTGAGTTTCACCCTTCCATTGTAAGATGCAAGACGGCCGGACGGACAGCTTACGAAAGTCGGTCTAACTGGCGGGGGGCGGATGGCTGGCGGAGAGAGGATGCGTCATGTTCCACGGCGATAAGAACATGAAGGGCTGACAGACGACAAAAGGCGATCATCTGTCCTACCGCCTCCGCTCCCTTACGGTCGTGGCTCTGTTCGGAGTTGCGACGGTGATCGAACTAGGCTTGGCCGCTGCGGCCGAGCAAACCCAGCGCGGCGGCGGTAACGTGGTCCGCGGTAAAGCCGAAGTGCTGGAGCACCTCGGCGCCGGGAGCGGACGCGCCGAAGCGATCCAGGCCGATGATGACGCCTTCGTCCCCGGCGAAGCGGCTCCAGCCGAGGGTGGCGCCGGCCTCGACGGTGACCCGCTTGCGGATCGCCTTGGGCAGCACGCTTTCGCGGTATGCGGCGTCCTGCTTATCGAACAACTTCCAGCTCGGCAGGCTCACCACGCGCGCCCGGACGCCGGAGGCTTGAAGCTTCTCGCGAGCCTGCACGCAAAGCGCAACCTCGGAACCGGTGCCGATCAGGATCACGTCCGGCGGGCCGCCCGCGGCCTCCGCCAGAATGTAGCCGCCGCGCGCGACGGCAGCATCCTTGGCGTTGGTGCGGTCGAGATGCGGTACGCTCTGGCGCGTCAGGACAATCAGCGATGGACCGTCGTGCGCGACGGCGAACGTCCAGGCCTCGGCGGTTTCGGTGGGATCGGCGGGCCGAATCACGGTCAGGCCCGGTATGGCGCGCAAGCCGGCCAGTTGTTCGACGGGCTCATGCGTCGGGCCATCCTCGCCGACGCCGATGCTGTCGTGGGTGAAGACATAAATGACGTGCAACTGGCTGAGCGCGCCGAGGCGGATGGCCGGTTTCATATAGTCGGAAAACACCATGAAAGTTGCGCTGAAGGGCAGCACGCCGCCATGCGCCGCCATGCCGTTGACGGCGGCGCCCATGGCGTGCTCGCGCAC
>JBAVYH010000189.1:0-18883 GCA_049698695.1 Bryobacteraceae bacterium | reverse complement strand
GTGCTGGCCGCGTCCGCATTGCTGTTTCGCGGCGCGGGCGCGCCGGCCGCGCCTACGGCCTGGCGCGTGGGAAACGCAACTGTGTCGCAAGGCCAGGTTCTGCGCACGGGAGATTCGCGGATCACCCTCGACTCTGAAGCGGTGGGCCGCGTCGAGTTGGGTCCCCGCTCGGAGCTGCGCGCCGCCACCAGCCGTCAGTTGGAGCTGCGCCGCGGCCGGCTCGATGCTTTCATCTGGGCTCCGCCACGGGAATTCGTGGTGGAAACGGCTTCGGCCCGCGCGGTGGATCTGGGCTGCCAGTACACGCTCGACGTGGATGGAGCGGGCAACGGCCTGCTGCGCGTGGAAACCGGCTGGGTGGCGTTCCAGTCGCACGGGCACGAATCGTTCATCCCCGCCGGCGCAGAGTGCCCCACCCGCCAGCGGCAGGGTCCGGGCATTCCGTTTTACGAGGATGCGCCGGAGGCGTTCACCAGCGCGCTGGCAGCGTATGAAACCGGCGATGGCGAGGCGCTGCCACGCGTGCTTGCCGCGGCCAGGCCTCGCGACGCGCTGACGCTTTGGCACCTGCTGGCCCGCCTTCCCGCCGCCGCGCGCGGCGATGTCTTCGACCGCTTCGCCCAATTGGTGAGCGTGCCGCGCGACCTGCGCGCCGGTGCCGTGCGAGGCGACGCCAAAACGCTGGACCTGTGCTGGAATGCGCTCGGCCTGGAAGACACCGGCTGGTGGCGCGGCTGGAACGCCCCTGGCGGTAGCGGCGCTGCGGGAACCGGCATACCGGACATGCAGGCGGATTGAATCCAACTGCGATCCGGAGATCGCGTTCTTTGTGGAAACAGTGGTTCCTCTGGTCCCGATCAATCAGCGTCCCGCCGGCTACAGCCCCTTGGGCATCAAGAATCTCGATCCCGCCTGGATCGCGCAGTTGGGCCGCACCGGCAAAGACTGTTTCAACGCGATCGTGAACACCGACATCCGTTGTCTCGGCGCCTCCCTGAACCATTGCATGCGCTGCTGGGAAGCGATTCTGCCGCACACCGTGCAGCACCCGGCCATTCCTCTCGATTTGAAAGCGATCCTCGACTGGTTTCAATCGCGGTACCCGGGCGCGATGTATTCCGGCTGCGGCGGCGGATATATGATTGTGGATTCCGAAGAGCCTGTGCCGGGGTCGTTGCGGGTGAGCGTCAGGCTGGGGTAATCTAGGCGATTCAATGCGGAGGAGTCCTCGCGCTTATGATGCGGCAGTTGGCGCAGCGCGTCCCGCGTTTGGATACCCGCTCGCGCATGCAAGCCGCACCCGGGCCGGCGCCGCGGGGAAAGAAAGGTTGACCATGCCGTCCAAAGTGAATCGTGGAATCTGGCGCAACGTGGCGGGGCGCGCTGTGCCGCTCGCAGCCGCGTTCTTCGCTGCCGTGCTGGCGTTCGCCCAGGCTCCGCCGCAGGCGCGCATCAAGATCGACACCGAGCGCGTCATCGGAGAGGTGGATCCGCACCTGTTCGGCAATTTCACCGAACATCTCGGCCGCTGCATTTATGGCGGCATCTACGACGAGGGAAGCCCGCTGGCCGATGCCGACGGCTTCCGCAAGGACGTGATCGACGCCGTCAAGGGCCTCAACGTCTCCCTGCTCCGCTGGCCGGGCGGCAATTTCGCTTCCGGCTACCATTGGGAGGACGGCATCGGGCCTAAGGAGAAGCGTCCCGTGCGGCGCGATGACGCCTGGGGCGCGCTGGAATCGAACCGCTTCGGCACCGACGAGTTCCTTCGCTACTGCGAGCGGATCGGCGCCGAGCCGTACGTCTGCATCAACGCCGGCCTCGGCACCATCGATGAAGCCCGCCACTGGGTGGAGTATTGCAATGAGCCCGCTCACACTTACTATGCCGACCTGCGCCGTTCCAATGGCCGCGACAAGCCGTGGAACGTCAAGATCTGGGGCTTAGGCAACGAGATTGACGGACCCTGGCAACTGGGCCACCGCAACGCTGAAGATTACGCCAAGTTTGCGCTGGAGGCGGCCAAAGCCATGCGCCGCGCCGACGACTCCATCAAGCTCATCGCTAGCGGCAGCTCCAACTTTTCGCCGGGCGCCGATTGGATTGGCTGGAATCGGACCGTGCTGAACTCCTTGAAAGACGAGATCGACTACATCTCCCTGCACACCTACATCGGCAACCGCGACAATAACCTCGAGAAGTTTCTCGCCGCTGGTTCCGACATCGACCGGCGCATCGCCATCGTCGATGGTTTAATCAAGGCCGCGCGCGAAGAGCAGACCACGCACCGCCCCATCTACATCGCGTTCGACGAATGGAATGTCTGGTATCGGACCTTCGGCCGATCCGAGTTCGAGACCGGCCGCATGGGTCTCGAGGAGCGCTACAACGTCGAGGACGCGCTCGCTATGGGCATGTTTCTCAACTCCTTCATTCGCCGCGCCGACGTGGTGAAGGTGGCCAACCTCGCGCAGTTAGTGAACGTGATTGCGCCGATCGTGACCAGCAAGAACGGCCTATTTCTGCAGACCATCTATTGGCCGCTCGTCGAGTACGGCAAACAGCGCGGCAACCAGTCGCTCGACGCGTTGGTGACCACGCCTTCCTACGACTATCAGGGGCGGCGGGTTGGCTACCTGGATGTCTCCGCCACCTGGGACGAGAAAGGCCGGCGCGCCTTCATCAACGTTCTTAACCGGAGCTCCAAGCTGGATATCACCGCGCGCATCGACAGCGCCGGGGGACGCGTCCGCCGCGAGATCGCGGTGTGGGAGATCAACCATCCCGACCTAAAAGCCGTCAACACATTCGAGGACGATAAGCAGGTTCGACCGGCCACTCGCACCATCGCGGTCACCGCAACCGGTAACGGCTTCGCCTACACGTTCCCCGCCCATTCCCTGACTATCTTGACGCTGAACTTCGAGTAGTGCGCTGAAACCAGCGCCCCGGAGACCGCCTGGTGCCGCGAGCGCACGCCAGTGGTTCACCACAAGAGCACAACGTGGGCACGGCCGGAGGAGTAACTGATCGTTTGGCGCGCACGTCTTGGCGGCTGCCTGTTTGGCGAAGGAGGGGCGCAGCCGCCACAGGAGCGTCTCGGCTTTCAGGGTTGCGTGGCCAGGACCGTGACCCAAAAGGGGCCTTCGGTGCACTGAAAGGCGAGCCGCTCGCGAACCGTAGTTCCACAGACCCGCAAGCAGTAGTCGCTTCCGTCCACCACCGAAGGCATGGAAAGCCGAATCCCGTGCGTCAACACGCACTTCATGTTGCCGCCAATCATGTTGGCCAGCTCGCCGAGCACGTCGCGCACTACGTCGTCCACACTGCCGGGCGGGTCTATGGAAAGGAAGCGGCCGGCAAATTGGCAAGCCTGCCGCCTGTCGCATTCCAGCAGCAGCGCCCCGTTCCAATCTCCCGCCATTTGGACGGCCGCCGTCAGGCGGTCCCCATTCGGAAACCAAGGCGTTCCGCCTTCGCCCACTTCCAGGCTCAGCATGGCTCCGAATACGGACGCCACAATCTGCGCCAGTTCGCTCGGCAGGATTTCCGTGCTCCATTCGGTTGGCATCAGTGTCTTCTCAGCGGGCGACGTAAACGATCGCGCCTCCCACGGTCTGTCTTTCAAACCACTCCTCGGCGCCGAAGGCGGTCTCGGCGCCACCCAGCAGCAGCCAGCCGCCCCGAAACAGAGTGCCGTGAAGTTCCTTCATTATGTTCTTCTTGGTTTCGGCGTCGAAATAGATCAGGACGTTGCGGCAGAACACCAGGTCGAATGGTCCCAGGGCGCGCATGCTCGCGCGCAGGTCAATCGTCTCGAAGCGGACCATCCGGCGAACCGGCTCGCTCAACTGCCAGTCCACCCCGGACCGGCGGAAATGCTTCACCAGGAGGGCCGCCGGCAGACCCCGGTTCACCTCAATCTGCTGGTACTTGCCGGACCGGGCGCGTTCCAAAACCTGCGAGCAGAAATCGGTGCCCAGGATCTGGATGTCCTAGTCGTTGAAACCTTCCGCCAGGAGAACCATCGCCAGACTGTAGGCTTCCTGCCCAGTCGATGCCGCGGCGGACCAGAACCGCAACTTCCTAACATCCTGCCGGTCTTCCTTAAGGCGGGGCAGCAGGACAGTCCGGATGGCTTCATAATGGGCGGGATCGCGAAAGAAGTAGGTTTCGTTGGTCGTCATGGCCTCAACTACCTGGCGGCCGACGTCTGTTTCACACGTGGCCTGGAGGAGCGCGCACAAGTCGTTGATGGAGCCGAGGCCAAGCTGCCTGACGATCGGCGTGAGGCGGCTTTCGAACAGGTAATGCTTGTCTTCTTCGAGCACGATGCCCGCTTGGGCATAGACATGCTGCTGGAGGAACCGGTAGTTCTCCGAGTGAATTTCCGAGATTGAAGACTGGCTCTGCATCCAGTTCCCCTTAAGCCCCGGCCACAATCCGCAGGATCTCCGGCACGACTTGCTCGAGGGGCAGCACGCGGTCGGCAAATCCCGCACTCACCACGGCGCCGGGCATCCCCCAAACGACACTCGAAGCTTCATCCTGTGCGAGCACGCTCGCCCCTTGCGCCTTGAGAATCTCCGCGCCGCGCAACCCATCCTGCCCCATGCCGGTCAGAACTACGGCGATGGGCGCCGCCATAAACATCGGCGATCGAAGTGAACAGCGCGTCGACCGCGGGACGGCAGGAGTTCAGCGGCGGCGCCTGATCCAGAGACACGCGCACGCCACCGCCGTTGGAAGCCACCCTCAGATGGAAGTCTCCGGGCGCAATCAGGATCTTGCCGGATTCCACCGGATCGCCCTGGCCCGCTTCTTCGACTGACAGCGGGCAGGAGGAGTGAAGACGCTCGGCGAGCAGGCGGGTGAAGAGAGGAGGCATGTGCTGCACCACCAGAACCGGCAATGGGAAACCGGCCGGCAACTGGGGCAAGATTGCGCCCAACGCTGTCGGCCCTCCCGTGGAAACTCCGACCACGACCACTTTGGGCCGCACCTTCGTGCTCTGTGGGACCGGCTTGTCCCAACGGACTCGCTGCGCCGGTAGGTGTGCCGGTTCCGGCTGAGCCACTGCAAAGCTTTGCGCCGGCATGTGAAAAAACTGCTTGATCTTGGGGACCAGTTCTTCCCGTAGGCGCGTCAGCGAGCGATCTAGCGATCCTTCGTTGGAAGCCTTGGCCACGTAGTCATCAGCCCCAAGGGTCAGAGCCTCCAGTGTCACCGCCGCGCCGCGCTCGGTAAGCGTGCTGAACATGATGACCCGGAGTTGCGGGTATTCGCGACGAACGTGCCGCAGCGTGTCCAGACCGTCCATCTCCGGCATCTCGATGTCCAACGTCAGGACATCGGGATTTAGTTGCGGGATACGCTGTAGCGCGATCGCGCCGTTCGACGCCGCCCCCACGACCTCTAGCCCGGGATCCTGCTCCAGAGCATGCGTGACCAAGCGACGGATTACCACTGAATCGTCCACCACCAGCACACGGATCCGCTCTCCGGGCCGGAGCATTCGCTTGTTTACCGCAGCCATGCCTGGCACCCCATTCATGCCTGGCACCCCATTAGGGATGGATCCCCACAAGCTGGAGTTTCTCAACGAGGATGTCCTTGGTGAACGGCTTCATGACATACTCGTTGGCGCCCGCCTCCAGGGCCGCCGCCATCTGATCCAGTTCGGTCTCGGTGGTGACCATGACTACCACCAGCGAAGAAAGTTCCGGTTTCTGACGCAACTGCTTGAGCAGTTCCAGGCCGTTGATCTCGGGCATGTTCCAGTCCGCCAGAACGAGCGTCACCCCGGTTTTCTCAGCTTCGATCACCTCCAGTGCTTCTCTTCCGTTGGCCGCCTCGCGAACCTCGAAGCCGAGTTCCTTCAAGGTCCTGGCGAGGATCATCCGAACGGCCCTCGAATCGTCTACAACTAACGCTTTGGCCATCATTTCACCTGTTTTGGTTGACTGAAGGGCGGCCCGGCGGTTGGGTGACAACCGCCGGGCCGCGTCCCTAGCCGTTGATCGGTCAGAACGTAAACTTCGAGGTGACCGTCTGCAGCCGGGCCGCCATCTGGCTGAGCTCTTGCGAGGCCTTCTGCGTGTCGTTGGCGCCCTGCGTGGTATTCTTCGCCGCCACGGCTACACCGCCGATGTTCTTGGCGATGTCGCCGACCCCCTTGGCTGCTTCGGTCACACTGCGACCGATCTCGTTGGTGGTCACAGTCTGCTCTTCCACCGCCGAAGCAATGCTGTTGGAGATGTCGTTGATCTGGTTGATGATGGTGCCGATCTCCTCGATCGCCTTGACCGAGCCCTTGGTATCGCCCTGGATCGCCTCGATCTTTTGGCTGATTTCCTCGGTGGCTTTAGCGGTCTGTTTGGCAAGCTCCTTAACTTCGTTAGCGACCACCGCGAAGCCTTTGCCCGCTTCGCCGGCGCGCGCCGCTTCGATGGTCGCATTGAGCGCCAGCAGGTTGGTCTGCTGCGCGATCGAAGTAATCACCTTGATCACGTTGCCGATCTCCTGGCTGGACTCGCCCAGCTTCTTCACCGTTTCGTTCGTGGAATGCGCCACGCTGACGGCATTCTTGGCCACGCGAGCCGACTCGTTGGCGTTTTTCGCGATCTCGCGGATTGAGGCTTGCATTTCCTCGGAGGCCGAAGCCACCGAGGCGACATTCTTCGAGACCTGCTCACTGGCCGCAGAAACCACATTGGCCTGCGTGGCGGTCTCCTCCGCGTTGCCCGCCATCTGCTGGCTGACCGCCGTCAGCTCTTCGGAGGAAGAGGCCAGCGTGGTCGCGTTTTGCGCCGTGACCTTGAGTGGCTCGACGATGGCTTCCAGCGTCTGGTTCACTCCCTCGACGATTTTGCGAAAGTCGCCCTGGTGCCTGGTGGCATCGCCGCGGGTACCCACGCGCCCATCAGCGGCCGCTTTGGCGAGCATCCCGGCGTCGGCCACCAGTGCGTTGATGTTGTCGATGCAGTTGTTGAGGTTATTCTTGATGGCGTTGAAGTCGCCGTTGTACTGGTCGGAGATCTTGACCGGGATGGCACCTTTGCTGATCTTGTCCACGTAGCCGGCGGCTACGTTCAAAGGCCCGATCACCGCATCCAACGTTTGGTTCACACCCTCGACAATCTTGCGATAGTCGCCCTGGTGTTTCGATGCGTCGGCGCGGGTGGCCAGTTTGCCTTCCACCGCCGCCTTCACCAGCAGGCCGGCGTCGGCAACCAGCGCGTTGATGTTATTCTTTAGCAACACCAGCCATTCGTGAATCTGGTCTTGATCGGAAGCCTTGGCTATCGATGCCGTCATGTCGCCGTTGGCGATCTTGGTTATATAGGCAATGAGACCCTGCAGCCAGTCATGCACGCCATTGACGGCCTGCTTCATCTTCTCGTGGTCGCCTTTGCAGGCAATCTCGACTCTCTCTCGCAGGCTGCCGCCGCGGATTAGCGCCAGAATGCGGTTGCTCTCGCCAACGGGCGTCAGGATGGCGTCCAGCGTCAGGTTGAAGCCCTCGATCACCTTGCGGAAGTCGCCCTGGTGCTTGGCCACATCGGCGCGCACCGCCAGATTGCCTTCCAGCATGTTCTGCGTCAGCGCCACGCCGTCGGCCACCAAGCGGCTGATGGCGTCGATGCAGACATTCAGGTTGTTCTTGACCTCGTTGAAGTCGCCGTTGTAGGTGTCGGTGATCTTGGGCGGGATATCGCCCTTCGAGATGCGGTCCATGTACTCGGCTGACATATTCAACGGCTTGATGACGTTGTCCAGCGTCAGGTTGAAGCCCTCGATGACCTTGCGGAAGTCGCCCTGGTGCTTGGCCGCATCGGCGCGCGACGCCAACTTGCCTTCCAGCATCGCTTTCACCAGCATGCTAACGTCCATCGTCATGTCTTGCAGCGCCGCGGCGACGTTGTTCACGGCCTGTTTCATTTTCTCGTGGTCGCCCTTATAAGTTTGCGCGATCAGCTCGTCGATCCTGCCGTTGGAGATCTGGGCCAGAATGCGGTTGCCTTCGCCAATCGGGAGCAGGATGGCATCCAGCATCTCGTTGACGCCCTTCACGACATCCGCGAAGGCGCCCTGGAACTGGTCGGGTTTGCCGCGTTCCGAGAGTTGCCCTTCTTTGGAAGCCTCGGTGAGCCGCCCCAGCTCCCTCTGCAACCCTTGCAGCACTACTGCCACGTTGTTGACCGCCTGCTTCATCTTCTCGTGGTCGCCGCCATAGGTTTGCGTGATCAATTCGTCGATCTTGCCTGCGCTGATCTGCGCCAGGACACGGTTGCCCTCGCCGATCGGCAGCAGGATCGCATCGAGCATCGCGTTCACGCCCTCGACCAGTTTGCGGTCGCTTCCTTCGAACCGCTCAGCCTTGCCGCGCTCGCTCAGGCGGCCGGCGTGCGAGGCTTCCACCAACCGGAGTATTTCCTCCAGCAGATCGTTTGTTTGCGTCTCGTGGTCCTCAGTTACCGGACGGTCCAATACGGCGGCGCCGGTGGACGGGTTTCGGCCGGGAGAAACTCGCCGGCCGTCGTTTGCTTGTCTTGCCATTGTCTTTGCTCCTTAGTCTTCCTTTTGCGTTATTTGCGATGCGTCACCGACGCCCGATTCTCGATCCCGTTATTGCCTCCCGATGGCCGGCAGGCTGCCGGCGGCCATTAGTTGCGATTCACGCAGCCTCTGGCTGCAGTGCTCCGTGAGTGGAGCGCCGTGTCCGAAGTAGATCCGCCGGACATCACGGGCGCACAGCTTCTCCAGTGCCGCCACAAATCCGGCCTCATATGTTCCCGTGGGCGACGTGATCAGAAGCGGGGTGTCGCCGGCGAAGAGTACACCCTCTGCCTGGTTGAAAAAGCAGATCGAGTCGCTGCTGTGGCCCGGCGTGTAGATCACCTCGAAATACCCGTCGCCCATTTTGATCGTGTCCCCATCACGCAGCAGACCATCGACGCCCTCGATATTCGGCGAGAACGCGAAGACTCTAGGGTGAAACGCCTCACGAACTCGCGGCAGTAGCGCGCAGTGGTCCGAATGGCCGTGCGTCAGCACCACCTGTTCGACGGGCCATTTACCGACCCCGGTGGGCGCCCGCTCGATGCTCGCCAGGATAGCTGGGTCCTGCCCTACATCCACAAGCGTGTTGACGTCCTCGATGCGGCTCGCATCGCCGAGCACGAGGTAAACCTGGGAGGTATAGAGTTCGCCGCTGTTCTCCAATATGACTATCCGCATTCGCCACCCTCCACTTTGCGGAACAACTGCCCGTCGGAAATCACCCGCTGGAACAGGGGGCCGAGTTCCGGCGGCATCTCCTGCGTCTGCTCTGTGGCGAAGAGGCCGCCGGGCGCCAGCGCCCGGTGAAACATCCTGATCACTTCGACCCTCTCGGAAGGCTGGAAGTGGAGCAGCACGTTCTTGCACAAGACCAGCGAGTATCCCTGACCGATCTCCTGGAACGACAGAAGATCGTGCCGCTGAAAGGAGACCGGCCGCCGGATGGTGTCGATCACGCGAAAGTACCCGGGCGCGCCGTTGGGTTCGAAGTACTTTTCCAGGATGCCCTCGGGCAACCGCTCCAACTCGTTTTTGGGGTATTGAGCAGCCTCGATCATCCGGGCGAACTGGCCGGAGCTTTCGACATCGGTCGCATCGATGCGCAGGTTCTTGAAGGCGAAGTGCCCCATCCGTTCGGCAAGCATAATGGACAGCGTGTAAGGCTCCTGCCCCATCGCCACACCGGCGTCCCAAATGCGGGGATGGCTGCGTCCAGACAAGACGGGGAGGAGATGCTCTACTACCCGCTCCAGCACTTGTTGGTCTCGGAAGAAGAAGGTGAAGGCCAACTTTAGAGCCTCCCTGCATGGTGGCGCGATGCGGTTTGTGTGACGGCCTTCCCTGGCAGGAGCGAGCGCACCGCCGGGATTAGCAAGCGCGCGATCAGAGGGTCGAGCGCGGACGAGGACGTCCGCCCCACGGAGAAGCGTAGCCGCGACCAACGGGCGGGCTGAAGCGTTGCCCACTGGGCGCAATTGATGCGAGATGCCGCCAGACGTCGACACGAATGACGGCGCGGCACGCACGAGTGCGTGCGCCACAGGGCGGCGGCATCTTCGCTCCGGTCGAAGAAACCGGGCGGCTGCGCTGCTTGGGCCCGGTGGCGTGTTGCCATGCGCTCGGCGGGACGGGACACTAAGCGGCCCTCCCGGCGAGATCCACCGTTCGCTCCGCATCGAGAACCAGCAGCAGCCGGTCTTTCAGCTTGTAAACGCCGCGGATGAGCTCTCTCGCGGCGGGATCGAGGTTCTCCGGCGGCCGTTCGTATGCAGCGGAATCCACATCCAGCACGTCTCCGATCTCGTCGACCAGCAAACTCACTGCGCCATCCTCAGTACGGACCACCATGTTCATCGGCGTCTGGTCTCCGGCGCGTGGCGGCAACCGGAGCCGCCGCCGCATATCGATGGCGGTGACGATTTGGCCGCGCAAGTTGATCAGCCCCTCGATGACCTCAGGGGCCTGAGGCACGCGGGTCATCTGCTGGAAGCGCAATACTTCCTGGACGCGCAGAACATCCACGCCGAAAAACAAGTCGGCGACGAAGAATGTCGAGAACTGTCCGCTGGCCTGCGCCAGTCCGGATTTTACGGTTGTGGTATCGGTCAACATCGGTTATCGCTCCTCTCCCACGCACACGGGAGCCGCCTCGGAGGACGCCAGCGTTGCGGCCAGCCGTGCCACCGATTCGAGCATCGCCTCCCGGTCGAACTTCACCTGACAATCCTGGAAGTCCGCCGTCTGGCCGGCTTGCGTCCGCGCCTGTTCGGCCGAGTCGGCCAGGGCCAGGATTGGGATCCCCTGCCACTCCGTCCGCCGCCGCATCTCGGCGAGCAGCGCGGAGCTGCCGTTGGGAGGAAGATCCATCGCCGTCACGACGATGTCGACCGGGTGCTGCTCCAAACCACGAATCGCCTCGTCCAAATTGGCGGCCTCAAGAACCCGGTAGCCCACCATGTCCAGGCCGCTGCGGATCAGGCCCCGCGAGAATGCCGAGGCTTCGGCGACCAGGATCCTTTTTCCGTTCGCGGACCCGCCAGCGCGCTGAAACCAGTCGTCCGCAGCCGTTCGAATGACCTGGTTGAGATCGAGGAAATCCGCGACATGCTTGCCCACCACGGCCGACCCAAGGAGACCTTTGCGGGCCGTCTTCTGGCGCACCGTCACCGTCTCTTCGGCGACATCCAGAATTTGGTCGACCACCACTCCCACACTGCGGTCGCCGTCGTTGAAAACGATCACCTGAACCGGATCTGCCGCCTCGTCCTGGTCGTGCGCACCCGATTCGAGTACGTCCCGGAGAGGAATCAACGGGAGGATGCGGTTCCTGTATTGCACCACCTGGCATCCGCCCGCATGCTCGATGGATGACTGGGGAAACTCCTCAAGCCGGGCGACGAGAGAAAGCGGAACGGCCAGACGTTCGAAGGAACCAGCCCGGAACAGGAGAAGCCGCTGCTGCTCGATCCCCGATTGCGTCTTCTGCTCCGTTGCGGCGCGCGCCTGCTCACGGGATTCGGCCAGCACCCCGGAACACTGGCCGATACCGAGCACGTCGAGGATGAGGGCCACGCGGCCGTCGCCCATGATGGTTGCGCCGGCGTAGACGGTTAGTCCCTTGAGCTGCTTGCCCAACGGCTTGACCACGATTTCCTGGGTATCGTTGATGCCGTCCACCACAAGCCCGAACTGCCGGTCTTCCGCCTGGAGGACCACCATGCTGACCACTTCGGCCCGCTGAGCCGATTCGAGCCCCAACACCTGATTCAGGTAGGCGATGGGCAAAAGACTCCCGCGACGGCGGTACACAGGTGTCCCATGCACACACTCGATGTGCTTTTCTCCGGAGTCTCCTTCCAAGCGGATCAGTTCGAGCAGGCTGACTTGAGGAATCACGAATCGTTCGCCGCCGCTGGTGATCACCAGGCCAGGAATAATGGCCAGGGTGAGAGGGATTTTGAGCTTGACCGTAGTGCCTTCGCCGGGCCGGCTGAAGACGTCGACGATGCCGCCGATTTTCTCAATGTTGGACTTCACGACGTCCAAACCGACGCCGCGCCCCGAAACTTTGGTGACCGTTTTCGCCGTCGAGAAGCCGGGCTGAAAAATCAGGTTCAGCGCCTCCCGATCGGAGAGCTTCTCGGACTGCTCAGGCCGCAAAAGGCCCTTCTCAATGGCCTTCTGCTTCACCCTTGCAACGTCAACCCCCGCCCCGTCGTCGCCGATTTCGATGTTGACTTGTCCGCCTTCGTGATAGGCGCGCAGGGTCAGTCTTGCTTGCGGCGGCTTGCCGAGTCCCACGCGGACGTCCGGCGGCTCGATCCCGTGGTCGCAGGAGTTCCGGACCAGGTGAACCAGCGGGTCTTTGATAGCCTCGATGATGGTCCTATCAAGCTCGGTTTCCGCGCCGTCCATCTCCAGCCGGATCTGCTTGCCCAGAGCCACCGCCATGTCACGAACCACGCGCGGCAGTTTGTTCCAAACCATCCCGATGGGTTGCATGCGCGTCTTCATGACGCCCTCTTGCAGCTCGGTGGTAATCAGGTTGAGCCGCTGCGAGGTCACGTTGAGAGCGGCATCCTCCCGCTCGGTATTGAACTGGAGAATCTGGTTGCGAGTCAGCACCAGCTCCCCCACCAGATCCATGAGTTTGTCCAGCAGCCCCACGCCGACCCGAATGTTGGCGTCCGCCACGGCGGAGGACCTGGCGGCATCGTCTTCACGCTTCTTGCCCTCGGGAAGCTCAGCGGGGGCGCCGTCGTCCGCATGTTCCGCCCCGGGAACAGGCGCCTCATCCCGACCCGCTTGGCTCACGGTGCCGGCTGTTGATTGCGCCGCTGCCTGTAAGCGCTCGGTCAGCTCTTCAAACCGCTCCGGACCTTCCTCCCCGCTCGCTTCGATGGAGGTCAGCACCTTTCGGGTAGCGTCGACCGTGTCCAGGACGAGGGACACCAAGGATGGAGTGAGTTCTCGCCGGCCGTCGCGCAACTGGCTCAGGAGACTCTCCGCCTGATGGCTGATCCTCTCCAGAGTCGAAAACCCGAGGAAGCCGCAGGTACCCTTGATGGTGTGAATGGTGCGGAAGATGCTGGCCAGCAGCTCCGCATCCTTCGGGTGCTTTTCGAGTTCGACCAGCTCTCGATCCAGGCGCGAAAGGTTCTCGTGACTCTCGACTAGGAACTCACGAATCACATCCTGATCTTGCATGCGCTTCTCCTCTACGGAACCAAAAGAATCCGGCTGCCAGGCACTCGGCCGTGCATGGGGACCGTACTTCCCCAATCCTTCTCGCGGCTTCTTTTCTTGGCGTGTTTACATACAGGAACCTCATCGGTGGGCAGCGCGGAATCCTTTATATATTCCGTTCGAAATGCAAGAGGTATGGCGAAAACAGTCAGCTTGGCTTGAGACGGGTGCAGCGCGGAGGCGAGTCGAGTTCAGCTCAGCGCCTTACAAGAGACGCGGGCGGGGCGGATGGTAAGATAGCCGAGGGCGACCGAAACCGTGCGATACATTCTCTCCATCCGCGGCGGCGGCATCCGCGGCATCATTCCCGCCTGCTGCCTGGTGAAACTGGAAGCGCAGCTCGGCGGGACCACCCGCGACCACATCGCCTACTGCGCCGGAACTTCCACCGGCGCGCTACTCACGGCAGCCGTCGCCGCCGGCGTTCCCGCCACCGACATCCTGAAGATTTACACCGACCGTTCGAAGGAGATCTTCACCCCTACCGGCATCGTCGCAGACACCAAGCGGGTGGCCGAAGGTTTCATGTACGATCCCACTCACCTTCGCGACGTCCTCGCTAGCGTCTTCGGTGCCGCCGCCTCCTGGGCGGTCAACGATTGCCCCATCGGCGTGATGATCTCCGCCACCGCCATGAACGGACGCAATTGGTTCTTTGTCAGGGACAATCCCAAAAACGCCCGAACCACCGGCTCGGTCAAGCTAGTGGACGCCGCGGTCGCTTCCGCCTGCTGTCCCACTTATTTCGACCACTGGAAGATTGACGGCATCGACGGCCAGACTATCTACTTCTTCGATGGCGGCGTGGGCGGAACCGCCAATCCCGTCTACCAGGCATGCGCCGAGGCCTTCGAGTACGACACCTTCACTCCCGCCGGCACCCGCGTGATTGCGCTCGGAACCGGCTACTACCCAGGTTTCGACAAGCCTCCGTCCGGCCTGCTGCAGATCGTCGATTGGACCGTCAACACCCTGATCGACACCTCGGAGGACTGGGCCGATCAAGCCGTGAACCGGCAGTGGCCCGGCATTGCGACCGGCATCAACCCGCTTCTGCCCAGCGATATCGACGAAGCCGATCTCTCTGCGATCCCCACTCTGGTAAACGTTGGCCAACAACTGGCTGCGACTTTGGACTGGACCCGCCTGATCGCTTAGCGGCCGTTAAGAAGGCACCGCACCCACCGCTCCCTGACGGTCGCGGCTCCGATGCCGTTCAGAGCCGCCCTTCGGGCTCGATTCTGGGCGAGAAAATGTAGAAACTCCTCGGGCCGGGCATGCCTCGACCGTGCGTCCGCGCGGCAAATCGTGATCGTAACCGCGCAATGGCGCACCGAGGCGCCTGCGTGTTTTACTTTGCCTGCTGCGCTGGCAACCTAGACGGTGGGCTTCAGAACGCCGGGAGCCTCCACGCTCACGCGATAAAAGGCCGGAGACAGATTGTCGAAAAGAAAATGGCCCTTGGCGTCGCTTCTCACATAGAGCGGCTCGGCAGGCTGCGGCGGATCGACCCTGATGCGCGCGGCAGCGATGGGGGCGCCGGTAACGGAGTTGACCACGCGCCTTCGAGAATGGCTTGCGTGGCGGCGGGAGTTTGCGCGTTGGAATGCGTTTGAGAAAGGAGCAGCAGAAGCGCGAAACAGGTGCTGGAAAGGCGTATTATGGGTCTTCTTATCGGTAATACTCTATCACAGTACTGCTATTATGCCCTGTCCAAAAAATGGTGATATGGGAGGATGAGGTGCCGAGCCGCGCAACGCTTTACAATGATCCATCTCGCATGAAGCGAATACTCGGAGCAGATCGAGCGGGGAGTAGCGAAACTCAACATCGGCCACTGACGGCCAGGGATATACGACAACCGTTCGCAGCAGGGGAACGATGGTACTCTCAGGACTGAAGCCGGCGCTTTGGGGTACCCAAATAGGACCAGACACTCTAAAATGGAAATTCCAGTGAATAAAGGTTGGGGAAATACTAGGGCTTAAGTCGCACCACAGGAGGACTTGCAGGGTGAAGAAGATTTTCGTTCTCATATTGGCTGTCGTGGCGTTGGCAAGCATTGGCAGCGCGGGCCCGGTGACGCCCTGTGGAACCGGCACGATCGGTTTCGCCACTCTGGTCGGCTCGGGCTTCGAATGCGAAGCCGGCGACTATATTTTCTCGAACTTCGATGTCACCTCCGGCAGCGTGGATTCCAATGTGACCGCCACGATTCAGATCTCCGGCCTGCAAGGCCAGATTGTTCTCTTCAACCTGAATGACGGCAACGGCTTCACCAGCAACTTCGACTTGACGTATACCGTCACTCTGGACCCAACCGCTCTTCCGGCGAGCCTGGACCCAACTTACTATGCGATCGTGCTCGCGACGGCGGGACTCCAGGACAACGGCGGCGATAGCGCCACATGGCAGAAAACCGTCGATGCCACCAGTGGAACAGGCAGTGGGAGCGAGACCATCACGGACGCCAACGGTACCACCACCCCTTCGGGCGCGATTACGGGCCTCGCAGCGACCGTGCTCAATGTCACGGACGATTTCAATATCATCAGCGGCACCAACGGATCGATTGTCGATTTGAGCAATCGGTACACGGAGGCCGACACGCTGGCCCCGGAACCTTCCACCATGCTGTTGCTGGGTGGTGCGCTCATCGGTCTGAGCGTGGTGGTTCGCAAGCGTCGCTCCTGAGAAACCGCTGAAGAGTTTCGGCAAACCAACCATCCTGTCCGTTCTTCGATAGGGCGTACTCCATCGACTGCATCCTCCCCGCGGACGAAAATCATCCGCTCCCTGGCGGTCGCGGCTCCGATGTGCGTTCAGAGCCGGGGCCCAGAGGGCACCCCGTGAGGGAGCGGTGGCCGCCGATGAGACGATTATTTCCCGACAGACCCTAAGCCCTCGCCGGGCCTCCGGGGTGCGCCCTGCGGGGCTCGCAGATTTGCTACGATGGCCTTCCCATGGCGATTCGAAAATTAGCCACCCTCAGCCTTTTCGTCGCAGGCGCAGCGCTGAGCGCCCAGCCCGCTGCGCAGCCTCCGCCGGTTACCGAGATCACGCGCGCGCAGTTGGCCTACACCCTGGCGCATTACACCAAGTACGAATACCGGATTCCGATGCGCGACGGCGTGCGTTTGTTCGCCGCGGTCTATATTCCGAAAGACGCGACCGAGGCTTATCCGATCCTCATGATGCGCACGCCGTACAACGTGGGACCCTATGGCGCCGACAATTATAAGTCGCAGGTCGGCCCGTCGTTTGCCGCGGAAAAGGAGGGCTTCATTTTCGTTTACGAGGATGTGCGCGGCCGCTACATGTCGGAGGGCACGTTCGTGGATGTGCGCCCGCACAAGCCGCATTACGACGGCCCCACCGAGACCGATGAGAGCACCGACGCCTTCGACACCATCGATTGGCTGGTGAAGAACGTCCCCAACAACAACGGCAAGGTCGGTATCTGGGGGATCTCGTATCCGGGTTTCTTCGCCGCGCACGCTCTGATGAATGCACACCCGGCGCTGAAAGCTGTTTCGCCGCAGGCCCCGATGGGCGATGTCGGCAACGGCGACGACGGGTACCACAACGGCGCATTTCATCTGGCCGCGAATCTCCGCTTCTACTCGAGCTTCCTGCCGCGGAAAGGGGGCCCGCAGCGGCCGCAGCCGGCCATCGGCTTCGATCCCGGCACCATGGACGCCTATGATTTCTTCCTGCGCATGGGTCCGCTGTCTAACGCCGATAAGAAATATCTCAAGCACGAGAGCACCTACTGGGACGACACCATCAAGCACGACACCTACGACGCCTACTGGCAGGCGCGCGCGCAGGCCCCATACATGAAGAACGTGACGCCGGCGGTAATGTGGGTGGGCGGCTGGTTCGATGCCGAGGATCTCGCTGGACCGCTGAGGCTGTTCGATTCGCTCGAGAAGAACGGCGCCATCGCACCGGACACCCTGGTGATGGGCCCGTGGCGGCATGGCGGCTGGGCCCGCGATCCCGGGGATACGCTGGGCAATTTGCGCTTCGACACCAAGACCTCCGAGTATTTCCAGGAGAACATCGAACTCCCCTTCTTCATTCAAAACCTGAAGGGCAAAGGCAACGGGCTGAAGGCGGCTGCGGATGGCAGCGTTCCGAAAGCGATCGTGTTCGAAACGGGACGCAACGAGTGGCACCGTTTCGACGCCTGGCCGCCGAAGAACAGCGCGCCGCGCTCGCTCTATTTCGATGCGGACGGCAAGCTTTCCTGGAGCGCGCCGGCAGACACGGGCTTCGACGAGTACCTCAGCGATCCCAACAAACCGGTGCCCTCGACCGGCGAAATCGCTCCCGGTATGGGGATGCCGGTGGATTACATGACGTTCGACCAGCGCTTCGCCTCGACGCGTCCCGACGTGCTGACCTACGAAACCGGGCCGCTCGAGCAGGACGTCACCATCGCGGGGCCGATCACGCCGGTGCTGCGCGTATCCACTTCGGGCACGGATTCGGATTTTATCGTCAAGCTGATCGATGTTTACCCAAACGATTATCCCAACCCCGACCCGAACCTGAAGGGCGTTTACATGGGCGGCTATCAGCAGCTTGTGCGCGGCGAGCCCTTCCGCGGCAAGTTCCGCGACAGCATGTCCAAGCCGGAGCCGTTCACGCCGGGCAAGGCGGAGAAAATCGAGTTCTGGATACCGGACGTATTCCACACATTCCGCTCCGGACACCGCATCATGGTGCAAATTCAGAGTTCGTGGTTTCCACTGGTGGATCGCAACCCGCAGCAGTTTCTGGACATTCCGAACGCCCATCCGGGGGATTTCAAGAAGGCGATGGAGCGCGTTTATCGCGGCGGAGCCGATGGCTCACACCTGCAGGTACTGGTCATAGAATAAGGGACCCACTCGAACTGCGGATGGTGGAGCTCGTGCCGGTTAGCCGCGATGGCGCAAAAGGGCCGACGCAACCACCCAAATCGCACCCCAGGCGCCTGCGCCCAACAGGATGCCGGTGAGAATACCGCGAGCCGCGCGATTGCGGCCGGGCAGGGAGACTTCCTCTGGCTCGACCTCGGCGCCCACTGTGATTTGCGCGCTGTACAAGGACTCGTCCACGCCGGGAAGCGTCTCCGATACCGTCGAGCTTCGCATACGTTGTTATCCTAAGGTTATGCTTTCGCGCGGTCCATCCCACCTTTGGTACACACGGTCTTATTAACGTCGGCAAGGTCACAGAGCATAACCGGGATTACTATCGGGTCCGGGCGCGAGAGCGCGGATTCCCCGTAACCGCCTGCAGACAGGGAACTTCCAGGCTGAGCGATCGGAGCCGCGACCGTCAGGGAGCGGTTGCCGGCGATCAAGCCTCTTTAGATCCCACACACTTCGAGCGTTCGCTCACGTTGCGTTGCAAGCTAAACCGGCTTTTCGCACGGCGCACCCTGAAATGTTCGTGGTTGGCCCACCGCTCCCTCACGGTCGCGGCTCTGAAAGCGATCGGAGCCGCGACCGTCAGGGAGCGGTTGCCGGCGATCAAGCCTCTTTAGATCCCACACACTTCGAGCGTTCGCTCACGTTGCGTT
>JBAVYH010000188.1:0-37038 GCA_049698695.1 Bryobacteraceae bacterium | reverse complement strand
AAGATGGAACTCATCAATCGTCAAGCCTACGGCTTCCGCAACTTTCAAAACTACAGACTCCGGGTGAAGCTGCTATGTTCTTAGATGGTTTGGGATTGGGGTTTGCCCCCGTTGTTGGCGTAGAGCCCGTTGTTGGCGTAGAGCCCTGATTTTATTATGGCGGAGAGAGAGGGATTCGAACCCTCGATAGAGTTTCCCCTATACACGCTTTCCAAGCGTGCGCCTTCAACCACTCGGCCATCTCTCCGGGTTCGCGGGAACGCGCGCTGTGTCGCCCGTGCCCTTCGAGTCTTAGAATAACATGGCGCGGCGGAACGGCCTCGCTTGCGTCGTGCTGAAACTATTCTTCTTCGACGATGGCCACGCCCCACGGTTCGAGCGCCAGCGCCGAGGCCTGTGCCACTGGCCGCTTCGCCAGCAACTCCGTGCCGCCGGCATATGGATACACCAGCCGCTGCGGCGCCGACGAAAAGTTGAAGTAATAATGGATCGTCTTGCCGGCGCGGTTGACGCCGTGCTTGACTCTCACCGCCGAGGGCAGTTTCTGGTCGGGACCAGCCAGTTGCGCCTGCACCAGGACTCGCTCCAGCACCTTTTGTTGCAGCTCAGGGCTCAGCACGGTTCCTTGGTAGGTCACCATGCCTTTGCCGAAATGGTTCTCGGTGATGGCGGGAAACTTGCCGAAGAACGGGTGATCGTAATAAGCGAGCGGCTTGGCGGTGTCGAGCAGCAGCAGTTCCGCCCAATCGCTCACCTGGTTCTGCGCGCCGGCATGCAGAGGATCGCCGCGCAGATCAAGCGGCTTGCCCAGGTTGGAGAACTCCTGATAGTGGATGCCGGCGGCTTCGCGCAGCGGCCCCGGAGCCATGGTTGCCCGCACGGTCGAATACTCGTTGCAGAAGCCGCTCTTCAGAGTGAGTACCAGGTGTCCGCCGCCGCGGACGTAATCCACCAGCCGGCCGAGCAGGGCGTCGCTGGCGATGTAGAGCGGCGGTACCACAATCACTTTATACCGGCTCAAGTCTTCGGTGCCCGGGAAGATGAAATCCACGCCGACGTTGAGCCGGTAGAGGGCGCCGTAGAGCCGGTGCATTTCGAGCTCGTAACCTTGCGGATGGTGCCAGGGCATGTCGCCGGGCGGCTGCGATTCGAGGAACGGCATGTAGTCGGTGCCGCGGCGCGAATCGTTGCTGTACAACAGCGCCACCGGATGGGCCGCTTTGAGATCGACAATATGCGGGCCGACCCGTTCCAGCTCGTGCGCGGTCCTCGAGAACTCGGCGTAGATGCGTCCGGGCTCCAGGTCGTGCGAGAGCACGCCTTTCCAGTAGGTCTCCTGGCCGTAGTGCAGCGAGTGCCAATGCCAGTATTCCACCAAGTTGGCGCCGGTCGAGGCCAGCAGGTACACGCTCTCGCGCAATTGACCGTCGTAGGGCGGGAATTGCGATCGCGAGTCCCAGCCGATAGTCTGCGCATTGGTTTCCGTCACCAGGAAATTGGTCTGTTTGAGCGAGCGCGCAAAATCGCCGCCGTAACTCGGTCCTTCGCCGTCGTAGCGATCTTGGGAGGGGTAGTAAATATTGATGGCGGCGATGTCCATGCTCTTCGATATGGCGTGCTCATCGACGTTGAGGTTGGTGGCCCCGCCGAAATCCTGCATCACGAACTGATCCGGGCGAAGATACTCGCGCACAATCGAGGCTTGCCAGGCCAGGTAATTCGTCGCAAGCGAATCCTGGTAACGGTCCCATTCCAGCTTCCAGCCGGGATTGATGATCCCGTTGCGCGGTGGAACCTCGCTCCAGTCGTGCAGTTGCTGACCCCAATAAACCAGGCCCCAGATTTGATTCAGGCGGTCGACAGTCGAGAACTTGTCGCGCAGGTAGCGCACGAAGCCGGCCTGGACGTTCGGGCCCGCCGTGCCATAGGCCGAGGTTTCGTTATCCACCTGATAACCGATCACAGCCGGACTGTCGCGGTAGTGTTCGGCGATCTTGCGAATCACCCGTTCGGAGTAGCGCAAAAAATCCGGGTTGGTGATGTCCATGTTCTGGCGCAGCCCGTAGGTGGCTTTCTGGCCGTCCAGGCGCGTCACCAGGATTTCGGGATGCTCTTTGAACATCCACGGTGGAATGGAGTAAGTGGGCGTGCCCATGATGACGCGGATATGCGCCCGCGCCAACCGCTCGATGATGCGGTCCATCCAGGCGAACTCGAAATGGCCGTCTTCGGGTTCCCACATGCTCCAGGTGGATTCGCCCACGCGCACCACGTTGAGGCCTGCCTGCTGCATCAACTGGACATCTTTGTCCAGCCGGTCCTGCGGCATGTATTCTTCATAAAAGGCGGCGCCATAGAGGAACGTGTCCATCCGGTCCGCGGCAAAGCGGGCCGGCGCCGGCGTTTGAGAGTGGGTTGCCACGGCTCCAAACAGTGCGGCCATGGCTGCGATCAGCCACGGCACACGGTGGCGAAACGGGTGGGTTTTCATAGACGCCATCGTAACAGGAGGATTCACAGGGCGGTTGCCTGCGCGGCCAGTGGCCTCGACGATCATGCCGGCCCGGCCTGAAACGGGTTAGAATCGAGCTTCGAATCGCAACGGAAGAGGGCATTTCACCATGAATAACGGCAAAACGCGCGCGATGACGTTCGGTGTGATCGTCGGCAATCGCGGTTTCTTCCCGGACCACCTGGCCAAGAGCGGGCGGACGGAAATGATCGCAGTGTTGGAGAAAGCGGGCCACACCGTGGTGGCGCCGGGACCCGAAGACACCAAGTATGGCGCGGTGGAAACGCGCGCCGAATCGGCCAAGTGCGCCGACTTGTTCAAGCGGCATCGCGAGGATCTGGACGGCGTCATCGTCACGCTGCCCAATTTCGGCGAAGAGCGGGCCATCGCCGACACCCTGCGCATGTCCGGGGTCGACGTGCCGGTGCTGATACAGGCCACGCCGGATACGCCGGGATTGATGTCGATCCGCGACCGCCGCGACAGCTTCTGCGGCAAGATGTCGGCATGCAACAACCTGAGCCAGTACGGCATCCCCTACTCGCTGACCACCCGCCACACGGAAGCGCCGGATTCCGATCTCTTCCGGCAGGATCTGGAGTGGTTCGGAGCCGTGTGCCGCGTGGTGAAGGGCCTCAAGCGGCTGCGCATCGGCGCCATCGGCGCCCGGCCGGCGGCGTTCAACACCGTCCGCTACAGCGAGAAGCTTTTAGAAGGCGCCGGCATTTCCGTCGAGCCGATCGATCTCTCGGAAATTCTGGGGCGCATCGCGCGCATGAAGGATGACGATCCAGCGGCCGTGGCCAAGCTCAACGACATCCGCAAGTACGTCACCACCAGCGGCGTGCCCGACCCTTCGCTCGTCAAGATGGCGAAACTGGGCGCGGTGATCGACCAGTGGATGGCGCAGACCGAAGTTTCGATCAGCGCCATTCAGTGCTGGACCTCGCTCGAGGAGTTCTTCGGCGTGGTTCCCTGCACGATCATGAGCATGATGAGCAACAGCCTGATTTCGAGCGCTTGCGAAGTCGATATCTGCGGCGTGATCGGCATGCACGCCCTGCAACTGGCCTCCGGCACGCCCAGCGCGCTGCTCGACTGGAACAACAACTACGGAGACGACCCCGACAAGGCGGTCTGCTTCCATTGCAGCAACCTGCCGAAGCACTTCTTCCGCGAAGTCAAGATGGATTTCCAGGCCATCATCGCCGGCACGGTGGGCCGCGACAACACTTACGGCACCTGCGTCGGGCTGGTGAAGCCCGGACCGATGAGCTTCGCGCGCTTCTCCACCAACGACCGCGAGGGAATTATTTCTGGCTACGTCGGCGAAGGCGAGTTTACCGACGACCCGCTCGATACGTTCGGCGGCGCGGGCGTGGTGCGGATTCCGCATTTGCAGAAGCTGCTGCGGTACATTTGCGAGAACGGTTTCGAGCATCACGTGGCGGCCAACCTGTCGTCCGTCGCGCCCGCCGTGCGCGAAGCCACCAGCAACTACCTGGGCTGGAGCGTGATTGCGCACGAGTAGGTCGCGAGGTTATCTGCGATCGGGGCTCGCGACCGCTCCCTCACGGGGTGCGCTCTGGGCCGGGCTCCGATACGCTTTCTGAGCCGCGACCGTGAGGGAGCGGTTGCGGTACCGAGCGGCGGGAGAGTAACTATGGCGTTAGTGGCGGGGGTGGATTTCGGAACCCTGAGCGTTCGTGTATCGATTTTCGAAAGCGTGAAGGGCAGACTAGGCGCGGGTGTGGCCGAGTATCCACTGCTGCGCAAGAAGGAAGATCCGGATCACGCCACGCAAAGGCACGCCGATCACATGAACGCGCTGGCGCTGGCGTCCCGCAAGGCGATTGCGGCGGCGGGCGTGGACGGGCGGGCGGTGGAAGCGATCGCGCTCGACACTACCGGCTCAAGCGTGATTCCGGTGGGCGAAAGCCTCGAGCCGATCGACGACTATTACCTGTGGTGCGACCATCGCGCCTGGAAAGAGGCAGCGGAAATCACCGCTGCGGCGCACGCGCGCGGCCTCGCGGCCATCGATTGGTGCGGCGGGACGTACTCTTCCGAGTGGGGCTTCGCCAAACTGCTGCACTGGCTGCGCCACAACCCGGACAAACGGGCGCGGATGGCGACCGCGCTCGAGCATTGCGACATGGTGGCCGCGGTGCTCTGCGGCATCACGGATCCCGCGGCGGTGCCTCGCAGCGTCTGCGCCATGGGTCACAAGTGGATGTGGAACGCCGCGCTGGGCGGTCTTCCACCGGAAGATTTTCTGATAGCCGTCGATCCGCTGCTGGCTGGTGTGCGCGAGAAACTGGCCGGGCGATACCAGACCTCGGAGCAGATCGCCGGCCGTCTCACCGCCGAGTGGGCTGAAAAGCTGGGGCTGCGGGCGGGTATTCCGGTGCCGGTGGGCGCGTTTGACGCGCATTGGGACGCCATCGGCGCCGGCGTCAAGCTCGGCGACGTGGTCAACGTGGTCGGCACCTCCACCTGCATCATGGCCATCGGCGAAGCGCCGCAACTGGTACCGGGCGTCTGCGGCGTGGTTCCGGGATCGATCGATCCCAAACGCACCGGCATTGAAGCCGGGCTGTCGGCCACCGGCGATATTTTCGAAGCTATCGCGCGCCGCGCGGGGACAACGGTGGCCGCGCTCTCCGAGGGCCTGCAGAACTACCGCGCCGGCGAGACCGGCCTCTTGCGCCTCACCTGGGACAATGGCGACCGCACCGTGCTGGTGAATCCGGAGCTGAGCGGCATCACGCTCGGCTGGCGGCTCACCCACACCGCCCAGGATGAACTGTTCGCCGCCATCGAGGGCACCGCGTTTCACACCCGCGTGATCCTCGAGCGGATGGAGGAATACGGCGTGCCGGTGCGGCGCATCATCAACGGGGGCGGCATTCCGCAGCGCAACCCGGTGCTGAACCAGGTGTACGCCAACGTGTTGGGCAAACCGGTGCTGGTGCCGGCCGGCGACGTGACCAGCCTGGGGTCGGCTATTTTCGCTTTCCTGGCGGCGGGCACATTTCGCACCATCGAAGAAGCGCAGGAAGCCCTCTGCCCCGCGTACCGTACGGTGGCTCCAGAAGCCGGCGCGACGGCGATTTACGGGGATCTCTTTCCGCTCTATCGAAGCCTGTATTTTTCGTTCGGTGAGAAACTATCGAAGCCGGTGGGAATCGGCGCCATTCTGCCCGAGCTGCGCAGCGTCGCTGCGCGATCGAGACGAGGAAACTAATGCTGGAATCGCTGCGCATTGAAGTGCTGGAGGCCAACCTGGAGGTGGTACGCCGGGGGCTGGTTATTTATACGTTCGGCAATGCCAGCGGCCTGGCGCGTGAGCAGGGGCTGGTGGTGATCAAGCCGAGCGGCGTGCCGTATGACAAGATGATGCCGGCGCACATGGTGATCACGGATCTGGAAGGCCGGGTGGTGGAAGGCAACCTCCGCCCTTCCTCAGATCTGGCCACGCACGTGGCGCTTTATCGCGCCTTTTCGTCGATCGGCGGCATTGTTCACACGCATTCGCGGCATGCCACGGCGTGGGCGCAGGCCGGACGTGAGATTCCGTGCTTCGGGACCACTCACGCGGATTATTTTCACGGCCCCGTGCCGGTGACCCGGCACCTCACCGCCGCGGAGATCGAAAGCGATTACGAAGGCAACACCGGTGCGGCGATTGTGGAGCTGATGGAGGGCCGCGAGCCGTTGGCGGCTCCCGGCGTGCTGGTGGCCGGCCACGCGCCCTTCTGCTGGGGCAAAGCGGCGGCGGATGCAGCGCACCATGCCGTGATTCTAGAAGAGCTCGCGGCGATGGCTCTGGAGACGATCACCATCAATCCCGCCGCGAAACCGATTTCCGACGCCCAGCGCAACAAGCACTACTTCCGCAAGCACGGTCCGAAAGCCACCTACGGACAGTCATAGGTGGGGCATGCTTTTGGCTTGCCGCCCGCTTGCAGGCGCCTTTCTTGATGGGGTGTCAGGTATCGTTTGGATATTCGTGACGCGACGAGGAAAGCTGGCCGCGCCTACCGCGCCAGATCGATACCGAGCTTCTTGAGTTCTTCGGAGTAGTATCGTCTCAGCAGCAGGTCCCACTCCTCGCTGCCTTCGGGAATCTCGCGCTTCTGGCTGCGAATCTTCTGCCGGGCAGCGCGATCGACTTTTTCCTCGGCCTGAAGCAGCTCGGTCATGATGCGCACGATTTCCAGGCGCACCGCGTTGGTATCTTTGTTTTTAAGCCGCAGCTCGCGGTTCTTGCGCAACATGTCGACGACCTTGTGGGACATGTCGGTGACCTTATCGCGCGACAACTTCATGGCATCGCCGGTGTCGCGACCGGAAGCGCGAATCACCTTGCGCTGCGAGATCAGCGTATTCTTGATGCGGCGGAACATCTCCTGGTAACTCACGCCCTCGCGCCGCATGTAATCGCTGTACTGGCTGAGCAGGTCGCGCACTTCGTCGTTGAGCCGGTCCTCGACCGCCAATTCCTCGATGAGCACTTCGGCAATTTTGCTGGCGACCAGCTCGGGATCGGAGGTTTCAATCGTGCCCGGCGTCAGCTTCCTGACCAGTTGGCGGGACGTGTAAGCGACAAACTCTCTCGCTAGCAGCATTCTTTAGGCTGAAAACGTAGTTTAACACGCCGGGACAGGCGGACTGCCACACCCGGACTTCGGCTCGCAGTCGAGCGTGCCAACTGGACCTTTGGAGCAGACGCGAGGAGGATCGCCGCCTGGTTCGTTATTCGTTCTCGCCGGCGGCGACTTCCTTTTCGCGGTCCGCCGGTAAACCACGTTCCGCCAGCAGCAGCCTTCGCAGCGTGCGGAGGTTGTTGAGCAGGCGGCGGCTGGCCGTGATGTGCAGGTTCAGCTTGGCCAGACTGTAGGACACCAACAGCAGAGCTTCCTTGCGGCGTTCCGCGGATTCTCGTTCGGCCAGCGCAATCTCGGCTTCCACCTCTCGCCTGGCCTCATCCAGAGCCTCGGCCAGCATGGCCACGTACTCATGAGAACCCTCGATATTGTCAAACGGCGTTTCCGGCTGATAGCTCACTCGCCACGCCTTTCCTATCGCCAGGCCGGGTATCCTGGCAAGACTCAATTATTCTCGCACAAAGCGGAGCCTCGTGAAAGGCCGTATATGTGAAATGGAAGCGGCGAATGGGCGTAAGGTCACTGCGCTAGGAAAAATCTGAGTATCCGGTCCGAATAGCCAGCGCCCGCGCCGGCAGGCTCAGGCGGCCTTGCAGCGTGTGAAATCGAACATGAGGCGGGGCATTCCGCCAAAAAAATGGAACTATTGCTTATCGACGCGCCCAATTGCGCCGGCCTCGGCAAAACGGGTAAGTTAGGTTCCATGGCGATTCATCCGCGAGCTGGCCAGCCTCCCCAAGAGGGAGAGCTCGAAAACCTGGCACGCCTGGTAACGGCCTACTACACGGCCAAGCCCGATCTAACCGCGCCGGCACAAAGAGTCAGCTTCGGCACGTCCGGCCACCGCGGGTCGTCTCTCAGGGGATCCTTCAACGAGGATCACATCCTGGCGATCGCCCAGGCGATCTGCGAATTGCGGCACGAAATTGGCGCTGATGGGCCGCTCTACCTGGCCAAGGACACCCACGCGCTCTCCGAGCCGGCGTTAGCCACGGCGCTGGAGGTGCTGGCCGGCAACAGCGTGGCGGCCATGATCGATTCCGACCTCGGCTACACTCCCACGCCCTCGCTTTCGCACGCCATCCTGGTGTACAACGCAGGGCGCACGTCCGGACTGGCCGACGGCATCGTGATCACGCCCTCGCACAACCCACCCGCCGACGGTGGTTTCAAATACAATCCTCCCAACGGCGGGCCCGCCGACACGGATGTCACCGGCAAAATTCAGGACCGTGCCAACGCCATCCTCGGCGAGGGCCTACGGCCGGTGCGGCGCATTCCTTACGCGCGCGCCCTCGCCGCGGCGCAGCGGTTCGATTATGTTTCGAGCTACGTCAACGACCTCGGCGTCGTGCTCGATCTCGACGCGGTTCGCTCCGAGGGCCTTTCGCTGGCAGCCGACCCACTGGGCGGCGCCGGCATCGCCTACTGGGGCCGCATCGCCGAGCGTTATGGCCTGCACATGACCATCCGGCACGACTGGGCGGACGCGACCTTCCGCTTCATGACGCTCGATTGGGATGGCGCCATCCGCATGGATTGTTCTTCGCCTTACGCCATGGCCGGCTTGATCGCGCTCAAGGACAAGTTCGACGTAGCCTTCGCCTGCGACACGGATCACGACCGCCACGGCATTGTGACGCGCAGCGCCGGCCTGCTGAATCCGAATCACTACCTGGCCGCGGCCATTTCCTACCTGTACCTGAACCGCCCGGGCTGGAAGGAGGGCGCCGGGGTGGGCAAGACGATGGTGTCGTCGAGCATCATCGACCGCGTGGCCGAGCACCTGGGTCATCCGCTGGTGGAAGTGCCGGTCGGTTTCAAGTGGTTCGTGAATGGGCTGCTCGACGGCTCGCTCGGCTTCGGCGGTGAGGAAAGCGCCGGGGCGTCTTTTTTGCGGCGCGACGGTAAGCCGTGGACCACCGACAAGGATGGCATCATCCTCGGCCTGCTGGCGGCGGAAATGCTGGCGCGGACCGGCCGCGATCCCGGCGAGATCTACAAAGCGATCACTGAACAGTACGGCGCACCGGTCTACGAACGGATCGACGCTCCCGCCACTCCGCAGCAAAAGGCGCGGCTCGCCGCGCTCTCGCCGGAGCAGGTGACGGCCACTGAGTTCGCCGGAGACCCGATCGATGCCAAGCTCAGCCGTGCGCCGTCGAATGGCGCGCCGCTCGGCGGGCTCAAGGTGGTGACCCGCCGCGGCTGGTTCGCCGCGCGCCCGTCCGGCACCGAAGACGTTTATAAGATTTACGCCGAAAGCTTCGCCGGCGAAGCCCATCTGCGCCAGATTCAGACCGCTGCGCAGGCGCTGGTCGAGCAGACGGTGGGCAGCTAGGCGGTGCATCGCTCGGTTTGTGGGGCAGGTTGATAACCTGCGCGCCGAATGCCATTCGGCGCAGCCGGGCGGCGAGCCCGGCCGCCGCCCATCGCGCCCCGATCAAGCTGCCACCCGTTGACCGGGAGCGGGAAGTCTGAAATCCTGAATGCGATGGCGAGGCGTCTTCTGGTTGCATTCATCCTTTCCGTCGTGGCCGCGTGGGGGCAGGCGCCGCCCGCGGAGCCGGCCGCCGGTTCTGTCGCCGGTATGGTCAAGGACGCTCTTACGCACTCTCCGCTCGCAGGCGTGCCGGTACATGCGGATGAGTTTACAGCCACCACAGACCCGCAAGGCCGGTTCGCCTTTCAGCGCCTGGAGCCTGGCCGGCATTGGATCTCTATCTACGAGGAACGGCGCGCCCTCAGCGCGGGCGTCTATGTCCTGGTCGGCGCCGGGCAGGAGGTCACCGGGGTGGAGATCTACGTGAAGCTGGGCGGAGCCATTTCCGGAACAGTCGTCGATGAGGATCAGAAGCCCGTGGCCGGCGTCTCCGTTCTGCTGATGGAAAAGCGGTTCGAGTTTGGCCAGGTGGCGTACGATCGCGAGTTGACTGCCACAACCGGAGACAACGGCCAGTACCGCTTACAGCCGGTTCGAGCGGAACGCAGCTACTTGATCCTGGTGAAGAGACCGCTGGCTGTTAGGGCGCCGGCAGCCGAAGGGTCCGCCAGCGACGGTAAACCCCAAAGGGTTCTCGTGCCAACTTATTACCCGAATTCCCCGGACGCGCAGGGAGCGCAAGCGTTGACCGTGACGCCCGGGGAAAACCGCGAGGGGGTGGACGTCGCGGTGGCGTCCGCGGCTTCCTATTGCATCGATGGCAGGCTGGACGTTGCCGGGGGTGTGCCGCCGGACTCGCTGACGATTACCGAGCACATGTCGCTTGTCACCGGATCGACATTCGCGCCCGCAACTATTGCGACGAAGGACGAGGGAAAGTTTTGGGCTTGCGGGCTCCATCCGGGCGATTACCTGCTTGCCGCCAAATCCGGCCAGTCTTCCAACCCGCCTGCCGAGGGTTCCGTCTCCGCTTTCGCAGAGGTCGCGATCACCGACCGCGACGTGCATGATTTGAAACTGCTGGCGCGTGCGCCGACGGTCATTTCCGGAGACGCCGTTTGGGATCCGCCACCCAGCGGGAGGGCGGCAGAGACGCCGGTCCGTATCGGACTGACCAGGTCAATGCGTGTCGACGACCAGGCAGACCAGGCTGGCCGGCCGTCGTCGGTGAGAGTCGGGTTCACGTTTGGCGGGAAGGTCGCAGTTCCGGGCCCGTTTAACCTGGGCAGACTGCCGGCCGCGGGCGACTACCAGCTAAGCGTGGGGGATCTTCCGCAAGGCTGCTACCTCAAGGAGGCCAGCATCGGGACCGCCAGCGTGTCACCGGGGCTGCTGCGCATGACAGGCGGCGGGGCCGAAGGGCGCATGCGCCTGGTGCTGGCCTGCGACGGCGGCTTCCTCACCGCCCGGGTGGCCGATAGCGAAGGCAACCCGGTGTCGCATGTGCAGCTGTACGTCATGCCCGCGGACACGCCTTCAGAAGCCGCGCTGAGTACCGCGATTCGGACCGGTGAAGTGGAGAAAGGCTGGAGCAGCATGACCGGTCCGCTTCCGCCCGGAAAGTATCTGGCTCTGGCTTCCGAGCTGGAGCTCGATGGAACGGCCGGACCGATCGCACAGCTTTGGCTCGCGCGGTCGAAGGCCAAAGAAGTCGAGATCGGACCCAGCGCGGTGGTGCAGGTAACCCTGGAAGTCGCCGGCACAAACTGACGCATCCGCACCGCCGTTCACAAATCCTTGGGAGTCAGCCCGAAATGGAATTGATAAACTGAGGACACCATGAGATCCCTCCTCGCGCTCATTGCCCTGGCCGGCACCGGCCTGGCGGCCGGCTTTAACGGAAGTTGGGACGCCACCATACTCGCCGGCGGCGAGCTGGTTCCGTTTCGGCTCGAAGTCAGCGAATCTCCGGCGCGCGTCTGCTTCTTCGAAGATACCCAGCCGGTGTGCTCTACCACTGCACACATCGAAGGGGGCACTTTGATCGCGCAATGGGACTATCTCAGCCGCGAACTGCGGCTGGAGATCGCCGGCGACGGCCTGCAGGGCGCTTACCGCGGCTTGCGAGCGACGCGCAGCCTCACGGTTCAGGCCAAGCCGCACCGGACGCCGGCGGACTCGCCGCAGCCGGCCGCGGACCTCGCGGGCGATTGGGAGATCCATTCCGCCGAGCGCCCCGCGCTGGCCTGGCAGCTTCTGTTGCGCCAGACCGGTCACGATCTGAAGGGCACCATTCTGCGCGTGGATGGCGATGACGGCACGCTGGTGGGCAGGGTGGAAGGGAAGCACTTCCTGATCAGCCATTTTTCCGGCGACCGGCCGGTGATGCTGGAAGGCACGCTGGCCGCTGATGGCAGCCTGGATCTGAACTTCGAAGGCAAGAAGCTGTTTGCTCTGCGCCCGGCCGCGGCGCGCGCCCGCAATCTCACGCCGCCGGCCGACCCGGCTACTTTCGCCCGAGCCAAAGATCCTGCAGAGCCCTTCCACTTCCGGCTGCCCGATCTCAACGGCCGCATTTACACCGAGGCCGATTTCCACGGCAAACCGTTGGTGATCAGCATCACCGGAAGCTGGTGCCCGAATTGCCGCGACGAAGCGCCGTTTCTGGCTGAGCTCTACCAGCAATATCACGCCGCCGGCCTCGAGATGGCAGCTTTTTGTTTCGAGCCCGCCGATGATACCGATCACGCACAGTTGCGCGCCTTCCTGCGCCGCTTTGCAATTGAGTACCCGGCGCTGCTGGCGGGCGAGCCTTCCAGCCTCAAGGCTGTCGTTTCGCAAATCGACAACCTCGGCGCGTTTCCCACCACCATCTACATCGGCAAAGACGGCCGCGTGCGGGCGGTCCACACCGGCTTCCCCAGCGCCGGCAGCGGCGCGGAGCTGACGCGTGTCAAACGGGAGATCCGCCAACTGGTGCAACGGATGATCGCCGAGCCGCCCGCCGCCTGACCTCGACGCGTCATTTCCGCTCCGCACACTGCTTTTGTGGGGCGGGTTGATCACCTGCGCGCCAGTTGTCAACCGGCGCGGCCGGGCAATGCCCGGCCATCTGGTTTCTGCATTTCCGAGCGTTCCGCGGCGACTCGCCCTGCTCACTCGCCCTGCTCACCCAATCGTGTTGTCCTGATACAAAACTATCGTGTTACGAACTTGTGGGACATGACACGACCACCAGCGAAGCCGGAGCGGCGCGGAACGCGGGCTGGCATCCGACTGCGGAGTTGGCCGGCGATGCTCTGCCTGCTGTGATATCTTGGAACGGCGCATGTCCGAGCTTTGGCTGATCCGCCACGGCGAGACCGAATGGAGCGCTTCCGGCGCCCATACCGGCCGCACCGATATTCCGCTCACGGACGCTGGGCGGAGACAGGCAGAGGCCATCGGGCGCTGGCTGGCCGGCAGGAAATTCTCGCTCGTGCTTGAAAGCCCGCTTGAGCGTGCCCGCGAAACCTGTTTTCTGGCCGGCTATGCCGCGGCTGCACAGATCGATGCCAACTTGCGCGAATGGGATTATGGCGATTACGAGGGCCGCACCACGGCCGAGATCCAGCGCGAAGTGCCCGGCTGGTCGCTTTGGGACGCCGGGCCGCGAAACGGCGAAACGATGGCGCAGGTGGGAGCGCGCGCCGATGCCGTAATTGCTCGCGCCGCCACCGCCCAGGGCGACGTGGCGCTCTTCGCCCACGGCCATCTGCTGCGCGTTTTGGCCGCCCGCTGGCTGGGACTCGAGCCCTCCGCCGGCCGCCTGTTCGCGCTCTCCACCGCCACCTTTAGCACCCTCGGCCATGAGCATGAAAATCGCGTGATCGTCCGTTGGAACCTTTCGCCGCCGGCGTGACAGGTAAAGTGCGTTTCCGCCCCTGATATTTCCCGCGCCCACGTAACCTTTTTCCCGCCGCGCAGTATAACCGCCATGACCATGCTGCTGCAAGATCTGCGTTACGCCTTTCGCACGCTGCGGAAATCGCCGTTGTTCGCCACGGTGGCCGTGGTTTCGCTGGCGCTTGGGATCGGCGCGAATACCGCGATTTTCAGCCTCGTCAACCAGCTCATGCTGGAGTTGCTACCTGTCAAGCACCCCGAACAACTCGTCCTTTTGCAGGCCAAGGGCCACCATTACGGCAGCAACACCGGTTCCAACGCCATCTCTTACCCGATGTACCAGGACTTTCGCGACAAGAATCCGGTCTTCAGCGGAATGTTTTGCAAGTACGGCATGCGGCTCAGCCTCACGAGTGAAGGCCGCACCGAACTGGTCTCGGCCGAGCTGGTTTCCGGAAACTATTTTCCGGTCTTGGGCGTACGCGCCGCGGTGGGCCGCGTCTTCGCGGCGTCGGACGATCTGGTCCAGGGCGGTCATCCCCTGGTGGTGCTCAGCTATGGCTACTGGACCACCCGTTTCGGCGCCGACCCCAGCGTGATCGGCAGGAAAGTCGAGGTAGCCGGCTACCCAATGACTATCGTGGGTGTCAGCCAGGCCGGCTTCGATGGGGTTGAAAAAGGCTACTCACCGCAAATCCGCATCCCGATGATGATGAAGCACGAGGTTACCAATGGTCCGTGGTATTCCCTGAACGATCGCCGCGGCCGGTTTGTACAGGCGTTCGGCCGCCTTAAACCGGGCGAGACGCTGGAACAGGCCAAGGCCGGCCTGCAACCACTATTCCACCAGATCCTGAATGGCGAGGTGCGGGAGAAGGAGTTTGCCAAGACCACCGATTACACGCGCCAGCAGTTTCTGCGCATGTGGATGAACCTGCTGCCCGCGTCCAAAGGCCATTCCTATTTGCGCGAACAGTTCTCGAAGCCGCTGCTGGCGTTGATGGGAATGGTGGGTCTGGTGCTGCTGATTGCCTGTTCCAACCTGGCTAACCTGCTGATCGCGCGCGCCACGGCGCGGCAGAAAGAGATTGCAGTGCGGCTGGCCCTGGGAGCAAGCCGCGCACGCATCGTCAGCCAGCTTGTTTTGGAAAGCGTCCTGCTTTCCCTGGCGGGCGGCGCGGCAGGAGTTGTGCTGGCGCTGTGGATTGACCATGCGCTGCTCGCGTTTCTGCCAGCCAGCGTGGCCTCGATGACCCTTACGGCCACGCCCGATCGGCAGGTGCTGCTGTTTACGCTCGCGGTTTCCGTGTTGACCGGCCTCGTTTTCGGACTCGCTCCCGCCCTGCAAGCCAGCCGGCCGAAACTGGCGTCCACGCTGAAGGACCAGGCGGGCGCAGTAATCGGCGGCGCCGCCGTGGCGTTACGCAAAGGACTGGTGACAGCGCAGGTGGCGCTGTCCTTGCTGCTGCTGATCGGCGCCGGCCTCTTCCTGCAAAGCCTCGACCATCTGAAAGAGCTGCATCCCGGCTTCCAGGTGGATCATCTCGTCACCTTCGCCGTAGACCCCACGGTCAACGGATACAAGCCCGAGCGCAGCCTGGAGTTCTATCGCCAGTTGGAGGAAAAGCTGCGCGCGCTCCCCGGTGTCAATGCCGAAGGCCTGGCGGTTGTGGCAGTACTGGACGACAACGAATGGGACAGCTCCATTGCCGTGGAAGGTTACACCACCAAGCAAGGCGAGTGGGTGGATCCTCATATGCAGTTTGTTTCGCCGGGATTCTTCGAAGCCATGCGCATCCCCATTTTGCTGGGACGCGGTTTCGACCTGCGCGACGATAAAGGCGCGCCCAAGACCGCCATCGTCAATGAGAAGTTCGCCCGCCGCTATTTCGGAACGGCCAGCTCCATTGGCCGCCATGTCGGAATGGGCGGCAATCCGGGCACCAAGCTCGATATCGAGATTGTGGGCGTGGTGCGGGACACCAAGTATGAAAACATGCGGGAGGAGATACCGTATGAGCTTTACCGGCCCTATCGCCAGGTCGAATTCGTAGAAGGCATGAACGCTTACGTGCGCACCGCGAGTGACCCGGCGAACTTCTTCCCTGCGCTGCGGCGCACGGCGCAAAGCGTGGATGCCAACGTTCCCGTGTTTGGCATGCGCACGCTGGAACAGCAGATGGATATCTCGCAGGTGACTGAACGGCTATTGGCGACGCTTTCGAGCGCCTTCGGCCTGCTGACCACGCTGCTCGCGGCGCTGGGCCTGTATGGCGTGATGGCGTACATGGTGGAACGGCGCACGCGCGAAATCGGCATCCGCATGGCGTTGGGCGCGGCGGGCGGCAACGTCATCTGGCTGGTCATGCGCGAGGTGATCGCGCTTTCCCTGGCGGGGCTCGCCATCGGATTGTTGGGCGCGTGGGGCCTGACGCGCCTCATCGAAGCGCAACTGTTCGGAATTCACGCCAGCGACCCGATGACGATGACGGTGGCCTGCGGCGCGATAGCCGCCGTGGCCGGGCAGGCCGGCTATGTGCCGGCGCGGCGCGCCACCGCTATCGACCCAACGCACGCACTGCGCTTCGAGTAGCGGCGAGGGGGGCCGAGCGCTGGCCGGACCGTTTCCCACGGGCACGCTAAAGCATGCCCCACCGTTGCTATACTGGAGCTTCAAGTCCACATTTCAAGGAGTTTCATGATTTCTGCAACACAATTGCGTCCGGGGATGGTAGTCAAGTTCAACAACGAGCTTTACTCCATTTTCAGCGTCAACCATCGGACGCCCGGCAACCTGCGCGGGTTCGTGCAAGTCAGGATGCGCAGTCTGCGCTCCGGTTCGATGACCGAGCACCGCTTCTCTTCCGAAGACAAGGTCGAAAAGGCCGTGATGGAAGAGCACCAGATGGAGTACCTGTACGACGACGGCGAGTACTTCTATTTCATGAACACCGAGAACTTCGAGCAGATGCACCTGATGAAGGAACTGCTCGGCGATGCGGTGCAATACCTGATTCCGCAGTTGTTGGTCAGCGTGGAATTCTACGAGGGCAAGCCGATCAGCGTGGAACTGCCGGCCACGGTGGACCTGATGGTGGTGGAAACCGAACCCGGCATGAAGGGCGCCTCGGTATCCAACGTCACCAAGCCGGCCAAGCTCGAAACCGGTCTCGTGGTGCAGGTGCCGCCCTTCATCACGGAAGGCGAAAAGATCCGCGTCAATACCGCCGAAGGCACCTACCAGGAACGCGCGTAGGGGCATCGGACAATAAATAATCAGATCGCCCGCAACCGCTCGCTCCGGTCGCGGCTCCGAAAGCTATCCGAGCCGCGACCGTAAGGGAGCGGTTCTTTGCGGCTGGCGACTACCGCCCTTTCATGCCGATCGCCGCGAACGCGCTGAGTAGGGCGGCTTCCTCTTCGGGGAGCACGGTGCGCAGATCGACGAGCAGGCGGTCCTTTTCGATGCGCGCCACCACGGGCGGGTCCGCGGCGCGAAGCTGGCGCTCAGCCGCGGCGGCGTCCGGGCACTCGATGGCAATCAGCCAGGTGGGGATGGACTGCTCCGGCGTGGCGCCGCCGCCGATGACGGAAACGCCGGGAACGATTTCTGCCCGCAGGCCGGGGACCTGCGCCGCCAGCGCTTCCGCGCGCGCGCGGATGGCCGCGGCCGGCTGGCGAATCATGGCCAGCGCGGGAATTTCGTCCCAGCGCTCGAGCAGCAGCAAGCGCAACGTGGTTTCAAGCGCCTGATAAATCAGCTTGTCGAGGCGCAGCGCGCGAAATAGCGGGTTGCGGCGCAGCCGCGCGACGATTTCCGGCTTCCCTGCGATAATCCCCGCCTGTGGTCCGCCCAACAGCTTGTCGCCACTGAAGGACACTAGGTCCACGCCAGCTTCGAGGCTGGCGGACACCAGCGGCTCGTCGATGCCGAACGGCCGCAGATCGACGATGCACCCGCTGCCCAGGTCTTCAAAGACTGGCAAGCCGCGTTCGCGGCCCAGCGCCACCAGCTCACCTAACTCAGGCCGCGCCGTGAACCCTTGGATGCGGAAGTTGCTGGGATGCACGCGCAGCAGCAGGCGGGTGCGGTCGCTGAGGGCGTCGCGGTAATCCTCGATTCGCGTCCGGTTGGTGGTTCCGACCTCGCGCAGCGCCGCGCCGGAGCGCGCCAGGATCTCGGGGATGCGGAAGCCATCGCCGATCTCGATCAACTCGCCGCGCGAGACCACAACCTCGCCGCCTGCCGCCAGCTCGTTGAGCGCCAGCAGCAGCGCCGCAGCATTGTTGTTTACGGCAATAGCGGGTGCGCCCAGCAGCCTCTCCAGCAACTGGCCGGCATGGACATCGCGCTTGCCGCGCTTGCCGGTCGCGAGGTCGTATTCGAGGTTGGAATAGCCGGGTTGGACGGAAAACGCGGCCAGCGGGGCGCGCCCCAGGTTGGTGTGCACCACCACGCCGGTGGCATTGATGACGCGCCGCAGCGACGGCCGGGCGATGGCGTCGAGAGCCTTTTCCACGCGGGTGGCTACTGATGGCCCGCCCTCGCGCCCGGCCAGGATGTCACGGCGCACGTCCTCGATCGCGCGCCGGATCTCGGCCACCACCAGCGCGCGGGGATAGCGTGCGGCTGCTGGCGCCAGGCTGGCCAGCACCTCATGCACCGCAGGCAAATCGCGCAGTTTCCCGGTTTCCGCCACGAATTTGATGGTAAGCGCTTGTGCGAAAGCCGCGCAACCGATTACACTGGATACATCGGGGCGTGGCTCAGCCTGGCTAGAGCGCCTGGTTCGGGACCAGGAGGTCGGTGGTTCGAATCCACTCGCCCCGACCACTTAAATTACTGAAATCATTACTAAATATGGCGGCTGGGGCAGAAAGCTCCCTAGCCGCTTTTTCGTCACTATGCCCAGAACTATGCCCCCCTCTTGCACCGCGGGCGCGCTCCATCGCCGCGCGGACGGTGTCCGCCTGGGGATGGACGTACCGCTTCGTAGTTGAAAAATCGCTGTGCCCGGCCAGATATGCGAGAGTGTACGGATCCATGTGAGCCGCCCATCGCGTCAGGCAGGTGTGGCGGAGTGTGTAGAGCGTGAACGCCTCCACCTTCGAAAGCTTCAGGGCCTTCCCGTGCTGCTTCTTCAGGGTGGATTTTTCAATATGGCCGCTGCGCGTTGACGCCGGGAAGACCCAGTCAATGCGATGAGCAGAGCGGCGCATTTCAAGCAGGGCCGCAGTGCGGGGTGTGAGCGACACGCTCCTGCGGGCATTCTGCGTCTTGCCAAAGGGTACGTGCAGGGCTCCGTCGCGAACGTTTTGCCACCGTAGGCGGAAGCACTCCTCTGGCCGGAGGGCGCAGTCGATCAGAATCGTCGTGACGTCTCGCAGCAGATAAGGGTCCTCCGGCTCGATCGGGACCTCTCCCTTTTGAGAACGGAGCCCGGTGAGGGCGCGACGATAGGCTTCTTCGATGTCGGCTCCGACCTTTTCCGCTGCGGCCAAATAGCGGCTCTCCTCATCATCGGCGAGGACACGATCCCGTTCGTTCTCGCCCGGCAGCATCTGGATCTTTGGTGGCACTTTCTCCGTCTTGCCCCACTCAAGTGCGAGCCGCAGCATGCGGCGCAGCACCTCCAGCACACGATTGATGCTGCTGATTTGCAGCTTGTCGGACCGGAGGGTCTCGACGAAGTCCGTGATCGAACATCGAGGGATCGCGTCCAGTTTGCACTTCGCCAACGTCGAGAATGCTCTCAAGCGTTTGAGGCCGGTCTTGTAGTATTCGAGCGTCTTTGGCTTGTTGGCGAATCGGGACTGGACGAACGGAAGAAAGTCCTGATCGGCGAATTCAGAAAGCGTTGGGACGATCTTGCGCTCTCGAATTCCTACTTCACCCTTCGCGAGCGCAACTTTATGCGCAGCCTCCATTTGCTCCGCGACGCGTTTATTGGTTTGCTTTGTGCTCTCGCGCACCTGCTCGCCATTCCATTTGAATTTGTACCACCAATTCTTTGAACCGCTTTGTTTGTAAACCGCCATACCGAAATGCTCCAAACCAGGAGGTCTGTTCCAGAATAGGCGATTTCGGGGTTTTTGCCAAACAATCGGCTGCCGCGGCTGTTCCCCCGCCACAGCCACCGAGCGCGGGCATGGGGGCGAGGACCGGAAGCTGGCCTCGGCTTGATTCCGGGTGGTATCGACTACGCGGTGCGCATGCCCGTTATTACGTTGTTTGACAGGAACAGCAAATTGCCTGAGACTGCTGACAGGTTCCAGGTGCCACGGCCCCAATACCTCCTTCGAGAGGGCTAGGCAAAGGCAGGCGTGGATCACTCCTGGAAAGTGGGAAGGAGTATTCATGCCAGACGCCAACGTTGCTCCCGCACTTTTGACGGAGACGGAGGTCTCAAAACAGCTTCGCGTGAGCCTCGCCGCGCTCCGGAAGTGGCGCGTAATGAATAGAGGACCGCAGTTCCTCAAGATCGGCTCCTTGGTTCGTTATCGCCAATGCGACGTGGACAGTTGGCTCGCGTCGCTTCCAGTTGGCGGAGGGCTTTGCCAGGCGGACCCGCGTGATGGCTCCTCGCAGACGAGCGGATCTGAAGAGCCTATTCAAAACGAACTCCGCGCTTCAAAGTTCCGACGGCAAGAGTTCGGATTTGAAGGAGCCAACCCGAGAATGTCGCGGGCAATTGCCCGGCATCCCTGAAGGGTACAGAAAATGCCAAGGAGCACCGGTTCAACCTTGGCGGATGGTCCCAAAATCTCTCAACCGCTCAGCCCGTTTGTGACGCTCACCGTCGGCGTCCTTAGGACGGGAGTCCGTTTGACCGCTTGCAGAAACATCCGCCACAATCGCGGCATGAACCATGTCGATCTCCCAAAGGAACTCCACCGTCGCGAATTGCCCGGTGGAGGCTGGAGCTTCTCCGGTTCATCCCAGGTGAGTCTGGAGACTACGTGCATAGCAACCTTCTCCGTGCTGGCGGAACGGCCCTCTTCAGCTCCGGACGTTGTTCAGCCCGTCCTGCACGCACAACTCTCCGACGGCAGTTGGCCATCGTTCATCGGCGACGAGGAGCCCTCGTGGACAACGGCGCTCGCCATCTGCGTATTGAACTCCGCGAACGACTCGTCGGGTGCCCGAGAACGGGGTCAGTCATGGCTTTTGAAGACCAAAGGCCGGGAAGGGGGCTGGTTTTGGCGCTGGAAATTCAAGCTCGCGGACCGTGCGATTCGGTTCGACCCCGATCGTTACGGATGGCCCTGGCTCCCCGGCTCCGGCAGTTGGGTCATTCCCACGGCGTTCAGCATTATCGCCATCAAACAGTTCACCGCCTGCAGCCCGTCGGAGATTTCAGAGAGGCGAATTCGCCTGGGTGTCGAGATGCTTCTGGATCGAGTGTGCCTGGGAGGGGGGTGGAACTCGGGAAATAGCGTCGTTTACGGAGTGCCGCTTCGCGCCCACCTGGAGGCCACCGCAATCGCACTATTGGCACTGCAGGATGAGGAACGGGCGCCGGCAATTCAGGCCAGTCTGGATTGGCTCAAGCAGAGATCCTCCAGCATCGAGTCGGTGGCGAGTCTCGCCTGGTGCATCCTCAGCCTGTTTGTGTACCAAGAGCCGGTCGAGCAGCTCAAGGCCAAGCTAGCGACGCTCGTCGGAGACGGGCGCGACATTCGGAACAACGCTACTCTCGCCACCGCGATCCTGGCGCTCAAGTGTGGAGAGATGATTCATCCGTTCGAGGTGCTGCGATGAATGTGGATCGACGGCGCTTCGTGGGCTCGGCGGCGGGTATGGCTGCGACAGCAGGCGTGGCGGCCGATTGGTTGTGGCCGAAACATTCGGTTTCCTATCGCAGACCTCGCTCATCTGTAGCGATTCTGAATGCCGCCGAATACTCCGAGAAAATCGATTCGCTGCTCATGGACGGATTGCGGCTGTTTCGTCTCAATCTGCTTGGCAAGACAATTCTCCTCAAGCCAAATCTGGTGGAAGACCTGCCGGGGCCGGTCAACACGAACGCGAACATTATCGGAGCGGCCGCCCGTTGTTTCCTTCGTCTGGGCGCGACCCGGGTCGTGATCGGCGAGGGTCCGGGCCACCAACGCGACACCGAACTCATAGTGCAGACGGCGGGCCTGAAACCTCATCTCGCGGACCGGCGGATCGAGTTCGTGGACCTCAACCGTGACGAACTTGCCAAGGTGAAGCTGAAGGCGAATTACAGCTGCCTCGGAGAGCTATGGTTGCCGCGCTCCGTTCTCGACTGCGACTTCATTGTTTCGATGCCCAAGGTCAAGACACACCACTGGGCGGGGGTCACGCTGAGCCTGAAGAACATGTTTGGAATCGTGCCGGGAATGAAGTACGGCTGGCCGAAGAATCTGCTGCACTGGCACGGGATTCACGAAAGCATCCTCGATATCTGCGCGACGGTGCCGATCCATTTCGTGATTGCAGATGGCATCACAGCCATGGAAGGCAACAGCCCCTTGCAAGGAACCGCGCGTGAGCTTGGGAAGATTGTGCTCGCCGATGACCCGGTCGCCGCGGATGCAACCTGCGCACGCCTAATGGGGTTCGATCCGCTCAGGGTCCAGCACTTGTCAGAAGGACGACGGTTCCTCGGTAATCTGCGCACCGACCGGATCACGATGTTGGCCGAACGGTTCGAAGCACCAATCCGCCCCTTTGCGGTGCTTCCCGATTTCCGCTACCTCCTCGCGCGGACGGACATGTGACTCTGCCTGTCGAATCGCGAGAAGTGCCGCGGGGACGCCTTCGTCAATCGAGTGGAATGAGTAAAAGTGGGTCCAGCTTATTAAGCTGTATGAATGCGCACCTGGCCGGTCGCCAGTTGCCGGAGCCGGTGACCCGATGCGAGAGGAATGAGGAAAACTGGGTCCACCCAAAGGAAAAGCGCCCGCTCCTGGTTCCGTTTGGCGCGAAGCAAGAGGAACGAGTAAAAGTGGGTCCAGCGAAACAACGGCGGTGCCCTGTGTATCCAATCTCACCTCGGCTTGGCATGTTAAGCGAGGGATGAGTAAAAGTGGGTCCAGCAGAAAGAGCCGGCGCGGTTCGTCCGTATAGATGAGTTGGAAGGTCTTGCATGAAAGAATCTGGTCGGGAGGAAGGCCGAAATAGGGTATCGGTGGGAGAACCTCGTTGCGATTCCGCCTTAACATGCCTTCAAGGAGCGCAGGCGAGTGTTCTCCTCGATCGAAGAGTTGTCCGAGAAACTGGAAGCCGCCAAGTATGTCACCGATCCCGTGACGCTGAAGGTGATCTATCTGGCGGCTCAAATGCAGAAGCCGGTCCTCGCGGAAGGACCTCCAGGCTCCGGGAAGACAGAACTCGCCAAGGTAGTTGCCATCGCAGCGGACACCACTATCGAACGCCTGCAATGCTACGAGGGCATCAACGAGGAGAAGGCAATCGGGAAGTTCGATGAGTCGCTACAGCGTCTCTATCTGAATACGCTGGGCGGCGCTGCCCGCGCCGAATGGGCCTCCCTGCGCCACGATCTCCATACGCTCGAGTTCTTCCAGGAAGGGCCGCTGCTGCGGGCGCTTCTGTGCGAGAAACCATGCGTCCTGCTGATCGACGAAATCGACAAAGTGGGAGAGGGATTCGAGGCGGAACTCCTGGAAATCCTGAGTGACTGGCAAATCTCCATCCCCAAGATCGGCACGATCAAAGCGAGGAGCCGGCCTTTCGTTGTGCTGACCTCGAACGAGGTTCGCCGGATTGGCGATCCGCTGCGGCGCCGCAGCCTGTACCTTCGATTCGAGCATCCGACGATCGAGAGGGAGACGCGAATTCTGGAAAAGCGAACGGCCGACGCCCACGCGGAGCTGCATGGACAGCTTGCCGGGTTCGCTCACGCGCTTCGGGGCTACACGCTCGAGAAGCCGCCCTCGATTGCCGAAATGGTGGATCTGGCGGAGGCACTGAAAATCCTTCGCGTGAGCGAAATCAGCGCCGAATTGCGAGATGTATTGTTACCCCTGATTGCGAAGACACAGAACGATCGCAAGCGGCTGATGTTGAGGGATGGGTTCGAGAGCCTCGTCTTCGATACACAGCGTTACAGCAGGGATTTTGACGAGGCAGAGCGTGGAGAAGAGGAACCGGCATGCGCAGAGCGTCGGCGCTTTTAGGCATTGTCATCATAGTAGGCCCAGCATTTTCGGGCGAGCCGATCAGCGCCCGCGAATACGAGGAGCGGTGCGCCGATTACTACGCACGCCAGTATGGAGTTTCACCAGCCCTGGTTCGAGCGATCATTCAGGTCGAATCCGCCTGGCAACCGGGAATCGTCTCCCCGAAGGGTGCCATGGGCCTGATGCAATTGATGCCTGCGACTGCACAGCACTTCGGCGTGGCCCATCCGTTCTATATTCACGAGAACATTCGTGGTGGGGTCGCCTACCTGGCGGAGCTTCAGGAGCTGTTCCATGGCGACCTTCGTCTGGTTATCGCTGCCTACGCGGCCGGCGAGGGGCCGGTTCTCACTCGGGGGCTCGACTATCCGTCAGCGGAGGTTTATGCCTACGTGCAACGGATCGGACAACAGTATCGCGCTGAATTGAGGGGTAAAGAAAGGAAATAGCATGCGCCATTTAAGTATCTGCATCTGCGTACTGAGCTTGATGGAAATCGCTTCAGGGCAAACGAGGGAGCGTCCGAAGACGCCAACACCGGCGGCATTGGTTCCACCTGTGGCCAGTGCGGCAAGGCTCGATCCGGTAATCCTAACTCGCGCCAATCTTGATGAGAAGGTCATCACGCTTCGGCTGATTCCACGGGTAGCGACCTCGATTCGGATGCCTGAACCCGTTAATTCGGTAGTCATTGGGGATCCGGAACACTTCCAGGCCGAGCATTCGGAACATGAGCCGGAACTGGTGACCATAAAGCCGGTTTCCGCCGAGCCGATGCAGACGAATCTGCTGATTACGACCACTTTGGGGCACCAGGCGAATCTCGTGCTGATCAGTTCCGGCCAGCAGAGCGGCGGGACACAGACGGTAGATCTCCTGCTGAAGTACGGAAAACCAACCGAGGGCAGCTTTCTCGTCGAGGAAGGTCCTGTTTTTGCATCGCTGGTCGCTGAAACGCAGCGGCTGGATGGCCCAGCCAAGCTCCCGGAACTGGTGTCGACCTGTCCGCAGATGACTTCAGCGACAGGGCTGGTAAAGGCAGCGTCCAGCGAAGGTCCCAGCGGCGCCGACGAGAAACCGGTCACGGTATTGGACAAATTGCTCGACCGCCAGAAACGAGCGTCGCTCCCGATCTTGTATGGACAGCATCCGGGCCGGATCGATGCCGGACCGCGAATCAAGGCGGGCGTCAGCGAAGTGCTCGACGAGGGACAGGATGTCGTGGTTCTGTTTTCCGCGGTGAACCCGGCGAGCCATGCGATCGAGATTCTGCCGCCACAGGTTCAGTTGGGAGGCAAGGTCAAGAAAAAGTGGACCACCGCGCAGCAGTTGCGCGTGATCGATTTCCGATTGAGCACTCGGCGCCTGGGCGCGGGGCAGAGGGCGGATGGCGTCGTGGTTTTTGAAAGGCCAAGCTTCAAGGAATCGAGCGAGACGCTTTTCTTGCAAGTCGCCGATTCGGGTGCGGTGGATCTTCCGGCGCTGGCGCCGATCGGTTTTGGAATTAGCAGTTTTCAAGGAGGTCCAGCCCATGAATCCCGATGACAGAACCAGGCGAATCGATCCGGAGCAGAACCGCGACGGAAACATCCACGCCGAACACGAGGTTGAAACCGAGGCGGCAGAAGTGCACGAGCCGCAGCCGAACGGATGGGTGGCCCAACTTCGACAAATCATGCAGCGCTCTCCGCAGGGCGCGGCCAGAACCAACATCAAACGGCAGCAACTCAAAGAAGACCGAACCAAGAGCTTTCTATTGCTGGCCGGGCTGACGGTCGTGCTTTCGCTCGCGTTTTTTGCGATGTTCTCGACGCCGAACAGTAGAAAAAACATCGCGAGGGCGGACCATCCCAATCTCGGCCGCGCGCGAAACACAGAGAACCCGGATACAAGCCACTCAGTGACGCCCCTACTGAGCGCCGACACGCGGCGCCCGGACGACAACCCAGGTAGCCTGAGCCCGGACGACATCCGCAATACGGCGAAGCAGCGCACATTAGCCCAAGCAAGTCCTTCCTTTGGAACTCCTCCGGAAACGCCGCCCGAGGCTCCCCGCCCCGAGCCAAAAGATTACGCTCTGAACAGGATTCAGTTCCCTGCGGAGACTCCGGAACAGACACCACCTCCACCAGTTCCGAGTACTGAGAAACCCACGAAGGCGTCGCTGGTGTTCGTCAGTGCGACGTCGGGGACGCGCGGATCCTCTCCCGCAGGGAGCAATGTGCAACCGGCGATGGCCGAACGGAACTGGGAGTTTATGGTGCTGCCCGCCGGCACTCGACTTGTCGCCCGGTTACAGACGCCAGTGAGTTCCGCGGTCAAGACTCCTGTCGTGGCGGCCATCGAATACAACTATGAGCGCGGTGGCGAGATTGTAATTCCTGCGGGATCAAAGGCATTTGGAGAGCTTAGCCAGGTCAACGAGCAAGGCTACGTCGGAATCCAGTTCCATTCGATCCAGTTGCCGGATGAAACCACACAGAAGATCGAGGGGCACGCGGTCGGATTGCAGTATCAGCCGCTACGCGGCGACGTTACCGGCCGTAACACGGGCAAGAGATTCCTAGTTCGGAGCCTGGCGGGTGTGGGCACCATTCTGGCCGCAACGGTTGGCGTTCAAACCGGAACCGGGATCACCGAGTCGTTCTCGAATAACGTCCTGCTGCGGGAGCAGGTCGCAAACAATGTGGCGAACGCGGGACAACAGCAACTGAACGACCAGGCCTATCGCCAAAACATCGTGGTGACAGTGCCGGGCAACACACGGTTCTATATCGTGTTGGCGAAGCCCGCCAGCAGCGCGAGCACTGGCGCAGGTCCAGGAAGTCCGGTTCCTACCGGCAATCCGGGCGGTATTCCGGGCTACGCAACCGCCTCCACGCCGAGTGTACAAGAACTGCGGGAGTTGCTGGAATTGCGACAGGAGCTAACGCAGATGTATCAGCAGCAGCAGAAAAGCCAAATCGCACAGACCCCACCTGACCAGCAGTAGGCTCGCATTGGAGGCAGCTACGGCTCATTTGGCCGAGCCTCAGAGTCGGGCTGAGGTTACTGCTCAGGAGATGTTTATGTCTTGGCCTACGATGTTCGCTGCTGCGCTTGCCATGTGGCTCGTTCTGAGGGGGCCGGCAGCGAAGAGACCATCCTGGGTTCAAAAAACCTGCCGCACCGCTATGGTGTTTTTCGTCTACTCCGGTACCTTATACCTGTTGAAATGGAATCTATTCTGGAAGCTGATGCCGTCGATGGACTTCGAACAGCGAAACAAGGCGGAAGGCTTTTTGCTCATGATATCGACGCTCGTATGGTTCATCGCGACGCTGCGAATCCTGTTTCGGGGCGTACGATTACCCGGTGTTCATGCCGGTTCCGGTGGGCATAAGAACCGCCCGCCCCAAAAGGGCAAGGGTCGGCGAAGCCTCTCGTTGACGGACCTGGTTCTCTTCTATCTCTTCATCCGCAAGTAAGCTGCGCGTCTTTCCAAAGTTGGCGCGGAACCGCGACAATTCCCCAAAAAAGAGCCCGCCGCAGTCTGTTCTTCTCACCCGCTTGCCATCCTCTCCGCGACACTCGGCGGGCTACCAAGACTGACTCGGTTTGCGCAAGTTTTTGAATCGGGTTATGTTTCTTCCACCCCCAAGCGGGGCAGAAAGGAGCAACAAATCCCGATGACACAAAACTCACGGTGGCGGAAAACCAGTGTCGCGGTTGTTCTTGCCGCGTTCGTCCTGGTGGTTCAAGCAGGTTTGATGGCCCAGAATCTGGGAACCGCCCCTCAAGTGAACGTGGCCGTTCAGGGTGAACAGGCGACACAGCCCGAAGGTACCTTCCTGAACCTGATCAACTGGATCGGCAACGTGATCGCGCCCGTCGGCGCCGGTGGCGCAGCACTCATGGCAATCGGTTCGTTCGCCATTGGCCGCGGATTCGCCAAATGGGTGTTCACGGCAATCGGACTGCTGTTGGTTTCAGGCGTGACCCGACTGCTCGAATACTGGATTGCTCAAGGCACGGCCGGAGTCACTTAAACCTGCGTTTGGCGGGCGCGGACCGGGATAGCCGGCAGCGCCTGCCCACTTCTCCTGAAAGGGAACGACCATGACTCCTCCACAACTGATTACGGACCTCATGCGATTGATGCTGCTGCTGGCGCCTTCGGCCGCCATTATCTGCCTGGTGCTGGCGGGCCTCGGCCTGCGGCATGGTTCCATTCCCGACGCTTTGGTTGGAGGGAACTTTGCGAAGTGGATGTTCTGGGCGATCATATTCCTCACTCTGCCGCAGCTCATCAGTTGGTTTCCCTCGTTTGGAGTACCGGCGTCGCTGCCCGGTGGAGGCATCGGCACCGGATGGCTGGCGAACCTTCAAAGCGACCTCGCGAGCTTTGTGCAGAGTTTTGTGCTGAAAAGGCTTGCGACCAGCCTCGCGGCATTCTTCGTACTGCGAGCGATTCTCGCCACGGTTCAGGGCGGCCATCCACTTCCTTCGATTCTCGCCGCAATGTTTCTGCTCGCGATTCAGACAACGCTGAGCCTGATCAACAGCTACAACAGCGGCACGTCATACGCCACCGCCGACGTCCTCGATAGCTTATGGAACTATGTTGCGGGAACTCTTTGCCCCATCGCCGCCGGGCTGGCCATCATCGGCGCGATCTGGAACTTCGTGTCACACAGGCCGGTGATGCCAATGGTCGGTGCAACGCTGGGTCTCCTGACAGTGTCGTCAATCTGGAAGCTAATCAACTCAATGATGTAGCGGGAACCAACATGTACTTCTCCAACGGACTACTTAACCTGACCGACTGGGCCGGCAACGTGATCATGCCGACACTGGCAGCGCTCTTCATTGCGTTTGCGGTGATCCAGTACGCACGAGGTTATCACCATCTGTACTCGACGTGGGCGTACGGAGGATTCCTGTGCCTCCTGGTTTCCGGCCTCTTGCGCATGTTCGAGAGGTTCACAGGCCAACTCGGATGGAACAACCCAGATCTCTACTGGAGCGCCCTCTTGAACCTGGTCGATTGGTTCGCGAATGTCATCCTGCCGGTTTACGCCGGGATGCAAGTGGCCGTGGGGGCGATGAAGTTCGGCGGACTGTTCGAAAACCAGCTCCACCATCAGTTCAGCCATGCGCGGCACTTCCTGGGAGCGATCCTGTGCCTCCTGGTCTCGGGGCTGCTCCGGCTCGGGGAGGTTTTCGTGACGAGGGGTACGGCTGGCGTCAGCTGAATAGGACTACCCAATGCGAGTCGATGAAACAACACGGAGGATGGGCTCATGGCACTCACGGTGACGCCGGTTCCAAGAAACCTCACGACGAAAGTGACGTTTCTGTATCTGGAGTTCGAGGACTTGTTCGTGATCCTCGGCCTCGCAGTCGTAATGAACATGTTCGGCCGATTCTTGCAGCGGGAGATGTTCGGTATCCCGATGAGTGTTTTCTTGCAATATGTCGTTCCCGTGCTGAGCGTTCCGGCGCTCATCCTGTTCAAGTATGGGAAACCACGCGGATATCTGCAGGACTGGCTGTTGTTTCACATGAAGCCGCATGTGTATTGCGCCCTGGAGCCCGACTCGGAACAGCGCATGGAATACCTGAAGGAGGAGGAGTTCTAAATGCCGGTGACGCTGCGCCAATGGGAAACGTCTCTGCGCCAACCGGCGCTCTGCGAACTCCTGCCGGTTCGAGACTATCTGGACGGCTGCAGCATCCGCACGAACGGTTGCTTCGTGGCGGGCTATGCAGCAAGCGGCCTCAACACGTTCTTTCATGCGGATGAGACGCGCAATCGAACCAAAGAGGTGCTGGAGGCACTGGTTCGCTCCTTGCCCGAGAGGTCGATGCGGATGCAGCTCCGATACGAAGTAACGGACGGCAATGGCGACTTGACCGAGCGCTACGTCAAAGAACAGCGAATCGACAACGCGGTTCTTCAGGCCCTCGATCGGGAACGGCTCCGACTATGGAACGCGCGCCAGCAGGAGGGACGCTACCTGCAGCGAAGGCTGCATGTGTACTTCATCTGGAACCCCGACATCCACCACGACAGCCCGGATTTCGAGTGGCGGAGCACGCGCAAAAAGGCGAACAAGTGGAGCCTGGCGGCGAACAAGTGCATCCAGCGAACGCTGCGGGAACACGAGGATTGTTTGTCGGAGTTCGAGAGCCTGATGGCGGGCGCCCAATCGACGCTCGAAGCGACCGGGATGCAGCCGAAGCGCATGACCGACCAGGAAATGTTCCTCGAAGTCAAGCGGGCGATGAATCCGCTTCTGAGCGATATGCGGCCCTATAGTCAGGGGCTCGCTTACGAAAGCGCACGGGCACAAATCGCGAATGTCAATATCGAGGACGAACAGGACGACTATCTGAAAGTCGGCGGTCTGCTCTACTCCTGGGTCAGCGTCAAGGAGATGCCGGACGCCACATTCCCCGGTATCACCCGCGAACTAGTCGGGCAGGAGTTTCCGCTCGTCATCAGCGCGGAAATCGCGATTCCGGACCAAAGCAAGATCATGCGCTCGTATAAGCGGCGGCTTCTCCGCATGCAGGCGGCGCAGAGAGACATTCATGGCGGCTTCAAAATCAATGTCGAGGCGCAGATCGCACAGGATCAATTGATCCGGACTCTGCAGGATGTGGTGTCCAGTTCGTTGAAGGTGTGCCACCTCAGTTTGGTTGTCGGCCTCCGAACGTCCAACCCGATCCGGAACTCGAAGGATCGGGAGGAAGCAGAACGAATTCTCGCGGATCGCCGTCAGCGCGTCCTGCACGCGGTAGCTCGAATGAATGGAGCGCGCGGTATTCCGGAGACGCTTGCGCAAAAGCGGATCTACATCGGGACGCTTCCGGGGATGGCGGAGGAGACCAAACGGGAGCAGGAGTGCCTTACGCTGCACGCGGCGGACTTGTTGCCGGCCGAGGTTCCGTGGCAGGGACTGACCTCGGCGGCGATTCTGCTCGAAACCCCCTCGCGACAGATGGTTCCCTTCTCGCCATTCGATGCAAGCCTGGGCGACGCCAACATGCTGATCATGGCCAAGAGCGGCGGGGGAAAGACCTTCATGGCCCAGTTACTGCTGCTCATGCTGGGCCGGATCGGCACGCAGATTTCCATCCTGGAGCGCGGCGACTCCTACCGGCCGTTGGTAGAACTCATGGGCGGCCGGGTGATCGAAGTAAACCTCGATGGTAACGAGACGCTCAATCCCTGGGATCTCCCGCAAGGGGAAAAGGCGCCGTCGAAGGAGAAGATCGCGTTCCTGAAGAACCTGACCAGGCACATGATCGGCGACGCGCCTGGCTCCGATACGAAACTCGTCGATAACGTCATCAGTGACGCTATCGGGAGGACCTACAAACGGGTCGGGCTTCGCTACGCCAATCCGGTGCCGACCTTCTCGGATCTCAGAGACGAACTCGCCCAATGGCAGGACGAAGAGAAGATGCAGCGCGTGATCGACGAAGCCAAGCTGGCGGCGATCAAACTACGGACGTGGACTGAGAAAGGCATCTATAGCCGTCTGTTCGACCGTTGCTCCAATATCCGCACCGACAACAGCTGGTTGTTTTTCGATGTGGAGGGGCTCAGCTCGGACGCACATCTCGAAACCGCGATGAGCATGCTGATCGCGAATGCGATGGCGGAGCGTGCCTCGGGCATGACTGGGCGACCGAGCATCACCGTGCTCGATGAGTGCTGGTCTTTGCTGGATTCGCCGGTCCTGGCGCCAGAGGTCGTTCAGTTGTTCCGGACGGCGCGCAAGCGGAATTCGAGCGTCTGGGGCATCTCGCAGACGCTCGAGGATTTTGTGGGAACTCCGCAGCAGCCACGCCTGCATGGGCCGGGAATTGTGAAAAACGCAAACACGAAGCTAATCGGCCAGCAACCTGGAGACATGAGCGCGCTGGAGAGCCAGCTCCATCTGAATGAAGTGACGCTCTCGGCCATCAAACGCTTCAGCTCGCCGCAGAAGGGGCGGTACGCGGAGATGCTGCTTGTCATCGGGGAAAAGGCGGAGACGACCCAGGTTGTTCGACTCGTGCCTACGCCTGTCGATTATTGGATCTGCACAACCTATCCGCGCGAGCGCGCTTATCGAGCCTGGTACTTGAACCAGAAGCCGGAGCAGCCGCTGCTTGAGTGCTATGAGGAACTGGCACGGAAGTTTCCGGAAGGCCTGGCCGGCCTTCCGCAATTGCCTGAGGAACTGTCTGGCGCGGTGACCGCACCAAAACCCGTCCGCGCTTAGGAGGAGCGTATGTTGTTCATGACAGCAGTGTTCGGCGGCCTGATGCTCCTGAGCATCGAGAGCCGCCGCCGTGTGATCGCAATTATGGTGATTGGCGCAATCACTGTACTGGGGACCTCGCCGGCGCCGGCCCAGGCTCTGCCTTTCTGCCTGCCGTGCGTCATTCAGGCTGTGCTCACCACCATCACGGTGACGATCGGAGGCCGGCTGACCCAGGTCAACGGCGTGCTGGCTGTGATTCTCCGGCTCTTTCAGCAGACGGTGTGGCCGCCGGGCAAGACTCGTCTGGCGAAGTCGCAGATTCAATCGATCATCGCGCAGTTCCTCGGTGTGCTTCATTTGATCATGTCGATCAACCCTCACACCGCCACACTGCCTCACCCCGTCGCACTGGAGAACATCATGCGCGATCGGAGTACGGTCGACGTTTATTCCGTGCCGCCGGCCTACGTAAACACGTACCGTCCGGTGCCCCAAGCCGGCAACATCGCCCCCCAGGAACGCGACCTGACGGACATGGACGATGCCATGGCGCAGGACAACCTGATGATGTTGAAGGAAGCCGACCAGGCACAAGACCTTCAATTGCAACTGGCCAATCAGATCGAGAGCCTGGCGGGAAACCCCAGCATCGACATTTCGGCCCCGGGTACGTCTTCGCTGATTACGGCGGCAGCCGTGTCCGGCGAAATCAGGAGCCAGGCGGTGACGCAAAAGATGCTGGCCGCCATGATGCGGCAGGAGGCGGCTCGCGTCGCACATGACAACGCGATCCGCAAACGCAACGCGGCCTACGCCGGCCAACTGCAAACGGATATGACTAACGTTCTGCAACACAGGTGAAGGAGGGAAGACAATGAGAGCGCGATTCAATCAATGGATAAGTGGAGCGAAAGGCGGAGGCACGCGGATATGCCGATGGATCCGTCGCCGTGCGGTCCTGCTGGCATTGGCGTTGCTGTTGGGCACCCTCGTTTTGCCCAAGAAGGTCCACGGACAGTTGCCTGGTCCCTGCTGTGCTCTCCTGGCGGAGGGACTGGGAACAATCAACGTCACGCTTGGCAGCGTGATTGCCGGCGGACTGCAGGCAATCTTCAACACACTGACGAATACCAACAACTTCCTGCAAACCAACGTGTGGCCGCCACAGGCCACCGCGCAGGCCCTCGGGATGTCGGGCCAGATCCAGGGATTCTACTCGCAGATCGAGGCAATTTTGCAGATCCCGATCGCAACTGCGACGCTGCCCTATCCGAGGCAGCTCGAGAGTACTCTGCTGTCGCAGAATCCTGGGCAGATCCCAAGCACGAGCGGAAACTACGCCAACGTGTACAACGCAGTACCCGCGCCTCAAAACGCGTCTCCCGCAGTCCGCGACATGATCGACATGACCGACGCGATGGCACAGGACGCGATGGAGCGCTCGATTGCCATCGATGCTATCGCGGACCAGGAACTCTCCGCCGCCGACCAAATCAACACCAACGTACAGAGCGCAACTCCTGGCACGGCACCGATCATTGAAGCGCAGGCCGACGCCTGGCTAATCAGAGCGCACGCCTACACGCAGGCCGCCTTGGCAGACCTTATGAGAGTGAGAGCAATCGACCTCGCTAACAATGGCGCCAACCTGAAGCTCGGAAGCGGATGGGCGGTATTGACGCAACAGAACGTAACGACAACGCTGCAACATCAATAGCCATGTTCTACTTTCAGCAACTCTTCAACACGGCGATGAGCGGAATCGACTCTGGTGGCGCGACCTCCGGCGCCGTTCAAGTCGCGCAGTACATTCTCCTGGCCAGTCTGCTGTTCGGCGTCTACGAGGCTTGGGCGCGCGGCGGAGACACGCACTTCCTGGGAGCGACGGCCGTTCGATTCTTCGCGGTAAGCCTCGTGATGCTCAACTACGGAAGCGCGTTCCGGGATGTGAACGGCATGTTCAACAACGTGGCAAACTTCATCAATGCCAGCACTGTGGGCGGCGGGGATGTCTTTGGTCAGTGGATGTCGGATTTGTCCAGCTACTGGAATAGCAACAACGGCATTCAGGCATTGTGGGGAATGATCACCGGTGCATTCTCCGGCCTCCTCGAGTCCCTTTTGCTGCTGGTGGGGTACATCCTTTTCCCCATCACGTACGCGCTGTTCTCACTGTTCTATGCGCTCTATGGCTCGATCCTGTACGTGGTCGGACCATTCGTGTTGGCTCTATATCCCGCATTCGGTTTTGGCGTGATGGCCAGAAAGTACCTGGTCAATCTGATGATCTTCAACGCCTGGGGACTGTTGTATTCGATCTTCGGAGCGCTGATGGCCGCGATCAACATGAATTCGGTAGGCACAGTACTCAGTAGCGGAAACTTCGTAGGCGCTTTCAACGGCGTATCGGGATCGCTGCTTCTTGGTCTGGCCAGCATCCTGTTGTCGCTCTGCATCGCGCTGATCCCCTATCTCGCCAAACGAATCGTGGAGGGAGACGTTGGACAGACCCTCACCACGGTGATCAGCACGACCGTGCTTACGGCCAGAGGCGTCGGGTCGCTGTTCAGCGGTGGCGGAGGAGCTGGTGCGGGTGGGGGCGGCGGCAGTAGTGGTGGGGCTGCGGGCAGCAGTGGTGGCGGTGGCGGCGGCGCCGCGGCAGCGTGATGGCGCAAAAGGTCCGGATTGGAGGCGGAGATGACAACTGGGAATAGTGGGCAGATCGTGCCGGAGAAAGCCAGCTACACGCGGTATTACGAACACGACGGCATGCTGCGGGCGTACGCGAACCGCTCGATGGTGCTTGCAATGGTGTTTGCTGTTATCGCTCTAGGCTCTTTTGCATTCGCCGTGTATGTGCGGCTGCAGCCGCCCACCGTGATCCGAGTGGATGGTGAGGGCGAGGCGGCGGTCGTGGCGGGCACTCCGGAGCCCGGCCGCACCCGCGGACTAAACTTCGTCGCGTCGGCCGCGGAGGGTGCGCCAACGGAAGTGGAGGCCAAAGCGGTAGTCCGTCGATTTCTCGACCGCTACTTGAACTATACGCCCGCGACGGTGGACCGCCAGATGGCCGACGCGCTGAACATGATGACGGGAAACTTCAAGGCGCTCGTTCTCGGCCGTCTGCGCGAGGACGAGACGATCAACAAGATTCAAGACGACCACATCGTCACGAATTTCACCATCCGAACGATCACGCCAGTGCAAGGTTCGCCGCTGACGTTCACAGCCTTTGGGGTGAAAGAGATTCACCGATTGCAGAACAAGCAGGAGACGACGGACCAGATCGTGGGCCGTTATAACATTCGGTTGGCGCTCGACCGGCGAACGGAATACAACCCAAGCGGCCTGCTGGTTGCGGACTACTGGGAGCAGCAGATGGTGGGGGACAAGAACACTGGCCTCTCACAGCCGGACGAACTATCGCGCGAGGCAACGAGCAGGAGCCAGTAGCGCAAAGAACGAGGTACCAGAGGAGGTACACAACAATGATGGATCCGAACGCAAGCCGGAAAAGCGAGAATTCGAAGGCCTCCGGGCCGGCCAGATTTGGAGGTCTCGATCAACTCGACTGACTAATGATCGTCATGGCCGTTGTTTTTGGCACTGTCGCCAGGCGCTACCACTTTCTGGGGCTTCCCGATCGCTTCCTCGAATGGGTCCTTCCCTTCCTGCTGATGGTGGCCGGTTACAGGGCGCGCCGCAAAGTCACCGAACTGATCGAGAACCGACGGGCGCAGTCTAAGCGCCCTACCAGCAAATGAAAGAGAGGCAGACGTGCGTTTATTGTTTCCACCCAGCTATGACCGAGCCGACCTGCTGATGAGCGCCGGCTGCAGCACGTTCGTCAGTGCGGCATTGATCGTGGTGATTCCTCGCCTTGGGATTCTGCTGCTCGAAATTCTTTTCGGACTCTTCTTCATTGGCTGTGCCCTGGTGGCGCGGAAGCGCCTCCGCAGGCAGGCACGGGCCAAGGACGGTTCCGACAAGGCAACAGACGTAAGGACGAGGCGGCTCGACAGGTATGACCTTTTCATGATTCTCGCAGTGATCTTGGTTCAGACCAGCACCGCAGGATCGTTGAGAAAGGCAGGACTGTCGGAAGGCACGGTGGGCATCCTGCCGCTCTTCCTGTTCGCGGCGGGCATTCTGCTGAAGCCACGCGCCGTCGGGTTTATGGAAGCCCGGCAAAAGAACAAACAGGACGGCAGAGGCAGCACCAATGTGGCGAGTCTGGACTCAGCCGGTGCCGCTCCAGTTCCGGCCAGTGAGGCCCAAGCACAGGCCGTCGTGGGCGCGGCCGCCCAGAATGGAGACCTCGAATGAAAAACAGCGAACAAACGATCGCCGGCACCGGACCAGAATCGATCGCAGATTCGAAGAGCACGCAGCCTCCCGCCGTTGAGGGGAAAAGAGCGCGTGTCGTTAGGGACTCCCAGGCGACTCCGCCCAGAAGCGCGGCGACACGGCGCCGGCGCATTCGGGATGACAATTCAGAGGCCGCCGGCGAGGAACGCTTCTTTCTGGCCAGCGGAAGCGGCGACAACGGTGACGTCCCGGCGCTCGGTCGCGAGTGTGGCTCCGAAGCCGAGGCCATCATCGATGCATTTCGCGAACGGGTGAACTTTTACACGGTGTCCGAGTTTCAGACCCGAGCCGATGTGGGTCCGGCGGGGGAACCGATTCTACGAAAGGATGGACTAAAGAAGAATAATCCGGCTTCTTAAATGAGGGAAACTTCGGTTTCCTTGAAGCACCCAGACTTTCTGGGATTCTGCTGTTCGGTAAGGGGCAGCGCAACTTCACTTGCAGTCAAAAAGGAGAAGCTCATGTCGGAAAGGAACCAGGTCGTCGTGGTCTTGATCGTGGCGCTCTTGCTTGGGGCGTTCGTGGATCGAAGCACGGCCTTAAAGATAGTCGCCGGAGTAGCTCTGCTGTGGACGCTACAGAACCAGCCAACTGTCTTCGAGTGTATCCGGAAGCTGTTCTCGTTACGGCGAGGGGGGCTTTCGGTTCGAGAGTACCGCGGAGGCACAACCACCGTTCACGCCTCCTAGTATAGTGTCTCATAGATAGCTTTACCTTTAGGTGGTCTTGGTTCATACTATAGGAGCGATGCCCCGTGCTCCCGCTGCTGCGCTGGTTGTCACCGCTGAAGAACGCGGCGAACTGGTGCAG